>NZ_JBIARB010000005.1:193734-398819 GCF_042889545.1 Streptomyces sp. NPDC002574
GGGCGGCCGCGGCCGACCCCGCCTCCCCCCCCCCCCGCACCGCCTACCCCCCATCATCCCCGCGCCCGCCCCCCCCCCCCCCCGGGGGGGGGGGGGGGGGGGGGGGGGGGGGGGCGGGCGGCCCCCCCCACGACCGGCCTCTAATGGAGCCGCGCGAGCCGGGGGTACCGCCCGGCGGCAGCCGGTGGCCCGGCCGGCGCCCCACACCGGAGATGAGACCGATGCACGAGATGTCCATCGCGATGGCGGTGGTGGAGCAGGTCGAGGAGGCCGCCGCCCGCCTGGCGGCCGACGGCGCCGCCCCGGCCGCGGTGCGGGAGGTCCGGCTGGAGGTGGGCGAACTCGCCGGTGTGCTGCCCGACTCCCTGTCCTTCTGCTTCGACCTCGCCTGCGCCGGCACCGTCCTGGAGGGCTCGTCCCTGTCGGCCGGGACCGTGCCGGGCCGGGCCCGGTGCGCCCCCTGCGACCACACGTGGCCGACCGGGATGCCCCCGCAGCTGAGCTGCCCGCGCTGCGGCGCGGGCGCGTCGGAGCTGCTGTCCGGCCGAGAGCTGCGCATCACCGAGGTGCGGTGGGCCGAGCCCGTCCCGCCCGGCCATCTGTCCGCACCACTCGCCGAGGAGCGCTGAACGCCATGTGCAAAGTCACCGACCTGCAGCAGTCCGTGCTCGCCAGGAACGACCACGGCGCCGCGCACCTGCGCGAGGACCTCGCCGCGCGCGGGACTGTGATGGTGAACCTGCTGTCCAGCCCCGGCAGCGGCAAGACCGCCCTGCTGGAGGCGGAACTCGGTCTGGCCCGCCGGCGCGGCGTGCCGGTCGCGGCGCTCACCGCCGACCTCGCGACCGAGAACGACGCGCTGCGCCTGGCCCGTTCGGGCGCGCCGGTACGGCAGGTGCTGACCGACGGGCTGTGCCACCTGGAGTCCCGGATGGTGCGCTCGCACGTCGACGCCTGGATGCCCGAGGACACCCGCCTGCTGTTCGTGGAGAACGTCGGCAACCTGGTGTGCCCGGCCTCCTACGATCTCGGCGAGTCGCTGCGCGTGGTCCTCGCCTCGGTCACCGAGGGCGAGGACAAGCCGCTGAAGTACCCCAGCGCCTTCGGACTGGCGCAGCTGGTCCTGATCACCAAGTACGACATCGCGGCCGCCGTGGACTTCGACGAGGAGGCGTTCCTCGCCAACGTCGCCCAGGTGAACCCGGGGGTCGAGGTGGTCCGCACCTCGGCGCGCGACGGCGAGGGCGTGGGCGTGCTCCTCGACCGGGCGCTCGCGGTGCAGGCCGGGGCCGCCGTCCACCGGCCCGTCATGACGCGCACCGCCGTCGGTCACGCGCACTGATGGCCGGCCAGCCGGCCCCGGCCTCCGACACCGCCGTGCAGCGCCGCAGGGTGCTGGTGCGGGGAGTGGTGCAGGGGGTCGGCTTCCGGCCGTTCGTCTTCGGACTGGCCCGGGAGCTCGGTCTTTCGGGGCACGTCGGCAACACCGGCGAGGGCGTGGTCGCCGAGGTCGAGGGCGCGCCCGCGGCCGTCGCCGCCTTCTGTGTCCGCATCGGCACCGACGCCCCGCCGCTGGCGGTGGTCGAGTCCGTCTCGCACGCCTCCGTGCCGCTCGCCGGTGGCTCGGGCTTCGCCATCGCGGCCTCGCGGGCGGACGGGGGCGCCGCGCGGACGCTGGTCTCCCCCGACACCGCGACCTGCGGGGCCTGCCTGGCGGAGCTGCGCGACCGGGGTGACCGCCGCTTCCGCCACCCGTTCATCACCTGCACGCACTGCGGGCCGCGCTTCACGATCGTGACCGGACTGCCCTACGACAGGGCGAACACCACGATGGCCGGGTTCCCGATGTGCGGGGCCTGCCGGTCCGAGTACCAGGACCCGGGCGACCGGCGCTTCCATGCGCAGCCGGTCTCCTGCCACGACTGCGGGCCGCGACTGCGGCTGCTGGTGCGGCGCGGACGCGGCACGGTGGAGGCGGCGGCGCACGATCCGCTCGGCGGCGCGCGACGGCTGCTCGCCGACGGCGCGGTCCTCGCCGTGAAGGGACTCGGCGGCTACCACCTGGCGTGCGACGCGGGCAACGACACGAGCGTACGGCTGCTGCGGACGCGCAAGAACCGGGGCGACAAGCCGTTCGCCCTGATGGCCCGGGACCTCGCGGACGTGACGCCACTGGCTCATGTGGGCGTCATGGAACGGGAGCTGCTGACCGGAGCGCGGCGGCCCATCGTGCTGCTGCGGCGGCGGGCGGACAGCGGCGGTGTGGCGCCGGCCGTCGCGCCGCGGGTCGCCGACCTCGGCGTCATGCTGCCGTACACCCCGGTGCACCATCTGCTGCTGGGCCTGCCCGGCGACCCGCCGGGTCCCCGGCTGCTCGTGATGACCAGCGGCAACCTGGGCGGCGAACCGATCGTCACGGACGACGAGGACGCGCTGCGCCGGCTGGCGGGGCTCGCCGACGCGTGGCTCACGCACGACCGGCCGATCCATGTGCCCTGCGACGACTCGGTGGTACGGATCTGCGACGGCGGCGAACTGCCCGTGCGGCGCTCGCGCGGTTACGCGCCCTTCCCGGTGCCGCTGCCGGTGTCCGTGGTCCCGGCGCTCGCCGTCGGCGGCGACCTGAAGAACACCTTCTGCGTGGGCGAGGGACGCCACGCCTGGATGTCGGCGCACGTCGGGGACATGGACGACCTGGAGACGCTGACCGCTTTCGGCGCCGCGGAGCGGCAGTTGGAGGACATCACCGGGGTGCGGCCGGTCCTGCTGGCCGCCGACCGGCACCCGGGCTACCGCTCGGTGGGCTGGGCGCGGCGCGCGGCAGGCGAGCGTCCGCTGCGGCAGGTGCAGCACCACCACGCGCACATCGCCGCGGCGATGGCCGAAGCGGGGCTCGACGGGACGGCTCCGGTGCTCGGCGTCGCCTTCGACGGCACCGGCCACGGCGACGACGGCGCCGTCTGGGGCGGTGAGTTCCTGGTCGCCGACTACGACGGCTTCCGGCGCGCGGCCCATCTCGCCTACGTGCCGCTGCCGGGCGGGGACGCCGCGGTGCGCAGGCCCTACCGCATGGCGCTGGCCCACCTGTGGGCGGCCGGTCTGCCCTGGACAGCCGGCCTCCCGTGCGTGACGGCCTGTCCGGACGAAGAACTCCGGCTTCTGGCCAAGCAGTTGGAACGCGGCCTGGCCTGCGTCCCCACCTCCAGCATGGGCCGGCTCTTCGACGCGGTCTCCGCGCTGGCCGGGGTGTGCCAGGAGGCCGGGTACGAGGCGCAGGCCGCCGTCGAGCTGGAGGCCGCCGCGGTCACCGCCGGCGAACTGCCCCCTGAGGGCTACACGTTCGCCCTGCGCGACGGCGACGGCGTGGACGGCGCCACCGCCTGCGACGCGGGCCCGGTACTCGCGGGCGTCGTCGCGGACCTGGGCCGCGGCGTACCGGCGGGCGTCGTCGCGGGCCGCTTCCACCGGGCGGTGGCCGACCTCGTGCTGCGGGTGTGCGCCGCCGTACGGGACCGCGACGGCGTCGCGACGGTCGCCCTGAGCGGCGGCGTCTTCGCCAACGCGCTGCTGTCCGCCGCCTGCGCGGGCGCGCTGCGCGCGCACGGCTTCGAGGTACTGCTCCACCGCCTGGTGCCGCCGAACGACGGCGGCCTGGCGCTCGGCCAACTCGTCGCCGCGGCCCGCGGCGACGGCCCGCGGACCCCCCACCCAGAGCGAGGAGACAGCTGATGTGCCTGGCGGTACCCGGCAAAGTGCTGGAGATCGAGGAACGTGACGGGACCAGGATGGCGACCGTCGACTTCGGCGGCGTCATCAAGGACGTGTGCCTGGAGTACCTGCCCGACCTCCAGGTCGGCGAGTACGCCATCGTCCACGTCGGCTTCGCGCTGCAGCGCCTGGACGAGGAGTCGGCGCGGCAGACGCTCGCCCTCTTCGGCAACCTGGGCCTGCTGGAGGAGGAGTTCGGCGACCCGTGGGAGCAGGCGGCGTCCGGGGCGGGCACCACCCCGTCCGGGACGCCCGCGGCGGGGGTGGAGGCGGACCGGTGAAGTACATCGAGGAGTTCCAGGACCCCGCACTGGCCAAGCGGCTGCTGGACGACATCCGTGCCACCGTGACCCGGCGCTGGGCGCTGATGGAGGTGTGCGGCGGCCAGACCCACACCATCATCCGGCACGGCATCGACCAGTTGCTGCCCGAGGAGGTCGAGCTCATCCACGGGCCCGGCTGCCCGGTCTGCGTGACGCCGCTGGAGGTCATCGACAAGGCCCTGGAGATCGCCTCCCGGCCCGAGGTGATCTTCTGCTCCTTCGGCGACATGCTGCGCGTGCCCGGCACCGGCCGCGACCTGTTCCGGGTGCGCAGCGAGGGCGGCGACGTGCGCGTGGTCTACTCCCCGCTCGACGCGCTGCGGATCGCCCGGGAGAACCCCGACCGCCAGGTGGTGTTCTTCGGCATCGGCTTCGAGACCACCGCCCCGCCCAACGCCATGACGGTGTACCAGGCGCGCAGGCTCGGCATCCGCAACTTCAGCCTGCTGGTCTCGCACGTCCGGGTTCCGCCCGCGATCGAGGCGATCATGCGGTCGCCGGAGGTGCGGGTGCAGGCGTTCCTGGCCGCCGGGCACGTGTGCAGCGTGATGGGCACGGAGGAGTACCCGGAACTGGCGGACGGCTTCGGCGTGCCCATCGTCGTCACCGGCTTCGAGCCGCTGGACATCCTGGAGGGGGTGCGCCGCACCGTGCGCCAGCTGGAACGCGGCGAGCACTCCGTCGAGAACGCCTACCCGCGCGCCGTCCGCCCCGAGGGCAACGCGGCGGCCAAGGCGATGCTCGCGGACGTCTTCGAGGTCACCGACCGGGCGTGGCGCGGCATCGGCGTCATCCCGGACAGCGGCTGGCGGCTCTCCGCGCGCTACCGGGAGTTCGACGCGGAGCACCGCTTCGAGGTCACCGGCATCACCACCCGGGAGCCGGCCGCCTGCCGCAGCGGCGAGGTCCTGCAGGGCCTGATCAAGCCGCACGAGTGCGAGGCGTTCGGCACCGCCTGCACCCCCCGCAATCCGCTGGGCGCCACGATGGTCTCCAGCGAGGGGGCCTGTGCCGCCTACTACCTCTACCGCCGGCTCGGCGGCACCAGCGCACCTCTGGAGGCGAGCCCCGTTGGCTGAGACCGCTGACACCCTTGCGGCGCCGGACTTCTCCGGCTGGACCTGCCCCGCGCCGCTGCGCGACCAGCCCCGTGTGGTGATGGGGCACGGCGGCGGCGGGACGCTGTCGGCCGAACTGGTCCGGCACGTCTTCGCCCCGGCCTTCGGCGGGGCCGTGCTGTCCCAGCTCGCCGACTCCGCGGTGGTGCCGCTCGGCGGCGCGCGGCTGGCGTTCTCCACCGACTCGTACGTGGTGCGGCCGCTGTTCTTCCCCGGCGGCAGCATCGGGGACCTGGCCGTCAACGGCACGGTCAACGACCTCGCGATGAGCGGCGCCCGTCCGGCGTTCCTGTCCTGCGGGTTCATCCTGGAGGAGGGGGTGGAGATGCCGCTGGTCGCCCGGGTCGCCGAGGCGATCGGCGCGGCCGCGCGGACCGCCGGGGTCGAGATCGTCACCGGGGACACCAAGGTCGTCGAGTCCGGCCACGGGGACGGGATCTACATCAACACCGCGGGCATCGGGCTGGTCCCCGAGGGGGTCGACATCCGGCCGCAGCGCGCGGAGCCGGGCGACGTCGTCATCGTCAGCGGGGAGATCGGCGCGCACGGCGTCGCCGTCATGAGCGTGCGCGAGGGGCTGGAGTTCGACGTCGAGATCGAGAGCGACTGCGCCCCGCTGAACGGTCTCGTCGAGGCGATGCTCGCGGTGACGACCGATCTCCACGTGCTGCGCGACCCCACCCGGGGCGGGCTCGCCGCCGCGCTCAACGAGATCGCCGCAGCCTCCGGGGTCGGCGTCGTCATCGACGAGCGCGCGGTGCCCGTGCCCTCGCCGGTCGCCAACGCCTGCACGGTGCTCGGCCTGGACCCGCTGTACGCGGCGAACGAGGGCAAGCTCGTGGCCTTCGTCCCCCGGGCCCACGCCGACGCGGTGCTGGCGGCTCTGCGCGCGCACCCGCTGGGGGCGCGGGCGGCCGTGATCGGCGAGTGCGTCGAGGACCACGCGGGCATGGTGGTCGCGCGCACCGGGCTCGGCGGCACCCGGGTGGTCGACCTGCCGCTGGGCGAACAACTCCCCCGGATCTGCTGACCGTTCACGGGCGCGGCCGGGCGCGGGTGGCCCGCTCCCGGCCGCGCCCGCCGGCAGGGGTGCGCCCGGCCGTCCGGGGCAGCAGGGATGCAGGACGCGGACCCGCCGCACCCGACGCCCGAGGAGGACGCCATGACCTTCCAGCACCCGGTGGAACGCACCGACGAACGCGGCCGGGGCGGCCGCTTCGAGCAACTGGCCGAGGGGGCGTCGAACTTCACGGCCTCCCCCGCCTTCTACGGGGTGTGCGTCGTCATGGTGTCCGCCTTCGTCGTCGTCCACGTCCTCGGGCTGCCGCTGAACTGGCAGTTGTTCGCGGCGGACCTGATGACGGCCGTCACCCTGCTCCTGCTGGCACTGCTGAAGAACACCGAACGCCGGGCGGAGCACGCCCTGCAGACCAAGCTGGACGCGATCGCCGCCGCCCTGCTGGAGCAGGGCGGCAGCTCGCACGAGGCGCGTGACGCGCTGCGCAAGGTGATCGGCATCCACGAGGAGGCGTGACGGCCCCCCGGGAGTGGGTCAGCCGGTGACGCTCGCGGCGCCGGTCTCCAGGTGTCCGGTGAAGCGGCGCGACCAGGACGCGTCGGAGCCGATCGTGACCGTGAAGTCGTACCAGCCGGACGAGTAGGCGACGGCGTTGAAGAAGTCGTCGGTGCTGCCGCCCGCGGGCACGGTGTACGTCCAGGGGCCGTCGGTGCGGTATTGGTTCGCCTTGATGGTGAAGGTGACGGCGGCGGCCGAGGTGTTGGTCATGCGGAACCAGACCGCCTGCTTGCCCGTGTCGGGGGCGGCCGCGTAGGACGGGACGACCTCGCAGGCCTTGCCGGCCGCCTTGGCGTCGCCGGTGAAGCGGCGCAGGAAGCGGTTGGGGCCGACGAGGGTCAGGTCGTACTTGCCCTCGCCGTAGCCGGAGCCGATGTTGAAGTAGTCGCTGCCGGTGCCGCCCGCGTCGATCGTGTACTGCCAGGGCACGCGGCTGCGGTAGGCGTTGGGGTGGAGGGAGAAGTGCGCGGCGCCGGTGGCCTGGGACCCCTGGTTGCTCATGGCGATCCAGGCCAGGATCGAGCCGCCGCTGCCGAACTCCAGCCGGTCCAGGTACCCGTTGGGCTGGTAGGGCAGGGCGCGGGCGGGCCGGGTGCCCGCCTCCTGGACGGGCAGTGCGTTGGTGGTGGGCTTGGGGTTGGGCAGCGGAGCGCAGGTGTTGATGCCGATGACGGAGGTCGCGGGCAGGGCGGGCAGGCCGCTCACCGGCGAGGTGAAGTCGAAGCAGCGGGTCAGGTCGCCGGTCACCTTGCGGCGCCAGGCGCTGATGTTGGGGCTGGTGGCGGGCGTGCCGAGGGCGGCGGTCCAGCGCTCCATGAAGCGGATGACGGAGGTGTGGTCGTACACCTCGGAGGACACCCAGCCGCCGCGCGTCCAGGGCGAGACGACGATCATCGGGACGCGGAAGCCCAGCCCGTACGGCGTGCCGCTCAGGAACTCCCCGGCCGTGCCGGCGGGCGGGGAGGGCGGCGGGACGTGGTCGAAGTAGCCGTCGTTCTCGTCGTAGTTGAGGAAGAGCACGGTCGAGTCGAGGACCGCCGGGTTCGCGCTCAGGGCCTGGAGCACCTGGTGCACGAAGTGCGCGCCGTCGCCGGGCGGGGCGTAGGGGTGCTCGGAGAAGGCCTGGTTGGGGACGATCCACGAGACCTGGGGCAGCGTGCCGGCCAGGACGTCGGCCTTGATGGCGGCCACGATGTCGTCCGGCGTGGAGCCGGTCACGCGCGGGACGGAGGCCATGCCGCGGTCGTGCAGCGGGGTGCCGGCGGCGGCCTGGGTGAACTGCTTGAAGTACGCCAGGCCGTTGTCGCCGTAGTTGTCGTCGGCGTTCTGGTAGACCCGCCAGCTCACCCCGGCGTTCTGCAGGGCCTCGGCGTACGTCTGCCAGGTCAGGCCCGACTCGTCGCCGCCGTCGTTGCTGGAGGAGTCGACCTTGCCGCTCCACAAATACGTCCGGTTGGGCCCGGTCGCGCTCAGGGTGGACGAGTAGTAGGCGTCGCAGATGGTGTAGGCGTCCGCGAGGGCGTAGTGGAAGGGGATGTCGGCCCGGGTGAGGTGGCCGAGGGAGCGCACGTTGCCGACGCCGGACACCCAGGAGTCCAGGGCGCCCTTGTTCCAGGCGGCGTGCTGGGAGGACCAGCTGTGCGGCAGGTCGCCGTTGCACTGGGCGAGCGTCTCGGGGTCGACGCCGCCGGCGGCGGGCGTGGCGCTGAGCCGCCAGGGGTACTGACGTCCGGTGCCGTTCGGCTGGTTGAAGACCGACTGGCCGCCGGACAGGGTGATCGTGGCGCGGTCACCGAAACCGCGCACACCCCCCAGCGTCCCGAAGTAGTGGTCGAAGCTGCGGTTCTCCTGCATCAGCACGACCACGTGCCGTACGTCGGCGATGGTGCCCGCGGCGGCTGCCGCCTGCTGCTGGGGCGCCGCGGCGCCCGACTGCGTGACGGCGGCGCCCGCGGCCGCTCCCGCGGACAGGGCCACGAACTTCCGGCGACTGATACCCGTCATCCCACCGATCCTTGTCGACTCGACGTCAGGTGCGTGTGATCGCAGGCAAGGGTGCCGCCGGGCGGCGGAGCGGACCAGGGGTTCGTGGCGGCGGGCACCGGTCCGCCGGGTGAATGTCCGGGGAACACCGCCACGACCGGGCTTTTTCCCGCTTTCGGGTGGCGTTCGGCGTCCGAACGGAAGAGTCTTGGAGGCAGAGGGGGCACGCGGCCCGTAAGGCGGCGCGCCGACGTCGGTGGTGGCGGCGCGTGAGCGAGGAGACGGACATGAGCGACAACGACATGGGTGATGAGGTCTACCAGCCGGACGGTTCCGAGGTGCAGGACGACGCCGGGTTGCTGGAGCCCGAGGACACGCTGGACTACCACGGCGTGGACCAGGTGCTCGACGAGGGCTACTCACCGCCGGAGCGGCCCTGGGCGGTGAACAAGGCGGCCACCACCGCGGAGGGCCGCCTGCGGGGGGAGACGCTGGACGAGCGTCTGGCCGAGGAGCTGCCGGACCTGGCCGTCCCCACCGGTGACGGCATCGGCGACGCCTGGGACACCGACGGTGAGCTGATCGACGACGAGGTCGGCGGGCCGCGTGCGGGCCGGCTGGTCGCCCCGGACGAGGGCGCGCACTACGAGACCGAGGGCATGGTCGCGTACGACATCGGTGTCGACGGGGCCGCCGCCTCCGCCGAGGAGGCCGCGATGCACCTGGTGCGGGGCGCGGACGAGTACTGATCCTCCGCGGGCGCGCTGTGCGGCGCCGGCCGGATCAGGATGTCGGCCGGGAGGACGGGGGCGGCGGCGCCCCCTGCGCGTTGCACTGGAGCGGCGGGGCCACGATCGCGCAGTGGTGGTGGAGGGGCGGCAGCTCCTTGTCCGGCTCCTCCGGGGTCTCCTTCAGCACATCCGAGCGGATGAAGGTCCACGCCAGCACGGATCCCACCACGAGCAGCCCGGCGCAGATCAGCACGGCGAGGCGGAAGCCGTGCCCGAAGGCCGCCGGGTTCTCGTAGTCGTCACCGGACAGTCCCACCATCAGCGGCAGGGCCGCCACCGACAGCAGGCCCGCCGCCCGGGCGACGGCGTTGTTCACTCCGGAGGCGGTGCCCGCGTGCCGTACGTCGGCCGCCCCGAGCACGGTCGCGGTCAGCGGGGCCACCGTGCAGGCGAGGCCGAGTCCGAAGACGCACACCGCCGGCAGGACGTCGGCCACGTACGAGGCGTCGGCGCCGATGCGCAGCATCAGCAGCAGTCCCCCCGCGGACACCGCGGGGCCGACCGTCATGGGGATGCGCGGGCCGATCCGCTCGGCCACCCGCCCCGAGCGCTCCGACAGCGCCAGCATGATGATCGTGATCGGCAGCAGCGCGGAGCCGGCGGCCAGCGGGGAGAACCGGGCCTCGGTCTGCAGCTCCAGCACCAGGAAGAAGAAGACACCGCCGAGCGCGGCGTACACGGCGAAGGTCACCAGGTTCGCGGCCGTGAACTGGCGGTTGGCGAAGAGGCCGGGCGGCAGCATGGGGTGGCTGCTGCGCCGTTCGGTCCACACGAAGCCGGCCAGCGCCGCCAGACCCAGGAAGCCGGAGATCCCGACGGCGGCCAGGTCGGCCTGGTGCCCGCCCGCGCCGATCAGCGCGTAGGTGACGCCGGCGAGGCCCACGGCGCCGAGCACGGCGCCCGCCACGTCGAAGTCGCCGGTGGCGGACTCGTCCCGGCTCTCCGGGACGTGCCGGGACGACACCATGAGCACCAGTGCGGCCAGCGGCAAATTGATGAAGAAGACCCAGCGCCAGCTGACGGCGTCGACCAGCCAGCCGCCCAGCAGCGGCCCCAGCGCCCCGGCGATACCGCCGAGGCCGGACCAGACCCCGATCGCGCGGGCCCGGTCCTCGGAGGCGAAGGACGACTGGATCAGCGCGAGCGAGCCCGGTGTCAGCAGGGCGCCGCCGATGCCCTGGAGGGCGCGGGCGGTGATCAGTACGTGGATGTCGGGCGCCAGGCCGCACATGAGCGAGGCCAGCGCGAACCACACCGTGCCGATCATGAAGATCTTGCGCCGCCCGAAGCGGTCCCCGAGGGAGCCGCCGAGCAGGATGAGCGCGGCCAGCGTGAGGGTGTAGGCGTTGACCGTCCACTGGAGCCCCTCGAGGGAGGCGCCGAGCTCACGGCCGATGGTGGGGAGCGCGACGTTGACGACCGTGCTGTCGAGGAAGGTCATGCCCGACCCGAGCACGACGGCGACGAGCACCCACCGTCCCGCCGCTTCCCCGAGCGTCAGCCCACCGCCCCGCCCCGTCGCGCGCGCGGCTTCCGTCATCGCAGCCTCCGGCCGTCCCCGCTGGTCTTCCCCGAGGCTACCCCGGGAGCGCGGCCCTCGCGTGGCGTACGAAGATCTCGGAGCGCGGGAATCCGGGGCCGCACGGGACGTTGAAGAGGGGGTGACCTCGCCGCCGCTTCCCGTTCTTCCGCCGTCCTTCCGGCTCTCGCTCCTCGACCGGTCCCCGGTGCGCAAGGGGCAGGAGCCCGCGCAGGCGTTGCGCGACACCGTGTGGCTGGCGCAGCGGGCCGAGGAGCTCGGCTACCACCGCTTCTGGGTGTCGGAGCACCACGGCGTGCCGGGGTTGGCGGGGTCGTCGCCCGCCGTGCTGGCCGCGGCGATCGCGGGGGCGACGTCCCGGATCAGGGTGGGCACCGGCGGGGTGATGCTGCCGAACCACCGGCCGCTGGTGGTGGCCGAGCAGTTCGGGGTGCTGGAATCGCTGTTCCCCGGCCGGATCGACATGGGGCTGGGCCGCTCGGTGGGCTTCACCGACGGCGTGCGGAGGGCACTGGGCAGGGACTCCAGCGCGGCGGACGACTTCGCGGGGCTGCTGACCGAGCTGCTGGGCTACTTCACCGGCAGCCCGGGCGGGGGCGGAGCCGTGCACGCCCGGCCGCCGGAGGGACTGCGCGTCCCGACGTTCGTGCTGGCCACGGGCTCGGGGGCGGCGCAGGCGGCGGCCTTCGGGCTGCCGCTGGTGATCGCGGGCCGTGACGAGGAGCGGATGCGGGCGGCGATCGACCGGTACCGCGCCGATTTCCGGCCCTCGGCGTGGGCGGCGGGGCCGTACGTGGTGGTCTCCACCCCGGTCGCGGTCGCGGCCACCACGGAGGCGGCGCGCCGGCTGCTGGTCTCCGAGGCCTGGTCGGCCGCGTACTCCCGCAGCCACGGGGACTTCCCGCCACTGGGGCCGCCGGAGGAGATCCTGACGGGCCCCATGACCGCCCGCGAACGCGACCATTTCGAGGAGTCGCTGGCCGGTGGCATCCACGGCACCGAGGCGGAGGCCGCGGCGGCGCTCTCCGGACTGGTCGCACGCACCGGGGCGGACGAGGTCCTGGTCAGCACGGCCGGGTACGACCGCGCGGCACTCCTGGACTCCCACCGCCGGCTGGCCCGGGCGACCGGCCTCGGAACGGAGCGGCGGCCCGCGGGCACAGGCGCGGCTCCGGCATAGCGGGCCGTCAACAAGCCCGGGGACAGCGGTGGTCGGTGCGGTCCAGGGCAGTCACCGGGCCCGCGGCCGATGAGTTCCGCGCGCCCGGGCGGTCTGCCTTTCCGACCGTACTTTCCCGAAGGTGGACCGATGACCGATCTGCACGACATCCTCAAGGCGTACGTCGACGACGGAACGGTGCCGGGGGCGGTGGGCCTGGTGGCCCGCGGCGGGCGGACCGAGGTGGCGGCCGTCGGCACGGCCGGCATCGCGGGCACGGCCCCGGCCCCGATGGCCCGGGACTCGATCTTCCGCATCGCCTCGCTCTCCAAGCCGATCACCGCCGCGGCCCTCATGACGCTGGTGGACGACGGGCGGCTCACGCTGGACGACCCGGTGGCGAAGTGGCTGCCGGAACTGGCGTCGCCGGTGGTCGTCAGGACCCCGCGCAGCCCGGTGGACGACGTGGTCCCGGCGGAACGCCCGATCACCGTGGCCGATCTGCTGGACGCCCGGGCCGGCTACGGCTTCCCTTCCGACTTCTCGCTCCCGGCTGTCGTGCCGCTGTTCGCCGAGCTGAAGCAGGGGCCGCCGATGCCCCAGCACGTCGCGGAGCCGGACGCCTGGATGGCGGCGCTCTCGCGCATCCCGCTGCTGGAGCAGCCGGGCGAGGCCTGGCTGTACAACACCACGTCCGACATCCAGGGCGTGCTGATCGCCCGGGTGGCCGGGCGGTCGCTGCCGGAGTTCCTGGCGGAGCGGATCTTCGAGCCGCTCGGCATGGAGGACACCGGCTTCGCGGTGCCGCCGGACGACCTCGGCCGGTTCACCGGCTACTACCGGGCCGACCAGCCGGGCGGGCTGCAGCTCGTCGACGCGCCGGACGGGCAGTGGAGCAGCGTGCCCCCCTTCCCCTCGGGCGCCGGAGGACTGGTGTCGACCGCCGACGACCTGCACGCTTTCGCCCGCATGCTGCTGGGCGGCGGCATCGACGGCGGCGGGGCCGGCCGGCGGGTGCTGTCGCCGGAGTCGGTGCGGCTGATGACGACCGATCGTCTGACACCCGGCCAGCGCGAGGCCAGCCCCCTGTTCCTGGAGGGCCAGAGCTGGGGCTTCGGCGGATCGGTCGACGTCGCGGCCGTCGAGCCGTGGAACGTGCCGGGCCGCTACGGCTGGGTCGGCGGCACCGGCACGGCGGCGCACATCGTGCCGTCGACCGGCGCGGTCACCGTGCTGCTCACCCAGCGGGAACTGGCCGGCCCCACCGCGCCCGCGCTGATGCGCGACTTCTGGCGGTACGCCGCGGGGCGGTGAGGCCGCCGCGGCGTGCCGCGGCTCAGTTGTCGTACGGGTGGGTGGGGCTCGACTCCAGTGTGTGGGTGAACAGGGCGAACTCCACCAGCCCGTCGGCATTGGTGGTCACGCTCGCCGGGCGGGTGCCGGGGTAGCGGGAGGCGATGAGATCGGCGACGCGGTGGGCGGTCGCCGCGTCGGCCGCGGCGATGCGCACATAGGCGACGCCCGGCTCGTACAGCGGTCCGAAGTCCTCGGCCATGGTGATGCTCCCCTTGTCCCGTCCGTCCGGCGGATCACCGCCGGAGACGGCCCGTTGGTCACCGCGGTTGCCCGCGCGGGCCGTATTCACTCGAAGTCGTCAACCGGGGGCTCAGGACAGCAGGAAGTCCGCCTTTCCGTCCTTCGCGCCCTGGATGAACATCTTGATCTCCAGGTCCGTGTAGATGAGCGCCGGCCCATCGGGGTCGGTGGACTGCCGCAGCGCGACTCTGCCGTCCGCCAGTTTCATGGCTTCCACGCAACTTCCCCCGTTGCCGCCGCTCCACGGCTTGTGCCAGCCCTCGGTTCCGAGGTCCTGGGCACGCATGCCGTTGTATATGCGGTCGTCCATGTGTGTCAGATCTCCTTGCGGATGCCATCGAGGATGGCTGCGGTGCTGTGTGCGGGCGAGGCTTGCGCGCACATCCGGTCCAGGGCCTCGAGGAAGACGGACACGTCGTCCCGGTCGTCCAGGTAGGCGGCGCCGACCAGGCTCTCGGTGAAGACGATGTCCGGCAGCTCCTGGACCTGGAACCGGAAGATGTGGAAAGGCCCGTACATCGCGGGGTGCGGGCCGGCACTGAAAGGCATGATCTGCAGTCGTACGTAAGGGAGTTCGCACGCCGCCACAAGGCGGTCGAGCTGCGCGCGCATGACGTCGGCGCCGCCGATGGGGCGCCGCAGCACGGTCTCGTCCATGACCACCCACAGCAGCGGCGCGCCGGGCCGGCACAGCAGCGCCTGGCGCTCCAGCCGCAGGGCGACGGCCCGCTCGGTCTCGGCGGCCGACGCGTGCGGGCTGCCGGCCCGGAGCACGGCGCGGGCGTACTCCTCGGTCTGCAGCAGGCCGGGCACGTAGTGCGGCTCGTAGGCGCGGATCGTGCCCGCCTCGGCCTCCAGACTGACGAACGCGCTGAACCAGGAGGGCAGGACGTCCCGGTAACGGTGCCACCAGCCGGGCTGGTTGCCCTCCCGGGCGAGGTCGACGAAGGCGTCGGCCTCGGCCCGCGGCACCCCGTAGAGGCCGAGCAGCTTCTCCACGTACGGGATACGGAGGCCGACCTCGGCCTTCTCCATGCGGCGGACGGTGGCGTGGGTGACGTCGAGGGCCCGCGCGGCCTGCTCGTACGAGAGCCCGGCCTTCTCGCGCAGGTGGTGGAGGCGTTTGCCGAGGATGACGCGCAGGACGGTCGGCGCTCCACCGGCCCTGGCCTCAGCCACGATCCCTGTCTCCCATGGCAGCAGTGTGCCATGTCAGGAATGGAACCGACACCCTGTATTGGCGATTGTGCAATTTGCAGAATGACCCTTGCCTTCTGTGCAAGCTCTGGCCATAGTTACCTGTGTGCTTCATGCCCTCAGCGCCCGGGACACCTTCCGGCTTCGCCTCCCGGCGCACGCCTCGTCGGTCGGGATCGCCCGCCGCCAGGTGCGGTCGACGCTGGGCCACTGGGGCCTGGAGGCACTGGGCGACGACGCCGGGCTCGTCGTCACGGAACTCTTCACCAACGCGGTGCTGCACAGCGGGAGCGAGCACGTCGCCTGCGTGCTGTGGACCGCGGGCGGACTGCTGCACGTGGAGATCGTCGACGAGGGGCGCGGCGACGCCGGCCCGCTGAGCCGCCGGGCGGCGGATGCCGACGAGAACGGCCGCGGACTCGCCCTCGTCGCCCATTTGGCCGAAGGCTGGGGTGTCAAACCGCCCACCCGCGGTACGGGCCGCGCCGTATGGGCAACCCTTGCCTGCGCGCGCGGCGGAGCCTCCCGGCGCACGGGCTGACACCGGGCGACAGCCCCCACTCCGGTCGCGTCGCGGCCAATTGGATGGTGGTGCCCCCCGGGCGGGCTTACGCTGGGGGTCGACGGAACGGCCCCTGGGCGAGCACCACCCACCCACGGCCTCCGCCCCGGGAGGAGCCGCCCACCGCGGCCCCCGCCCGGTTCCGCAACCGGCGCCACCGCGTCCGCTCAGCCCATCAGCCCGACCGGGCGGAGGCGTCCGGCAGCGGCCGGGCCCGGCGTCCGGCTCACCCGACACGAAGGAGTGCGCGGTGACACCCGAGAAGTCAAAGCGGAACCAGCTCCCCAAGGAGCCCGACGATCAGCCCAACCCGCAGCGGGAGGTGCGCAATCTGGACGTCTGGGCCAGGTCCGCGCCGATCCTGCTCGCCGGGTACGAGGACGATCTGAACGAGCTGCACATCCTGCGCAGCATCGACTGACCCTTCCCCAGGGCTGGTTCCGGGCCGTACGGGCAACGCCGCCCGTGCGGCCCTTCCGTTCGCCGCGAGGGCCGCGTCAGCCGTCGCCCTGGCGGGTCGGCGGCCTGATGGCGTACAGCTCCAGCACCGCCGGCGGCTCCGCGAGACCCGGGCCCCCGGCGCGCACCCAGGCCGTGATGTCCTCCACGGCGCCGGGGTCGTTGACGAGGCCGAGCCAGACGGGACGGCCACCCGCCGCACGCCCCCGGGGCGACGGCTGGACCACCACGACATTGGCCTGCTCGCACACGTCGAGGCAGTCGGTGACCCGCACCCGGCACACCCCGTCGAGCGCTCCCTCCAACCCGGCCAACTGCGCCGCGTGGTCGACGCCTGGGACCTTCTCGGTACCGCAGCAGCAGTCGCGGCAGACGCTGACCGTGCACACGCCGGACCGGGCGGACGGAGCGGACCGAGCGCTCACGCGAGGGTGATCCGCACACCCACCGTGCCCTCGCGGCCCCGGCGCAGCCGGCTGCCCCAGAGGGTGAGCCGGCCCATCAGCCCGTACTTGCGCGCGACCAGGGATCGGTAGCGGTCGGCGTCCTGCGCCCCCAGGATCTCGGCGCGGGCGGGCACCTGATCCCCCGTCGGCCTGCCGCGCACGTCGCAGGGACCGACCAGGACGTCGGCCCGGTTGCGGATCCGCTTGACCTTGCCGGAGTCGGCGGCCGTCCACGCACCCAGGGCGTCGCCGTCGCGCACCACCCACACCGGGGTCGGCACGGTGCGGCCGTCCCGGCGGTAGGTGGTGACGAGGAGGTACTTGCCCGCCGCGAGGCGGGCGGTCCCGCTGTCCTCGATCATGCCCCCAGGCTACGCGGGCAGCGTGCTGGTGGCCGAGGCCGGGCCGATGGCGAGCAGCGACTTGCCGAGGCACACGCTGAGCGGACTGTCCCTGTAGTGACCGAACTTGGTGACCGGCGTGTAGCCGCTGGAGGTGTAGAGGGCGATCGCCTCGGGCTGCATCAGGCCGGTCTCCAGCACCATGCGGGTACGGCCTGCGGCGGCCGCGTCGCGCTCCAGTTCCGCGAGCATCTGCCGGGCCAGGCCCTTGCCTCGGGCCTGCGGGACGACATACATGCGCTTGAGTTCGGCGTCGCCGTCCTCGAAACCGTCCGGGGAGGCGTCCTGGGCCCGCCAGCCGCCGGTCGCCACGGGCGCGCCGTCGAGGTAGCCGAGCAGGAACCGGCCGTACGGGGCGTCGAAATGCGCGACGTCCACCGGGGTCGCGTCGGGGTCGCCGTAGCGCTCCACGTACTCCTGCTGGACCTGCGCGGTCAGCAGTACGGCGTCGGGGTGGTCGTAGCGCCTCTTCCGGATCTGCACCCGCATATCGTACGTGCGTACGGAACGTACCCGTCGGGAGCGACCCCGCCGCCGGGTATCGTCCCCGTCATGCTCACCGTGACGACCGTGAATGTGAACGGGCTGCGCGCCGCGGCCACGAAGGGGTTCCTGCCCTGGCTGGAGGCCACCTCCGCCGACGTGGTGTGCCTCCAGGAGGTACGCGCGGAGCCCGGCCAGCTGCCGGAGGAGGTGCGCGCGCCGCAGGGCTGGCACGTGGTGCACGCCCCCGCCGCGGCCAAGGGGCGCGCCGGGGTCTCGGTGTACTCGCGGCAGGAGCCCGAGGCGGTGCGGATCGGCTTCGGCTCCCAGGAGTTCGACGGCTCCGGCCGCTACGCCGAGATCGACCTGCCCGGGATCACGGTCGCCAGCCTCTACCTGCCCTCCGGCGAGGTCGGCACCGAGCGGCAGGCGGAGAAGGAACGCTTCATGGAGGAGTTCCTGGGCCACCTGGCCACACTCCGCGAGAAGAGCGCCGCCGGCGGCCGCGAGGCACTGGTCTGCGGTGACTGGAACATCGCGCACGCCGAGCGCGACCTGCGCAACTGGCGTGCCAACCAGAAGAAGGCCGGCTTCCTGCCGGAGGAGCGCGCCTGGCTGTCCCGGCTGTACGACCAGGGCGGCTGGACCGACGTCGTCCGCCGGCTCCACCCCGAGGGCGACGGGCCCTACACGTGGTGGTCGTACCGCGGCCGGGCCTTCGACAACGACACCGGCTGGCGCATCGACCTGCACGTGGCCACCCGCGGCCTCGCCGCCCGTGCCACGACGGCCCGCGTCGAGCGCGCGGCCACCCATCCCGAGCGCTGGTCGGACCACGCGCCGGTGACCGTCGTCTACTCCCCCGCGTAGCGGCCCGCGCCGCGGAAAACGGCGCCGGACGGGGTGGCCGCCGTATCGTCTAGGCAGTTGCCGCATCCGCCGTCGTTTCCGAGGAGTCCGCATGGCGCCCCCCGTCGTCCACTCGCTGCGCGAGCAGATCCGCGAGTACATCGTGGAGGGCATCGTCAGCGGGCGCTGGAAGCCGGGCGAGCGGATCGTCGAGCGCGGGATCGCGGTCGAGCTGGAGGTCAGCCAGACGCCGGTGCGCGAGGCGCTGCGCGAGCTGGAGGTCATGCGGCTCATCGAGTCGGCGCCGAACAAGGGCGTACGGGTGCGCAATCTGACGGCGGCCGACCTGGAGGAGATCTACCCGGTGCGGGCCGGCCTGGAGCAGATCGCCGCCGAACTGGCGGCGCCCCGGCTGCGGTCGGACCTGTCGGCCCTGGAGGCCGAGGTCGCCCTGCTGTACGCCGCCGACCGGGACGGGGACGGACAGGCCCAGGTGCGGCACACGGTCGCCTTCCACCGGGAGCTGGTGCGCGCGTCCGGCAACAGCGTGCTGCTGCACACCTGGGAGTCGCTGGGCATCGAGATCTGGACGGCGCTGTCGATCCGCTGGCTGGGGACCCGGCAGCAGTCGTACGCCGAGGAGCACCAGGCGGTCGTCGAGGTCTTCCGGCGCGGCGACCCGCGGGTGGGCGAGCTGGTGAAGGAACACGTGCTCGGGTGCGCGCCACGCACCTGAGTCACCGCTGGGCGCGTTCCTCCGGGTGCATACTTCCGTGACACGCGTCACATCTATTTGATCGATCATCGATCAGAACTATGCTGAAGGCGGCCCCGCCCCGAACCACCTGGAAGGCGGTCACCGATGACCGACGCCACGCCGAGCACACCCGCTCACCTGCCCGACCTTGACCCCGAGGAGACCGGCGAGTGGGCCGCCTCCCTGGACGCGGTCAGCCATGCCGCCGGTCCCCACCGCGCCGCCTACCTGATGCGGCGGACGCTGGACCACGCCCGGGCCCAGGGGCTCGACGTGCCCAGTCCCCTGGAGACGGCGTACGTCAACACCATCGCGACCGCCGCCGAGCCGGAGCTGCCGGGCGACGAGGAGATGGAGCGCCGCATCGCCGGCTGGAACCGGTGGAACGCGGCGGCGATGGTCACCCGCGGCAGCCGCCTCGGCCTCGGCGGCCACATCGCCACCTTCGCCTCGGCGGCCTGGCTGTACGAGACGGGCTTCAACCACTTCTTCCACGGCAAGCAGGCACTGGGCTCCGCACTGTCCGGCGACTCGCGGCCGGCCTCCGGCGACCAGCTCTACATCCAGGGCCACGCCTCCCCCGGGATCTACGCCCGCGCCTTCCTCGACGGCCGGCTCACCGAGGCCGACCTCGACCGCTTCCGCCAGGAGGCGGGCGGCAACGGCCTGCCCTCGTACCCGCACCCGCGCCGGCTGCCGTGGCTGTGGGAGTTCCCCACCGTCTCCATGGGGCTCGGCCCGCTGAGCGCCATCCACCAGGCGCGCTTCAACCGCTACCTGCACCACCGCGGCATCAAGGACACCTCGGCCTCCCACGTGTGGGCGTTCCTCGGTGACGGCGAGATGGACGAGCCCGAGTCGACCGCGGCCCTGGCGCTCGCCGGCCGTGAGGGACTGGACAACCTCACCTTCGTCATCAACTGCAATCTCCAGCGGCTCGACGGCCCGGTGCGCGCCAACTTCAAGATCGTGCAGGAACTGGAGGCCCAGTTCCGCGCGGCCGGCTGGAACGTCGTCAAGTCGCTGTGGGGCTCCGCCTGGGACGAGTTGTTCGCGCTCGACACCACCGGCGCCCTGGTGCGGCGGCTGCGCGAGGTACCGGACGGCCAGTTCCAGACGTACGCCACCCGCGACGCCGCGTACATCCGCGACCACTTCTTCGGCGCCGACCCGGCGCTGGTGGAGATGGCCCGCCTGCTGACCGACGCGAAGATCGCCGAGTGCTTCCACACCTCCCGCGGCGGCCACGAGCCGCGCAAGGTGTACGCGGCCTACCGTGCCGCGGTCGAGCACAAGGGCGCGCCCACCGTGATCCTGGCGCAGACGGTGAAGGGGTGGACGCTCGGTCCCGGCTTCGAGTCGCGCAACGCCAACCATCAGATGAAGAAGCTGTCCGGCGAGCAGTTCCGCGCGATGCGGGACCTGCTGGAGCTGCCGATCCCGGACAGCTCCCTCGACACGGACCTGGTGCCCTACGTCCACCCGGGCGCGAACTCGCCCGAGGTGCGCTACCTCCAGGAGCGCCGCGCCGCCCTCGGCGGCCCGGCCCCGGCCCGCACCGTGCACCCCGTGGCCCTGCCCGAGCCGCCGGCCAAGGCCTTCGAGGCACTGAACAAGGGCTCCGGCGCGCAGGAGATCGCCACCACCATGGCCCTGGTCCGGCTGGTGAAGGACCTGATGCGGGACAAGGAGACCGGCCGCCGCTGGGTGCCGATCGTCCCCGACGAGGCGCGCACGTTCGGCATGGAGTCGCTCTTCCCGAGCGCGGGCATCTACTCGCCGCTCGGCCAGACCTACGACCCGGTCGACCGGGACATGCTGATGTACTACAAGGAGGCCAAGGACGGCCAGGTCCTCAACGAGGGGATCACCGAGGCCGGTTCGATGGCCGAGTTCACGGCCGCGGCCACCGCGTACGCCACGCACGGCGAGCCGATGATCCCGCTGTACATCTTCTACTCGATGTTCGGCTGGCAGCGCACCGCCGACCAGATGTGGGCCCTGGGCGACCAGCTCGGCCGCGGCTTCCTGGTCGGCGCGACCGCCGGGCGCACCACCATGACCGGCGAGGGCCTGCAGCACGCGGACGGCCACTCCCACCTGATCGCCTCCACCAATCCGGCGGCGGTCGCCTACGACCCGGCGTTCGCGTACGAGCTGGGCGTGATCGTCCGCGACGGCCTGCGGCGCATGTTCGGGCCGGACGCCGAGAACGTCTTCTACTACCTCACGGTCTACAACGAGACCAAGACGCAGCCGCCGATGCCCGACGCCCCCGGCGTCGAGGAGGACATCGTGGCCGGCCTGTACCGCTTCCGCGAGGCGGGCACCGCGGGGCTGGCCGGTGACGCGCCGCGCCTGCAACTGCTCGCGTCGGGCACCGCGGTCCACTGGGTGCTGGAGGCACAGCGGCTGCTGGCCGCCGAGTGGGGCGTGGCGGCGGACGTCTGGTCGGCCACCTCGTGGACCGAGCTGCGCCGCGGCGGTCTGGCGTACGACGCGGCCCGGCTGCGCGGTGAGGAACCGCCGCTGCCGCACGTCGCCCGGGTCCTGGAGGGTGCCCCCGGTCCGGTGCTCGCGGTGAGCGACTGGATGCGCGCGGTCCCGGACCAGATCAGCCAGTGGGTGCCGCAGGACTGGTACTCCCTCGGCACCGACGGTTTCGGCCTCTCCGACACCCGCGAGGCGGCCCGGCGTCACTTCGGCGTCGACCCGCAGTCGGTCGTCGTGGCGGCGCTCGCGGCGCTGGCCGCGCGCGGCGAGGTCAAGCGCGAGGCCGTCGAGGAGGCCCGCGAGCGGTACGGGCTGTAGCACCACCCCTGCGAAGCCCCCGTGCGCCCCGGCGCGCACGGGGGCTTCCGCATGCCCGCGGGTACTGCCGGAACGCGGCGGGACGCCCCGCCGCGGACGCCCCCTGCCGTGATACATAAGCAAGTGATATAAATTCCTTATGCATCTTTCCGACGACGCGGCCCACGCCGAGGCGGTCGACGCGGCCAGGGCCCTGGAGCGGCTGTACCGCATGCTGCGCAGGCTCACCCAGCCGAGCGAGCTGTCCCTCACCACGGTGGCGACGCTGTCGACCCTGGAGCAGTCCGGGCCCTTCCGGCTGACCGAGCTGGCGGCCCTGGAGGGGGTCACCCAGCCCGCGATGACACAGGTGGTCTCGCGGCTCCAGGAAGCGGGACTGGCGGAGCGCGCGGCCGACCCGGCGGACGGCCGGGTCGTCCTCGTCCACATCACCGACGCCGGCCGGGCCGCGATCGCCCGGCGCCGTGCGGTACGGGCCGAGCGCCTCGGGGAGTTGCTGGAGCATCTGAGCGCGGACGAGCGGGCGGCGCTGAGCGCCGCGCTGCCGGCCATCGAGGCCCTCACCCGGCTGGGTCCCCCGGCCGGCTCGCCCACCGCCCAGCGCTCCACCGATTGATCAGGAATCCGTTCGACATCGGAGCACCTACATGACGGCGCACGCGCAATCGTCCAGTTCCGTGAATCCGTTCAAACAGCCGAAGGCCGTCTTCGCGGTCGCCTTCGCCTGTGTGGTCTCGTTCATGGGGATCGGCCTCGTCGACCCGATCCTGCCCGCGATATCAAGCCAACTGGACGCCTCCCCCAGCCAGGTGACGCTGCTGTTCACCAGTTATCTGGTGGTCACCGCGGTCGCCATGCTGATCACCGGCTGGGTCTCCAGCCGGGTGGGGGCCAAGAAGACGCTGATCGCGGGCCTCGCCCTGATCGTGGTGTTCGCCGCGCTGGCCGGTGCGTCGGGGAGCATCGGCGGCATCGTCGGCTTCCGGGCCGGCTGGGGCGTCGGCAACGCGCTCTTCATCGCCACCTCCCTCGCGGTGATCGTCGCGTCGGCGAGCGGCGGCTTCGTCGGCGCGATCATCCTCTACGAGACCGCGCTGGGCGTCGGCATCGCGGTGGGCCCGCTGCTCGGCGGCATGCTGGGTGAAGTGAGCTGGCGCGGACCGTTCTTCGGGGTCGCGGTGCTGATGTCCATCGCGCTGATCGCCACCGTGGTGCTCGTCGAGCCGATGCCACTGCCGGCCCGCAGGACCGGGCTGAGCGAGCCGCTCAAGGCGCTGCGCCACCGCGGTCTGCTGACGCTGTCGCTGACCGCGCTCTGCTACAACTGGGCGTTCTTCACCGTGCTCGGCTACGCCCCGTTCCCGATGGGGCTCGGCGCCATCCAGCTCGGCCTGGTCTTCACCGGCTGGGGCGCCCTGGTCGCGCTCTTCGCCGTCTTCGGCGCGCCGCGGCTGCAGGCCCGCCTCGGCATCGCCAGGACGCTGTACGCCAACCTGGCGCTGTTCGCCCTGACCGTGCTGGCCATCGCGATCTGGACGAACAACCGGACCGTCCTGATCGTCTGCGTGATCGTCGCCGGCGTCTTCATCGGCGTCAACAACACGGTGACCACCCAGGCCGTGATGACCGTGTCGCCGGTGGACCGCAGCGTCGCCTCGGCCGCGTACGGCTTCGTCCGCTTCATCGGCGGCGGCCTGGCCCCCTTCGCCGCGGGCAAGCTGGTGGAGGCCTTCAACATCCACGTGCCGTTCTACATCGGCGCGGGCGCCCTGGTGCTGGGCATCGTCATCCTCTCCACGGCGCACGGCCTGCTGGGTCAGGCCGAACGGCTCCAGGCCGAGCAGGTCGCGCCGGAGGCGGCCTCCGCACCGGACGCGGCCGACGCCACCGCGCCGTCGCTGCTCCCGGTCGAGCACGCCGCGGCCGTGGCGAGCGATGCCGCCAAGGGCGCGATCGTCGCCGCCGTCGACGGCTCCCCCCACGCCGAGCGGGTCGCCGAGGCCGCCGGCCGGCTGGCGACGATCAACGGCCGCACCGTGTACGTCGTCCACGCCGAGGAGGCGGCCGTCTCCGGGGAGTCGGCCGCCGAGGGCGAGGGTCTGGAGTCCGCCCGCACCGCGGTGCGCGAGCACCTCGACCGGCTCACCGCGCAGGGCGTCCCCGCGGTCGGGCACGTCCTGCGGCACGCCACCGGACACGGCGAGGTCGGGCGGCTCATCGCCGAGCACGCCGAGGCGACGGGGGCGCGCGCCATCGTGATCGGCGCCCCGACGCACGGCGGGCTCTCCGCGCTGATGGACGCGAGCGCGGGACAGGAGCTGATGCGCCGCGCGACCTGCGACATCGTGCTGATCAACCCGCGGGCCGCGGAGGTGGGGGCCGCCGCCTGACCCCTCCCGCCACGGTCCGCGCGCCGGCCGCGTCCCCCACGCCATCGAAATCCGCACGAAGCGGACGTATGGTGGCCAGACGGTGCAGTTCGCCGGGGGACGCGGCCACCGTGCTCTTCATGATCGTCACGCAGGCGCGCCGGAGGCGGCCATGGCGGACCCCAAGGGCTTTCTCACCACCCCTCGCCGTACTCCCGAACGGCGCCCGGTGGACGAGCGGGTGCAGGACTGGCAGGAGGTGTACACGGGCCAGGGCCTGCTGCCGATCGTCTCCGCGCAGGCGGGCCGGTGCATGGACTGCGGCATCCCGTTCTGCCACGCCGCCTGTCCGCTCGGGAACATGATCCCCGACTGGAACGACCTGGTCTTCCGCGAGGACTGGGTGGCGGCGTCCGATCGATTGCACGCCACCAACAACTTCCCCGAGTTCACGGGGCGGCTCTGCCCCGCCCCCTGCGAGAGCGCCTGCGTCCTCACGATCAACGCCGACCCCGTCACGATCAAGAACGTGGAGGTGGCGATCGCCGACCGGGCCTGGGCCGAGGGCCTCGCCGTCCCCCTCCCCCCGGAGCGGCACACCGGCCGCACCGTGGCGGTGGTCGGCTCGGGGCCCGCGGGGCTGGCCGCCGCGCAGCAGCTCACCCGGGCCGGGCACACGGTCACGGTGTACGAGCGGGACGACCGGCTGGGCGGCCTGCTCCGGTACGGGATACCGGAGTTCAAGATGGAGAAGCACCACCTGGACCGGCGGCTGCGCCAGATGCGGGCCGAGGGCACCCGCTTCCGCACCGGCACCGAGGTCGGCGGGGACCTCGACGCGCACCGGGTGATCGCCGAGCACGACGCGGTGCTGCTCGCGGTGGGCGCCCGCGCCTGGCGGGAACTACCCGTGTCGGGGAGGGAGTTGACCGGAATCCATCAGGCCATGGACTACCTGACGCTGGCCAACCGGGTGTGCGAGGGTGATCTCGCCTCGTCCCCGATCAGCGCGCAGGGCAAGGACGTGGTGATCGTCGGCGGCGGCGACACCGGCGCGGACTGCCTGGGGACCGTGCTGCGTCAGCACGCCGCCTCCGTCGTCCAGCTGGACATCAATCCCCTGCCGGGCTGGGACCGCCCCGAGCACGAGCCATGGCCGGTGTACCCCCGGGTCTTCCGGATCTCCCCCGCGCACGAGGAGGCCCGGCTGCTGGGCCGCCGCGAGCACTGGGACACCGCCGAGCACGGCTGCGTCCCGCTGCCCGGCCCGCAGGGCGACATCCGGGTCTTCTCCGCCTCCACGTTCTGCTTCGAGGGGGACGACGACGGGCAGGTCGCCTCCCTGCACCTCGTCGGCGTGGAGCCCGCCGGGCGGCGGCCGCGGGTCGGCACCGAACGGGTCGTCCCGGCCCAACTGGTGCTGCTCGCCCTGGGTTTCTCGGGCCCCGAGCACACCGAGGGCGTCGTCCCGCAGCTCGGCCTGGGACTCGACGCCCGCGGCCGGATCGCCCGCGACGCCGCCTTCGCCACCACGGTGGAGAAGGTCTGGGTCGCGGGCGACGCCGGGCGCGGTCAGTCGCTGATCGTCTGGGCGATCGCCGAGGGCCGCTCCGCGGCGGCGGCCGTGGACCGAGCGCTGCGCGGTGCGACCTGTCTGCCGGCGCCGATCACGCCGACGGACCAGCCGCTGGTGGTGTGACGACGGTGCGCGGGCGCGGCGCGAAGCCCGCCGCGCGGTAGGCGTCGTCGATCAGCCGCATCGACTCCACCGCGTCGTCGGCATCGGTGGGGACCCGCGTGCCGTTGCGCACCAGATCGGCGAAGGCCTCCAGCTGGTACGTGTACGAGGTGCGCCGGCCCAGCTCCTCCACCCGCTCGCCGTCCGGCGTCCGGACGAGCAGCCGGTCGTCGAGGTGCGGAAGGACGAAGTTGACCGCGGTCGCCTCGCCCCGGCTGCCGACGACGCGCAGGCTCAGGTCCTCCGTGTCCGACGCCATGTTGCAGCGCGCCGTGCCGGTGGCGCCGCCGGGGAAGACCAGATCGGCCTCCAGCCACTCGTCCACGCCGGGCATGCCGGCGTGCTCGCCGCCGCGGGCGCCCGCCACCCGCGGCGCGCCGCCGCCCCACGGGGCGAGGGCGCGGTGTGCGTGCAGGGCGTAGCAGCCGAGGTCCATCATCGCTCCGCCGGCCAGCTCCAGCGACCAGCGGGGGTCGGAGTCCGGCGGCGCGGGGATGTTCACCGTGGCCTCGACCTGCCGCAGCTCGCCGAGCTCACCGCTCTCCAGCAGCTCGTGCAGGCGGCGGACGACCGGGTGGTAGAGGTTGTGGAACGCCTCCATGAAGGCGACGCCCGCCTTGGCGACGGCGTCCCGGACCTCGATGGCCTCCTCCAGATTGCTGGCGGAGGGCTTCTCGGTCAGGACGTGCTTGCCCGCCGCGATGGCGGCCAGGTTCCACGGCCCGTGCAGGCCGTTGGCGAGCGGGTTGTAGACCGCCTCGATCTCCGGGTCGGCGAGCAGGTCGGCGTAGGAGTCGTGGACGCGCTCGACGCCGTGGGCGGCGGCGTACTCCTCGGCGCGGCCGCGGTCGCGGGCGGCGACGGCGACCAGGCGGTGGCCGGTGATGCGGGCGGGGTCGACGATGGCGCGCCCGGCGATGCGGGCGGCGCCGAGCACTCCGATGCGCAGGGGTTCGGTGCTCATGCGGTACGTACCTCTTCCATCCGTACGGGTCGGCGGTCGCGCAGTGACAGCGTGCAGGCTTCGGCGATCCAGCCCGCCTCGACCGCGTCCGCGACGCTACACGGCGACGGCCGGAGCCCTGCCACCACCTCGGTGAAAGCGGCGAGCTCGGCCTGGTAGGCGGCGCGGAAGCGGTCCATGAAGAAGTGGTGCGGCGGTCCGGCGGGGAAGCGGGCGCCCGGTTCGACGGAGCGCAGCGGCAGCCCGTCCTCCAGGCCCACCGCGATGCTGTCCTTGGTGCCGTGCAGCTCCATCCGGACGTCGTAACCGCGCGGGTTGTGGCGGCTGTT
This sequence comes from Streptomyces sp. NPDC002574, assembly GCF_042889545.1. Lineage (NCBI taxonomy): Bacteria > Bacillati > Actinomycetota > Actinomycetes > Kitasatosporales > Streptomycetaceae > Streptomyces > Streptomyces sp. NPDC002574. Next base: position 220,954 of record NZ_JBIARB010000005.1, read on the forward strand.
GGAGATCAGGACGAGCGTGCCGTCGTCGAGCGTGAGTACGGCCGCCGCGGTGTCGGCGTCGCCGGCGGCGGCGATGTGGTCGGCGCCGCGGTTGCCGCCCGCCGCGTACACCTCGGTGACCTCACGGCCGGTCACCCAGCGCACGATGTCGAAGTCGTGGACCGAGCAGTCGCGGAAGATGCCACCGGAGACGGCCACGTAGGCGGCGGGCGGCGGCTCGGGGTCGAGGGTGGTGGAGCGGACGGTGTGCAGGAGGCCGAGCTCACCGGCGGCGACGGCCTCCCGGGCGGCGGCGAAGCCCGCGTCGAAGCGCCGGTTGTAGCCGATCTGCACGGGGACGCCGCTGTCCCGGACGGCGCGCAGCACCTCGACGCTCTCCTCGATCGTCCGGGCGACCGGCTTCTCGCAGAAGACGGGCACCCCCGCCTCGACCGCGGCGAGGATGAGCCGGGGGTGGGCGTCCGTCGCGGCGGCGACGACGATTCCGTCGACGCCCGAGGCGAGCACGTCCTCCGGCGAGGCGGCCACCTCGGCGCCGTACCGGTCGGCGGCGGCCTCGGCCGCGGCGGCGACCGGGTCGGTGACGACGAGGGACTCCACGACGGGCAGCGCGGCCAGGGTCTCCGCGTGGAGGGCCCCGATCCGGCCGAGGCCCATCAGGCCGATGCGCATGGGTGGTTGCTCCTTGGGTTGCGGGTGGGGGCGGGGGCAGCGCGGGTCAGTCCAGGCCGCCGAGGACGTTCTGGTCCCAGTCCAGGACCGAGCCGGTGACCACGCCGCTGCGGTCGGACAGCAGCAGCACGACGAAGTCGGCGATCTCGTCGGCCTGTCCGAGCCTGCCCATCGGGAGCCGGCGGCCGGCCTCCTCGCGCCAGTCGTCGCCCGCGCCGTGGAAGGCGCGCTGGGTGGCGTCCTCGCCCTCGGTGTCGGTCCAGCCGATGTTGAGCCCGTTGATCCGGACGCGGTCCCAGCGGTGGGCGTGCGCCGCGTTGCGGGTGAGACCGGCCAGGCCCGCCTTGGCCGCCGCATAGGGGGCGAGGAAGGGCTGCCCGCCGTGGGCGGAGGAGGAGATCACGTTGACGATCGTGCCGGGCGCCGAGCGGGCGACCATGTCGGCGACGGCGGCCTGCATCGCGAAGAACGGTCCGCGCAGGTTGACCGCGACATGCGCGTCGAAGAGCTCCGGCGTGGTGTCGAGCAGGGTGCCGCGCGAGGTCAGCCCCGCGGCGTTGACCAGGCAGTCGATCCGGCCGTGGGCGCCCACGACGGCCTCCACGGCGCCGCGCGCCTGGCCGGGGTCGGCCAGGTCGCAGCGCAGGTACGCGGCCTTGGCACCGGCGGCGGCCAGTTCGGCCGCCAGTGCCTCCCCCGGTCCGGGGCGGCGTCCGGTGACGGTGACGACGGCGCCCTCGCGGGCGGCGGCCCGGGCGACGGCGGCGCCGATGCCCTGGCTGCCCCCGTTGATCAGGACGATCCTGTCCTGCAGCAGTCCCATGCGGTCCCCCCTATCGGCTCGTACGGCGTTCGGCGGCCGCCCGCAGTGCGGCGCGCAGGGTGTCCGGGCTCCAGTCCTCGCCGAGCGCGCGGCGCACCGTGTCGGCCTGCGAGGGCGGGGCCAGGCCGTCCACCGGCGGATCCCGGTCGAGATTCGTGGGGAAGGGGTAGCCCTCGGCGCACGCCGCGATCACCGTGTCGAGCGCGGCGGCGGGAGCGCCCGCGGCCTTCATCCGCAGCAGCTCCGGGTACACGGCGTTCGTCATGGCCTCGCGGTCGACGCTCTCCATGGCCCGCCCGAAGGCGGAGGAGATCTGGAGCAGGTTGGCCATCCGCCGGATGTCCGCGGAGCGGTTGTGGCCGGCGGCGTGGAACAGCGCGGGGTTGAAGAAGACCGCGTCGCCCTTGGCCAGGGGCAGTTGGACGTGCCGCTCCTCGAAGTACGCCCGGAACTCCGGCAGCCGCCAGGCCAGGTAGCCGGGCTCGTACTTCTGGGAGTGCGGCAGGTAGAGGGTGGGCCCGCTCTCGACGGGCATGTCGCAGTGCGCGACGGCGCCCTGGAGGGTCAGGACGGGCGACAGTCGGTGAACGTGCGCGGGGAACCGGGCGGCGACCTCGCCGGACAGGAAACCGAGGTGGTAGTCGCGGTGCACGGTCTGCGCGGCGCCGCCGGGGTTCACCACGTTGATCTGCGAGGTGATCTGGTGGTCCGGGCCGAGCCAGGCGGTGGCGGCCAGGGCGACGGCCTCGTTGGCGTAGTACGCGGCGAAGACCGCGGGGGCGGCCACGGCCAGCTTCTCCATGGCGTTCCAGACCCGGTCGTTGGCGCCGGGCGGGGCGAAGTGGTCGCCGGCGCCGGTGCCCGCGGCGCGCTGCTCGCGGATGAGGCCCTCGAAGGCCTCGGTGGCCCGGTCGAGGACGTCCGCGTCCGGGAAGGCCCCGCGGAGCACGACGATCCCGGGGCCGTCCATCAGGGCCCGCGCCAGCTCGGCCTGGGCCTCGCGGCGGCCGTCCGGCGTGGCCGCCAGGGCGAGCAGCCGCACGCTGTCGTACAGCGGGACGCCGTGCTCGACGGCCTCGGCGTGCGGGTGGTCGCGCGGATCGGTGGCCTGCTCGGTCAGCGCGCGCAGGGCGTCGAGGTCGCAGTCGTCCTCGGACAGCCACCTGCGCGGTCCCGCGGCGGTGAGGGACGTGAAGGACATCGGGGGTCCTTTCGACGGGCGGGGATTTCCTGTCAGTCTAGGAACGGCAGTCCGTCAATCAACCGCAGCAACCCATCAAAAACCCCTCAGGAACCAACCCATGGGCCACCCCTTCCCGATCCGCGAGATCGCCCGTCAGGCGGGTCTCAGCGAGGCCACCGTCGACCGCGTCCTCAACGGCCGCGGCGGGGTGCGCGAGAGCACGGCGCGCGAGGTCCACCAGGCCGTCGCCGACCTGCGGCGGCAGCACGCGCAGATTCGCCTGGGCGGCCGCACTTTCATGATCGACATCGTGATGCAGGCCCCGGAGCGCTTCTCCACGGCGGTGCGCGGCGCACTCGAGGCCGAACTGCCGTCCCTGCGGCCCGCGGTGATGCGCTCGCGGTTCCACTTCCGGGAGTCGGGGCCGGTCGCGGCACTGGTCGCCGTCCTGGACCGGATCGCCGGGCGCGGCTCGCAGGGCGTGCTGCTCAAGGCGCCGGACGTACCCGAGGTGACGGCCGCCGTCGGCCGGCTCGTGGCGGCCGGCATCCCGGTGGTGACGCTGGTGACGGACCTCCCGGCGAGCGGGCGGCTGGCGTACGTCGGCATCGACAACCGGGCGGCGGGCGCCACCGCCGCCTACCTGATCGGGCAGTGGCTGGGCGACCGGCCCGGCAATGTGCTGGTGACCATCAGCCGCGGCTTCTTCCGGGGCGAGGAGGAGCGCGAGATGGGGTTCCGCGCGACGCTGCGGTCCCTGCGGCCGCAGCGCGCGCTGGTGGAGATCACCGACAGCGACGGACTGGACGACACGCTGCGGGAACTGGTGCTCGGCGCACTGCGCCGCGACCCGGAGATCCGCGCGGTCTACTCGATCGGCGGCGGCAACGTCGCCACGGTGGAGGCCTTCGACGCCCTCGGCCGGGACTGCCGGGTGTTCGTCGCGCACGACCTCGACCACGACAACACACGGCTGCTGCGCGAGGGCCGCCTGTCGGCGGTGCTCCACCACGACCTGCGCCAGGACATGCGGCACGCCTGCCAGATCGTCATGCAGGCGCACCGCGCGCTGCCGGGCGCCGCGCACGCGTGGCCCTCGCCCATCCAGGTCATCACCCCGTACAACACCCCCATGGGCTTCCCCCGCCCGGAGCACTGACCGGCGGGTGGCGGGCCGACGGCGGCGGACGGCAGAGACGGCGGTGGACGGCCGTGGACGGCCCGCGCATCAGGCGCCCGGGGCGATGAACACCCTGGTGCGGAGCATGGGGGTGCCCTCGTCGGGGGTGCGCGTGTACGTCGTGTGCACCGAGACGACCCGCACGTCGCGGTCGTGCACGGCGATGTCCTGACCGGCCATCGGGATCGGGATCACCCCGCTGCAGCCCATGACGGCCAGCACCGCGTGACCCGCGCCGTCCGGCTGCTGCCAGGTGAACTCCATCGTGTGCCGCACGGGGGTGTCGTGGTAGATGCTCGCCCCGCGGGACAGCTCCTTCTCGCGGTCACTGATGTGCCGCATCGCGGCAGGCATCTGATCCATGGCGTCCGTCCTCTCGTCCCGCGGTCCACCGGCCACTGTCGGCGATTGTCGCCGACCGTGCGGGGGCGCGCCTGCCGAGCGATCCGGCAGCCTGCTCCGCACGCCCATCTGCTGCCCGTCCCGCATCCGGGATAGATTCCCGCATATGAGAGACATGGATCCCGACTCCGTCGACGCCCGGCTCGCCGCCCGCCTCGCCGGACTGCGGGCGGAACGGGGCTGGTCGCTGGAGGAGCTCGCCGCGCGCACCGGCATCAGCCGTTCGACGCTCTCCCGGCTCGAACGCGGCGAGATCAGCCCCACCGCCGCACTCCTCGGCCGGCTCGGCGCGGCGTACGAACGCACGATGTCCCGGCTGCTGGCCGAGGTCGAGAGCGAGCCCGCGCAACTGGTGCGCGCCGCGGAGCAGCAGGTGTGGACCGACGGCCCCACCGGGTTCGTGCGCCGCTCCGTGTCGCCGCCGCACCCCGGACTGCGCGCCGAGGTGGTCGAGGGGGTACTGCGGCCCGGCGCCGACATCGCGTACGAGCACCCGCCGGTGGCCGGCCTGGAGCACCACGTGTGGGTGCGCGAGGGCGCCCTGGAGGTCACCGTGCAGGACCGCGCCCATGAACTCGGTCCCGGCGACTGCCTCCGCTTCCGTCTGTGGGGCGCCTCGCGCTACCGCTGCACGGGTCCGGAGTCCGCCCGCTACGCCGTCGTCGTCGTACTCCCGTGAAGGGGACCACCGCCATGGACGCGATATCCCCGCTCTCCGCGGCGCAGTTGCTGGACGCCGCGCCCGGCCTGGCGGCGCTGCTGGCGGACGCCGTGGCCGGCGGCGCCTCGCTCGGCTTCCTCGCGCCCTTCGGCCAGGACGAGGCGCTGGAGTGGTGGCGGGGCAGGGCCACGGCCGTCGCGGACGGCCGGCTGGCGGTGTGGGCGGCCCGGGACGCGGAGGGGGTGACCGGGACGGTGAGTCTCGCCCGGGAGGAGAAGGCGAACGGCCGGCACCGCGCGGAGGTCGTGAAGCTCATGGTGCATCGCAGGGCCCGCGGGCGGGGTCTCGGCCGCAGGCTGCTCGAAGCCGTCGAACGGGCGGCGGCCGACGGCGGCGCGACCCTGCTCCTGCTCGACACGGAGACCGGCAGCCCGGCCGAGCACCTGTACCGCTCGGCGGGCTGGACGCCCTACGGCGTCGTGCCGGGCCACGCGACCGACCCCGCGGGGGTGCCGCGCCCGACCACCTTCTTCTTCAAGTCCCCGGGCGCCGCCGCCCGCGGGGCCTGAGGGGGGCGGGGCGGCCTCAGGAGGCGGGGACGGCCAGCATCTTCTGGACGGCCTGGCGGCTCACCCCGAGGGCACGGGCGATGTCGGACTGGGAGACGCCCTGATCGATGAGCCCTTGCATCAGCTCGCACCGTTCGGCGGCGAAGCGGTTGGCGAGGCGGGCGTGGTGGACGGCCTGCGCCCGCACCTCCCTGATGCGGTCGAAGGCGGGCTCGTACGCGGAAAGGTCCTTGGTGTCGGCCATACCGCCATGATGACAACCCCCCGTTGTCAACGTCAACCCCCCGTTGTCAGACATGCGTCGGGGATGCGTCGCGGAACAACGGGCACGGATCCATACTGTACGTATAGTTCGCACAGGAGGTTCCTCATGACATCGATCAGCGCGGACACCAGCGCCCGCGATTCCGGCACCTTCGCCATCGGCGGCGACCTGCCGGTGCACCGCCTGGGGTACGGCACCATGCAGCTCACCGGCGAAGGGGTCTGGGGCGACCCCCGGGACCCGGACGAGGCCGTGCGCGTCCTGCGGCGCGCGGTGGAGCTCGGGGTCACGTTCATCGACACCGCGGACGCCTACGGGCCGTTCACCGCCGACCTGCTGCTGCGCAAGGCGCTGCACCCGTACCCCGAGGACCTGGTGATCGCCACGAAGGTCGGGTTCGTGCGGACCGGTCCGGGCGCGTGGGTCCCGGTCGGCCGGCCCGCGTACCTGCGCCAGCAGGTGGAGCTCAGCCTGCGCCACCTCGCCGTGGAGCGCATCGACCTGCTCCAGCTGCACCGCATCGACCCCGAGGTGCCCGTCGCCGACCAGGTCGGCGAGCTCGCCGCGCTCCGGCAGGAGGGCAAGATCCGGCACATCGGGCTCAGTGAGGTGAGCACCGGCGACATGGACGAGGCCGCGCGGACGGCGCGGATCGTGTCCGTGCAGAACCGCTTCAACCTGGCCGACCGCGCCGCCGAGGACGTGCTCGCTTACGCCGAGCGGCACGACATGGCCTTCATCCCGTGGTTCCCGCTCGCCACCGGCGAACTCGCCAAGCCGGGCGGCCCCCTGGAGCGGATCGCCGCAGCCCAGGGCGCCTCCCCCTCCCAGCTGGCGCTCGCGTGGCTGCTGAAGCGCTCGCCCAACATGCTGCCGATCCCCGGCACGTCCAGCGTGGGCCACCTGGAGGACAACATCGCGGCGGCCGGACTCACGCTGTCCGACGCGCAGTTCGACGCACTGACCGCGGCCGTCTGACGCCCGCGGCCGGAAAGGGCGGTCCACCATGAGCAGTTGGTTCATCACCGGAGCCTCCCGTGGCCTCGGCGCGGAGATCACCCGCGCCGCCCTGGAGTCGGGACACGTCGTCGCGGCCACCGCACGCGATCCACGGGCGGTGGCGGCGCTCTTCCCCGACGCGGGCGACGCGCTCCTCGCGCTGCCGCTCGACGTCACCGACGAGGACCAGGCGCGAGCCGCTGTCGAGGCGGCGGCCACCCGCTTCGGCGGCATCGACGTCCTGGTCAACAACGCGGGCCGGGGCGTGCTCGGCGCGGTCGAGGAGGTCTCGGACACGGCGGCCAAGTCGGTCTACGAGACCAATGTGTTCGGCACCCTCAATGTGCTGCGCGCGGCCCTGCCCGGGATGCGCGCCCGCCGCTCGGGCCACATCTTCAACATCAGTTCCGTCGGCGGCTTCACCGGCTCGCCCGGCTGGGGCGTCTACGCCTCCACGAAGTTCGCCGTGGAGGGCCTGTCCGAGGCGCTCGCCGGCGAGGTGGGACCGCTGGGCATCCAGGTGACCATCGTGGAACCGGGCCGCTTCCGGACGGACTTCCTCGACAGCTCCAGCCTGCACACCGAGGCGAACCTGATCGAGGACTACGCGCCCACGGCCGGCGGCACACGCGACACGGCCCCGGAGCACAACCACGCCCAGCCCGGCGACCCCGTCAAGGCCGCCCGCGTCATCGTCGGCCTGGGGGGCAGCGACAAGGCGCCGCTGCGCCTGCAGTTGGGGCCGGACAGCGTCGAACGGATCGAGGCCAAGCTGCGCTCGGTGGCGGACGAGCTGGAACGGTGGCGCTCGGTGGCCACCAGTACGGACTACGACGATGTCGCTGCCACCGGCTGAACCGCACCCCCACCCCGCCGTCCCCGCCCCCTCGGTGCACCCGCGCAGCGTCCGGGCGCGCGAGGCGGTCCTGACCGCGGCCGCCGACCTGCTCGCCGAGGGCGGGCTGGCGGCGGCCACGGTCGACGCGGTCAGCGCCCGGTCGGGCGTCAGCAAGATGACCATCTACAAGCACTGGCCCTCGCGCACCGCCGTCGCCGCCGAGGCCTTCGGCCGGCGGATGGCGGACGCGATCCCGCTGCCCGACAGCGGGGACGCGGTGACCGATCTGCGCGAACAGGTGCGCCGCGTCAGCGGGTTCTTCGCCGGCGACAGCGGCAGGGTCTTCCGCCAACTGCTGGCGGCCTGCGCCACCGACGCGGGCGGGGCACCCTATTTCCGCGCCTACTTCCTGCAGGGCCGCCGCGAGGCCGTCGCCGAGTTGTGGGACCGCCTCGTCGCCGAGGGCAGGGCCAGGCCCGGGGTCACCGCGGGCACGGCGACCGACCTGCTCTTCGGGCCGCTCGTCTTCCGCCTGATGACCGGTCACGCCCCGCTCGACGAGGAACAGGCCGAGGCCGTCGCCCTGGCCGCGCTGCACGGACTGCTGGCCGACGGCGCCTGAGACGGGCGTACCGGCGGCCCCACCGGCAGGCGTACAGGCGCGCGCCGGGGGCGTGTCAGCGCGCGGTCAGCGCCCTGTCAGCGGGGAAGGGCAGCCTTGCGGTCATGGACACCATGACCGGGAACCGGATCCGCCGCGGCCGACGCCCGAAGTCCGACCCCGCCGCCCCCGCCCCCGACGCCGTCCCCGTTTCCGGCACCGGTTCCGGCTCCGCACCGGGCACGACGGGTGCCTTCGCCCGCTTCACGCTGTGCGGCGGGGGTGTGGGGCTGGCGTCCTCGTGGGCGCTGGTTTTGCTGTCCGGGCCGGTGAACTTCGCGGTGGCCAACGCGCTGGTGACGGTGGTCTCGACCGTGCTGGCCACGGAACTGCACGCGCGGTTCACCTTCAGGAGCGGACGCGCCGGGTGGCGGGCACATACGCAGTCGGCGCTGACGGTCGTGGTGTGCTGGCTGTTCACCACGGCCGTGATGCTGGCGCTCGCTGCGGTGTGCACGGCACCCGGCGTGCTCGTGCGGCAGTCGGTCTACTTGGCGGCCTCCGGTGCCGCCGGGGTCGCGCGCTTCGTGGTGCTGCGGGCGGTGGTCTTCGCGCGGCGCGGCGGCTCGGCGTCCTCGGTGTGGCGCAGGGCCGAGGCGTACATCTCGTCCGGGTCGAGGCGGCGCAGTTCCTCGGCGATGAGCTCGGCCGTGGTGCGCACCTTCAGCGCCAGGTGCCGGCTCGGCTGCCCGGGGATGGACAGGGTGGCCAGCGGGCCCTCGGGGCGGTCGATGTGGATCTCCCCGTCGGCGGTGCGCAGGCGTACGGCCGTGACCACCGGTCCGTCGGTGACGACCCGGTCGACCGGCACCCGCAGGCGGTTCCCGAGCCAGCGCGCGAGGAGTTCGGCGCTGGGGTTGTCCGCCTCGCTCTCCACCGCGGCGGACGTGACCGTGGCGCGGGCCTGGTCGAGCGCGGCGGCCAGCATGGACCTCCAGGGCGTCAGCCGGGTCCAGGACAGGTCGGTGTCGCCGGGCGCGTAGGAGGCCGCGCGGGCGTCGATCACCTGCAACGGCCGCTCCACGGCGTAGGCGTCGGTGATACGGCGCTGCGCCAGCACGCCGAGCGCGTCCTCGGCCGGGTGGTCGGGGGCGTCGACCGGCCACCAGACGACGACGGGCGCGTCGGGCAGCAGCAGCGGCAGCACCACGCTGTGGGCGTGGTCGGCGAGTTCGCCGTGCAGCCGCAGCAGCACGGTCTCGCCGGTGCCGGTCTCGCCGCCGACCCGCACCTCCGCGTCCAGGCGGGCGCCCTTGCGATCACGCGGGGAGCGTCCGGGCCGCTTGATGACGACCAGGATGCGCGAGGGGTGCTCGCGCGAGGCGTCCGAGGCGGACTTGAGGGCGTCGTAGTGGTTGCCCTCGTCGGTGACGATGACGAGGGTCAGCACCATGCCGACGGCCGGGCTGCCCACGCTCCTGCGGGCGCGCACCAGCGCTGAGTTGATCTTCGCCGAGGTGGTGTTGGTGAGGTCGATGTTCATGGCCGGCGCCAGCTCCTGCCGTCTCGTGCGAGCATCTCGTCCGCCGCGACGGGACCCCAGGTCCCGGCGGTGTACTGCTCGGGCTTGCCGTGCTGCTCCCAGTACTGCTCGACGGGGTCGAGGATGCGCCAGGACTCCTCGACCTCCTGCGGGCGGGGGAAGAGGTTCGCGTCGCCGAGCAGCACGTCCAGGATGAGCCGCTCGTACGCCTCCGGGCTGGACTCGGTGAAGGACTCGCCGTAGGCGAAGTCCATCGACACGTCCCGGATCTCCATCGAGGTGCCCGGCACCTTCGAACCGAAGCGCACGGTCACGCCCTCGTCCGGCTGAACCCGGATGACCAGGGCGTTCTGCCCCAGTTCCTGGGTGTCGGTGCGGCTGAAGGGCAGGTGCGGGGCGCGCTGGAAGACCACCGCGATCTCCGTGACCCGCCGCCCGAGCCGCTTGCCGGTGCGCAGATAGAAGGGCACCCCCGCCCAACGGCGGTTGTCGATCTGCAGCTTGATGGCGGCGTAGGTGTCGGTGGTGGACTCGGGGTCGATCCCCTCCTCCTCCAGGTAGCCGAGCGCCTCCTCGCCGCCCTGCCAGCCGTGCGCGTACTGGCCGCGCACCGTGTGCCTGCCCAGGTCGTCCGGGAGCCGGACGGCCTGCAGCACCTTGAGCTTCTCCCGCAGGAGTGCCTTGGCGTCGAACCCGGCGGGCTCCTCCATCGTGGTGAGCGCGAGGAGTTGCAGCAGGTGGTTCTGGATGACGTCGCGGGCGGCGCCGATGCCGTCGTAGTACCCGGCCCGGCCTCCGATGCCGATGTCCTCGGCCATCGTGATCTGCACGTGGTCGACGAACGACCGGTTCCACAGCGGCTCGAACATCGTGTTGGCGAAGCGCAGCGCCAGGATGTTCTGGACCGTCTCCTTGCCCAGGTAGTGGTCGATCCGGAACACCTGGGAGGGCGGGAAGACCTCGTGCACCACGCGGTTGAGCTCCTGGGCGCTGGCCAGGTCGTGCCCGAACGGCTTCTCGATGACCGCCCGGCGCCACGATCCCTCGGGAGGGTCGGCCAGGCCGTGCTTCTTCAGCTGCTGTACGACCTGCGGGAAGAACTTCGGCGGTACGGAGAGGTAGAAGGCGAAGTTGCCGCTCGTCCCCCTGGCCCTGTCCAGGTCCTCCACGGTGACACGGAGCTTCTCGAACGCCTCGTCGTCGCCGAAGTCGCCGGGCACGAAGCGCATGCCGGCCGCGAGCTCCTGCCACACCTCGTCGCGGAAGGGGGTGCGCGCGTGCTCCTTGACGGCGTCGTGCACGACTTGGGCGAAGTCCTCGTGGGCCCAGTCGCGGCGGGCGAAGCCGAGGAGCGAGAAGCCCGGCGGCAGCAGCCCGCGGTTGGCGAGGTCGTAGACGGCGGGCATCAGTTTCTTGCGGGACAGGTCACCGGTCACACCGAAGATCACCAGGCCGGAGGGGCCCGCGATGCGGGGCAGCCGTCGGTCGGATGGATCGCGCAGCGGATTGATCCAGCTGTCGGTTTCCGTCATGGGTCCACTTCTCTTCGCGGTACGTCGGGTCGTCGCGGCGCGCGGCATCACGCGGCGCCGAAGAGTTCGAGCAGCTCGGTCTTGCCGAACATGCGGGCGGTGTCGATGGCGGACGGGGTGCCGGCGGCCGGGTCGGCCCCGGCGTCGAGCAGGGCCTGGACCACCTCGTCCTCACCCTTGAACACGGCACCGGCCAGGGGGGTCTGGCCGCGGTCGTTGGGACGGTCGGGGTCGGCGCCGCGCCGCAGCAGGGCGGTGACAGTGGCGGCGTGGCCGTGGTAGGCGGCGAGCATCACCAGCGTGTCGCCCCGGTCGTTGGTGAGGTTGGCGGGCACACCGGCGTCGACGTAGGCCACCAGGGTCTCGGTTCCGCCCTGGCGGGCGAGGTCGAAGACCTTGGCCGCGAGCTGCAGCACCTCGGGGTCGTGCGCCGGTTCGGCCTGCGGGGTCGGCTCGCTCATCGTTCCTCACTCGAATGGACGGGGGCTGCGCGGGATCCGTGTGATCCACCTTATGCAGCGTCAACCACCTTCACACCCGCCGCATGCCCGGTTCCCGCACGACCCGCGGGCGGGGACGGTACGAGAAGCCATGGCCGGACCCCGGCGGCGGCGATCACTCGTTCGGGGGACTTCACTGCTCCGTCGGCGGGGCCTGCCACATGACACGCCGGGCGACCGGCAAGGATCACGCCGGAGAAACCGCCCTTGAGGGCTGATCAGGGGAATTTTTCCATAAATCACCCATTTGCTGGTTTTCAGATCTTATTACTTTCTGTAATTCTGGAACAACTCATGGTGACAGTCCCCATCACACAGGAGTAGCCCCATGATCCTGTCCATTTCAGGCGTCGTCCTGCTCGGCATCATCGTCTTCCTTTTCTTCCGCAAGGACGGCCTCAAGGCCTCCCACGCACTCGTCTGCGCCCTGTTCGGCTTCTACCTCGCGGGCACCGCCATCGCCCCGAGCATCAAGGCCGGAGGGGCGAGCCTCGCGAGCCTGCTGGGCGGGATCAAGTTCTAGCCGGGCCGTCACCGCACGGTCCACGCACCGGGCCCGGCGCGCCTCCCCGCACCGGGCCCGTCTCCGTTCCCGTTCCCGTCCCGCAACGATCTCTGGAGCTCCTCGTGGTCCGGCGCCCCCTCCCCACTCTGCTGAGCAGCCGCCTCGCGCTCGCCCGCGGGCGCGACATGGCGCGCGGCGTCGCCGACAGCGCCACCGATGTGCTCCACCCGCTGATCGTGATCTCCCGCGGGATGCGCCGCCAGCTCGGCTGGCTGCGCGCCTGGTGGGGCAAGACCCCGCAGGACCGCCGCGGCCCGGCGCTCATGGCCTCGGTCGGGGCGGGCTTCCTGCTCCTGGTGCTCCTGCCGTACGGCGCCTACCTGGCCGTCGCCGCGCTCATGGGCTCCGCGGCGTGGATGGGCCGGGACCGCACCCCTGCGCCGAGCGGTCCCAGCGGCGCGGAGAACGACCGGCTGACCGCGCTGTACGAGTCGCTGGTGCCCTACCTGTCGGACCCGGGCGACCCCAGCCCGCTGTACGCGCACGACGGGAGCTGGGAGAACGTCTTCGGCGACTACGAGTTCGAGGACGGGCGGCTGACCCGGCTGCACCTGAAGTACCCGGCGTACTTCACCGACGGCGAGTCCGTGTCGCGCGCCCGCGTCGAGCACGTCCTGCACGCCAAGGCCGGGCGCGGCCGGGAGTACCGCTTCGACTGGAACGAGGAGGAGAACCACCTCACAATCTGCGCCCTCCCTCCGCTGCCCACCGGCATCGCCGCCCAGCGCTTCGTCACCGCGCCCGGCGAGACCGTGCTCGGCTTCACCGACGCCGAGGCCGTGCAGCGCACGGTGCCCGTCACCGACGGCGAGGAGGTCCGCGACGCGCCGCCCGTGGTGTGGCGCACCGGGCCGCGTTCGACCGAACCGCACCTGCTCGCGCTCGGCCGGCCGGGCACCGGCACCACCACCCTCCTGCGCTCCGTCGCGCTGCAGGCCCTCCCGGACGGCGACCTCGTGGTCATCGACGGCAGCGGGACCGGGGAGTACGCCTGCCTGAACGGACGGCCGGGCGTACTGGCGGTGGAGAGCGGGCTCGCCGGCGCGCTGGCCACCCTCGAGTGGGCCGCGCACGAGACCGAGCGGCGGCTCATCGCCGTCAACCGGGCCCGGCAGGCCGGCCGGGGCGCCCCGGACGACGTGCGGCGGCCCCTGTGGATCCTGGTCGACCGGCCGACCGCGCTGACCCAGCTCGCGCACGCCGAGGGCCGCCCCGACCCCCAGGAACTGCTGGACGTGCCGCTGCGCCACGGGCGCGGGGCCGGGGTCACCGTGGCCGTCGCCGACCAGTTGGACACCGCCGACGCGTTGTCGCAGGTGGTCGTCGCGCACACCCGGGCGCGAGTGCTGCTGGGGGCGGTGACCGCCGACCAGACGCAGGCCGTGCTGGGCGCGCCCCAGGGCACGACGTCCGCCGCGGAGGTCCCCCCGGGACGCGGCTACGCGCGGCTGGGCTCCGGTCCCGTGCTGCGCATGCAGGTGCCCGCCACTCCGGACCCGTACGACGAGGAGACCAGCGACGCCCACCGGCAGGCGGTGCTGTCCCTGCTGCCCCCGGCCGGCGTCGCCTTCGTCAAGGACGCGGCGGCGGTGCCGGACGCCCCCGCCGGCGCCCGGATGCGGCCGGCGGGCGGACCGGCCCTGGAGCACTGACGGCGGCGCGCGGCGTGCGACGTCAGGGTCGCGGCGGCAGCCGGTGCAGGACGACGTGCGTCAGCGCGCCGCCCGTCACCTCCGCCGTCAGGTAGGTGCGGTGCGGCTGCCGCCTGCGGTCGGTCGGCGAACCGGGGTTGAGCAGCCGCATTCCGCCGGGCGCCGTGGAGTCCCAGGGGATGTGGCTGTGGCCGAAGACGAGCACGTCCACATCGGGGAAGCGCTCCTCGCAGCGCCGCTCCCGCCCCTGCGCCGGCCCGGTCTCGTGGACGACGGCGAACCGCAGGCCGCCGAGCTCGGCGTGCGCGACCTCCGGCAGCCGGGCGCGCAGACCGGGGCCGTCGTTGTTCCCGTGGACGCCGATCACGCGCCGGGCGCGCGCCAGGAGCAGGTCGAGGGTCGCCTCGTCCACCCAGTCGCCGGCGTGGAGGACGACGTCCGCGTGCGCGATCAGGCCCACGAGTTCGGACGGCAGCTCCTTGGCACGTTTGGGCACGTGCGTATCGGACATCACAAGTAGACGCACCCGTCCACGCTAACCGCCCGGCTCCGCCGGGGCGCGACACCCGCTCGGCGTGGGCGGCGGTTCCCCGCGGTCATGGGGAGCGCGGATCTCATCGCTGAAGGGCCGGGGTCATGTCCGCAGACATCCTCTCCACACAATCGGCGGAACTGGTGCAGCCGGCCGAACCCGCCTACGTGAGCACCGCCCGGCACTTCACGGCCGAGATGCTGGTGATGTGGGGGCTGGCCACGGAGGACCGGGACTGCGCCGAGCTGATCGTCGACGAACTCGCCGCCAACGCCGCGCGGCACGGCCGGACCGAGATGTCGGTGCGGCTGACCATCTGCGGGCGGGGGCTGGTGATCACCGTGACCGACACCGGTGACAGCAGGTCGCGGGCGCCCGGACCGGTCGACGGCACCCCGGCGGACGAGCACGGACGAGGGCTGGACATCGTGCGACGGCTGGCCGGTTCGACCGCCATCCACGACGACGACCACACCCACCGGGTGGTGACCACACGCTGCCTGGCGCCGCTCCACCGGCCCGTCACCCCCGCCGGGTCCGCCCAGCCGGTGTGACGGCCACCGCGACGGGGTACCGCCCGGCCGTGGGGCGATGATGGTCGTGACCCCGAGGTCCGGCACGGCCGGCCCGGAGCGACCGACGGAGAGGCATTCGGCGTGAACACCGGCACCACGTCCCCCGGCCGGACGGCACCGCACCGCGTCCTGGTCGTGCTCTTCGACGGGGTGCAGCTGATGGACGTCGCCGGGCCGCTGGAGGTGTACACCACGGCCAACGAGTACGGCGCGGGCTACCGCACGTACACGGCCTCCCTCGACGGCAAGCCGGTGACCAGCACGGCCGGGCTGCCGCTGGTGCCCGACATGGCGCTGGACGCGGTGGACTTCGCCGTGGACACGCTCGTCGTGCCCGGGCGGTCCGACTGGTGGGCGGCGGTCTCCGACGCGCCGCTCATCGAGGCCGTCACCCGGCTCGCGGAGCGCTCCCGCACCGTGGCAGCCGTGTGCGCCGGGGCGTTCCCGCTGGCGGCGACCGGGCTGCTGGACGGACGCCGCGCCACGACGCACTGGCGGCTGACCGCAGATCTGGCCGCCCGCTACCCCGGCATCACGGTGGACTCCGACGCCATCTTCGTGCGCGACGGCCGCTTCATCACCTCGGCCGGGATCACCGCCGGCATCGATCTGGCGCTGGCGCTCGTGGAGTCCGACCACGGGGCGGAGGTCGCCCGTGCCACCGCCAAGTACCTGGTGGTCTTCATGGCGCGGCCCGGCGGGCAGTCCCAGTTCAGCGTGCGCCAGACGTCGAGGCACGCCCCGCAGTCGGTGCTGCGCGACGTGCTGGACGAGGTGGCGGCCGACCCGGTGGGCGACCACAGCCTGCCGGCGCTCGCCGGCCGGGCGGGGGTGTCGCCCCGTCACCTGACCCGGCTGTTCCGCAGCGAGACCGGCGGCACCGCCGCGGAGTACGTGGAGCGGGTCCGCGTGGAGGCGGCCCAGGCCCTGCTGGAGGCGGGCGACGAGGCACTGTCCACCGTCGCACGGCGCAGCGGGTTCCGGTCGGAGGAGACGATGCGGCGCGCCTTCCGCCGCAGGCTGGGCGTCAGCCCGGGCGCCTACCGGGAGCGCTTCCGCACCACCCGCCCCAACGGGGCCTTCGCCGACCGGGGTTGAGCGGGGACGGAGTCGTGCGGGGGCACGTCGGCGCTCACTCGGGCCAGGGCGACTCCAGGATGGTGTCCACGAAGTTGCCGCGGACGTAGCCGGGCACGAAGCGCTCCAGGACGTCGGCCTTGACATTGCCGAAAGTGGTGTCCGGGCGGGGCGCGATGCCGTGGGTGAACTCCTTGAGGATGTTGTTCTTGAAGTCCGGCCGCGGGTGGACGGCGACGACCGCCTCCCGTTGCTCCGCCGGGATCTCGTCGTAGCCGATGCCGAGCACGTCCACCTCGACCCCGGAGGTGACCAGGGCGATCTCCGGCGCCATGTGCCAGGGGATCTCCGGCGTGGTGTGCAGGGCGATCCCCTCCCACACCAGGCGGGCGCGGTCCTCGGCGACCCCGTGCTCCAGCAGGAAGCGGCGGGCCTCGTCGGCGCCGTCGATCTCGAAGCGCTGGTCCGTCCGGGCGAACCGCTCGGTCAGCCCGAGGTCGTGGAAGAGCGCGCCGACGTAGAGCAGTTCCGGGTCGTAGTCCCAACCGCGCAGGCGGCCGCGCATCGAGGCCCAGAAGAAGACCCGGCGCGAGTGGTGGAAGACGACCGGCGACGCCGCGTCCCGCACCAGCTCCGTCGCCTCGTGCACCAGCTTGGTCTCGGGTACCTCGACGTCCGCGATGATCTCGGCCATGGCGTGTCTCCAGGAAGTTCGTGGTGTCGCCCCGGCGGGGGCCCGGGGCACCGACAGCTCCAGTCTGCGGCGCACGGGGCGCGCCGGCCCGGGTCCATGGGGACACGTGACCCACGGATCGGGACATCGCCGGCGCGCCCGCGTCAACCGTCAGTCGCGGTCGGCCAGTTCCGCGATGACCTGGGCATGGCACGGTTCGGGCACGCACCAGCAGCCCAGGCGCCGGCCACGCAGGCCGGGCAGCATCGCGAGCAGGTCAGGCCGCGACAGCAGGTGGTCCCGGTACATGTCCAGGACCTCCTCACGGGTGCCGTCCGGCCCCGGCCGGAAGGGGCTGGCCAGCGGCGAGCCCGGCAGGTGCCAGCCGCCGCGGTGGGCCGGGCGGCCGACGTAGACGACGTCCGCGTAGTCGGGGTCGTCGCGGTGGCCCTTGAGATTGACGACCGTGGTTCCGGTCATCGCGTCACGGCAGCTTGGCCGCGAGCACGTCGACCCGGCGGATGTCGGGCGGGGAGGCGAGCATCGTCCCGGTCGCCTCCTTCAGCGCCTCGGCGATACGCCCCTGGAGGTGGGCGGTGCGGCCGGTCTCGTCCGCGAAGGAGTCGAAGACCCCGAAGACGGTGGGGCTCTCGCGGAACGAGAACCAGGTGACCGTCCCCTCCTCCGCCTCCGCGAGCTCCAGGGCGTCGCGCAGCATCGCCTCGACCTCGCCCGCGTGCTCGGGCCTCGCCTCGATACGGACCAGCAGACCGATCTTCGTCATCACGTGCTCCCGTTTCTGGTGTTCCGGCTGTTCCGGTAGTCCGGTGTTCCTGCTGTTCCGGACACCGAGAACGCTAGGGGCGCGACACGTCCTCCCCCAGTGTCGGATACGGCATGTTCGATAGCATTCCCGTCATGGACATAGCCGTGGTGGCGTACGACGGGGTCTTCGACTCGGGGCTCTCCGCGATCCTCGACGTGCTCCAGGCGGCCAACGCCATGCGCGGGGAGCTGCCCCAGCCCCCGCCGGAGTGGAACGTGACGACCGTCGGCTCCCGCCGCCGGGTGCGCACCGGCGCCGGGCACACCGTCGCCGCGGCGCCGTTCGCGGCGGCCGCGGGGGCGGACCTGCTGCTGGTGCCGGCGCTCGCGGAACGCCGCCCGGACGCCCTGCTGGAACGTGTGGCGGGGGACGCGACGGCCCCGGTGCGGCGGCTGGTGGCCCGTACCCGGCAGGAGGGCCGGCCGATCGCCTCGGCGTGCACGGGGACCTTCCTGCTGGCCGAGTCCGGCGTCCTGGACGGGCTCCGGGCGACCACCAGCTGGTGGCTCGCGCCGGTCTTCCGGCGGCGCTACCCCGCCGTCACCGTGGACGAGACCCGGATGGTCACCACGTGCGGGGGCGTGACCACCGCGGGCGCCGCCTTCGGCCATGTCGACCTGGCCCTCGCCGTCGTCCGCATGAGCAGCCCGGCGCTGGCCGACCTGGTGGCCCGCTACCTCGTCGTCGACCACCGGCCGTCGCAGTCGGCGTACATCATCCCCAGCGCGCTGGCCCAGCACGACCCGACCGTCGCCGCCTTTGAGCAATGGGTGCGCGACCGGCTCGACGAGCCGGTCGGCATCGCCGAGGCCGCGCGGGCCCTCGGTGTCGGGGAACGCACGCTCCAGCGCGCGGTGCGCCGCGTGCTCGGCGTCTCCCCCGTCCGCTTCGTCCAGGACCTCCGGGTGGAACGGGCCTCCCACCTGCTGCGCACCACCGACCTCCCCGTGGAGGTCGTCGCCCGCCGCGTCGGCTACGAGCACGCCAACACCCTGCGCGTCCTCCTGCGCGAACGCGCGGGCACCACGGCCGGTGCCCTGCGCGGCCGCTGACCCGCACCGCGCGTCGATCCCGCGCGCCCCGGCCGGCCCCGCCTCTACGGGTGCGGGCCATGAGCACGGACATCCACGGCGGCATCGAGTTCCGGCGCCCCGGGGCGGACACCGGCTTCTACGACGGTGAGCCCTGGGTCAAGGCCATGGATCTGTGGCCGCTCCACGACGAACAGGACTACGCGGCCTTCGGCCTGCTGTTCGGGGTTCGCGACTCCGCCGGTTTCCGGCCTCTCGCGGCGGGACGAGGCCTGCCCGGCGATCTGTCCAGCGGTCTGGCGCCCTCCCTGCGCGGGGCGGACGGCAGCGAGACCGACGACGCGACCTGGGTCACGTGGTCCGAGCCGGCCGGACTTGCCCCCGCGGCGGCTCCCGCCCACTTCGCGGGGCCGTTGTCCTGGACGTCGGACGCCTGGCCCCGGTCGTTCCAACAGTGGCTGGTGCCGGCCGAACGGCCCGCCGACGTCCGCGAGGTGACGGGGCCGCCCCCGCCGGGGCTGGGCGAGGAGTCGCACTGGCCGCATGTCTTCGCCGTGACGCGGGCGACGGCGGGGCGCTTCGCGGACGACGGGGTGCGGCTGGTCGTCGGGTTCCCCTGACCCGCGGAAGGCCGTGCGGACGGCCTAGGCTGAGGGTGTGCTCGCGAAGCGGCGCAGGCGTGGCAGCGGGAAGGCCGCCTGCCTGGCGTGGTCGTTGCTCACCGCGCTGCTGCTGGCGGTGACGGCCTTCACGGCCGCCCACGGGGCTTTCGACACGGGGGCGCTGGGCCGGGAGGAACGCGTCCTGCTCCTGACGTGCGAGAAGCGCAACGGGGAGCGC
Source organism: Streptomyces sp. NPDC002574 (assembly GCF_042889545.1). NCBI lineage: Bacteria > Bacillati > Actinomycetota > Actinomycetes > Kitasatosporales > Streptomycetaceae > Streptomyces > Streptomyces sp. NPDC002574. Next base: position 240,493 of record NZ_JBIARB010000005.1, read on the forward strand.
GGGCGGGCGCCGACGGAGTGCACCGGGCGGCCGCTCGGGACGGAGGCGGTCCCGGCCGCGTCCCACGATCCGGTGAGGGTGCGGTACCAGGGCCGGCCGGGGGAAGTGGTGTCCGTGGTGCGCACCTGGTGGGGTACGCACGTGGTCACCGATCACAGCGTCCCGAACTGGACGATCGGGATCCTCCTCCCGCTGATCCCGCTCACGGCCGCCGTGCTGTGCGCGTGCCTGGCCGGCCGGGGGGCGCGACGGCGACGGCCTCAGGGCCGCACATAGCGCAGGACGCCGAGCATGGCGTCCTCCGGGATCTCGGCCTCCGGGTCGGCGACGCAGGCGTCGAGCGCCTTGCGCAGGCCTTCGGCGTCCAGGCCGGAGCCGATCATGACGAGGCGGGTGGCCCGGGACTCCCCGCGGGCCCAGGCCGAGGACGTGAAGCGCAGGAAGCCGCCGACGGCGTGCAGGGTGAACTTCTGCGGGTGGCCGGGCGCGGCGAAGCGGACGAAGCCCTTCATGCGGAACAGCCCGGCGGGGCGGCCGTCGAGGAACTCCGCCAGGCGGCGCGGGTGCAGGGGGGTGTCGGAGGTGAACTCGACACTCTCGTAGGCGGCATGGAGATGCCCTTCGTGGTCGCCGACGGCGTGGTCCGCCGACAGTTCCTCGAAGGAGAGCTGGCGCGCGGGCGCGTCGTCGACCGGGCGGGGCCTCGGGTCGAAGAGCAGGTCGGCTCCCACACGGCCGTGGGCGGCCTCGACCAGCGGGGTGTCCGGGGCCAGCGCGCCGAGGGTGTCGCGGACGCGGCCGAGCGCCTCCGCGTCCACGCGGTCGGTCTTGTTGAGGACGACGAGGTCGGCCGCGCGCACATGCCGGTCGAGTTCGGGATGGCGGGCCCGGACCGCCTCGAACTCCGCGGCGTCGACGACCTCCACGAGTCCGCCGTAGGTGATGGCGGTGTTCGTACTGGCCAGGAGCAGCCGGATCATGCCCTGGGGTTCGGCGAGCCCGCTGGCCTCGATGACGATGACGTCGATCCGGGCCTGCGGACGGGCGAGCCGGGCGAGCATGTCGTCCATCTCGGTGGCGTCGACCGCGCAGCACAGGCACCCGTTGTCGAGGGCGACCATCGAGTCCACCTGGCCCGCCACCGACAGGGCGTCGATGTTGATGCTGCCGAAGTCGTTGACGATCGCGCCGATGCGCGTCCCGCCGCTGGTGCGCAGCAGGTGGTTGAGGAGCGTGGTCTTTCCCGAACCCAGGAATCCCGCGAGGACGACGACCGGAATCCGTTGCTTGGCCAAGGTGTCCTCTCCGGGTGCGACTGCCGGCCGCTCATCGTAAGCCCCGCGCACCGCCCTGTGCTTCGTGCGGGTGAACGGCCGGCCCGGGCAGAACCGGGGCAGCGGCGCCGCGGTCTTCCGTCGCGTCCACCGTGACGGCGACGGACCGAGACGGACGGAGGGGACGCATGGCACAGGGAACGGACGCCACGCCCGGGACAGGCAACGGCACGGTGCTGGTGTGCATAGCGGCGGAGGACGAGGAGGCCGCCTACCGCATCGTGGACCTGATCTCCGGACACCACCCGGCGTCCGAGCCGCAACTGCGGCACACCGCCGACGGGATGGTGGCGTGCGCGCTGCGGGCGCACACACTGCGGGTGATCGGCGACGAGTAGTGCCGGGAACGGCACCGGTGGGACCAACGGCCCGCGGGGCGGCGGAGGTTGACGTCGCGTCGCGGGCCGGTCGCGCCCTGTTGCGAAGCGCCCCGACCGGGCACCATCGAACATGTGGCGGCATCTTGGCGTTGCGATGTCTGCGGGCGGGGGGACGACACCGTCCGCGACTGCGGCATCCCGCACCTCCCGCTGGCCGTCTGCGACCCGTGCTTCGCGGACATGGCACGGGCCCGGCGGTCCCCGCAGCCGCGGCCGCTGGACGGCCGCGAGCTGATGGCCGCGCTGCTGGAGGCGGCGGTTCAGGAGGACATCCGGCGCTCCTCCTGAACGGGGTGCACCGCGAAGGTCGACGGCAGCACGGCGCGGCTCCGCACGGCGCCCGCGGGCACGGGACGGGCGGGCACGGCGTCGGCGGCCGACAGCCCCTCGGCGCGCAGCGCCACCGCGCGGACGGGGGCCTGGTGCGCGCCGAGGGCCTCGTGCATGCCGAAGGCGGCCTCGGCCAGTTCGCCCGGGTCGGAGGTGGGGGCGGGCAGGGTACGGCTGCGGCTGACCGAGGAACCGCCGCCGAGCCGGACGGTGAGGGTGAGGCCGGTCGCCGTACGGCCGGTGCTGCGCAGCCGGTCGCCGAGGCCGAGGCCGAGTTCGATCACGGCCCGGCTCAGCGTGCCCCGGTCGGTGGCGTCGGCCGTGAAGAGGCGGTCCGCGGCGAGCGAGCGGGGTGGCGACTCGGGGACGAGGGGGCCCGCGTCGACACCGTGCGCGCGGTCCCACACCGCCCGCCCCGGACCGGCGCCGAGGATCCGCTGCACCTCGGGCAGCGGGGCCGCCGCCACCCGTCCGACGGTGCCCAGCCCGGCCGCGACCAGTGCGCCGACGGCGTCCGCGGTGATCCCGGGGAGGGCCGCGACGGGCTGGGGGCGCAGGAAGTCGGCGACGGCGCCGGGATCGGCGTCCACGGCCCGGATACGCCCGGCGAGGATGTCGTACGCGGCCATGTACGCGACCGTGCGGCTGCCGGCGACGCCGATCGTGAGGCGCACGTCGTACAGTCCGGCGGCCCGGGTGCTGATCATGAGGGCGAGCTGTTCCGGCAGCAGGCCGTAGAAGCCCACCGCGGGACGCACGTCGGCCACGACCGCGTCCGGCCGTTCGACGCGCACGATCGGGGTGAACTGGCCGACCAGTCCGGCCAGCGCGGTGAGCGTCGCGGGGTCCGTGCCGCCGCAGCGGATGTAGAGCACGCAGGGCTCCGGGTCCTGGTCCTGGTACCGCTCCGGTTCGACCATGGTCGTGCCCGCCTCCGCCCTTCGTTCGAACAGCTGCTCGAATTTCGAGTGTAGGGCATTCCGGGGCCCGGCGTGGGGCACATAGGCTGCGCTTCATGCCCCTGACCGCCGCGCAGCGCAGAGCCCTGCTGGAGTCCGACGCGAACACCGGACTGCTGGGCGCGCGGGAGGCGACGTGCGCGGCACTGGTCAAGCAGGGCCTCGCGGTGCGGTACGGGCGCACCGGCGGCCACTACCTGACCCCGGAGGGCCTGCGCGTCCGCGGTGAACTGGCCCGCACCGATCTCCCGGCGGCGGAGCCCGCCGCCCCGGCGGGCGAAGAGCACGGCGCGGAAGCGGGGACGTCCGGGTTCACCGCCGACGACGGCCACGGTCCCGGTTCCGGTTCCGGTTCCGGTTCCGGTTCCGGACGTCCCGTGTCCGGCTCGCGCACCGCAGAGGTCGGGGCGGCCTGGTCCGGTCTGCTGGAGATCCGGCGCGTCCTGCAGGACGGCGACACCGGCCGCCCGGCGCCCTGGGAACGCGACCGGTTCGTCCACGCGGTCGCCCTCGCCCTGGAGGCCGCCGGCCTTCCGCCGTCCGCCCGTGACGACTCCGGCCGCCCCATGCGGGCGGGCTACGCCGTGGCCCCCGCCGCCGCGCAGGACGGCGTCGCCGAGGTGTCCTGGCCCTCGCCCGGCGACGACCCCGCCGAGGCGGCGCTCGAGCGGTGCCGGGCGCTGCTGGAACCCCACGGCTGGCAGTGCACGCTCCACCGCGACCGCGGCGGCCGGGCCTCCTTCCTGCTGGTTTCGCCCCGCCGCGCCTGAAGGAGCACGATGGAGGGATACGGCGAAGGAGGAGCACCGTGAGTTCCAGGGCTTCCGACACCGATCCCCGCATCTACCTGCAGACCCCCTCCCAGGCGGAGGGAGAGCGGGAGTACGACCCCGCCGAGCGCAGCACCATGGAGATCCACCCCGACGTCCCCCACACCACCCCGTCGCAGGCGGAGGGCGAACGCGTGGAGGACGACCTGCCGCCGACGCCGATGTGAGACTCGGCAGCACCGCGGGACGCGCCGCAGGGCCCGCTCCGGCGTGCCGCCAGAGGGCGGGACGCGAAAGGACACACGTGGACGTACGCGACTACCCCACCGGACGGATCGCCGCCGAGGCCGCTTTCACGTCCGACTTCGACCTGCCGGGCGACCTGTCGATCGGGCAGATCGCCGGCCTCGCGGAGGGCGACCGTCCCGCGATGGACGGCCGCCCCGGCATGCACCACAAATACCTGCCCCTGCGAAGGGACGAGGACCTCGGCGTCCATGAGGTCGGCGGCCGCTATCTCTTCGACACCTGGGAGAACGCCGTCGCGTATGTACGTTTCACCGATCAGCTCGAACTCGAGCCGGGTGTCACCTTCTGGAACCGGCCGTTCTTCACCCGCCTCGACCGCCACACCTGGCGGGTCGTCGGCGCGCACGACCTCACGCCGCTCGCATCGACGCACCACGTGAGCCGCCTGGAGCGCTGGTCCGGCCCGGGACAGGAGCACGCGGAACGCGTCCTGGAGGGTGCGTGGACTGCCGTCCTCGAAGAAGCCGCCGGGCACGGACTGGCGGCCGTCTGGCTGCTGCACCAGCCGGACGAACGGCAGATCGGGCTGCTCCGCGTGCGCGCGGCGGACTCCACGTCGGACAGGGCCGCGGTGCGCGACGCCCTCGCCGCACTGGAACACCTCGACGCCGCCGAGGCCGGCCGCGCCGCCGGTGAACTCGGCGCGCGCAAGGTCTTCGACCGGACGAGTCTGAACCTCGCGCTGTGGCTGCCGCTGTCGCGGAAGGCGGGCGGCGCGGCGTCGAGCCATCCCTTCTCCGAGTTGTACGCCGGGCCGCAGCCGCTCCAGCACGCCCTCTGATCCCTCACCCGCCCTCGCGGGACAGCGCCGCCAGGGCCAGGCCGAGCACCGCGAGGCCCGTCCAGGACAGCGCGCCGAGGCGCTCGCCCAGTACGGCGATGCCCAGCAGGGCGGCGACCGCGGGCTCGGCGAGCGTGAGCGTGGTGGCCGCGGCGGCGGTCGTACGGCGCAGGCCGTGGCCGAAGAGGCGGTACGCAAGGAACGTGGTGAACAGCGCGAGGTGCAGCACGACCGCCGCCCCGCGCGGGGTCGGCAGCCACGCCGTCGCCCCCGACGCCAGGACGACCGGCAGCGTGAGGACCCCGGCCGCGCCGAAGAGGACGCCCATCACCGCGCCGGGGGCGTGGCCGCCCCCGATGAGGTGGCCGCCGACGAGCGAGTAGACGGCGTACGACAGCCCGGCCAGGGCCGCGAGGGCGACGCCCGTGCCATCGGTGCGGGTGTGCGCACCCCCGCCCCCGCCCAGCACGAGCAGGGCGCAGCCGAGCACCGCCGTCGCGGTGGCGGCGGTCCAGCGCGGGCCCGGCCGGTGGAGGCCGGCCGCCCAGGCCAGCAGTCCGGTGAAGACCGGGGCGCTGCCGAGCGCGATCACGGTGGCGACGGCGACGCCCGTCCGGGAGACCGCCGGGTAGAACGCGAGCGGGTACCCGGCCACGGCGAGGGCACCGACGGCGAGCAGCGGCGGACGGCCGTGCCCGGTGGATCGCAGCAGCGCCGGGACGCCCCGGGCACCGGCCAGCAGGAGGAGGCCGCCCAGGACGAGACCCGCGCCGCCGACCGCCGCGGGCGGCGCGCCGACGGGTGCGAAGGAGGCGGCGGTCCCGGTGGTGCCCCACAGCAGTGCGGCGGTCAGGATCGGCAGGGCGCCGTGGGTGAACCGGGCGCGGCCGGCGGGCGTGCGGGCCGTGAGCGGGCGTGCGGGGGCGGACGGAGTCGCGGGAGGGAGATCCGGCACAGGGGTGGCCTTTCGTCACGAATCGGAAGGAGCGGATTCGCAGCGGGCGCACCGGTGCGGCCCCGGGTGGCGCATGGCCTGCCGGGGGCGCGGGTCGGAACCGTCAGTCAGTGCGCCCGGTCAGGCGCACAGCGGCGGCAGAACGACGTGCCAGTAGGGCTTCACCCGGGGATCGTACCGGCCGCGGGCCGCACAGCCGGGCGTGGCAGGGTGAGTGCATGCCGAACACCGATGCCACTGAAGTCAGCCGAGGCGGCGACGAAGCCCCTTCCCGTGTCCTGGACCTGCGCAGCGACACCGTCACCCGGCCCGGCGAGGCCATGCGCCGGGCGATGGCCGACGCCCCGGTGGGGGACGACGTCTTCGGGGAGGACCCCACCGTCAACGCCCTGCAGGAGCGGATCGCCGAGCGCCTGGGCTTCGAGGCCGCGCTCTTCGTGTCCTCCGGTACGCAGAGCAACCTGTGCGCCCTGCTGACCCATTGCGGTCGCGGCGACGAGTACATCGCCGGGCAGTCGGCCCACGTCTACCGCTGGGAGGGCGGCGGCGCGGCCGTGCTGGGCGGCATCCAGCCGAACGCGCTGCCGCACCGCGCGGACGGCACGCTGGACCTGTCCGACATCGCGGCGGCGGTCAAGCCGGACGACCCGCACTTCCCGCGCACCCGCCTGCTCTGCCTGGAGAACACCATCGGCGGCCGGCCCGTCCCGCTGGACTACCTGCGCGCGGCCACCGGCCTCGCCCGGGACCACGGGCTGGCCACCCACCTGGACGGGGCGCGGCTGTTCAACGCCGCGGTGGCCGAGGGCGGCGACCCGTTCGAGCAGGCGCGGCTGATCGCGGGGAACTTCGACAGCGTCTCGGTCTGCTTCAGCAAGGGCCTCGGCGCCCCGGTCGGCTCCACGCTGCTGGGCTCGCGGGAGTTCATCGGGCGCGCCCTGCGCTGGCGCAAGGCGCTGGGCGGCGGGATGCGGCAGGCCGGTGTCCTCGCGGCGGGGGCGCTGCACGCGCTGGAGCACCACGTGCCGCGACTGGCCGACGACCACGCGCACGCCGCGCTGTTCGCGGAGGGGATGAAGGACGTTCCGGGACTGGTGGTCGAGCCCGCGCAGACCAACATGGTCTTCGCAGAGCCCGGGCCCGGGCTGACCGCGGACGAGGTGCGGGACCGCCTCGCGCGGCGCGGGGTGCTGTGCGCCGCGTACCCGGGGCGGCTGCGGTTCGTGTTCCACCTGGACATCACCCGCGAGGACACGGAGCGGGCGGTGCGCACGGTGCGCGAGGCACTGGAGGGGTCCCCAACCCGCTGAAATTGTCGGGTAGTTGTCGCGGTACGCCGTCCCGTCACCGCAACCTCCCGCGGCTCCCGGATGTCCTAGGGAGTGAGGCCGTCGCACGGCGGTCAGGCGGGGAAGGGGAAGCATGGGAGCGAGAGCGACAGCGGGACGGCGCGCGGGGGCGGCCCTCGCGGTGGCCGTGATGGCGGTGACTCCGGTCGTCGCGGGGGGCGGCACGGCGCACGCCGCCGCGAAGTGCACGGCGACCAAGGGGCCGTACCAGAAGGACGTGGAGAAGTTCCTCGGGCGGCCCGTGGACGGGAAGCAGTCCTCGGCGGACTGCAACGCGATACGCGCCTTCCAGACGAAGAACGGCATCTACCCGAACGCGGGCTACGCGGGACCGGTGACCTGGGGCGTCATGAAGATCATGAACGCCCAGAAGGCCGCCGGCCGCACGCCGAACAAGGCGGGCAAGTGCCCCACGAACAAGGGCCGCATCGCCTGCGTCGACCTGACCCGGCAGCTGAGCTGGATACAGGACGGCAAGACCCTCAAGTTCGGGCCGGTGCCGGTCCGGACGGGCCGCAACGGGTACGAGACGCGGACCGGCCTGAAGAAGATCTACTGGCGGCACATCAACCACTACTCGACGATCTACCACGTCGCCATGCCGTACAGCCAGTTCTTCGACGGCGGCGAGGCGTTCCACTCGATCGCGGGGAGCGTGTGGTCCCCGCCGGGTTCGCACGGCTGCGTGAACATGCGCTCGGCGGACGCGAAGAAGTACTGGAGCATGCTGAAGACCGGTGACGACGTGTACGTGTACGGGCGCAAGCCCGGCACCTGACGGACGGACGGCCGGGGAGCGCGCCGGGCATCGTAGCGGCGCGGGGCGGGCTCGTGCGGGGTTTCCCGCGCGGGCCCGTTCTTCTTGGTCCAGACCTCTTGACGGGCTCTTGACCCGGCAGTTCAATCACGGCGTGAACTAAGCCTTGAACAAAGGCGGATGGACCTCAGGCCTCCCCCATGGACCGACCGGCCCGGCCCGTCCCGCACGGGTTCACATGACAGGTGCATGACCTCCCCCACGAAAGGCAGCGCCCGTGAACGCACTCCCCCCACGCCCGCGCCGACGCACCCGCGCCCGCGGTCTGCTCGCCGCCGGCATCACCGGCCTCCTCGCCCTCGCCGCCCTCACCACCACGGGCCCCGCGAGCGGCGCCCCGGCACCGGCCCCCGCCGCCGCGGCGGCCGTCACCACCTTCGCCGACGAGTTCGACGGCCCCGCGGGAAGCGGCGTCGACGGCGGCAAGTGGCAGACCGAGACCGGCGACAACGTCAACAACCACGAGCGGCAGTACTACACCGCGGGCAACCGCAACGCCGCCCTCGACGGCCAGGGCCACCTGGTCATCACCGCCCGCAAGGAGAACCCCGCCGGATACCAGTGCTGGTACGGCAGTTGCCAGTACACCTCGGCCCGGCTCAACACCTCCGGCCGCTTCACCACCACGTACGGGCATGTCGAGACCCGGATGAAGCTCCCCCGCGGCCAGGGCATGTGGCCCGCGTTCTGGATGCTGGGCAACAACATCGGCGACGTCGGATGGCCCAACAGCGGCGAGATCGACATCATGGAGAACGTCGGCTTCGAGCCCGGCTCGGTGCACGGCACGCTCCACGGCCCCGGTTACTCCGGGTCCGGCGGCATCGGCGCCGGCTACACGCTCCCGGGCGGCCAGGCCTTCGCCGACGCCTTCCACACCTTCGCCATCGACTGGAGCCCCGACTCCATCAGCTGGTCGGTCGACGGCACCGTCTACCAGCGCAGGACCCCCGCCGACCTGGGCGGCCGGCAGTGGGTGTTCAACAAGCCGTTCTTCGTCATCCTCAACCTCGCGGTGGGCGGCTACTGGCCGGGCGACCCGGACGGCAGCACCTCCTTCCCGCAGCAACTGGTGGTCGACTACGTGCACGTCACCACGTCCGACACCTCGGGCGGGGGCGGCGGCACCGGGCGCATCACCGGCCTGGCCGGCAAGTGCGTCGACGTCGCCGGCGCCAACCCGGCCAACGGCACCCCCGTCCAGCTCTACGACTGCAACGGCTCGGCCGCCCAGCAGTGGACGGCCGCCGCGGACGGCACCCTGCGCGCCCTCGGCAAGTGCCTGGACGTGAAGGACTTCGGCACCGCCGACGGCTCCCAGCTCCAACTGTGGGACTGCGCCGGCGGGACCAACCAGAAGTGGACCCTGTCCGCCGCCCACGACATCGTCAACCCGCAGGCGAACAAGTGCCTGGACGTGACGGGCAACAGCTCGGCCAACGGCACCCGGCTCCAGCTGTGGACGTGCACCGGTGGCGCGAACCAGAAGTGGACGCTGGGCTGACCCCCTGAGCGTGGGGGGGGGCGGGGGCCCCCCCCCCCCCCCCCCCCGCGCCCCGGGCCCCCCCCCCCCCCCCCCCCCCCCCGGGGGGGGGGGGCCGGGGCCCCGGGGGGGGCGGGGCGCGGGGCCCCCACCCCGTTCGGGGCGGGGGCCCGCCCCCCGTGGCGGGGCGGCGCCCCGCCCCCCGCCCCCCCCCACGGCAGGACCCCGGGAACGGCCACGCCGCCGGGCCGCCGAGGGGGGATCGGCGGACCCGGCGGCGCGACCGTGGGGGATCAGGCCCCGGGGGGGGGCAGGGCCGGAGGATCAGAACCGCACGTCGGAGCAGGCGTAGAAGGCGTTGCCCGTGTCCGCGATGGTCCACACCGCGAGCACGATGTGGCGCCCGGTGCGGCCGGTCGGGATCGTGCCCTGGTGCGTGACGGTCGTCGGGACACGGGCCCCGTTGTAGTCGACCGTCAGGAACGGCGTCGGCGTGAGCGCGGAGCGGGTGAGCGGCCGGCTCGGGTCGAAGCCCTGCTTGGTGATGTAGTACCTGAAGTCGGCGGTCGCGTGCGAGGCGGTGAACTGCCAGCGGAAGCTGTAGTTCTGGCCGCCCGTCACCTTGGTGGTGGGCCAGCCGGTGCCGCCGCGCGGGTCGTCGAGCTGCGCGAACCTGCTGTTGCCGCCCGCGCAGATGGTGCCGTCGGAGGGTCCGCCGGACGGGAAGCCCTTGGGGCCCTCGACACTCTGCGGTTCCCACTGGATGTCACCGCAGTTGGTCACCGTGCCGTTGGCGCAGAGCTTCTGACGGCTGATCGGGGAATCAGTGTAGCCGTGGCTGTAGGCGCTGCCGGTGGCCAGGACGGACAGCCCGGCGAGGGCGAGGCCGACAACGGCCGCACCGAGTTTTCTGGGCATGCTTCGCTCCTCGGAGAACGTGGGGGAGTTCTGAGAGCAGTTGCGGAGCCTGCAGGACCGGCTTGGTCTGGACCAATAGTGAAGCTACTCCGACGAGTTGGTCATGTCTAGGCCAAGAAAAGGAGAAGCCCCGGCCAGGACGGGGGGATCTGGCCGGGGCGGTCACAGGGACGCGACAGCGGAAACGATTCTCTTCGCCGCGCGATCCGAAGATAGTTTAACAGTCAAGGAGAGGCAATTCGAACCGCCAAACTTCTCAACGCTGTGGAGTCGCGCACATCCGCGGGTCGAGCACCCGCTGCAGCCGGTACGCCACGGGGCGGAACCCCACCGCCGGCCAATTCGCCGCGGACACCGGTGATCCCGCGGACCAGCTCGCCGTGATGTGCCGGTACCCGTGGTCGTACGCCCAGGCCAGCGCGGTCGCCAGCAGCACCCGGCTGATGCCCTCGCCGCGGGCGACGTGCGTCACGTACGCCTCGACCAGTTCGACGCATCCCTCCGGCACCATCGGGCCGGGCTCGGCGGGGATCAGCACGACCATGCCGATCTCCTCGCCGCGCCGCAGCGCGACCCACGCCCCGCTGCGGGAATCGGCCAGGGCGCCCGCGTAGTGCGTGCGCAGCGCGGCGAGCGCCGGCTCGGGCTGCGGGCGGAACACCGCGGAGCCCCGGTCGGCGCGGGCCGCCTCCACCGCCATCCGCCCGATCCGTTCCAGGTCCCCGGGGCCCGCCCGGCGCACCGACAGCGCGTCCACACCGCGCGGCTGACGGCCTTTGGGCCGCACCGCCATCAGTCCGCGGACGCGTTCCAGTCCGAAACCGCAGCGGAACCAGGCGAGCGCGGCCTCGTCGTCGGCGGGCAGGTCCACGTAGTGCACGTAGCGGCGGTCCGCGACCAGCCGCTGCGCCACCGTCGCGTACAGCCCGCGCAGCACGTCGTCCCGCACTCCCTCACGGCCGCCGCGCAGGGCGTGGCCGCCGTACTCCACCAGTGCCGAGCGCGGGTGGGAGCGCAGCGCCGCGCGGTCGTCGTCCGCCAGGTCCAGCGCGGTCGCCGCGAGGTACCCGGTCATGGCGCCGTCGCCGGCGCGCGAGGCGACCGCCTCCGTGCGCGGCCCGGCGAGGATCTTCCCCAGCAGCTCCTCGCCGCCCGGCGGGACCGCGGCCCGTCCCGGCTGGAGCGGCAGCCCTCTTCGGACCTTCCCGTACCAGCGGTCCAGCAGTGCGGCGGCCTCGGGGACGTGCTCGGTGGTCAGCGGAGCTATGGCGACAGTCATGGTGCTCCGGGACGCTAACGGTCGCCGTGGGGCGGCGGCAAGCGGCGCCCGGTCAGCCCGTCCACGCCGGATGCCGGGGGTCGTCGGTATGGACGAGGATGTCCGCGGTCTCCCCCGGCGCGGCCTCCCGCTCGTACCGCTCGTACGCCGGGAGCGTCCAGTGCTCCTCCTGCGGCGTCCGGCGGGCCAGCGCCCCCCGCGACATCCGCAGGTGCACGCTCAGGTCGAACGGGAACCCGTATCCCTGCAGCAGCGCCCCCTCCAGGAGCAGCACGCCGCCGGGCGGCAGTTCCTCGTACGCCGCGCGGGTGGCGCGGTCCGTCTCCGGGTTCCAGCGGGAGGGCAGCACGCGCCCGCTGCCGCCGGGCGCGAGCGGGTCGAACACCTCGCGCCACAGTGCGCCGGTGTCGAGCCAGCGGTCGTAGTAGGCGTCCGGGTCCTGGCGCCCCAGCTCGAAGCGCTGCGACGCGGGCCGCCAGTACGTCCGCGCGCCGACCCGCAGCACCGGCCGCCCGCGCAGCCGCAGGGCCTCCGCGAGGGCTTCCGCCAGCGCCTCGGGGTGCGCCGCGGGGGCTCCGTCGACGGCCACGCGCGGGCGTTCTCCCCCGTCCTGCGGTGTCAGCTCCACCACACGGTCGGCCAGCGCTTCGGTCAGCCGTTCCCAGCTCACGGGGGTCAGTCGCACGCGCCCATTGTGCCGGGCACGCCTGTGCACCCGCCCTCGCGGGGGCGGGTGCACAAATCGGGCCGGGACTCAGCCGGCGGAGGTCTCCGAGCGGTCGCCGCCCCACAGTGTGTGGAACGCGCCCGGCTTGTCGACGCGCCCGTAGGTGTGCGCCCCGAAGAAGTCCCGCAGCCCCTGGACGAGCGCGGCGGGCAGCCGCTCGGCGCGCAGCGCGTCGTAGTACGCGAGCGCGGCGGAGAACCCGGGCGCGGGGACGCCCAGTTGGGCGGCGGTGGTGACGACCCGGCGCCAGGCGTCCTGGGCGGAGCCGAGCGCGTCGGCGAAGTGGGAGTCCGTCAGCAGGGTGGCGCGGCCGGGGTCGGCGTCGTACGCCTCCTTGATGCGGTTGAGGAAGCGGGCCCGGATGATGCAGCCGCCGCGCCAGATGGTGGCCATGGCGCCCGGGTCGACCTGCCAGCCGAACTCCGCGCTGCCGGCCTGGATGAGGTTGAAGCCCTGGGCGTAGGCGACGATCTTCGAGGCGTACAGCGCCTCCTCGACGTCGTCGGCGAAGCGGTCGCTCGCCGCGCTGTCGAGCCAGGTCTCGCCCGGCCCGGGCAGTCCCTGGCTGGCCTCGCGCAGTTCGGTGCTGCCGGACAGCGAGCGCGCGAACACCGCCTCGGCGATGCCGGAGGCCGGGACGCCGAAGTCGAGCGCGTTCTGCACGGTCCAGCGGCCGGTGCCCTTCTGCTCGGCGCGGTCGAGGACCACGTCGACGAACGGCTTGCCGGTCCCGGCGTCGGTGTGCGCCAGCACCTCGGCGGTGATCTCCACGAGGTACGACTCCAGGCGCCCGGAGTTCCACGTCCGGAAGATCTCCGCGATTTCGCCCGGCCGCTTGCCCGCCGCGTGCCGCAGCAGGTCGTACGCCTCGGCGATGAGCTGCATGTCGGCGTACTCGATGCCGTTGTGCACCATCTTCACGAAGTGCCCGGCGCCGTCGGGGCCCACGTGCGTGCAGCACGGGACGCCGTCGACCTTGGCGGCGATGTCCTCCAGGATCGGGCCCAGGGACTCGTACGACTCCGCCGAGCCGCCCGGCATGATCGAGGGGCCGTTGAGGGCGCCCTCCTCGCCGCCGGAGATGCCGGTGCCGACGAAGTGCAGGCCCTGCTCGCGCAGTGCCTTCTCCCGGCGCCGGGTGTCGCGGTAGTCGGCGTTGCCGCCGTCGACGACCATGTCGCCCGGTTCCAGCAGCGGCACCAGCTCGTCGATCACGGCGTCGGTGGGGTCACCGGCCTTCACCATGATGATGATGCGCCGGGGGCGTTCGAGGGAGTCGACGAACTCCTTGAGGGTCTCCGCGGGGTGGAATTCGCCCTCGCCGCCGAACTCCTCGACCAGGGACCGCGTCCTTGCCGGAGTGCGGTTGTGCAGGGCCACCGGGTGACCGTGCCGCGCGAGGTTCCTGGCCAGGTTGCGGCCCATGACCGCCAGTCCGGTGACGCCGATGCGGGCCTGCTCCGCCATCTGCGGGTCCTCTCTGTTCAGTCCTGCGGGGGTGGGGCACCTACGGCGTCCAGCCTGTCAGCGAAGTAACCCGATCGAGGGAACTTCGGGCGGATCCGTCAGGTGCCCGTGCCTATGCGGTCCTGACCTGCTACACGCGGGAGCGCGGGACGCAGGGCGGCCGCCGGGAGCATCGCCGCGGCGGCCGGTGCGCGCGGGGCGCCGGCACGTACCTGCCCGGCGGGCGGGGGCGGCTGCGGCGGCGCCACCATGGGGCTGCCGAGCGCCTCGCGGAACCGGCGCGCGTCCTCGGGAAGGTCGCGGCGCCAGGCCCAGCCGAGAAAGGGTGCCAGCAGCAGCATGCCCCCGCCGAGCGTACTGGTGACGCTGAGTTGCACGAACGAGCCCTGTGCGTGGGGCAGCATGCGGAAGGCGTACTCGGGGACCTGGGTGCCCAGCGGGCTCCACATCCGCCGGCCTCGGTAGCTGATCCTGCGGCAGGGCTGGTAGACCGAGCAGACCAGCCGGTGTTCGCGGTGGCGGCCCGGATAGTGATAGCGGTACACGGCCCGCTCCCCCGGTGCCACGCACTCCGTCGAGACGGCGGCGACGCCCGAGCTCCACACCTGGAGGTTGCGGGCGTCGGCCAGGAAGTCGAAGACCTCTTCCACGGTTCGGGTGACGATCACGCTTGTAGACACCGTCGGCATCGCAGACCTCCCCGGTGCCGGCGCGGCCAGCATGTGAGCAGTTCCCTCTTGGCTCCTCACCGACAGCGTGCGGGGGAAAAGGCGGCGTGTCGTGGCGGGTGAGCCGTACGGGTGAATCCGAGGCCCGTGACCGGCCGAAACGTACTCGGGGAGAATGCCGCCGCGTGCTTTCAGCCGGCCGGGGTACCAGGGGCCGGCGCACCGGCCCCCGGATCGTGGAACTCGCACCACACGGCCTTGCCGGAACCGTGCGGTTCCACACCCCAGGCGTCGGCGAGCCGGTCCACCAGCAGCAGCCCGCGGCCGGACGGCTCGCCGTCACCGGGATGGCGGCGGCGCGGCCAGTCGGCGGCCAGGTCGTGCACCTCGACGCGCAGCCGCCGGGCGGGGCCCGCGCCGTCGTGTGCCGGGGCCGGGGCCGGATCGGGGAGCAGCCGCAGGGTGAGCACGGCGCCGCCGTCGGTGTGCACCAGGGCGTTGGTGATCAGTTCGTCGGCGGCGAGGGCGGCCTCGTCGGCCCGGTCGGGCATGCCCCACTCCGCCATGGCGTCCCGGACCACGGCACGGGCCTCGGCGAGCGCCCGCGGGTCCCCGGGGGCGACGTGCTGGTGCCGCCGGCGGGCCGGGGAAGGCTCGCCCTCACCGTCGCCGTCGCGGCGCAGCAGGAGTAGCGCCATGTCGTCCTCGGTGGCCGGCTCGCCCATGACGGTGGTCAGGTGGTCGGCGAGGTTCTGCAGGCCGCAGGGGCCGTCGCGCAGCGCCCCCGCCAGCAGGCGCACACCGTCGTCGAGGTCGGCGCCGGGCCGCTCGACGAGTCCGTCAGTGAACATCAGAAACGTTTCGCCTGGGGCGAGTTCGGCCCGGGTCACCGGGTACTCGGCCGGGCCGAACTGGGCGGACAGGCCGAGCGGGAGCCCACCGGCGGTGGGCAGCACGCGGACGGTGCCGTCGGCCCGCCGCACGAGCGGGTCGATGTGGCCGGCACGGACCACGAGGGTGGTGCCGGCGGCGGGGTCGACCTGGGCGTACAGGCAGGTGGCGAAGCGGTCGGTGTCGAGTTCGTGCAGGAAGGCGGAGGCACGGGCCATGACGGTGGCCGGCGGGTGGCCCTCGGCGGCGTAGGCGCGCAGCGCTATCCGCAACTGCCCCATGACGGCGGCGGCGTGGGTGTCGTGTCCCTGGACGTCGCCGATGACGACCGCGACCCGGCCCCCGGGGACCGCCACGACGTCGTACCAGTCACCGCCGATGTCCCGGGCCAGTCGCGCCGAGCGGTAGCGCACGGCGATCCCGGCGCCCGGGACGTCCGGAATCGTGCGGGGCAGCATCGCGGTCTGCAGGCCCTGCGCGATGTCGTGCTCCTGGTCGAACAGGATGGCCCGCTGCAGGCTCTGGGCGATGCTGCCGCCGAGCGCGATGAGCAGATCGCGCTCCTGCGGGGAGAACGTGGTCTTGTGCCGGTAGAGCAGACCCAGCGCGCCGATCGGCTTGCCCTGCGCGATGAGCGGCAGATAGGCCGCGGCCGAGGGGCCCAGCGGCTCGATGTGCGGCCACAACGTCGGGTAGCGGCGGGCGAATTCCTCGGGCGAGGTGATGAAGCGCGGCGTCAGCGTGCGGACGACCTCGCTCATCGGGTAGTCGTCGTCGATGCGGGTGAACTGGAGCTCCGGGACCCAGCTGGTCTCCTTGGCGTCGCTCACCACGTGCACCCGGCCGCCCTCGACCTGGCCGAGGAAGAGGCTGGCGATGCCGAGCCGGTCCATCCTGCGGTTGCCGGTCAGGGCGGCGGTCACGTCGCGGACGGTCACGGCCCGCGCCAGGGACGCGGTCACCTCGACCACGAGGTTGCTCTCGGTGGACCGGTCCTCCTCCTCGCGCAGGCAGGCGGCGGCCTGGGCGAGTTCGTCCGTGGCGTCGATGGCGATGCCGATCACGCGGCAGGCCCGGCCGGCGCCGTCGCGCACGACACGGCCCCGCAGGCGGACCCATCCGAAGCGCCCGTCACGGCGGGTCAGCCGGCTGTAGGCGCCCCAGGACGCGTGCCCCTCGGCGAGCGCCTGCTTGATCGTGCGGCCGACGGCGGCGGCATCGTCGGGTGTCAGCCGGGACAGCATGGCCAGGGGGTCGCCCTCGAACTCCTCGGGGCGCACGTCGAGCACGCGCAGCGCCTCCGCGTCCAGGTGCACACGCTCGCGGTCGAGGTCCCAGTCGAAACCGCCCACGCCGTTGAGCGCCATGTGCGTGGCCGCGGAGGCCGGCCAGCCGGCCGGCACGGGTATCCCGGATGCCGGGGGCGCCCACTCCCGAGACTCAGCCATCACGCCCTCCGGACCTGCCTCCGTCGCGCTGGACCGCGCCGGAAATGGGGACAGCGTACCCATACTCCGCTGGGGGGACATGCCACGGACGTTACGCGTGGGAAAAGCGGGCGCCGCCGGGGCCGCGGAAGCTCCCCGGCGGCGTCGCGAGGCCGTCGCGGGACCGGCCCGCGCGCCTCACGGAGCGTCAGCCGGCCGCGGGCGGAGCGTACTTGTAGCCGACCCGCCGCACGGTGACGATGCTGCCGCGGTGCTCGGGCCCGAGCTTGCGGCGCAGCCGGGCGACGTGGACGTCCACGGTGCGGCCGTCACCCACATGGCCGTACCCCCAGACGGTGGTGACCAGCTGGTCCCGGGTGTGCACCCGGTGCGGGTGGGCGACGAGATGGGCGAGCAGCTCGAACTCCAGGTACGTGAGGTCGAGGGTGCGGCCGCGCACCTGGGCGACACGCCGTTCGGCGTCCACGCGCACCAGCGGCGGCACGTCGGGGGCGGCGGGCGGCTCCGGCGCGGGAGCCACCTGCTCGGCGGGGACGAGGACGAGGTAGCCGACCATCGGGGGCTGTCCCGCCAGTTCCGGGATCACATGTCCCGGAGCGGGCAGCCAGGTGGCACCGGGCGGCAGGAAGTCGGGAACCGGCGGCGGGACCTCGCCGGGACGCACGGCGCGCAGGCGCTGGCGGCCCGCGGCCGGCACGGGGAGGGGCGGGGGGAGCGACATGGGGTCTCGGTTCTTTCGCGCGAAGGAGTCGTGGACGACGTCTTGCGCGGGACGACCGGGACACCGACAGCGGGCGGCAGCCGTGGTTCGGTGGCGTCAGCTGTGGGCCGGGGTCCGCGCGGGAACCGCGCGACAACACTCCCGGTCGAACTGGTACTCCTGCCGAGACGGCCAGAACGGCTCGAGGTCGCTGCGACCTGTCGCGGTGTCAGTGAGGCTGGCCATGGAAACCATTGAACCACGGGCCCCGCCCGCCGCGAACGCGAATTCCCGACCCCGAGCGTTCGGCCCTTTCGTCTACAGCGGCTGCGGTTCCGGCTGCGGTTCGGGCGCGGGATCGGGGTCCGGCCGCGACGGCGGCTCGGGCAGCGGATCCGGTGCGGGACCGGGCACCGGGTGCGGCGAGGGCGGCACCGGGTCGGGCGGGAAGGGCGGCACGGGGTTCGGGGACGGCACAGGAGGCACGGTCGCGCGGGGTGCGCGGGCAAGGGCGGTCATGACGGGATGTCCTCCTCGGGGCTCGCCGGAACGGATCTTGCGCTGCGCTTACCCGACGCTCCGGGTCCTATCCTCTGGATCATGAGCTGGTTGCCCGCGGTGGGCCGCGCCGCCCGTGCGGGGCTGCGGCTGGAGCGCGCCAAGCTGGAGCCACTGATCGCCCTGCGCGGCGCCGCGGGGGTCGCCGTCGTGGTCGGCGTGACGCTCTGGCTGGCCTCCCCGGTGTTCGCCGCGGCGTCCGCCTTCGGGGCCTTCGCCTCCGGCATGGCGACCTTCCAGCGCAGCTGGCGCCCCCGGCCGCTGCTGGCCCTGGTGACGGGGACCGGGCTGGCGGTGAGCACCTTCCTGGGCTACCTCGCGGGCGCGCACTGGGCCCTGTTCGTGGTGCTGATCGCGGTCTGGGCGTTCCTGGCGGGCACCGCGTGGGCGCTGGGCCCGACGGCGGGCCTGGTCTCGTCGCTGACGGTAGCGGTGATGCTGGTCGTGGTCACCCTGCCCACGTCGGTGGCGACGGCGCTGGGTCACGCGGCGGTGATCGCGGCCGGTGGAGCGGTGCAGGCCGCGCTGATCGTGATCATCCCCCTGCGGCGCTGGGGGCCGCAGCGCGACGCCCTGGCCGACGCCTTCGCGGCGGAGGCGGACTACGCGCGCCGGCTGCGGCACGACCCCGTGGCGCCGTTCGATCCCGCGCCGCTGATGGCCGCGCGCAGCGCCGCCACGGTCACGCCCCGCCAGGCCCGCCGCCGGCCGGCGGCACTGCGGGGCAAACGCGTGCTGGCCGAGCGCATCCGCCCGGTCCTGGCCTCGCTGGCGGACCCGGCGGTCGGCGCGGCCGCCGAGGGGCCCGAACGCGACCGGGCCCGGCAGCTGCTGGCGGCAGCCGCCGACGTGCTGGACGCGGTGGCGCGGGCGGTGCGCAAGGCCGAGCCGGTGCGCGTGCCGGCGGAGGCCGAGGCCGTCGTGCTCGTCGATCCCGGACCCGAGGACCGGCTCACCGGGCCCGCCCGGCGCACCGCCTTGCGGCTGATCGCGCTCCTCGGCGAGGCCGTGTCCGCCGCGGCCGGCCGCCAGGGCTCCGTCGGGGCGGACACCGCCCACCTGCGGCGTCCCACGCTGTGGGAGCTGGTGCCGCTGACCGCCCGCACGGTCCGCCGGGAGCTGCGGTCGGACTCCCCCGTCCTCCGGCACGCGATCCGGCTCGCGGCGGTCACCCCGGCCGGCTACGCCCTCGGCGCCGCACTGCCGCTCGGCCACGGCTACTGGGCGCCGCTGACCTCGGTGATGGTGATGCGGCCGGACTTCTCGCAGACGTACGCGCGCGGCGTGGCGCGTTTCGTCGGCACGCTGGCCGGGGTGACCGTGGCGACGGCCGTCATGCAGGCGTTCTCCCCCGGGCCGTACCTGTGCGCGGCCCTGGCCCTGGTCTCGGTCGCCCTGCTGTACCTGCTGATGCGCACCGGGTACCTGGTCTCGCAGGTGGCCGTCTCCGCGTACGTGGTGTTCCTGCTGGGCATGGCCGGCGCCCAGTGGACGCAGACCGTGCCGGAGCGGGTCCTGCTGACCCTGCTCGGCGGGCTGCTGGCGATGATCGGGTACGCGGTCTTCCCCGCGTGGGAGACGCCCCGGCTGCGGGACCGCCTCGCGGAGCGCATCGAGGCGACCGGGCGCTACGCCGCCGCTGCCCTCGACGCGCACGGCGCCCCGGGGACCGGCCGCCGCGAGGCCGTGCGCTCCGCGTTGCTGGACGCACGCGCCGCCGCCGTCGCGTGGGACCAGGCCGTGGCCCGCGCGAACGCCGAGCCGGTCCGCGGCCGCGGGATCTCCCGGCGCTCCGCGGACGCCGCCGACGCCGCGCTCTCGGCCCTCGGCCGCGTCCCGATGCTCATGGAGGCCCACATCCCCGCGCCGGACGCTCCCCCGGTACCGGACGCCGTCCCCTTCGCCGCCGCGCTGCGCGACGCCACGGCCCGGGGCGCCGCCGCGGTCCGCGCCCGGCGCCCGCCGGACTTCTCCGGCGTCCGGGCGACGCTGGAGCCGTGGCCGCCGTCGGCGGACGACCGCGTGGTGCGCCGCAGTGCCGAGCTCCTCCTCGAAACCCTCGACGACCTCGAAGCCGCCTTCCGCCCCCTCCCCCGCACCCGCCCCTCCCGCCGCCGACTCGCCCCGTAGGGCGCCGGGACCGGGTGAGGCCGCGCCGGATCGCGGCGCGGCGGGCGCGCGACCGGCCGAAACAGCCGCCTCCGTCACGTGCCGGGACGGTGGGCGGGCACACCGCCGCACCGTCACCCCACAGCGACAGCCGGCGGCAGGCCGCGGGTGCGGTGGTACCCCGGACGCACAGGTCGAGGACGTCGCGAGTACCTGCGGCCGCAGCCCGCACCGTCACGGCGTCCGCCGGCTCCGCGGCGAAGGGGCGACAAGTGCTCGCGGCAGTGCGCCGGTGCGTCGCGGCGGACCTGCGAGCGGGCGGGTGGCTGCCGTACGCCGCGACAGCGGCTCGAACTGCCGGCCGGCCCCGCCTGGCCGCAGGCCCGGCCGTGCACCGGCCGGCCCCGGAACCGTCCCTCGCGCCGCGCGCGACGCACACGGGGTAGGGGGCGCCACCGAAGCCTCCGGTGACACCCCCGAGCCGGCCCGCCGGAATCCCTCCGCGGAGCGGCCCGTCAGCGGATGGGCACGCCCGAGACCGTACGGGCGATGACGAGGCGCTGGATCTCGCTGGTGCCTTCGAAGATCGTGTAGATGGCCGCGTCCCGGTGCATGCGCTCGACCGGGTACTCGCGGGTGTAGCCGTTGCCGCCGAGGATCTGGATGGCCTGGCCGGTGACCTTCTTGGCCGTCTCGCTGGCGAAGAGCTTGGACATCGAGCCCTCGGCCGACGTGAAGGGCTTGCCGGCGATCGCCATCCAGGAGGCGCGCCACACCAGCAGGCGCGCGGCGTCGATCTGCGTGCGCATGTCGGCGAGTTGGAAGGCGACGCCCTGGTTGTCGATGATCGGGCGGCCGAACTGGGTGCGGGTCGTCGCGTAGTCGAGGGCGACCTCGTACGCGGCGCGGGCGGTGCCCACCGCCATCGCGCCGACGGCGGGCCGGGAGGCCTCGAACGTGGCCATGGCGGCGTTCTTGACGCGCTCGCCGCCCAGGGCGCGCTCCCGGGCACGGGCGAGGCGCTCGTCGAGCCGTTCCTTTCCGCCGAGCAGGCAGTGCCCGGGGACGCGGACGCCGTCGAGGACGACCTCGGCGGTGTGGGAGGCGCGGATGCCGTGCTTCTTGAACTTCTGCCCCTGCGAGAGCCCGGGGGTGTTCGGCGGGACGATGAACGAGGCGTGGCCCTTGGACCCCAGCGCGGGGTCGACGACGGCGACCACGACGTGGACGTTGGCTATGCCGCCGTTGGTGGCCCAGGTCTTGGTGCCGTTGATGACCCACTCGTCCTTGGCCTCGTCGTACACCGCGGTGGTCCGCATGGAGCTGACGTCGGAGCCCGCGTCCGGTTCCGAGGAGCAGAACGCGGCCACCTTCACGTCGGCGGCGTCGCCGTACATCTGCGGGATCCAGGTGCCGATCTGCTCCTCGGTGCCGTTGGCGAGGACGCCGACCGCCGCGAGCCCGGTGCCGACGATGGACAGGCCGATGCCGGCGTCGCCCCAGAAGAGCTCCTCCATGGCGATCGGGATGCCGAGACCCGTGGGGTCGAAGTACTGCTGGGCGTAGAAGTCCAGGGAGTACAGGCCGATCTTCGCGGCCTCCTGGATCACCGGCCACGGAGTCTCCTCGCGCTCGTCCCACTCCGCCGCGGCCGGGCGCATGACGTCGGCGGCGAAGCCGTGGATCCAGTCACGCACCGATTTCTGGTCGTCGTCGAGCTCGAGCGTGAAGCCGCCCATGGTCCCCTCCACGTGCTGGTTACTTGCGGTAACGCCAGTCTGTTACCGGCCGGTAAGCGATGTCAACCGGACCTGGGGTGTTACGTTGCGCAGACGGGAGAAATCGAACGGGCGGGGAGGCTCGGGTGGGTACCAGCCAGCGGCAGGACCAGCGAACGGCGACCGCGGCGGAGGAACGCCGCAGGGAGCTGCTCGAGGCCGCGGACCGCGTCGTGCTGCGGGACGGCCCGGAGGCGTCCATGAACGCGATCGCCGCCGAGGCCGGCATCACCAAGCCCATTCTGTACCGGCACTTCGGCGACAAGAGCGGTCTTTACCGCGCCCTGGCCATCCGTCACACCGACGCGCTGCTCGCCAACCTGCGGGCCGCTCTGGACGCGCCGAACGAGCGCCGCGACCGGGTCGAGGCGACCCTGCACGCGTACCTCTCCGCGATCGAGGCCCGGCCCCAGGTCTACCGCTTCCTGATGCACCCGGCGGAGAACGCCACCGAGGGCGAGCACGGATTCGACGTCGGCCGCCACTCGGCCCCGGTGCTGCGCCGCATGGGCGAGGAACTGGCCCGATTCATCGCCGAGCGGCTGGACCTCGGCCCCGACGGCCAGGAGGCGGCCCGGGTCTGGGGTCACGGCATCGTCGGCATGATGCACGCCGCCGGTGACTGGTGGCTCGGCGAACGCCCCTGCTCGCGGGACGTGCTGGTGCGGCACCTGGCCGATCTCCTGTGGGGCCGGCTGGCCGCGGTGGGCGACCGCCCCGGCGCCCCGCTGCTGTAGACCCCGCCGACGTGTCAGCGGGACACCGCCCACGGGGCACGCCGGGCGGCGCGCAGGGTCCACCGGCGGCGCAGGCCGGTGAGCCGGTCGGTGAAGACGCCGCCGTCGAGGTGGTCACTCTCGTGCTGCAGGCAGCGGGCGAAGAATCCGGTGCCCTCCACGCGCAGCGGCCGGCCGTGCAGATCGACGCCCTCGACGACGGTCTCGTCGTGGCGGGACGTGGGCGCGTGCACGCCCGGGAGCGACAGACAACCCTCGTGGCCGGTCACCGTGACCCCGCCGATGTGCGTCACCCTCGGATTCACCACATGGCCGAGGTGGCGGATCTCCTCGTCGTCCGGGCAGTCCCAGACGAACACCCGCAGGGGGACCCCGATCTGGTTCGCGGCCAGGCCGACCCCGTCGTGCGCGTACATCGTGGCGTACAAGTCCTCGACCAGCGCGGCGAGTTCGGCGTCGAAAGCGGTCACCTCACGGCAGGGCGCGGTGAGCTCCGGGTCTCCCAGCAACCGCATCGGACGGACGGTCCCGGAGCTGCCGGGGATGGTGACGTGTGGCATGCGGGCCAGCGTACGGGGGCGGCTCGTTTCAGCGCCGGTAGGGGAAGTGGATAGGCTGATCGGCGACCGATGCCTTCCGGCCGGTGAGACGGCCGGGGCACGCGCTCCGGCGGACCGCCGGGGAGGGCGACCGGGGCCGGACGCGAGGAGGATGGTGGAGACGATGGCAGGCAACGCGGAGCCACTGTCGCCGCGGGCCAAGCTGGCCGTGACGGCGGGCAAGGCCGCGGCAGCGGTGTCGCGGGCGGCGGGACGCGGCAGCGGCTCGGTGATCGGCGGCCGGGTGGCGCTCAAACTCGACCCGGACCTGCTGGCCCGGCTGGCGACGCACCTCGACGTCGTGCTCGTTTCGGCCACCAACGGCAAGACCACCACCACCCGGCTGCTCGCCGAGGCGCTGCGTGCCAACGGCGAGGTCGTCTCCAACGCGCTCGGCGCCAATATGCCGGCCGGCATCACCTCGGCCCTGGCGGGCGGCTCCGAGGCCCGCTACGGCGTGATCGAGGTCGACGAGAAGTACCTGGCCGGTGTGGCACGGGACGTGCACCCCAAGGCCATCGCCCTGCTGAACCTCTCGCGCGACCAGCTGGACCGGGCCGCCGAGACGCGCATGCTGGCCGAGAAGTGGCGCGAGGGACTGGCCGGCACCGACGCGATCATCATCGCCAACGCCGACGACCCGCTGATCACCTGGGCGGCCTCCTCCTGCCCGACCGTCGTCTGGGTCGCCGCCGGCCAGGAGTGGAAGGACGACGCCTGGTCCTGCCCGTCCTGCGGCGGTGTGCTCCAGCGCCCCTCCGAGGACTGGTTCTGCGGCGAGTGCGGCTTCCGCCGCCCGACCCCGACCTGGGCGCTCTCCGGCGACCACGTGATCGACCCGTACGGCTCCGCCTGGCCGATCCAGTTGCAGCTGCCCGGCCGCGCCAACAAGTCGAACGCCACCGTCTCCGCCGCCGCGGCCGCCGCCTTCGGCGTGGACCCCAAGGTCGCGCTGGAGCGGATGTACAAGGTCCAGGCGGTGGCCGGACGCTACGACGTGGTGCAGTTCCAGGGCCGCGACGTACGACTGCTGCTGGCGAAGAACCCGGCCGGCTGGCTGGAGACCTTCTCGCTGATCGACGGGCCGCCCACGCCGGTGATCCTCTCGGTGAACGCCCGCGGCGCCGACGGCACCGACACCTCGTGGCTGTGGGACGTGGACTACACCCGGCTGGCCGGGCACCCGATCCGGGTGATCGGCGACCGTAAGCTGGACCTGGCGGTCCGCCTGGAGGTCGCCGGGCTGCAGTTCCAGGTGTGCGCGGACTTCGACGAGGCGGTGCGCACCTCGCCGCAGGGCCGGATCGAGGCCATCGCCAACTACACCGCGTTCCAGGACCTGCGCCGCCGCGTCGGCAACTGACCGAAGACCCGTTTCGACAGGAGAACACGCCATGAGCGACTCCAGCCTGCGCCTGGTGTGGGTCTACCCCGACCTGCTCAGCACCTACGGCGACCAGGGCAACGTGCTGGTCACCGAACGCCGCGCGCGCCAGCGCCGGGTCCCGGTCACCCGCATCGACGTACGGTCCGACCAGCCGATCCCGACCTCCGGTGACATCTACCTGATCGGCGGCGGCGAGGACCGGCCGCAGCGGCTGGCCGCCGAGCGGCTGCGCCGCGACGGCGGGCTGAACCGCGCGGTCGACAACGGTGCCATCGTCTTCTCGGTCTGCGCCGGCTACCAGATCCTCGGCCACGAGTTCGTCAACGACCTCGGCCGCCCCGAGCCGGGCCTCGGCCTGCTCGACGTGGTCAGCGTCCGCGGCGAGGGCGAGCGGTGCGTCGGCGACGTCCTGGCCGACATCGACCCGGCGCTCGGCCTGCCGCCGCTGACCGGCTTCGAGAACCACCAGGGCATCACGCACGTCGGCAAGTACGCCCGCCCGCTCGCCCGCACCCGGTTCGGCAACGGCAACGGGACGGGCGACGGCACCGAGGGCGCGTACAACGAGACCGTCTTCGGCACCTACATGCACGGCCCGGTCATGGCCCGCAATCCGCAGATCGCGGACATGCTGATCAAGCTGGCGATGGACGTCAGGGCACTGCCGCCCGTGGACGACCAGTGGTACGAGGCGCTGCGCACGGAGCGGATCGCCGCCGCCACGCAGCCTGCCTGAAGCAGCGGTACCGGGAGCGGGGCCCGGGCCGGGAGTGTCCGCAGTGCGGGCGGCGTTTCCGTCGTCCGTGCCCGGCTCGATAACGTAGGTATTGCGGCGCGCGCGTCGCAGGTCCATCCGGACGACGGCGTCCGGCGCCCGGATCGATCTTCCAGGAGTAACGAGCAATGCGTATTGGTGTGCTGACGAGCGGCGGCGACTGCCCCGGCCTGAACGCCGTCATCCGGTCGGTCGTGCACCGCGCGGTCGTCGACCACGGGGACGAGGTCATAGGTTTCCACGACGGGTGGAAGGGCCTCCTCGAATGCGACTACCGCAAGCTCGACCTCGACGCGGTGGGCGGCATCCTGGCCCGCGGCGGCACGATCCTCGGTTCCTCCCGGGTCCGTCCCGAGCACCTGCGGGACGGCGTGGAGCGGGCCAAGGGCCACGTCGCCGACCTCGGCCTCGACGCGATCATCCCGATCGGCGGTGAGGGCACCCTCAAGGCGGCCCGCCTGCTGTCGGACAACGGGCTGCCGATCGTGGGCGTGCCCAAGACCATCGACAACGACATCGCCTCCACCGACGTCACCTTCGGCTTCGACACCGCCGTGACCGTCGCCACCGAGGCGCTGGACCGTCTCAAGACCACCGCCGAATCGCACCAGCGCGTGCTGATCGTCGAGGTCATGGGGCGCCACACGGGCTGGATCGCGCTGCACTCCGGCATGGCGGCCGGCGCGCACGCGATCGTGGTGCCGGAGCGTCCCTTCGACATCGAGGAGCTGACCCGGCGGGTCGGCGAGCGCTTCTCGGCGGGCAAGAAGTTCGCCATCGTGGTGGTCTCGGAGGGCGCCAAGCCCCGCGAGGGCACCATGCCGTTCGAGGCCGGCGTCAAGGACGCGTACGGCCACGAGCGCTTCACCGGCATCGCCACCCGGCTCTCGGTGGAACTGGAGGAGCGGCTGGGCAAGGAGGCCCGCCCGGTGATCCTCGGCCACGTGCAGCGCGGTGGCACCCCGACCGCGTACGACCGCGTGCTCGCCACCCGCTTCGGCTGGCACGCCGTGGAGGCCGCGCACAACGACGACTTCGGCATGATGACGGCGCTGCGCGGCACCGACATCACCCTGGTCCCGCTCGCCGAGGCCGTCGAGCACCTCAAGACGGTGCCCGTCGAGCGCTACGTCGAGGCCGAGTGCGTGCTGTGACGCGCTGATCACCCTTCTGGAACCGCCCCCGGCCGCGAGCGCGACCGGGGGCGGTTCTAGTCTGGTGCGGGCGCACCCGCCCCAACCGGCACATTGCCGACGGCGCGGTGCGTGCGGACGGGCACGACAGGAGAGTGACGGATGGACCACGGCGGACACGGCATGATGACGGAGCTCCCGCCGTTCACTCTCGGCCGGGGGCTCGCCTTCAGCGGGGACGCGTTCTTCCTCGTCGGCTGCCTGCTGGCGCTGGGCCTGTACGGCGTCGCCGTCGTGCGCCTGCGCAGCCGCGGCGACCACTGGCCGGTCGGACGCGTCATCGCCTTCGTCTGCGGCGTGCTGTCCATCGGGCTGGCGATGTGCACCGCGCTGAACGACTACGGCATGGTCATGTTCAGCGTCCACATGGTGCAGCACATGGTGCTGTCGATGGTCGCCCCGATCCTGCTGCTGCTCGGCGCCCCGGTGACGCTGGCACTGCGCGCGCTGCCGGCCGCCCCGCGCGGCCGCAAGGGGCCGCGCGAGCTGCTGGTCGCGCTGCTGCACAGCCGCTACATGCAGGTGGTCACGCATCCGGCGTTCACCATCCCGCTGTTCATCGCGAGCCTGTACGGGCTCTACTTCACCCCGCTGTTCGACACCCTGATGGGCAGCCGGGCCGGGCACATCGCGATGATGGTGCACTTCCTCGCCGTGGGCCTGGTCTTCTTCTGGCCGATCATGGGCGTCGACCCCGGACCGCACCGGCCGGGGTACGTGATGCGGATGCTGGAACTGTTCGCGGGCATGCCCTTCCACGCGTTCTTCGGCATCGCGCTGATGATGGCCTCCGAGCCCATGATCCGCACCTTCCAGCACCCCTCGGCCTCGCTGGGGATCGACGCCCTCGACGACCAGACCGCCGCCGGCGGCATCGCCTGGGCGTTCAGCGAGATCCCCTCGGTCCTCGTGCTGGTGGCGCTGCTGATCCAGTGGTACACCTCGGAACAGCGGCACGCCCGCCGCAAGGACCGTGCGGCGGACCGCGACGGTGACGCGGAACTGGCCGCGTACAACGCCTACTTGGCATCCTTGGAGGCGCGGGGTCGCGGCTGACCGGGGCCGCCCGCCGCGAAGGGAGGCCCTCGATGGGCGACCAGGTACGGATATCGGGCGACGCGCTGCTCCTGCCGGGCGGTGTGACGGTGCGCTTCATGCGTACGCTGCGCCTGCCCGAGACGGGCACGCACCCCCTGCCACCAGGGCTCGGCACCTTCCCGCTGCGCCGCGTCGCGGACTTCCCCGACCGCGCGCCCGAGCAGTGGCTCGCGCGCGGCGGCGTCATGCTGCCGGTCTACCAGCGCGAGGCGATGTGGCTGAGCTTCTCGGCCACCGCGCCCGCCGCGCTGCAGGTGGGCGTCGGCAAGGTCTGCGCGGTGTCGGGCAAGCCGTGGAACGACCGGCTCACGCAGAACCCGCAGAACTACGTCGTGCTCCCCAGGCAACCGTGGCTGGACGGCATCAACTCCGGCTCCGGCACGATCCGGCAGTTCGTCGCCGTGCCGCTGGGCCTCGGTGCGACCGTCGAGGGCCAGGTCACCGGCGAGGAGGTCTGGGGCGGGGTGCAGCTCCAGGTCTCCGAGCTCCGCGAGGACCGGCTGGCGGCCTGGCAGGCCGAGCAGCGGCGCGGCGACGGCGTGCCCCGTGCGGCCTTCGGCGGGTACGGAGGTCCCGCGGGCGCGATGCCGATGGCGCCGATGGCGGCACCCGCCCCCGGCGCGGCGCCCTCCGGACGGACGCGCGGGCCGGCGCGGTCCGCCCCCGCGATGGGGCTGGGCGCGGGCGGACGGATGCGGCAGGAGGTCTACCGCGACGACCGCAAGCCCTCCGACTGGCGGGACGAACCGTCGGGCCGGATCTTCGTCCACCTGACCACGGCCCCCGAATGGCGCCGCATCACCGGCGAGGCACCGCCGCCGTCCCCGGTGAACCGGGCGGCGTACACCGCGGCCGGGCTGCCGTGGTTCGACTACTACGACGCCGACGCGGAGGACCTGGCGGCCCCCGAGACCCTCACCCAGGTGAAGCCGGTCGGCGACTGGCTGGGCGAGGACGAGTCGCCCTGGGTGCCCCCGGCGCCGGGACAGGTGCAGCAGCTCAAGGGTGACGGCACGGTCACCGACGGCGACTGGTAGCGCCCCGGGGCCCGTCGGGGCGACCATGGTGTCCGGGCCGCCGCCGTGCGCCGCCCGGGGAGGAGGGCCCTCGATGCCCGCACCTGCGAAGGCGATGATCGCGCTCACGGTGGCCTGCCTGGTCGCCGTGACCGCGTACACGGTGGCCCTCGGGCCGAACGGCTGGCTCTGGTTCGCCTGGGTCGTGCTCGGCCTCGCGACGATCGGCACCTTCGCGATCCGCACGCCGCGCTGACTCCGCCCCGTGCCGGGGCTCCGGTGCGGCGGCCGTCAGGCCGTCGCGTGCCGGGCGAGGCCGGAGACGAGGAGGTCGAGGCCGAACTCGAACCGTTCGTCGCCCTCGCTGCGGGTGAGGGCGTCGACCATGCCCGTGATGTGCGGGAACCGATCGGGCGGCAGTGAGGCGAAGTACTCGCGGGCGCGGGCCACCTGCTCCTCCAGGCTCACTTCGGACGCGCCGAAGCCCTGTGCGCGCTGCGAGTCCTCCACGGCGGTCGCGGTGATGAAGAGCGCCAGGGCGTCCACCCCGTAGGAGCAGACGCGGTCGGACAGGCCGCCGGCCTTGAGGATCCCGAGCATGGCCTCGGCGTTGAGCAGGGCGTTGGGGCCCGAGGGGATGCCCTGGCCCAGAGCGGCCCTGGACAGGTCGCGGTGGGTGACGAGGACCCGGCGGCCTTCGCGGGCCATCTCCTTGATCTGTTCCTGCCACCGCTCGGGATCCGGCTCCGGGCGCGTCACATCGGTCTGGATGCGGTCCAGGAGGAGCTCCAGCAGCTCCTCCTTGTTGGAGACGTGCGCGTAGAGCGAGGCGGCGCCGGTGTCCAGCTCCTGAGCGACACGGCGCATGCTCAGCGCGTCGAGGCCCTCGGCGTCGACGATCCGCAGGGCGGCGGTGACGACCGCCTCCTGGCTGAGCGTGCGGCGGGGCGCCTTCTTGCGCTCGGGGCGCCAGGGCGGGGCGGGGACCGATGTCACGGGCTGCGTACCTCCGGGAGCGGAACACGAACAGCGTACTTGACACGAACGATGTTCGTCTTCTAGAACACTGTTCGTTGAGAACGAACGTCGTTCGCCCACGCCACCCGGAGGCCTCCGTGAGCACCGAAGCATCCCTCTCCCCGCCGACGCCCACGGCCGCCTCCTCCGGCGGCCACCCCCTGCGCAAGCTCGGCCTCGCCGTGGTCCTGGCCGTCGAGATCATGGATCTGCTCGACGCCACGATCGTCGGCGTCGCCTCGCCCTCGATCCGCGCCGATTTCGGCGGCAGCTCCACGCAGATCCAGTGGATCACCGCCGCCTACACCCTCACGTTCTCCGTGCTGATGATCACCGGGGCGCGGCTGGGCGACATCGTCGGACGCCGCCGGATGTTCCTGGCCGGACTCGCCGGCTTCACGGTCTGCTCCGCGCTGTGCGCGGCGGCGGGCTCGGCCGGGATGCTCATCGGCGGGCGGGCCGCGCAGGGGGTGTTCGCCGCGATGATGGTCCCGCAGGGCCTCGACATCCTGCGCCAGATGTTCCCGCCGCAGGAACAGGGCGCGGCCTTCGGCGCCTTCGGCCCGGTCATGGGGCTGGCCGCGGTCGCCGGGCCGGTGCTCGGCGGCTTCCTCACCGACGCGGACCTGCTCGGCTCCGGCTGGCGCGCGGTCTTCCTGATCAACGTCCCGATCGGCGTCGTCGCCTTCGTCGCCGCGCTGCGCATCCTGCCCGAGGGCCGGGCGCCGCACGCGCCACGGCTGGACCTCCCCGGGTCGGCGCTGGTCAGCCTCGGGGTGCTCATGCTGGTGTACCCGCTGGTGCAGGGCCGTGACCTGGGCTGGCCGCTGTGGACGTACCTGTCCATGGCGGGCGCGGTCCCGGTCTTCTGGCTCTTCGTCCGCTACCAGCGGCGACTGGTGGCCCGCGGCGGATCACCCCTGGTCGAGCCCGGTCTTTTCCGGCACCGGGGCTTCAGCGCCGCGCTCGTCGTGGGCGTGGTCTTCTTCGCCGCGATCAGCGGGCTGATGCTCGTGCTCACCCTGCACCTGCAGGTGGGCCTGGGCTACAGCGCCCTGCACGCCGGTGCCTCGATGATCCCCTGGTCCGCCGGCACCGTGATCGGCGCCGTGCTCTCCGGAGCGGTGCTCGGACCGAAGTACGGCCGGCTCACGATCCAGGCCGGCTTCGCGCTGTCCGCCGTCGCGGTCGCCGCGCTCGCCCTCACGGTGCACCTCGCCGGTCACGGGGCGACCACCTGGCAACTGCTGCCCGCACTGCTGCTCAACGGCTTCGCGATGGGCCTGGTCATGGCGCCGTTCTTCGACATCGCCCTCGCCGACGTCGAGGAGCACGAGAACGGATCGGCCTCCGGCGTGCTCAACGCCGTGCAGCAGCTGGGCGGGTCGGTCGGTGTCGCGGTACTGGGCACGGCCTTCTTCTCGTACGCGGCCGGCGGGGACACCGTGGACGCCGCCCAGTGGACGGCGCTCATGACGGCGGCGGCCTTCGTCGTCGCCCTGGCGGCCACCGTCCTGATGCCCCGTCACGCCCGGGAGGGCGCGACGGGGCACTGACCGGGTGACGTCAGGTGGCCAGGCGGTCAGGCGGTCAGGCGGTGTGGAGCGTCAGACCGTACCGGGACAGGATCGGGTTCACAGGCTGGAACCAGGTCTCACCGCCGGAGGAGCAGTTGCCCCAGCCGCCGGAGGTGACGCCCTGGGCCTGGTCGCCGCTGATGAACGAGCCGCCGGAGTCGCCCGGTTCGGCGCACACGTTGGTCTTGGTCAGGCCGAACACGCTGCCCTGGCTGTAGTTCACCGTCTCGTTCTTCGCCAGGACCGTGCCGCAGTGCCAGTGGGTCGTGGACCCCGAGCGGCACACCGAGGCACCGACCGGCGCCTCGGCGGAGCCGCGGACCAGGGCGTCGGGGACGGTGCCCCAGCCCAGCACCACCGGGACCGTCCACCAGCCGCTGCCGACGTTGACCCAGCCGTAGTCGTTGCCGGGGAACGTCCCGCCCTGGAAGTTGCCGATGTAGGAACCGTCCCAGCCGTTCACCCCGGCGCCGAGCTGGGCGCAGTGGCCGGCGGTCACGAAGCCGCCGTAGACGGAGAAGCCGATCGAGCAGCGGATGTTGTGGCTGTAGTAGGGGTCACCGCCAACGGTGCCCGCCGCGAGGGTCACCGGGGCACGGCCGGCCGGCCGCACCGAGGTGACGACGGCGTCCGGCGCGGCCCGGCGGGCCCGGGCCACGAAGGCCTCGGTGGCGGCGTCGTGCTCCGCCCCGGCGCGGACGTCGACCACCACGCGGTTGGCGCGCGGGTCGACCCGCCACCCCGTCACCCCGGACGGGGCGGCCTTCGCCCTGGCCGTGCGGTCCAAACCGGTCTTGACCGCGTCGAGTTCGCCCGCGGTGTGCCGGACGAGCCGGGCCCCCGCCCCGGTGCCGCGCACGGCTTCGGCGCCGTGGGCGCCCACGACCGCGACGACGAGCCGGCCGCTTTTCGCGTCGTACCAGGAACCGCCGTACGCGGCGCCGGCCGCGCGCCGGGCCGTCGGCTCCAGCCGCGTCGCGGCGGCCTCGTCCCGGAGTCGTTCACGGGCCTGACCGCGGGTCAGGCCCAGGTCGCGCGCCATGATCCCGACCAGCTCCGCGGAGGCGGGCGCGGAGGTGCGGGCGGAGGTGCGGGCCGCGGTGGCGGCGGGCGCGGCGGCGGCGGGCGAGAGCGAGGTGAGCGTGCCGCCCAGGCCGGCCAGTACGAGAAGGGCGGACAGGCCCATGCGCGCGCTGATCCTGCGTCTCATGACAGGTCCCCTAACTGTTGTGGGAGGAAGGTCTGCAGGGGGGTGCAGAGGGTGCTGAGGGATCTCATGAGAGCGCTCTCACCGACGACGTCGCGGCGAGCCTAGGGCTGACGATTAGTCATGTCCATACCAACTTCGCGTCAGGTCGTGCACGAGGGCCGCCCGCGACCGGTGACGGACAGCGAGGCGGGCACCTACACTGGCCGTCCCCGACACGCCTTCCGACGTGGCAGAACGCTGCCCCGAGGCCGAGCCGGACGGTTGGGAGTCGCCCCGTGTTCTACTACGTGCTCAAGTACGTGCTCCTCGGCCCGCTCCTCAGGCTGCTGTTCCGCCCGAGGATCGAGGGCATGGAGAACATCCCGGAGGAGGGCGCCGCGATCGTCGCAGGGAACCACCTGTCGTTCTCCGACCACTTCCTGATGCCGGCGATCCTGCCGCGGCGCATCACGTTCCTCGCCAAGGCCGAGTACTTCACCGGCCCCGGCGTCAAGGGCCGGCTGACCGCGGCGTTCTTCCGGAGCGCGGGGCAGATCCCGGTCGACCGCTCCGGCGGCAAGGCGGGCGAGTCGGCGATCCGGGAGGGGCTGAAGGTGCTGGCCAAGGACGAGTTGCTCGGCATCTACCCCGAGGGCACGCGCTCGCACGACGGACGGCTGTACAAGGGCAAGGTGGGCGTGGCGACGATGGCCCTGCGCGCGAAGGTCAAGGTGATCCCCTGCGCGATGATCGGCACGTACGAGATCCAGCCGGCCGGACGCCGGCTGCCGCGCATCAAGCCGGTGACCATCCGCTTCGGCGAACCGCTGGAGTTCTCCCGCTTCGAGGGGATGGACCACGAGCGCTTCGTGGTGCGCTCCGTGACCGACGAGATCATGTACGCCATCCTGGAGCTGTCCGGCCAGGAGTACGTCGACCGCTACGCCGCGGACGTCAAGGCCGAGGAGCAGGGCCGGAATCCGGGGCGCGGCGTCGGCTCCCGGCTGCGGCGCGGCGCCTGACCGGCCCCTCGCCGTGCTCGTTGCGCCCTCAGCGGATCCGCGTAGGGCGAACGGGCCTGGCCGGGGCCACGGGCGGCCGCCTAACGTCGCCGCATGACGACGGGAAGCGCGTTCGTGATCGGGGCGACGGGACAGATCGGGCGGGCGGCGGTGCGCGCGCTCGCGGAGGACGGGTGGCAGGTGCGCGCGGCCTCCCGCGGGGGCGGCGGCGATGTGCCCTGGCCCGACGGCGTGCGGCCCGTCACGCTGGACCGCGAGGACACCGCGGCGCTGGCCGCGGCCCTCGGTGACGGCTGCGACGTCCTGCTGGACTGCGTGGCGTACGGGGCGGAGCACGCACGCCAGTTGCTGGACCTGTCCGGGCGCATCGGCTCCGCCGTCGTCGTCTCCAGCTGCTCGGTCTACGCGGACGACCGGGGCCGCAGCCTGCAGACCCAGGGGGAGCCGGACGGCACCCCGGTGCTGCCCGTCCCGATCCCCGAGACCCAGTCGCTCGTGCCTGCGGGGCCGGGCGACTACGCCGCCCGCAAGGTCGCCCTCGAACGCGAACTCCTCGCGGCCGGCGACCGGTTGCCCACCACGCTGCTGCGGGCGGGCGCGATCCACGGCCCGCACGACCTGCGCCCGCGCGAGATGTACTTCGTCAAGCGGGCTCTCGACAAGCGGCCGGTCCTGATCATGGCCCACAACGGCGAGAGCCGCTTCCACCCGGTCCACACCGCCAATCTGGCCGAACTCGTCCGGCTGGCCGCCCGCCGTCCCGGCTCGCGCGTCCTGAACGCCGGTGATCCGTACGCCCCGACGGTCGCGGAGATCGCCGCCGCGATCGGCGGGCTGCTGGACCACGACGTCGCAACGGTCCTGGTGGACGGGCCGCCGCCGGCCCCGAACGTCGGCGACACCCCGTGGACCACGGCGCATCCCTTCGTCCTCGACATGACGGCCGCCGCACGCGAGCTCGGCTACCGGGCCGTGACCGGCTACGAGGAGTCGCTGCCGGCGACCGTGCAGGGCCTCGTGGCACGGCTCGGCGACCGCGACTGGCGTGCCGCGTTCCCGGTGCTGGCCACCACCTACGACCGTTTCGGCGACCTCTTCGACTACGCGGCCGAGGACCGCTGGCTCGCCGAGGGAAAACCCCTCGCTCCCGGGACCGGCCCCAACTAGCCTTCCGGCGTGGGAAGCGATCATTCATGAGCGCCCGGCTGCGGGCGATCGCCCGGGCGACGGAGGACGTCGTCGCCGTGGGCGGCTACCGCACGGCGCGGGGCACCGAGGTGTCGATCGGCGCGGCGGTGCGACGTGCCGTCGCGGGCACCCGGATCCTCGGGCCGGAACCCGTCGACCCCGGCGCCGCACCGGCCCTCGCGGCACCGACCGCCTTCGAGGTGACCGGCGAGGACAGCCTCCAGGCGGCCGGACGGCTCGTGCGCGCGGGCGCCGGCCCGGTCGCGGTGCTCAACTTCGCCTCGGCCCGCAATCCCGGCGGCGGCTACCTCAACGGCGCGCAGGCCCAGGAGGAGGCGCTGTGCCGCTCCTCGGCGCTGTACACGACGCTGCTCGCCGCGCGGGACTTCTACACCTGGCACCGCACCGACGGCAGTCCCTTCTACAGCGACCGGGTGGTCCACTCCCCCGCCGTCCCGGTGTTCCGGGACCCGCGCGGGGAGCTGCTGGAGGAACCGTTCGAGGTGGGCTTCCTCACCTGCGCGGCGCCCAATGCCGGGGTCGTCGAGCTCCGGGACCCGCCGTCCGCCGTCCGGCTGCCCGCCGCGATCGACGCGCGGGCCGGCCGGGTGCTGGAGGCCGCGTCCGCCGGGGGATACCGGGCGCTGGTGCTGGGCGCCTGGGGCTGCGGGGTGTTCCGCAACGACCCGGCGCGCGTCGCGGCGGCCTTCCGCGGCCTGCTGGTCCCCGGCGGACGCTTCGCGGAGCGCTTCGACCGGGTCGTCTTCGCCGTTCTGGACCGGCAGCGGGACGCGCCCACGCGCGCGGCCTTCGCCGCCGCGTTCCCCGGGTAGGGAGAGAGCATGGACAAACGCAACATCGACACCGTCATGGACGCCGTGGAGCAGAAGTGGCTCCCGCACGTCCTGGCCGAGGTCAACGACTACGACGTCAAGGTCGCCAACGTCGAGGGCGAATTCAGCGAGCACGTCCACGCCGACACCGACGAGTTCTTCCTCGTGCTGGCCGGCCGGCTGCACCTGGACCTGCCGGACGGGACCGTGACGCTCGACCCGCACGAGGTGTTCACGGTGCCCAAGGGCGTTCCGCACCGGCCGCGCGCGGAGAAGGGCACCCGCATCCTGATGTTCGAGCCGCGCGGCACGGTCAACACCGGTGACGGCAACGAGGGCACGACGGGAGTGCGCCCGGCCTGACCGGCCCCGTGCCGAGGCAAACGGTCCCGGCCCCCCTCGACCGGGGGCCGGGACCGTTCGTGCGGGGTGGTGCCGGGGTCAGCTCGTGGCCGGGACCGGTGCCGCGTGCGGGGCGCACGTGACGTCGTGGCGGTCCAGCGAGCCGTTGACGAAGTAGCCGGTCACCCGGTCGTTGATGCAGGGGTTGACCAGACCGGTGACGCCGTGCGAGCCGGCGCCCTTCTCCGTGATCATGAGCGAGCCCTTGAACCGCTGGTGCAGTTCGACGGCCCCGGGGTACGGGGTCGCCGCGTCACGGGTGCTCTGGACGATCATGACGCGCGGCAGTCCGTGGCCGGTCCGCACCTCCACCGGGTTCTTCTGCGGGACGCCCCAGGTGGCGCAGGGGAGGTTCAGCCAGGCGTTGGCCCAGGTCAGGAACGGGTACTTGGCGTGCAGCCGGGTGTTGTCGCGGTCCCAGGTGCGCCAGTCGCGCGGCCACTTGGCGTCGGTGCACTCCACCGCCGTGTAGACCGCGTTGCCGTTCTCCGCCGCGGCGTTGCCCGCGGTGTCCGACAGGTCCGGAGCCGTCGCGTCCACCAGCGCCTGGGTGTTCCCTGCGAGGTACTGGCTCCAGACCCCGGCCACGGTCGCCCACGACGAGTCGTAGTAGGGAGCCGTCTGGAAGAGCCCGAGCAGTTCGTTCGGGCCGACGAGGCCGCCGATGGGGTGGGCCTTGGCGGTGGCGCGCAGCCGCTCCCACTGCGCCTGGACCTTCGCCGGCGTGCTGCCGATGTGGTAGACGGAGTCGTACTTCGCGACCCACGCCTTCCAGTCGTCCCAGCGGCCCTGGAAGGCCACGTCCTGGTCGAGGTTGTTCTGGTACCAGATCTGGTCGCGGGCCGGGTTGACGACACTGTCGACGACCATGCGGCGGACGTGCCCCGGGAAGAGCGTCGCGTACACGGCGCCGAGGTAGGTGCCGTAGGAGACGCCCAGGTAGTTGAGCTTGCGCTCGCCGAGCGCGGCGCGGACGACGTCGAGGTCCCGGGCCGTGTTGGGCGTGGTCATCTGGGAGAGCATGGCGGCGCCGGTGCGCTCCTTGCACCCCTCGGCGTACTCCGCGGCGAGCTTGCGCTGCGCCCGCTTGTCGGCCTCGCTGTCCGGGACCGGGTCGGCCTTGGGGGCCTTCACGAACTCCTGCGGGTCGACGCAGGAGATGGGCGCCGAGTGGCCGACGCCGCGCGGGTCGAAGCCCACGAAGTCGTACGCCTTGGCGGTGGCCGTCCAGATGGGGTTCTTGGCGGTGACGCGGAGCGGGAAGCGCATACCGGAGCCGCCGGGGCCGCCGGGGTTGTAGATCAGGGCACCCTGCCGCTCGGCGGCGGTGCCGGTGTTGCCGACGCGGTCCACGGCGATCCTGATCGTCCTGCCGTACGGCTTGGCGTAGTCGACCGGCACGGTGACCCAGCCGCACTGGACCGGCGCGGCGATGCCCCAGTCGGCGGGGCAGGCGGCCCAGTCGATGCCCGCCCTGGCGGCGCGGGCGGCGGCGACGCGCACACCGACGTCCTCCGCGTTCACATGGTGTCCGTGGCCGGCACCCCCCGCGACCGCGGTCTGCGGCGCGGCGGCGACGACGGTGCCGGCTATCAGGGCTCCGGTGAGCCCGAGCACGGCTGTGCGTCTCACGATGACGTCCCCCTGCTGTTGAGCCGCTTGTGGCGGCGCGAGCACAGAACTTCAGAGGGAGCATTTCGCCCGAATGGCCGTCAGGAGAAGATCGCACGAGCGTATCTTTACCAAGCCGTATGCATGACGCGGCGGTTGCCCGCGCGGGCCACGGCCGCCGCGGCGAAGGCCCGGACGAGGGGGTGCGGTACCGAGCCGTCCCCCGCCAGCTCCGGCTGGAAGAGGGTCGCCACATAGAAGGGGTGGCCCGGGAGTTCGGCGATCCGCGCCTCGCCGTCCGGGTCGTGCCCGGTGAAGACCAGTCCCCGGCCGGACAGTTCGCCGAGGCGGCCGCGGTCGAGGCCGAAGGCGCAGTGGTAGCGCTCGACGGTCCGCGTGGCGCCGAGCACCGTCGCGGTGAGCGAGCCCGGCGTGATCAGCAGCGGGCCCTCGTGCCCGACGAGCGAACAGGCGAGCGGCACGATCAACGCGTCCTCCCCCGCGTCCGGTTCGTTCTCGCCGTGCCGGGCGCCGGCCACGCCGCACACGTTCCGCGCGAACTCCAGCAGCGCGTGCTGGAATCCGGCGCAGGTGCCGAGGAAGGGGATGCCCCGCTCACGGGCGGTACGGATCGCGGCCAGGGCCCCGGCCTCGCTGCGGTACGGACTGCCCGGCACCGTCCACACCGCGTCGAAGCCCTCGACGCCGCCGGTATCGCCCGCCGCCTCGGCCTCCTCGGTGGGGATCCAGTAGGCGTCCAGGAGCAGCCCGTCGCGGACGCGGAGCGCCTCGAGCAGCCGCGGCACGCGGCGGTGGGAACGCACGGACTCGGAGCGGTCGCCGACGAGGGCGAGACGGGCGGTGGCCTGCGGACGTCC
The DNA here is from genome assembly GCF_042889545.1 of Streptomyces sp. NPDC002574. Classification (NCBI taxonomy): domain Bacteria; kingdom Bacillati; phylum Actinomycetota; class Actinomycetes; order Kitasatosporales; family Streptomycetaceae; genus Streptomyces; species Streptomyces sp. NPDC002574. Next base: position 279,025 of record NZ_JBIARB010000005.1, read on the forward strand.
GGTGGTCGAGGTCATGCGCACCATCCTCCGCGCGTGTCCGCATCGCGTCCAACGATGAAGTACGCACGGCTGATCAGGGATACTGATCGGCTGTGGACCCTCATCTGCTGCGCACCTTCACCGAGGTGGTCCGGTGCGCCTCCTTCTCGGGCGCCGCACGGGAGCTCGGCTACACCCAGTCCGCGGTCTCGCAGCACATCGCGGCCCTGGAGGCCGATCTCGGGGTGGAGTTGCTGCGGCGGCGGCCGGTGACGCCGACGGAAGCGGGCGCCCGGCTGCTGGAGCACGCCGAGCCGCTGCTGCTGCGCCTGGCGGCGGCCCGCGCCGAGGTCACCCGCGGGACGGGGGCCCCTGCGGCCCGGATCACTGCCGGGCTCTCCGCACCGGCCATGGGGGGCCGTCCGGCCCGCGCGGTGGCCCGGCTGCTGGCGGAGCGGCCGCGCGTGGAGGTGACACTGCGGGTCCTGGAGCGGGCCGCGGTGGTGGCCGGCGTCACGGCCGGGGACCTGGACCTCGGTCTGGTGGACGGCGCCGCCGCGCCGAGCGATCCGCTGGGGGTGCCCGGCGCCGGTGCCCTGCGGGCCGTGCGGTGCGCCGAGGAGGAGCTGGTCGTCGCCCTGGCCGCGGACCATCCGCTGGCCCGCCGCTCCGGACTGCGGCTGGCCGACCTCTCCGACGCCCTGTGGGTGGACGCGCCGGCCGCCGCCGTGCCGCCCGCGGGACTCCACCCGGCGGCGGCGGGCGAGGGCTTCCGCACCGGCGTGCGCTACGAGGGGCCGGACGTGCGCGGGGTGCTCGACCTGGTGCGGGCCGGGCTCGGCCCCGTACTGCTGCCGCGGTCGGCCGCGACCGGCCGGCAGGGCGTCGTGGCGGTGCCGCTGACCGCACCGCGGCTGGTCCACCGCACCGAGCTCCTGCACCGCCGCGGGGGTCCCGGGGAGGCGGCGGGGGCACTCGCCGCGCTGCTGACGGCGGCCGTGCTGCCGGAGCCCGGGGCCTGACGCCCCAAGGGCCCGCTCACCCGTTCGGCTCATCGGTTTTGCGCCGCCCGGGTGATGGGGCCACAGTCGTGGGACGGCGGCATTCGGGGTGCCCGCGCCCCATGGGAGTCCGCTCATGGGAAACGCGGGGCAGGACACCCTCTCGTCACGTCACCGACCCGCCGGGGATCCGCGCCTCGCGGTCCCGGCCCGCCGGACCCGTCGCCGTCCCGCATCGTGGCCTGACGGCCCCGCAGAGTGAGCATCCGGCGAAGCAACAGCGTCCTCGCTGTCCCACGGGAGGTCGAGGGTCATGAGCACTTCACCGAAGACTTCACCCACCAAGACGCGCGTCGTCCTGCGCATCCAGCTGCACGAGGGCATGGGCGACCAGTATGCGGCGGCATACGACCTCGTGCACCACGACATCGCCAAGGCCGACGGGTACATCAGCTCCCAGCTGTGCAAATCCGTCAAGGACCCCGACTGCTGGATCGTCACCAGCGAATGGGCGTCCATGGAGCAGTACCTCGCGTTCGTCGCGAGCGAGGAGTTCACGGCGCGTCGCGCCGGCATGCGCAAGTGCGTGCTGGAGCACGACTCCTCGCAGTACTCCATCGTCGCGGAGTGACCCGCGGACGCTCCCGCGGACCGGCCCGCGCACCGACCACGCATGCGAAGGCCCCCGGGGCGGCACGACCGCCCGGGGGCCTTCGCCTCGCGTCGCCGCCGGGGCTCAGCGCCAGCGGTAGAGCTCCCTGAGCCGGTTCACGACGATGTTGAAGCGGCCGCGGTCCAGGGCGCACGCCTCGCGGCGCATGCCCTCGTCGTGCACCCGCAGAACGCGGTCGACGTTGACCCAGGAGGCGCGGCCGGACTTGTCCCAGGGGCCGGAGCCGATGGGCACCCACTCCCGGTCGTCGTTGTGCTCCTTGCTGGAGAGCTGGACGGCGAGCAGGGTTCCGGCCGGCTCGCGGGCCACGACCAGGACCGGACGGTCCTTGCCGCGGCCGTCGTTCTCCTCGAACGGAACCCAGGTCCACACGATTTCCCCGGGGTCGGGGTCTCCGTCGTGGTCCGGGGAGTACTCGGTGCGGACGGGGCCGACCTGCTCGGGCTCGGCCTCGGTGGTCGCGCCGGGGCCGTACCGGCCCGGGCTCTCGGTGTCATCGGTGTCTATCGAACTCACGGACCCACGCTAGCCGACAACAGCCGCCGCAGGGACAGCCCGTCCGCCGCCGCGGCCGTGATCAGGGCGGCCGGCCCCGCCAGCGGGGTGAGTACGGCCTCGCCCCGCTCCGGGTCCTCGCCGAGGACGCGCGCGCCCGCCGGTTTCTCCTCGAAGGCGGGGTCCACCAGCAGCAGTTGGCCGGCCGCCCGGTGCGTGTGCAGTACGGCGGGGCCGGACCACCCCGGCGCGCCGGGACCGAAGGACAGTGCCTGGTCGAGCAGCGGGCGTCCGGCGACGCGTACGACCAGCCGGGAGACGAGCCGTCCGGGACGCTCGCCCGCCCGGCCGAGGATCTGCTCCTCGCGCAGCACCAGCCGGGCGCCGGGGGCGAGTTCGACGGTGGTGGTCATCCGCAGGTCGCTGCCCTCGGCCGCGATGAGGGGCTCGGGCAGCCAGTGCAGTTCGGCGTCCTCGCCGACGGTCAGCCGCACCTCGTAGTGGGCGGGCTCCCCGGACCGGCCGGGCAGCGACACCGTCGCCGCTGCGGCGTCCACGCGCAGTGCGGCGCCGGGCAGCACGGCCGCGTGGATCGCGAGGTGGTCGCCGCCGAGCGGCGCGCTCATGGCACCGACGACGGTGACCCGGGCCGTACCGCCCTCGGCCGACCGGGTGCGGCGCAGCGCGAGCGGGCCGTCCCCGACGAGCTCCGGCAGCGCGGTGCCGCCGCGGCCGTCGGGGGCGGCCGTGATCCGTGCGGTGGCGCGGACACCCGTCACGCCGGGACCGCGGTCCAGGCGGCGATGCGGGCGCGGATCCACTCGGCCACCGGGGCGACGCCGTCCTCCGCGACGAGGGAGGTGAACACGACGGGCAGGTCGCCGCGTTGCGCCTTCGCGTCGCGGGCCATCCGGTCCAGGTCGGAGCCGACGTAGCGGGCGAGGTCGGTCTTGTTGACCACGAGCAGGTCGGCGGTGGTCACACCCGGTCCGCCCTTGCGCGGGATGTCGTCGCCGCCGGCCACGTCGATGACGAAGATCTGGGCGTCGACCAGGCCCTTGGAGAAGGTCGCGGTGAGGTTGTCGCCGCCGGACTCGACGAGCACGAGGTCGAGCGGGCCGAGGCGTTCCTCCAGGTCCTCGACCGCTTCGAGGTTGGCGGAGATGTCGTCGCGGATCGCCGTGTGCGGGCAGGCGCCGGTCTCCACGGCCGTGATCCGCTCGGGCGGCAGGACGGCGTTGCGGAGCAGGAAGTCGGCGTCCTCACGGGTGTAGATGTCGTTGGTGACGACCGCGAGGGACAGCCGGTCGCGCAGCGCCCGGCACAGGGCGGCGACGGTGGCGGTCTTGCCGGAGCCGACGGGGCCGCCGAGCCCGACACGCAGCGCGCGGCGGCTGCCGTCGAGGCAGGTGGCGGAGGTGACGGGGGCGGCGTACGCGGAGCGCTCGGGGAACTCGTGGTCGTGGTCGAGATGCATGGTGGCGTCCTAGGAGGCGAAGAGGCGTACGGGCCAGGTGGCGTGCTGCTCGGCGTACACGTCGAGCAGCGGCGCGGACGCGGCGGGCAGCGCGCCGGTGCCCTCGGTCAGGGCGCGGCGCGCCGCGTCAGCGGCCTGCCCCGCGACCTCGTCCAGGCCGGGGGCGAGCCGGGCGAGCACGGCGGTCACGGCGAACGGGTCCAGACTCAGCAGGCGTACGGCGGCGGTCGCCGGCCCGGTCACGGACTCGTGGGCCGCCACGTGGGCGGCGTCCGGCGGGGTGAGGCCCGCGGCACGGGCGGTCAGGCCCAGTACGACGGGCTGGTGGGCGCCGCGCGGCCGGGCGGCGGCGAGCGCGTCGAGGGCCTCCGACGGCCAGGCCGCGCGGGCGGCCCGGGTGAGTTGCCGGCCGAGCCGGCGCGCGGTCGCGCGCAGCGCGGGCGACGGGGTGCGGGCGTCGGCGGCCGCGTCCAGTTCGAGCGGGTCGAGACCGGCGGCCGCGGCGGCGGCCAGTGCCGCCGCGACCAGTCCCGCGGTGTGCAGCCGGCCCCGGCAGAAGGACTCCAGCGTGGCGGGGCAGCGGATGCGGCCCGCCTTGACGGCGGCCTCCGCGCCGCCGGAGTGCGCGTGGCCACCGGCGGGGAAGCGTCCGTCGGCCAGTACCAGCAGTGCGGCCCGGTTCGCGGTAGCGATCGCTGTCATAGCGGGCTCAGAAGAGGAAGTAGCGCTGGGCCATGGGGAGTTCCACGGCCGGGGCGGGCTCGACGACGTCGCCGTCGATACGGACGGTGAAGGTGTCGGGGTCGACCTCGACCCGGGGCATGGCGTCGTTCTCGCGCATGTCGGCCTTGGTGAGCCGGCGCGTGTTGCGAATGGCGACGAACTCCTTGGACAGGCCGAGCCGTTCCGGCAGGCCGTCCTCCAGTGCCGTGCCGGTGGTGAAGTTGACCGAGTTCAGGCCGGGCGCCCGGCCGAGCGCCCCGAACATCGGGCGCGGCAGGACCGGTTGGGGGGTGGGGATGGAGGCGTTGGCGTCGCCCATCTGCGCGTAGGCGATCTGACCGCCCTTGATCACCAGTTGGGGCTTCACGCCGAAGAACGCGGGGTCCCACAGGACGAGGTCGGCGAGCTTGCCGGGCTCCACGGAGCCGATCTCGCCGTCGAGGCCCTGGGCGACGGCCGGGTTGATCGTGTATTTGGCGACATATCGACGTGCGCGGAGGTTGTCGGCCCGTCCGTCACCGGGCAGCGCGCCGCGCCGCTTCTTCATCACGTGGGCGGTCTGCCAGGTCCGCAGCACCACCTCGCCGACCCGGCCCATCGCCTGCGAGTCCGAGGAGATGATCGAGATCGCGCCCAGGTCGTGCAGGAAGTCCTCGGCCGCGATGGTGCCGGGCCGGATCCGGGACTCGGCGAAGGCGAGGTCCTCCGGCACCGACGGGTTGAGGTGGTGGCAGACCATCAGCATGTCGAGGTGCTCCTCGACGGTGTTGACGGTGTGCGGCCGGGTCGGGTTCGTGGACGAGGGCAGCACGTTGGGATGCGCGACCACCGTCATGATGTCCGGCGCGTGCCCGCCGCCCGCTCCCTCGGTGTGGTAGGCGTGGATGCCGCGCCCGGCGATCGCGGCCAGGGTGTCCTCGACGAATCCGGCCTCGTTCAGCGTGTCGGTGTGGAGCGCGAGCTGGGCGCCGGTGGCCTCGCACACCGTGAGGCAGGCGTCGATCGCGGCCGGGGTCGCACCCCAGTCCTCGTGGATCTTGAAGCCGAGCGCGCCGCCGCGCAGCTGGGAGCGCATCGCCTCCTGCGAGACGGTGTTGCCCTTGCCCAGTAGGCCGATGTTGACCGGGTAGTGCTCCAGCGCGGCGAACATCCGGGCCAGGTGCCAGGGTCCCGGGGTGATCGTGGTCGCCTTGGTGCCCTCGGCGGGGCCGGTGCCCCCGCCGACGAGAGTGGTGATCCCCGAGGCGAGGGCCTCGTCGGCGATCGTCGGGGAGATGAAGTGGACGTGCGCGTCGATGGCGCCCGCGGTCACGATCCTGCCGTTGCCGGCGATGATCTCGGTCTCCGGGCCGATGACCAGGTCCGGGTGCACCCCGTCCATGGTCTCCGGGTTGCCGGCCTTGCCGATCGCGGCGATGCGGCCGTCCCGGATGCCGATATCGGCCTTGACCACACCCCAGTGGTCGAGGATCACCGCTCCGGTGACGACGGTGTCGGGGGTGCCCTCGGCGCGGGTGGCCCGGGACTGCCCCATCGACTCGCGGATCACCTTGCCGCCGCCGAAGACGACCTCGTCCCCGGAGTTGCCGGGCCCTCCGGACAGGTCCTTCTCCACCTCGACGAGCAGATCGGTGTCGGCGAGCCGTACACGGTCACCGGTGGTCGGCCCGAACAGGTCCGCGTAGACGGCACGGGAGAGCTCAGCCATCGAGGGCACCTCCGGTCTCGCCGCGCAGTCCCCCGACCACGCGCGCGCCGCCGATCGGCACGAGGTCCACCTCGACGGGGATGCCCGGTTCGAAGCGGACCGCGGTACCGGCCGCGACGGCCAGCCGCTTGCCGCGGGCGGCGGCGCGGTCGAAGCGCAGGCCGGGATTGGCCTCGGCGAAGTGGTAGTGGGAGCCGACCTGGACCGGGCGGTCGGCGGCGTTGAGCACGACCAGCCGGGTCACCGGCCGGCCCGCGTTCGGCTCGACCGGTTCCTCGCCGTAGAGGATCTCCCCGGGGATCACGTGGACACCTGGGCGATCGGCTCGTGGACGGTGACGAGCTTGGTGCCGTCCGGGAAGGTGGCCTCGACCTGGACGTCGTGGATCATCTCGGGCACGCCGTCCATGACGTCGTCGCGGGTGAGGACCTTGCGGCCGGAGGCCATGAGGTCGGCGACGGTCCGGCCGTCGCGGGCGCCCTCCAGGATGTGCGAGGTGATCAGGGCGATCGCCTCGGGATGGTTCAGCCTGAGCCCCCGGGCCCGCCTCTTCTCCGCCACGTCGGCGGCGACATGGATGAGCAGGCGTTCTTGCTCATGAGGGGTCAGTTGCATGGCCACACCTCGCAGTCGTCCCGGGTGAGCGGTTCCGCGGGCCGCGCCTGACCTGCGACTCCGTTCGCCGACAGCCGGAGGTCGCAGGCTAGTTCGGCGGCGTTTCGTCCGCGTTAACTCGCCGCACCGGGAAGGACGGGCCCCGGATCGTGCCGACCGGGGGACGGGCGGCCAGGTCCGGCCGGGCACCCCGGGCAGCATGCCACGACGGCGCGGGCACGCCGCGCAGGACACAGCCGGACACAGCCGGCCGGGCCGCACGGGCGCGGCCCGCGACGCCGGGCCGCTCAGGCGCCGTCGTGGCGCGCGTTGGTCGTGCCGCGGTGCTCGGCGGCGATACCGAAGCGGCGCCGTTCGCCCGTGGCGGACACCGAGGGGCGCACCGAGGAGACGGTACTGACCACGGCCTCGTCCTCGGCCTCGTCGAGTTCCTGAAGTCGCTGCAGGTCAGCGGCGGAGACGAGGGCGACGAGCGGCTTGCCGTGACGCGTCACGACGACGCGTTCACCGCCGTAGACGACGCGGTTGATGAGCTCGGCGAGCTCTGCTCTCGCTTGTGTCACGGGGACTTCATGGGCCATGCTCCCCATCATAACGGGATGTACGTCCTGTACATTTTTTACATGGACGGGGACCCGTGCCCCGACGGAGGTGCCGCGATGCTTCGACCGACCGCCCGCTATGTCCTGCCCGAGTTCACCGAGCGCACCAGCGAAGGTGTGCACTCCCTTGATCCGTACTCCAAGCTGCTCCGGGAGCGGATCGTGCTGCTGGGCACGCCCATCGACGACACGTCCGCCAACGACGTCATCGCCCAGCTCATCCACCTGGAGAGCGCCGCCCCGGAGCAGGACATCTCGCTCTACATCAACTCCCCCGGCGGGTCGCTCACCGCCATGACGGCGATCTACGACACCATGCAGTTCGTCAACTGCGACGTCTCGACGGTGTGCGTCGGCCAGGCCGCGTCGGCCGCGGCCGTGCTGCTGGCGGCCGGGACGCCGGGCAAGCGGCTGGCGACTCCCCACTCGCGGGTTCTGATCCATCAGCCCTCCTTCTCGGAGGCCGTCCAGGGCACCACCGCCGACCTCGAGATCCAGGCCAGGGAACTGCTGCGCAGTCGTGACCAGTTGGAGGAACTGCTGGTACGGCACACCGGAGGGGACCCGGAGCGGATCCGGGCCGACATCGAGCGCGACATGATCCTCGACGCCCCGTCCGCGCTCGCGTACGGACTGGTGGACCGGCTCACCGTCAGCCGCAAGGGCGACGGCGGGGCCGGCCCGCGCGCCCTGCGGTGACCGGCCGTGCCGCCCGAACTGCCGCCACTGCCGGCCCTGACCCGCGCCGAGGGCGAGCTCATCGACACCTATCTGGAGGTCGTGGATCTGCTGGGGAGGATCAACCCCGCCCGTACCCGGGACACCTACGGCGCGCTGCGGGCCGCCCAGGCCCTGGCGGGGCGGGCGGCGAAATTGCGCGACGCGCTGACCACGATGCACCTGCGGGGGGAGAGCGAGCTGCACACCACGACGATCGAGCGCGCCCTGCGCGTGCTCGACGGGGAACGGCGTACGCGGCTGATCACCCTGCCTCCCGCACCGCCTCGCTGAGGGTGCGTCATGTTGAGTGGTGGTCAGATCAGCTCTCCGCCGCCGTGTCATGCGCCACCACGGGCCCGACACGAAGTGACACCGAATGGACTCGCCCGATCGTTGTACGTGGCGTCGACACGCGGTCGGTCCCGACTTGCGCTCCGCGGCTGCACACATCCGGAATCTGACGCTCCATCGCAGGTGTTCGACTGGTTTCGAGTCATCAGGCGAGGCTCCTGAGACCGGAGTCCACCCGAATAGGTGAGTCGTGAAGAGACTCACATTCGACCGGATGAGCTATGTCCTGACCGGTTCTGTGAGTAACCATCCCTTCGACGACAAGCCCCCGTCATCCGGCGGGGCGGTCCGCGCGGACGCCGAGTCCTGCCGCCGTCGCGGACGCCAGGTCGACACCGAACGCAACGGCAGGAGCGGAGGACCCGAGTACGACGGGACCGGCCCACGGGCCGATTCCTTGGGGTGAAGCCGCAGCAGCGGCCGGGCATCTTCGCCTGCCCGAACCCGACAGGTCATCCTTCGCAGGCGGACGACGAAGGGTTTGCGCATGATCGCGCCATCAGCCATGTCCGCGGTTCTCACCCGGCTCGGGGCGGTATCCGCCCTCACGGCGGCTGCCGTTGCCGGACCGGCGGTCCTGCCGGACATGGCCCAGCACGCCGAGGCCGCGACGCTCCGGGCCCAGGCACTGCAGGTCGCGGCGTCGAAGAAGGGCGCTCCCTACCGGTACGGGGCCACCGGCCCCCGCAGCTTCGACTGCTCCGGTCTGACGCTCTACTCGTTCAAGAAGGTGGGCAGGAAACTGCCCCGCACCGCCGCCGCGCAGTACAACAGCACACGGCACATCCACCGTTCCGACCGCACCCGCGGGGACCTGGTGTTCTTCCACTACGGAAGCAGCATCTACCACGTCGGGATATACGCGGGCCACGGGAGGATCTGGCACTCCCCCAAGCCGGGCGGCAGGGTGCGCCTGGAGAAGATCTGGACCCGCAGCGTCTGGTACGGCCGTGTGAAGTGACCGCCCGTCGCGGGGCCCAGGGAATCGCCCACCCGGAGGCCCCGCGGCGTACCGGCCCGCGTAGCGTGGTGCCATGACGCTGCGGCAGCTGCTCGCCGATGCGGCCGAGGGCGTCCTCCCGCCCCCCGACGGATCGGTGACGATCCTGCCGCAGCCCTCGGCACGCGACGCGGGCGTCCTCGCCTTCACGGCGCACACGGTGGTCTTCGCCGACGCCGACCCCGGCCGCGTCCGCGAACTGCTGCCACCGGGCGACCTGTCGGCGCCACTCAACCCGCCCTTCCTGACCGCCCTGTGCGGGCTGCTCGGGCGCCGGGTGAACGGCATCGACCTGCTGGCGACGGCCACCGCCCTTCCCGGTCCGCCGGACGGCCCCCCGCTCGCCCTGCGGGAGACCGCCGGCCGCGAGCACCCCCGGGCCGCGCGGGCGCTGGCGCACCGGGACGAGGTGCGCGTGTGGACGGTCCCGGGCGGGACGGTGCTCATCGGGCGCGGAGTGGCCGGCCGGTGGGAGGTGGCCGTCGAGGTCGAGCCCGCGGCGCGCGGCGCCGGGCTCGGCCGCCGGCTGGCCCTGGAGGCGCGCCGGCTGGTCCCGGACGGCGGGACGCTGTGGGCCCAGATCGCCCCCGGCAACGCGGCGAGCGTGCGCGCGCTGCTGGCGGCGGGCTACACGCCCATCGGCGCGGAGGCACTGCTCGTGCCGGGTGGTGGCTGAGCCGCCGGTCCGCACGGAGCCTGGCGGCCCCCGGCCGGACTCACTCCACCGGGGCGGGCGCGGCCACCCACGGAAGGGTGATCCAGACGGTCTTGCCGCCGTCGACGGTGGGGGTGACATGGAGCCGGCCGCCGGCCTCGGCGGTGAGGTGCCGGATGATCACCATGCCGCGGCCGTTGTCCTGCTGGACGGCCGCAGGCAGCCGCTGGGGCCAGCGCGGGTGGCTGTCGGTGACCCCGATCCGCAACTGCTCGTCGCGGTCGAGCTGGACGTCGAGGGTGAAGGTCGGCGACTGGCCGAGAGTGTGCAGGACGGCGTTGGTGGCGAGTTCGGAGACGATCAGCCGGACGGCGTCGGCGGGCGACGAGTCCTCCGCCATCCCCCACTCCACCAACAGGTCGCACACGTAACGACGGGCCGCGGGTACCGAGGCAGGGTCGCTCGGCAGGGTGACGGATACTTCCTGATGGTCTGCCATGGCGACGCTGTCCCTTTCCCGCCGTGACCGGGACTCCGGCGCGCGCCTGTCCGGGCCGCGCGCCCGGCCGCCGGCCGCCCGTACTTCCCATACGGTGCGCACCGGCTTCCACGCGCCAGAGTGCCACTCATCGTGCCGTTAAACAGGTGCCACCACAGCTATATGCATATATCTGTCGCCCAAAGCGGTGAACTCTGCTACGAGAGAACGTATTTGCGCGGCAGACTTCGCCCGGGGACCGGCGGGGCATGCCGGGAACCAGGAGGTACACAGTCATGCAGCAGGTGCCGGCGGTCCGCCGCCGCAAGATCGGCTCCGAATTGCGCCGTCTCAGGGACACGGCCGGCCTGACGAGCGGAGAGGTCGCCCTCCGGGTGGGCTGGCATCAGTCCAAGGTGAGCCGCATCGAGACCGGCCGCAGCGGCGTACGCCCGGAGGACGTGACCGCGCTGCTGGACGCGTACGGCGTGCGCGACCAGCGGCTGCGCGACATGCTGGCGGCGCTGGCCGGCGGTGAGGGTGTCCGGCGCGGCTGGTGGCACGAGTACCGCGAGGAACTCCCCTCCGCCTACCGGGACTTCATCAGTCTGGAGACCGACGCCTGCCGGGCCCGCACCCTGGAGACCACCGTGGTGCCGGGGCTTCTGCAGACCCCGGACTACGCCCGCGAGCTGACCCGTTCGGTGCTGCCCCAGCTCGGCCCGCGGCAGGTCGCGACGCTGGTGGACGTGCGCATGACGCGGCAGGCGGTACTGCGCGCGTCACCGCCGCTGGAGCTGTGGGCGGTGCTCGACGAGGCGGTGCTGCGCCGCAGAGTGGGGGGCCCGGAAGTGATGGCGGCGCAATTAAGCCATCTTGTGGAGCTCGGTTCCCTGCCCCATGTGCATCTGCAGGTGTTGCCTTTCTCGGCCGGTGGCCATATCGGCGTCACGGGGCCTTTCGTCATCTTCTCATTTCCGCGCATTGCTGATCTGGATGTTGTCGTTCTCGACCAGTTGACGAGTAGTCTCTATCTGGATCAGCAAGAGGACATCAGGGCGTACGGTGCCGCCTTCAACAGATTGCGCTCCCACGCCCTGTCCAGTGAACAGTCGCTGTCCTTCATCACCGGCATCGGCAAAGGCGCGTAAGGAGGCACACCCCCATGTCCACCGCACTGCCTCAGTACGTTTCCTCCAGTACGTCCCTCTTCGGCGTGAATTGGCGACGCAGCAGCTACAGTACGGCGGCGAACAACTGCGTCGAGACGGCCCTCGTCCCCTCCGGGCCGCTCTCGGGACAGCTCGCCGTCCGCGACTCCAAGGATGTGCGCGGCCCGGCCCTGCTCTTCTCCCCCACCGAGTGGAACGCGTTCCTGGACGCGGTGCGCACAGGAACCCTCATCGAGCGCCCCTGAGCTCAGCGGCGTGGCGGCGCCGTACGGACGATGGTCCCGACGGCGTCGCCGATCTCCCGGTCCGTCAGGTCGGCGCGCGCGGTGAGCCGCAGACGGGAGATCCCGTCCGGCACCGACGGAGGCCGGAAACACCCCACCGCGAGCCCCGCCTCCCGGCAGTCCGCGGCCCATTGCACGGCCGCCTCCGGCGAGGGCGCCCGCACCGACACCACGCACGCGTCCGGCGCGGTGGCCTCCAGCCCCGCAGCCGTCAGTCGTTCGTACAGCTCACGGGCCACCTGGCGGGCCCGCGCGGCGCGGTCCGGCTCCCGGCGCAGCAGCCGCAGCGCCCCCAGCGCGGCGCCGGTGGCCGCCGGCGCGAGGCCGGTGTCGAAGATGAACGTCCGCGCCGCGTTGACCAGATGCCCGATCACCCGGGCCGGGCCGAGTACCACGCCGCCCTGGCTGCCCAGCGACTTGGACAGCGTGGCCGTGCACACCAGCCCCGGTGCCCCGGCGAGCCCGGCGGCGGCCGCCGCGCCCCGGCCGCCGTCGCCGAGGACGCCGAGCCCGTGCGCGTCGTCGACCAGCAGCGCGGCCCCCGCCTCGGCGCAGGCCGCGGCCAGTTCGCCGAGCGGGGCGGCGTCGCCGTCCACCGAGAAGACCGAGTCGGTGACGGTCACGGCCGGCCCGTCGTGCCCGGCCAGCGCCTTGCGCACGGCCGCGGGGTCGGCGTGGGCGACGACCTCGGTGGAGGCCCGGGAGAGCCGGCAGCCGTCGATGAGCGAGGCGTGGTTGCCCGCGTCGGAGACGATCAGGGTGCCCGGCTCGGTGGTCAGCGCGGTCACCGCGGCCAGATTGGCGGCGTACCCCGAGGCCAGCACCAGAGCCGCCTCGAACCCGCAGAACGCCGCGAGTTCGGCCTCCAGTTCCGCGTGCAGTTCGGTGCTGCCGGTGACCAGCCGTGAGCCGGTCGACCCGGCGCCCCAGCGCAGGCAGGCGTCGGCACCCGCACGGGTGACCTCCGGGTGCCGGGCCAGGCCCAGGTAGTCGTTGGAGGCGAGGTCGAGCAGCGGCGACTCCGGGGGCCGGGGCCGCAGGGTGCGCACCAGCCCCGCGGCGCCGCGCCGTTCGGCGTGCGCGTCGATCCAGTCGAACGGGTCGCGGGCCATGGTCGTCCCCGGGGTCGGTGTGAGGTCTCTGCAGCACCGTAGTGTGCCCGGCCGGTTCGCACGGTGTGGTGATCCACACACCCTGCGCGAGCGGTCTTGTGGGGTGCCTCATTGGCTCCGGGTCGCCGCGTGCGTCAGGATCGCGGCATGGATCTGCTCAATGGGTTGGTGGAGAAGGGGCTGCGCCGCGAGCTGCCCACGCGCGAGGAGGCCCTCGCCGTGCTGGTCACCTCCGACGACGAACTGCTCGACGTGGTGACCGCGGCCGGCAAGGTGCGCCGGGCCTGGTTCGGCCGCCGCGTGAAGCTGAACTACCTGGTCAATCTCAAGTCGGGGCTGTGCCCCGAGGACTGCTCGTACTGCTCGCAGCGGCTGGGTTCCGAGGCCGGTGTCCTCAAGTACACCTGGCTGAAGCCCGAACAGGCGGCCGCCGCCGCGGCGGCGGGGGTCGCCGGCGGTGCCAAGCGGGTGTGCCTGGTGGCCAGCGGGCGCGGACCGACCGACCGCGACGTGGACCGGGTCTCGAAGACCATCGAGGCCATCAAGGAGCAGAACGAGGGCGTGGAGGTCTGCGCCTGCCTCGGCCTGCTCTCCGAGGGACAGGCCGGCCGGCTGCGCGGCGCGGGCGCCGACGCGTACAACCACAACCTCAACACCTCCGAGGCGACCTACGGGGACATCACCACCACGCACACCTACGCCGACCGTGTCGACACGGTGCAACAGGCGCAGGCGGCGGGCCTGTCCGCCTGCTCGGGCCTGATCGCGGGCATGGGCGAGAGCGACGAGGACCTGGTCGACGTCGTGTTCGCCCTTCGGGAGCTGGACCCGGACTCGGTCCCCGTCAACTTCCTCATCCCCTTCGAGGGCACGCCGCTGGCCAAGGAGTGGAACCTCACCCCGCAGCGGTGCCTGCGCATCCTCGCGATGGTGCGCTTCGTCTGCCCGGACGTGGAGGTCCGCATCGCGGGCGGCCGCGAGGTGCACCTGCGCACCATGCAGCCGCTGGCGCTGCACCTGGCCAACTCCATCTTCCTGGGCGACTACCTCACCAGCGAGGGCCAGGCCGGTCAGGCCGATCTCGACATGATCGCGGACGCCGGCTTCGAGGTGGAGGGCGCGGGCACGGTCACCCTCCCCCAGCACCGCGCCGACGTCGCGGACGCGCAGGCGGCCGCCGGATGCGGCCCGCACGGCAACGGCTGCGGCTCGCACGGTGCCGGGGACGGTGCGTGCGGCCCCTGCGGCGGCCACTCCGACGCGGTCCCGGTCCCGGCGGGCACCGCGGGTGCCGCGCGCACGGACCTGGTGGCGGTGCGCCGTCGCGGCACCGGGACGGACCTGCCGCCCAATGCCTGAACCGCTCACCGCGGGCGAGCTCCTCGCGCTGGACCGGGAGCACGTCTGGCATCCGTACGGGCCCATGCCGGGCCGTCAGGACCCACTGGTCGTCGCGTCCGCGGCCGGGGTCCGGCTGCGGCTCGCCGAGCCGGTCGAGGGCGTGACCGAGCTCGTGGACGGCATGTCCTCCTGGTGGTCGGCGATCCACGGCTACAACCACCCGGTGCTCAACGAGGCGGCGCGCGGCCAGCTGGACCGCATGAGCCACGTCATGTTCGGCGGGCTCACGCACGAGCCCGCCGTCCGGCTCGCCACCCGCCTGGTGGAGATCACCCCGGAGCCGCTGCGGCACGTGTTCCTCGCCGACTCCGGCTCCGTGTCGGTCGAGGTCGCCGTCAAGATGTGCCTGCAGTACTGGCGGTCCCTCGGGCGGCCCGCCAAGCAGCGCCTGATGACCTGGCGCGGCGGCTACCACGGCGACACCTGGCAGCCGATGTCCGTATGCGACCCCGAGGGCGGCATGCACGGGCTGTGGTCCGGGGTGCTGCCCCGCCAGGTCTTCGCCGACGCGCCACCGGCCGAGTACGACGAGGCGTACGCCCTCCACCTGCGGGAGACCGTCGCCCGCCACGCGCACGAACTCGCCGCGGTCGTCGTGGAGCCCGTGGTGCAGGGCGCGGGCGGCATGTCCTTCCACCCGCCGGCCTATCTGCGGGTGCTGCGCGAGGCCTGCGACGAGCACGACGTGCTGCTCGTGTTCGACGAGATCGCCACCGGCTTCGGCCGGACCGGCACGCTCTTCGCCGCCGAGCAGGCGGGCGTCTCCCCCGACGTGATGTGCGTCGGCAAGGCCCTGACGGGCGGCTATCTGACCATGGCCGCGACCCTGTGCACCGCGCGGGTCGCCGACGGCATCTCCCGGGGCGAGGTCCCCGTCCTCGCCCATGGCCCCACCTTCATGGGCAACCCGCTGGCGGCGGCCGTCGCCTGTGCCTCGATCGACCTGCTGCTCGGGCAGGACTGGGCCCAGGAGGTCAAGCGCATCGAGGCCGGCCTGCGGGACGGACTGGCGCCCGCCGCCGCCCTTCCCGGGGTGCGGGACGTACGGGTGCTGGGCGCGATCGGGGTCGTCCAGCTCGACACCGCCCTCGACGCGGCTGCCATGGCGGCCGCCTCGCGGGCCGCCGTGCGCGGGGGGGTATGGTTGCGGCCGTTCCGGGACTTGATCTACACGATGCCCCCGTACGTGACGGGGGACGAGGACGTCGCGCGCATCTGCGCGGCGGTGTGCGCGGCAGCGGAGGCGGCATGACGGTGTTGTTCGTGACCGGTACGGGCACGGAGATCGGCAAGACGATGGTCTCGGCGGCCATCGCGGCGACCTCGCTCGCGGTGGGCTTCAGCGTCGCCTACCTCAAGCCCGCCCAGACCGGCCTCGGTCCCGACCAGCCGGGCGACGCCGCGGAGGTGACCCGGCTGGCCGGGCACGAGCTCACCGGCGTCGAACTCGCCCGCTACCCCGACCCCCTGGCCCCGGCCACGGCGGCCCGGCGCGCCGGCCTGCCGTCCGTGGGCCCCGCTGAGATCGCCGAGGCCGCCGCGAAGCTCGCGGCCGTCCACGACATCGTCCTGGTCGAGGGCGCGGGCGGGCTGCTGGTCCGGTTCGACCAGGAGGGCTCCACGCTCGCGGACGCGGCGAAGATGCTGGGTGCACCGGTGCTCGTCGTCGCGCAGGCCGGGCTGGGCACGCTCAACACGGCGGCCCTCACGGCGGAGGCGCTGCGGGCCCGCGCGCTGGCCTGCGCCGGCTTCGTCATCGGCAGCTGGCCCGACGACCCGGACCTGGCGGCCCGCAGCAACCTCGCCGACCTCCCGGACTGCACCGGCGCCCCGCTGATCGGCGCCCTCCCCGCGGGTGCCGGGTCGCTCACGCCGGACGCCTTCCGGCAGGCCGCGCCGGGCTGGCTCGCACCGCGCATCGGCGGCCTGTGGGACGTGGACGCCTTCACCGCGATCTGGTCCTCCATCATCTGACGGCTCGAACGGCCGTCCGGCTCCGGCCGTATCGCGGCCGGAACCGCGCAGCGGGAGGCATGGCGGGGCCGCCCCGGCGGCACAATCCGGAAGAGGGGGGCACGACGAGGCGAACTCGAGAAGAAGGGGCCTGCCATGCCCATCCGTTCCCGCGTGATGCGCGAGCCCGTCAACCACCCGCTGTTCGCTCGCTTCTACGCCCGCTGCGCCCAGGGCGCCGAGACCCGTATGGGCCTGGCGGAGCTGCGGGGCGAACTCCTGGCCGGGCTGTCCGGCCGGGTGATCGAGATCGGCGCCGGCCCGGGGCTGAACTTCCGTCACTATCCGCGCACGGTCGCGGAGGTCGTGGCCATCGAGCCCGAACGGCACCTGCGCCGACTCGCCCTGGACGAGGCGCAGCGTGCGCAGGTGCCGGTGGACGTGGTGCCGGGCGTCGCGGAGGCCCTGCCGGTCAAGAGCGAGGGTTTTGACGCCGCGGTGTCCTCGCTGGTGATGTGCTCGGTACGGGATCAGGCGAGGACGCTCGGGGAGTTGCTGCGCGTGCTGCGGCCGGGCGGTGAACTGCGGCTGCTGGAACACTGCCGGGCCCCGGGGCGCGCGGGTGCCGCGGTGCAGTGGGTGGCGGACCACACGTTCTGGCCGTTGCTGTTCGGGGGCTGCCGGACGGGACGGGACACCCCGGCGGCGGTGGAGGCGAGCGGCTTCGAGCTGCTGGAGCTGCGCCGTCTGCGCATCCCTGAGCGCGGACTCCAGGTGCCGAGCTCGCCGCACGTACTGGCCACGGCGCGCCGTCCGGGCTGATCCTGTTCGCTGTACCTACTGGTATGTACAGTCCCTTGCGTGGACACCCCCGACCGGTTGATCGAGAGCACCCGCGCGCTGCTGTGGGAGCGCGGCTACGTCGGCACCAGCCCCAAGGCCATCCAGCAGCGCTCAGGTGTCGGCCAGGGGAGCATGTACCACCACTTCTCCGGCAAACCCGATCTCGCGCTCGCCGCCGTGCGGCGCACCGCCGCGGAGATGCGCGCGGCCGCCGAGGAACAGCTGGCCGGGCCCGGCACTGCGGTCGAGCGGATCACCCGCTACCTGCGGCGCGAGCGCGAGGTGCTGCGCGGCTGCCCGGTGGGCGGGCTCACCCAGGACCCCGAGATCGTCACCAGCCCCGCGCTGCGCGCTCCGGTGGACGCGACCTTCGAGTGGCTCCGCGGCCGAATCGCGGACGTGCT
This sequence comes from Streptomyces sp. NPDC002574, assembly GCF_042889545.1. Taxonomy (NCBI): domain Bacteria; kingdom Bacillati; phylum Actinomycetota; class Actinomycetes; order Kitasatosporales; family Streptomycetaceae; genus Streptomyces; species Streptomyces sp. NPDC002574. The sequence continues at coordinate 296,671 of NZ_JBIARB010000005.1, forward strand.
CGCCGACGGCCAGGCGCGCGGCGAATTCGCCCCCGGGCTCGACCCCGACGACATCGCGGCGACCGTCGTCGCCGTCCTCCAGGGCGGCTACGTCCTCGCCCGCGCGGCCGGCTCGGCCGCGCCCTTCGACCAGGCCGTCAGCGGAGTGCTGACGCTGCTGTCGCATCACTCCTAGGCGGTTCCGTGTACGCGATGCAGTACGAGATCACCCTGCCCGCCGACTACGACATGGGGATCATCCACGACCGGGTGGCCGGCCGCGGCCATCTCACCGACGGGTACGAGGGCCTGGGCTTCAAGGCCTATCTCGTGCGGGAGCGCGGCATCGACGGCTCACCGGTCAACCAGTACGCCCCCTTCTACCTCTGGGGCGACACCGGCGGGATGAACCGCTTCCTGTGGGGCGGCGGCGGCTTCGGGGGCATCGTCGGCGACTTCGGCCGCCCGTCCGTGCACCACTGGACCGGTGCCGCCTTCCGCCCCGGTCCGGCGCGCGGCTCCGTGCCCCGGGCGGCGAGCCGCCTGCGCGAGGCCCTGCCGGCGGGCGCCGACCCGCGCGAGCCGGTGGCCCGCGCGCTGGAACGCTGGGAGGAGCGTTCCGCCGCCCCGGGCGTGCACGCGACCGTGCTCGCGGTCGACCCGCGGCACTGGGAGATCGTCCACCTCACCTTGTGGGCGGAGCCGGCGGCGGGGGACGACCCCGACCGCTACGCGCTGCTGCACCTGTCGGCCCCGCACTGGGACGAGCTCCCGGTCGGCAGCCGGTGGCCGTAGCCCCGGGGCCGAACGGCGCGCCCGGCCGCCCTGTCACAGACTCCAGCTGCGCAGCGCCTCGGCGATCTCCAGCACGTCGGCCGTACCGCCCTTCACCAGCCGGGCCAGCTCGCGCACCCGCTCAGGCGAGGTGGCGACCTTGAGCCCGCTCGCGACCAGATAGGCGTAGGCCACGGCCGAGGCGAACATGACGTTGGACCGCTCCAGGGCGGGGACGTGCACCAGCAACTGCATGAGGGACGCGGCGCACTCGAAGGGGTCGCCGTACACGGGCACGCCGAATATCTCGGCCTGGTGCCGGCTGACGGCGGCGACGAGCGCGCCCCAGTCGGCGACCTGGGGGTCGCCGGGGGTGTTGTGCTCGGCGACCATGAGCAGCCAGGCGAGATCGATCCGCAGGGTCAACGACGGCCTTCGTGCTCCGTGCCGAACTCCTCGGCGAAGACGGACTCGTACTGCTTCATGAAGTCGGCGGCCGCCTCGACGAAGGTGCGGCCGTTCTCGCCCGCGTCCTGCTGGACGAGCTCCTCTATGTAGCGGTTCACACTGATCCCCCGCTGCGCGGCCCGTTCCCGGGCGGTCGCGGCGGTGGTCTCGTCGACCCGCACGTTCAACTGGGTCTTGGCCATACCCTCAGGCTAGCGCTGAAGTGCTAGCAACGACAAGTGCCGGCCGGGACCCGTACCGGCAGCGACAAGTGCCCCTTACACGGACGATGCGGAGCCCGACCGCCGGACGATGCAGCCGGGCCCGCGACGACCTACCCTCGCCCCATACGCATGCGCGCACATCACGACGATGGGGGACAAGCGTGTCGACACCGGCCACAACAGACCCGGAGGACGCCGTGGCGGGCGCCGAGGTCGCCGCCCGGGCCATGGCGCTGACCAAGGCGTACGGAACGGGCGAGACCCGCGTGGTGGCACTGGACGCGGTGGACGTGGACATCGCACGGGGGCGGTTCACGGCCGTCATGGGGCCGTCGGGCTCCGGCAAGTCCACGCTGATGCACTGCCTGGCGGGGCTGGACTCCGTCACCTCCGGGCAGGTGTGGATCGGCGACACCGAGATCACGCGGCTGGGCGAACGGCAGCTGACGCGTCTGCGCCGGGACCAGGTCGGCTTCGTCTTCCAGGCGTTCAACCTGCTGCCGACCCTGACCGCGGCGGAGAACATCACGCTGCCGATGGACATCGCCGGCCGCAGGCCCGACCAGGAGTGGCTGGACCGCGTCATCGACACCCTCGGCCTGCGCGACCGGCTCCGGCACCGCCCGTCGCAGTTGTCCGGCGGCCAGCAGCAGCGCGTCGCGTGCGCCCGCGCGCTCGCCTCCCGCCCGCAACTGATCTTCGCCGACGAGCCCACCGGCAACCTGGACTCCCAGTCCGGCGCGGAGGTGCTGCGCTTCCTGCGGGAGGCCGTGGACCGGCTGGGCCAGACGGTGGTGATGGTGACCCACGACCCCACCGCGGCCGCGCACTCGGACCTCGTGCTCTTCCTCAACGACGGGCGGATCGTCGACGAGCTGTCCCGGCCCTCGGCCGACGGCGTGCTGGAACGGCTCAAGCGCTTCGACGCGCTGCGGAAGCAGGGCTAGGCCTCACCCGTGCTCCGGGCGACGCTGCGCAGCTTCCTGGCCCACAGGGGCCGGCTGCTGCTCTCCGCGCTCGCCGTCCTGCTGTCGGTGGCCTTCGTCACAGGGAGCATGATCTTCTCCGACACCGTCAACCGCACGTTCGACCGGCTCTTCGCCTCGACGGCGGCCGATGTGACGGTGGGTCCGCCCGAGGCGTTCGCCGAGAACCAGAACTACGCCTCGGGTCAGGTGGGCACCCTTCCGGCCGCGGTGCTGACCCGGGTCAGGGCGGTCCCGGGGGTCGCCGACGCGCGCATCGACGTCACCGTCCAGAACGTCACCGTCGTCGACGCCCGGGACCGCCCCGTGGGCCCGACGACCGGGGCGCACACGCTGGCCACCAACTGGTCGGGGAAGGGGCGCAGTTCGGTCCGGCTGACCAGCGGCCATCCCCCGCACGGCGACCGCGAGGCGCTGATCGACGCCGACACCGCCGCGCACCGCGGTCTGCGGATCGGCGACACCCTGCGCGTGCTCGCGCAGCCGGGCGCCTTCCCCGTACGGCTCGTCGGCATCGCCACGTTCACCACCACCAACCCGGGCGCCGCCCTGCTGTTCGTGGACACGCCCACCGCGCAGACCCGCCTCATCGGCCGGGCCGGCGCCGCCACCTCGGTGCAGGCCGACGCCGCGCCCGGCGTGTCCGACGCGACGCTGAAGCGGCGGATCGCCGCCGCGCTGGGTCCCGGTTACACGTACACGACGCAAGCCGAACACGCGAAGTCGGCCGCCGAGTCGCTGGCGGGCTTCCTCGACGTGATCAAGTACGTGATGCTGGGCTTCGCCGGGGTCGCGGTCCTCGTCGGCGTCTTCCTGATCGTCAACACCTTCTCCATGCTCATCGCGCAGCGCACCCGCGAGCTCGGGCTGCTGCGGGCGCTGGGCGCGGACCGGCGGCAGGTGGGGCGCTCGGTGCTGGTGGAGGCGGCGCTCCTCGGCCTCGTCGGCTCCACCCTGGGGCTGCTGTGCGGGGTGGGGCTTGCGTCCGGGCTGATCCGGCTGCTGGGCGCGTTCGGCATGAACATCGACGCCTCGCAGATGGTGCTGCGCCCGCTGGTGCCGGTGGCGGCGTACGCGGTCGGGCTGGTGGTGACCCTCGTCGCGGCCTATCTGCCGGCGCGCCGGGCCTCGCGGGTCTCCCCCATGGCCGCGCTCGCCGACGTCGAGGTCACGGACGGCGACAGGTCGCTGCGCGGGCGGGCGATCGCGGGCGGGCTCCTCACACTGCCGGCGGCCGGCGCGCTGGCGGGCGCCGCGGCCGCGGGGACGATCGGTGCCGCGGCGTCCTTCCTGGGCCTGGGCATCGGGCTCTCGCTGATCGCCGCGGTGGTGGCAGGACCGCTGCTCGTGCGCCCGGTCATCCGCGTGGTGGGCGGGGCGCTGCCACGGGTGTTCGGGCCGGTGGGGCGGATGAGCCAGCGCAACGCGCTGCGCAATCCGCGGCGCACGGGCGCGACGGCCTCGGCCCTGATGATCGGGCTCGCCCTGGTGACCGGCATGTCGATGGCCGGGACCTCGATGGCCAGTTCCTTCGACCACGAGATCGACAAGGCGCTCGGCGCCGACTTCGTCGTCCAGGGCGACCACTTCGCGCCCTTCTCCCCCGTCGTCACCAAGGCGGTGCGCAAGGTGCCGGGGGCGGGCCAGGTCGTCCCGATGCGCTATGTGCCCGTCCTCGTCACCCTGCCCGGCGGTCGTACGGCGAAGCTCACCGGCGCCGCCATCGGCCCCGGCGCCGACGATGTGCTCAACCTCGACTACGCCCGCGGTGACACCGCCCGGGCGCTCGCCCCGGACAGTGTCTCGCTCTCCCAGGAGTACGCGGCCCGGCACCGGCTGCGGGTCGGCAGCAGACTGCCGGTGCGCTTCGCCGACGCCCGCAGGGCCACCTTCACCCTGCGGGCCCTGACCACCAGCCAGGGCACCCTCTTCGGGGACGACGCCACCTTGACGATGGGGCTCGCCACCGCCGAGCGCTATCTGCCGCAGAGCCAGGACGCCGCCCTCTACGTCAACGCGGCGCCCGGCACCGCCAAGCCGGCCCTCCGCGCCCAGCTGGAGAGGGCGCTGAAGCCCTATCCGCAGGTCGAGGTCCGCGACCAGGCCGACTACAAGAAGCTGGTGCGCACCCAGATCTCCGTGCTGCTCACCCTCGTCTACGCGCTGCTGGGGCTGGCGATCCTCATCGCGGTCCTCGGCGTCGTCAACACCCTTGCCCTGTCGGTGGTCGAGCGCACCCGCGAGATCGGGCTGCTGCGGGCCATCGGCCTGTCGCGCCTCCAGCTCCGGCGCATGATCCGCCTGGAGTCGGTGGTGATCGCCGTGTTCGGCGCTGTGCTGGGTCTCGGGCTCGGCCTGGTGTGGGGACTGGTGACGCACGAGGTGCTCGCCCTGAAGGGCATCCGAGCGCTCACGGTGCCCTGGACGACGGTCGGCGCGGTCATGGCCGGCTCCGTGGTCGTCGGCCTGGTCGCCGCCCTGCTGCCCGCGCTGCGCGCCTCGCGGATGAACGTGCTGGCGGCCATCGCGCACGAATGACGCCCCTGCCGGACGGTGGCCGGGAGTAGGGTCGTCCGGCCGGTTGCCGGTGACACGAGGAGGCCCGTATGGAGCGGCGGTTCCGGTTCGGCGTCAATCTGCTCGACCCCGCCTCGGGCGCGGACTGGGCGGCCAAGTGCCGGCGCGTGGAGGAACTCGGCTACGACGTCCTGCTCGTCCCCGACCACCTCGGCCGGCCCGCCCCCTTCCCCTCTCTCGTCGCGGCGGCGCACGCCACGCGGCGGCTCCGGCTCGGCACCTTCGTGCTCAACGCCGCCTTCTGGAACCCGGTGCTGCTGGCCCGCGAGGTCGCCACGACCGCCCTCCTGACGGACGGACGGCTGGAACTGGGCCTCGGCGCCGGCTATGTGCGCGAGGAGTTCGAGCGGGCCGGACTGGCCTACGGCACCGCCAAGGACCGCGTGGACCGGCTGGAGCACACCGTCACCGCGCTGCGCCGCCTCCTGGCCGAGACCGGGGAGGGGGCCGCCGCCCCCGCGCCCCCGCCGTTGCTGCTCGGCGGGAACGGCACGCGGATGCTGCGGCTGGCCGCCCGGTACGCCGACGTCGTCGCGTTCACCGGCGCGGAGGCAGAACCGGGCGAGGACGACGGCGCCCTGCGCCTGCTGCCGGCCGCCGCGATGGACGCACGGGTCGCCGCCGCCCGGGCCGCCGCCGCCGCGCACGGCACCGACCCGGAGTTCAACATCCTCGTGCAGCGCGTCGTGCTCACCGACGACCGGCAGGCCGCCGCCCGGGAGATCGCCGCGCACCTGCACCACCCGCCGGAACGGGAGCTCCTGGAGCTGCCGACCCTGCTCATCGGCAGCCCGCGCGAGATCGCCGCACAGCTGCGGCGCGGCCGTGAACGCTTCGGCTTCGGCTACGTCACCGTGCTGGAGCCCGCGATGGAGGACTTCGCCGAGGTGATCGCGGAACTGCGCCGGAATGATCCGTAAACCCCTCGACCCGCGCCCGGACGGCCTGCTTGGGTGAGGACCGTGGACGATCTGCGAATACGCGGCGCGGCGGCTGCCGACGCCGAAAGGGTGCTGGCGTTCTGGAAGGACGCCGCCGAGGGCACCACGGTCAGCGACGACCTGGCAGGGGTGAGCGGCCTCATCGCCCGGGACCCCGAGGCGCTGCTCCTCGCCGAACGCGGCGGGGAACTCGTCGGCACCGTCATCGCCGGTTTCGACGGCTGGCGCTGCCACCTCTACCGCCTGGCCGTGCACCCGCAATGGCGCCGCCAGGGTGTCGCGACCGCGCTGCTGGACGCGGCGGAACGCCGTTTCGCCGCGCTCGGCGGGCGCCGCGGGGACGCCATGGTGCTCGTGCGCAACGAGCGGGCCCACCACGCCTGGCGGTCGGCGGGCTATCTGCCGAACGAGCAATGGCGGCGCTGGACCAAGCCGCTGGTCGACGTCCGGCCGCCCGGCCCTCCGGCGGCCGGGTAGCCCGCCCGGCACCGCCGTCCCCCGCGGGGGCACGCGCCCGTTCCACCGACGGTGGCAAAAGCGCGCGCGCCACCGTCCGCTGACCGATCATGGGATCGAGGTGTCCCGATGACCGAAGTGCTCCTGCTGGCCGTCGCGCTGCTGCTCACCCTGGCGTGCGCGGTCTTCGTCGCCGCGGAGTTCTCGCTGACCACCGTGGAGCGCGCCGACCTGGAGCGCGCCGCGCGGGCCGGTGAGCGGGGCGCGTCCGCCGCACTGCGTGCCGTGCGCACCCTGACGCTGCAGCTGTCCGGGGCCCAGCTCGGGATCACCGTCACCGGCCTGGTGATCGGCATGCTGGCCGAGGCCTCCATCGCGAAGCTGCTGGCCGGGCCACTGCGCGCGCTCGGGATGCCGCGTCCGGCGGCGATGTCCCTGGCACTGGTCCTGGGCACGGCGATCTCGACGGTCGTGCTGATGGTGGTCGGCGAGCTGGTCCCGAAGAACTGGGCGATCTCCCGTCCGTTGCCGGTCGCCAGGGCGGTCGCCCCGGCGCAGCGGGCGTTCACCGCCGCCTTCGGTCCGCTCATCCGGCATCTGAACAACTCCGCCAACCGCATTCTGCGGCGCCTCGGCATGGAGCCCGCGGAAGAGCTCGCGTCCGCCCGCAGCCCGGAGGAGCTGGTCGCGCTCGCCCGGCACTCGGCGCGGGCCGGTGCCCTGGAGGCGGACACCGCGGAACTGTTCGTCCGCACCCTGGGCCTGGCGGAACTGACCGCCGAGAACGTCATGACGCCCCGGGTCCAGGTCACCTCCCTGGACGAACGGGCGAGCTGCCAGGACGTCGCCGACGCCACCCGGGCCACCGGCCTGTCCCGTTTCCCCGTGCACCGCGGCGGCCTGGACGACGTGATCGGCATCGTCCACATCAAGGACGTGCTGGCCGTGCCGGCCGAGCGCCGACCGGGCCACCCGCTGACCCCGCTGCTGCGTGAACCGCTGCTGGTGCCCGAGTCGCTGACCGTGGACCGGCTGCTCGACCGGCTCGCCGGCGACACGGGCATGGCCGTGGTCATCGACGAGTACGGCGGCACGGCCGGCGTCGTCACCCTGGAGGACATCGTGGAGGAGGTCGTCGGCGAGGTGCGCGACGAGCACGACCCGCAGGAGACGCCCGACCTCGCCTTCATCCACCAGGACCGCACCGGCCGCCGGGTCTACGACGCCGACGGCGCCACGCGCACCGACCAGCTCGCGCAGATCGGGCTGCGGGCGCCCGAGGGACCGTACGAGACGCTGGCCGGACTGATCGCGGAACGGCTCGGCCGGATCCCCGTCACCGGGGACACGGCCGAGGCCGCCGGGTGGGTGCTGGAGGTCACCGACGACTCCGGGCACCGGGCGGCCCATGTGCGGCTGATCTCCCCGCCGCCGTGCGAGGACCCCCCGCCCGGCCCGGCCGCGGAGCACGGGACCGACGACGGCGCGGCGGAGGTGCGATGACCTTCCTGCAGATCCTCGTCGGGTTGCTCACGCTGGTGGTGAACGCGTTCTTCGTCGGCGCCGAGTTCGCCATGATCTCCGTGCGGCGCAGTCAGATCGAGCCCCGCGCCGAAGCCGGGGAACGCGGCGCGCGCCACGTCCTGTGGGGCCTGCAGCACCTGTCGCCGCTGCTGGCGGCGGCGCAGCTGGGCATCACCCTGTGCACCCTGGTGCTCGGCATCGTGGCCGAGCCCGCCATCGAGCACGTGCTGTCCCCGCTGTTCCAGGCGCTGCACGTCCCGGAGAACGCGGTCCACGTGGCGTCGTTCGCCATCGCGCTGACCCTGGCCACGTACGCGCACATGCTGCTGGGCGAGATGGTGCCGAAGAACATCGCGCTCGCTGAGCCCGAGCGCACCGCGCTGGCGCTCGGGCCGCCGCTGGTGACGCTGGCGCGGGCGCTGCGCCCGGTGATCTTCGCGATCAACGCGTTCGCCAACGGCCTGCTGAAGCTGCTGCGGGTGGAGCCGAAGGACGAGGTCGCCGCGGTGTTCTCCGACGACGAGCTGGCCCGGATGGTCACCGACGCGGGGGCCGCCGGGCTGCTGGACGAGCGGGCCGCGATCCGGCTGCAGGACGCCCTGGAACTGGGTCGGCGCCCGGTGGGCGAGGTCGTGGTGCCCGCCGACCGGGTGGTCACGGCGCGCTCGGACATCACGCCCGAGGGGCTGGAGCGGCTGAGCGCGCGTTCGAGCTTCTCCCGCTTCCCGGTCGCCGAGGACTCCGGCCGCGTCCTGGGCTACCTCCACGTCAAGGACGCCCTCGCCTTCGGGCCGGACCACCGCGACCTTCCGTTCCCGCGCGGCGCGCTGCGGCGCATCACCCGCGTGGGCGCGGCGACGCCGCTGGACGACGTGCTGGCGGCGATGCGGGCCAGCGGCGCGCACCTGGCCGCGGTGGTCGACGACGAGGGGCGCGGCATGGGTCTGGTCACCATGGAGGACGTGCTCAGGGAGCTGATGGGGCACACACCGGCCGCCTGAGGCGGCGGCGGGACGGCCCGGTAGGATCACGGCCGCCATGGAGATGAATGCCACCCACACCAGCTTCGTCGCGCTCGGCGACTCCTTCACCGAAGGCATGTCGGACGCGCTGCCCGACGGCACCTACCGCGGCTGGGCCGACCTCCTCGCGGGTCGGCTCGCCGCCCACAGCCCGGACTTCCGCTACGCCAACCTGGCCGTGCGCGGCAAGCTGATCCAGCAGATCGTCGACGAGCAGGTGGAGACCGCCGCCTCGATGGGCGCGGACCTGGTGACCCTGGTCGGCGGGCTGAACGACGTACTGCGGCCCAAGTGCGACGTCCCGCGGGTGTGCGCCCTGCTGGAGGAGGCCGTCGAGCGGCTGGCGCCGAGCTGCCGCCAACTCGTCCTCATGCGCAGCCCCGCCCGCCGTGGCCCGGTCGCGGTGCGCTTCCTGCCCCGCATGGAGGAGCTGTTCGGCTTCATCGACACGCTGGCCGCCCGGCACGGCGCCCTCGTCGTCGACCTGTACGGCGCGGACGTGCTGGGCGACCGGCGGCTGTGGGCGGACGACCGGCTGCACCTGGACGAGGAGGGTCACCGCCGGGTCGCCGAGGCGGTCTGGCAGACCCTCGGCCACACCCCCCGGTTCGACTGGACCGAGGTCCTGCCCGCCGAGGTGAAGCTCCCCTGGACCGTCCGTCGCACGGCGGACCTGCGCTTCACCCGGCAGCACCTGGTGCCGTGGATAGGCCGCCGCCTCACCGGCCGCTCCTCGGGCGACGGCCTGGCCCCCAAGCGCGCCGAGCTGCTCCCGCTCCCGTCCGTGGACGCCTGAGGCCGGGCCCCGGGCGGGGCCGGGCGCTACGCGCATAGACCACGCCGGGACGCTGACCTGCGCGGACGCGCAGTAGAATCTCGCTACGTGACTTCCAAGCCCCGCATCCCCGACGTCCTGGCCGGCCGCTACGCATCCGTGGAGCTCGCCACCCTGTGGTCCCCCGAGCAGAAGGTGGTGCTGGAGCGCCGCCTGTGGCTGGCGGTGCTGCGGGCGCAGAAGGACCTCGGGATCGAGGTGCCGGACGAGGCGATCGCGGATTACGAGCGGGTGCTGGAGCAGGTGGACCTCGCGTCCATCGCGCAGCGCGAGAAGGTCACGCGGCACGACGTGAAGGCGCGCATCGAGGAGTTCAACGCGCTCGCGGGGCACGAGCAGATCCACAAGGGCATGACCTCGCGCGACCTCACGGAGAACGTGGAGCAGCTGCAGATCCGGCTGTCGCTGGAGCTCGTGCGTGACCGCACGGTGTCCGTGCTCGCCCGCCTGGGCCGGCTGGCCTCCGAGTACGGCGAGCTGGTGATGGCGGGGCGCTCGCACAACGTCGCCGCCCAGGCCACCACGCTCGGCAAGCGGTTCGCGACCGGCGCCGACGAGCTGCTGGTCGCCTTCGCCCGGGTCGAGGACCTGCTCGGCCGCTATCCGCTGCGCGGCATCAAGGGCCCGGTCGGCACCGCGCAGGACATGCTGGACCTGCTGGGCGGCGGGGCCGAGGGCGAGGCACGGCTCGCGGAGCTGGAGCGGCGGGTGGCGCAGCACCTGGGCTTCTCGCACGAGTTCACCTCGGTGGGCCAGGTCTACCCGCGCTCGCTGGACTACGACGCCGTGACCGCGCTGGTGCAGCTGGCCGCCGCGCCCTCCTCGCTGGCCAAGACGATCCGGCTGATGGCCGGCAACGAGCTGGTCACCGAGGGCTTCCAGCCCGGGCAGGTCGGCTCCTCGGCCATGCCGCACAAGATGAACACCCGCTCCTGCGAGCGCGTCAACGGCCTCGCCGTCGTCCTGCGGGGCTACGCCTCGATGGTCGGCGAGCTGGCCGGCGACCAGTGGAACGAGGGCGACGTCTCCTGCTCGGTGGTGCGCCGCGTGGCGCTGCCGGACGCGTTCTTCGCGCTGGACGGGCTGATGGAGACCTTCCTGACCGTGCTGGACGAGTTCGGCGCCTTCCCGGCCGTCATCGCCCGCGAGCTCGACCGCTACCTGCCGTTCCTGGCGACCACGAAGGTGCTCATGGCCTCCGTCCGCGCCGGGGTCGGCCGTGAGGTCGCGCACGAGGTCATCAAGGAGCACGCCGTGGCGTCCGCGCTGGCGATGCGCGAGAAGGGCGCCGACCGCAACGAGCTGCTGGACCGGCTCGCCGAGGACGAGCGCATCCCGCTGGACCGCGCGCAGCTCGACGCCCTCATGGCGGACCGGCTCTCCTTCACCGGTGCCGCGTCCGCGCAGGTCGCCGAGGTCGTCCGGCGTGTGGAGGAGGTCACCGAGCGCCATCCGCTGGCGGCCTCGTACCGGCCCGGGGCCATCCTCTGACCACCCGCAGGCCGACGCGGGACGAGCTGGAGGCCGCCCGCGAGCGCACCGTCCCGGATGTGATCGCGGACGGTCTGAGCGTGCTCTTCTGCGGTATCAACCCCGGGCTGATGTCCGCGGCCACCGGCCTCCACTTCGCCCGGCCGGGCAACCGGTTCTGGCCGGTGCTGCTTCTCTGCACTTCACCCGATCAGGTGAGCTGAGCTGCCGACAGTCATCGTGAGGCCGGATGCACGTCTTCGGACCTTGACGTCGTGGCAACGTCGGTAGGTGGTCTCCCGAGGCCACATAGCGACGTTCGTGGCAGACTCCACGGATGCTGATATCTCGCCTCCGTACTCGTGCCCGGGGGATCGACGACAGGGAGTTGGCCGCGCTGCTCGCGGACAGGGCGCTCTGGGAGATTCGCGTATTGGCCGTCGACGCGAGATCGCAGACTGGGGAGGACTCGTCTGCCGAGGCTGTCGAGAAGATCAACAACTGGGCCGACTTCTGCCACGCGATGCTGGGAGTCTCCAAGAAGCACCATTGGCCACCCTCCCGCGGCACGCCCAGCAGGCGGGAGCAGGCGATGCTGGATCGGCCGATGAGCTATAGGTGGACCGTCAGCAGTCCCGAGAGACGCGCCTGGATCGTCCGTCAAATCGACAGTGCCGGGTTCGACTGGACGCCCCCGCCTCCTCTCCCAAGGCCCCGTATCGGTGTGCCTGCCCTCAGCATGTGGCAGCACCTTCGCTTGCTGAAGGGCTGGCCGGTGAAGACGCCTCCCGGCCGTCAGCGGCTGCCCCGTCAGGCTCGCGTCCTCAAAGCCCTGGACCGCGAAGCGATCTTCGCCCTCTACGAGGAAGCGGGGCGCCGGCGTCTCGGCCTGGGAAAGGCCAGCCCATGGCTCCACGCTCACCTCGACCCCGACGCCCCGCACTTCCTGTTCCCTGATCCCGCTGACTACTACTGGCCCGCTCCGGACACGGGACGCCCCTGGTGGCAGTGCCGTGTGCTCCTTCGTATGGTCGACGGCGAGCAGGTGGGCGGCAGCCTCGCTGTACTGCCCGAGACGTTCACCGCCCTGCCCTCGACGGTCCCCCGCCTCCGGCAACGCCGCTTGGCCCTGATTGCGCGTGCCACCGAGCGGGACGCGGGGCTCTGGAACCGGGACCACAAGTCGGACTGCGGCCCAGAGACCTGCGAATACGCACCAGCCCACGACCCCGGAGTGAAGTCATGAGCCTGGCTGTGGACGTGTTCACCGTCGACGAGCACGACGAGCTCAATGTGCTCGATGTCCCAGAGGGCCAATCGGACTTGGCCGGCTTCGAGAGCTGGCGCACCGCCGTGTGGGGGTCAGATGCCGTTCGGACCCTGGGCACGCGGTTCTTCCCGGTCTTGGCCGACGGCGACCTCAAGGTTGCCCCGCACCAGGTGGGGGATTTCCTCCGCGAATGCGCCCTGGTCCGGAGCAGCATTGAACTCGTTGCCCCCAGCACTGATCCGGCGAAGTCGCACGCCGAGTACGTCCGGCAGATCTCGCAGCGTCTGAAGAACATCGAGGAGGCGGCTCGGCGCGCGCAGAGCGTCTCGGGCGGGGTGATCATCTGGTAACGCTTCGTGGGCTAGGAATACCCAGGTCGACTGCAGGGCGACGCACTCGCCGTTCGGTGTCTTCTCTCTTCGCGCGCAGGAACCTCAGCGTGAGGTTGATGCCTTCGATCTCGCCGACCCAGCCCTCGCCCTCGGCTCGGTGCAGGCGGGCGAGGAGGTCGGCTTCAAGTTCTTCGAGCCGACTCAGCATCTTCGGGTTGATGTGGAGCATCGGGCAGCGGATACAGGCGTGTGCGTGTTGGCAGGGGGTGCCGTAGGGACGTCCACACGAGCCGAGTTCCACCTTGCGGCGGTCGAAGTGCTCATCGAACTCCGCCCACTCGTCCTTCGTCGTCTCCCGGTACTCGTCGACCGGGCGCACCTGCCGACGCTGGTGGAGGTGAGCCTGGTAGTGGCGGATGACGTCCTCGTTGAAGACCGCCACATAGCCGCGAGTGGTTTGGATGTTGATGTGGCCGAGAAGGGCAGCGCCGATGTGGATTGGCAAGCCGCTATTGACGAGTTCCGTGGCGAAGATCCTGCGAAAGTCGTGCGGGGTGAACTTCAACCCACGGAAACCGGGATGGCTCTCAGCGAGCGCTTCGCCGCGCCTACTGATCATCTCTTGAACTGCCCGGCGGCGCGTGGTTCGCCGATCCGCGCGCCGCGATCGGTCCGCAGGAGCGGACGGTCGGCGACACGCGGATCTGGGCCCTGCCCAACCCCAGCGGGCTCAACGCCGGGTGGACGACCGGGGCGATGGTGGAGGAGTTCGGGCGACTGCGGGCCGCGGCCGGTGACTGAGCCTCAGCAGCGCGGCACCGGCTTGGTGTACGTGGTGCCGCTCAGGGTCGCCACGTAGTGGTCCGAGACGTAGCGGCCGCTGTCGAGCCGGTCCCAGATCTTCGTGGTGCCGACCGCCGACCCGCTCCTCTGGCAGATCACCCAGGCCAGCGCCCCGTTCGCCGCCGAGCCCTGCGCGGCGTACGAGCTGCCGGGCCCGGCACGCACGGTCAGGCCGCCGCTGGCGGTGACCTGGTAGGGGTAGACGCAGCGCGGGAGGGGTGCGCTGTAGCCGGTGGCCGAGGGTGTGCTGACGTAGTGGTCGGTCACGTAGGTGCCGTCGGTCAGTTTGTCCCAGACCGTCGTGGAGCCGACCTTCGGGCCGGGCGTCTGGCAGACGACCTGGAGTGCCGAGCCGGACGCGTGGGTCCGCACCAGGGGGTAGCTGCTCGACGGCCCGGAGCGGGCGTTGAGCGCGCCGGGGCTGGTCACCGTGTAGGTGTACGCGACCGTGGCGACGGGGGCGTCGAGACGGTCGTTGTCGATGTTGACCGTGACGCCGCCGTAGGTCTCGTCGTGGCTGCCCCGGTACTGCTTGGCCCGCTGGTGGACGGACCACTTGCCGTCCGCGACGCCGGCCCAGCCCTTGAGGGTGTCGGTGCCGTCGTAGCGCGCGATCCACAGGGCGTCGGGGCGGGCGTAGGAGGCCGAGGTGAAGGCGTCGGACAGTTGCTGCGCCCCGAGGTTGAGGTTCATGTAGACGCCGGAGAGGTAGCCGAGGCGGTGCAACTCCTTGGTCCAGCCGGACACATAGCTCAGTACGGCGGTGCGGCAGCCGACGTCGGCCTGCGCGTAGTTCTCGATGTCGTTGTAGAAGGCGCTGCCGGGACGCATGCCCAGCGCCTTGGCTGCGGCGACGGCGTCCCCGGCCGCGGCGGTGCCCTGGGTACGGGCGGTCGCGGCGGTCCGGCTGATCTTCGCGTCGGTGGGGCGGCCGCCGCACGGCGGTTGCAGGCCCTTGTGGATGGGCAGCAGGCGCCACTTCAGCCGGGACACCGAGCTGACCCAGTCCGCCGTCAGCTGGGGCTGGGCGCAGGTGCGGTTGACACCGCTGATGTACACGCCGAGCGCGCGGTACGGGGAGGCGCCCCAGGCCTGGATGGTGGTCAGCGGCGGCGCGGTGCAGGCGTCGAAGGCGAGTCCGGAGAAGCGGGTCGCGGTGGCCCCCGCCGGGTAGCCGGTGCTCGTGGCGGGTTCGGCGGCGGCGGCCGGTGCCAGCACCAGTGCGGTGGCGGCGCCCAGGACGGCGGCGAACGACGCGGCAAGCAGCCGCCGGAGCCACCGTCGGAGAACACGGTCGGGCAGGCGGTGAAGGATACGGCGCGGGTGCGGCATGGCGGTCCCCCTGGGTGGCGCGGCGCGGCGCCGGGACCGGTGGACGTCCAGCCGTCGGCCCGCCGGGAGTTTCGGTTCGCCGGACCGAATCGGGGACGTCTCCGGGCGCGCGCCGCCGCGCTTGATCTCGCGTCAGAACTGTCCTGCACGCAGCGTAGGCGTGCGGTCACCCCACCGTCGAGCACCGTGGGCGGGAAAGCCGCTCTAAGGGATGAGGTCCGTGTCGGCGACGGCGGCCAGCAGATGGGGCCGCGCGTCGGCTATCGCTATCCAGTGCCGGTCGACCCGCCAGGTGAAGGCCTCGTCGGCATGCCCGCTGAGCACCGCCAGCGGCGCCGCGACCGGCTCCCCCAGGGCGGAACGCTCCAGGTGGGTCCGGAGGTCGACCAGCACGGCCGGCGTGCCGTAGCGCGCGGTGAGTGCGGCGACGAGGGACTCGCAGGCCGCCCCCACGTCGTCCTCCCCTTCCGGGAGCAGTGGCTCGTCGGGGTCGCGGCAGCCGTCCCCGGCGGCGAGGTCCGCGAGGTGGAATCCGGGGTCGCCGCCGGCCGCGTCGAGGCGGGCGCGCAGCGCCTCCACGGCGGCGAGGTGGCGTACGAGATCCATGGGAACAGTAAACCCCCAGGGTCGGACACTTGACGTCACGTCACGGAAGCCTCCGCCGGGCCACTCGCCGCGGACGGCCCGGACGGGTACGATCCGGCCAACACGCGCGCAAGCTGGGAGGACGTACGTTGGGGCGGCTCACCGGCGGGGATCCGTCCCTGCTCCGGCGGATCAATTCCGCTGTGGTGCTGCACGCGCTGCGTGGTGCCCCCGGCCCGAGCCTGACCGAACTGGTGCACAGCACCGGGCTGTCGCGCCCCACCGTCGAGGGCGTCATCGAGGGCCTGATGGAGTCGGGCCTGGTGGTGGAGGCACCGCAGGAGCCCGGGGACGCGCGCAAACAGGGGCGGCCCGCGCGCAGGTTCCGCTTCCACGCCGAGGCGGGGCATCTGCTCGGCATCGAGATCGGGGCCCGCCAGGTGCGGGCGCTGCTGTCGGACCTGAGCGGCCGGGTCCTCGGTTCCCTGGCGCACGACGTGGCCGACGCCACCCCCGCGGAGGAGCGGCTGGAGCGGGTGCGGGGCGCCGTCGCCGAGCTGCTGCGCAAGGCGGGAGTGGCGCGCAGCACGCTGTGGGCGGTCGGTGTGGGCAGTCCGGGAATCGTGGAGACGGACGGCGCGGTGCGGCTGAGCACGGCCCTTCCGGGCTGGACGGGGCTGCCCCTGGGCGAGCGGCTGCGCCGGTCGTTCCGCTGCCCGGTGCTGGTGGAGAACGACGCGAACGTGGCGGCCGTGGCGGAGCACTGGAAGGGCGCGGCCGTCGGTACCGACGACGTCGTCTTCGTGCTGGCCGGGCTGAGCCCGGGGGCGGGCTCGCTGATCGGCGGCCGGCTGCACCGGGGCTTCGGCGGGGCGGCCGGCGAGATCGGCGCCCTGCACCTGCTCGGCCGCGAGGCGACGCCGGAACGCCTGCTGTCGACGACCGGCACACCGCTGCACCCGCTGGACGAGCCCGCGGTGGCCGAGGTGTTCGCGCTGGCGAGGGCGGGCGACCTGCAGGCCCGCGAGGCCGTCGACCGCTTCCTGCACCGCCTGGTGCACGACGTGGCGGCGCTCGTGCTGGCCATCGACCCCGAACTCGTGGTGATCGGCGGCTGGGCGGCGGGGCTGGACGGTGTGCTGGAGCCGCTGCGCGCCGAGTTGGCCCGTTACTGCCTGCGGCCGCCGGAGGTGGCGCTGTCGGCGCTGGGGCAGGAGGCGGTGGCGACCGGAGCGCTGCGGCTGGCCCTGGACCACGTCGAGGAGCAGCTCTTCGCGGTGGCACGCACCTCGCTGCTCAACCGCTGAGCAGAATCGGGCGCCCGGAAAGCCGATTCCAGGGCAATTCGAGGGCAATTCGGGGGAAATGTGGCGACTTATCGGCCTGCCTGTTTTGCCGTCTAGTCCGACCAGCCGACGATCCGTGCCATCGGCAAATGACGCCGCGCCGCGGTGGCGCGGCCGGTGGAAGGGCGTCCCGCGTGCGGCGAGCTGTGATCCTGGGTGTGTCCGTGGTCCTGGCGGCGGGGGCGCTCACCGCGTCACCCGCCTCGGCCTACCTGCCCGGTCCCGTGGACGACCCCTTGCGGACGGCGGGTGTCGCCCTGGCCGCGGACGCCGCCGCGGACACCGGGATCACCTTCGGCGCCTGCCCCAAGGACAGCGGGCTCGCCGCGCCGGTGCAGTGCGGCAAGGTCAGGGTGCCGGTGGACTACGCCGAGCCGGGCGGCCGCCGGATCGACCTGATGGTGAGCCGGCTGCGCGCCACCGGTCCGGCCTCCGGGCGGCAGGGCGCGCTGGTCTTCAACCCGGGCGGCCCGGGCGCCCCCGGGCTGTGGTTCCCCGCCGTCGGGCTGAAGAGCGCCGGCCCGGTGACCCGCAAGGTGTGGGGGACGGCCGCCAGGACGTACGACCTGATCGGCTTCGACGCGCGCGGGGTCGGCCACTCGGCGCCCATCTCGTGCGTGCGCCCGGAGAACTACCTCCACGCGCCCTCGCCCGACCCCCGCACCGCGAACGCGGCGACCCAGACCCGTGAGCGGGCCAAGGCCCGGGGAATCGCGGACGGCTGCGGCCGCCGCTCGGCGGCGATGCTCGGCCACATGACCAGTGCCGACATGGCGCGCGACCTCGACGTCATCCGCGCCGCGCTCCACGAGACCCGGCTGAACTACTACGGCGTCTCCTACGGCACCTACCTGGGCGCGGTCTACGCGACGCTCTTCCCCCGCCATGTGCGCCGGATGGTGCTCGACAGCGTCGTCAACCCGGACCCGCAGGGCGTCTGGTACGGCGCCAACCTCAGCCAGGACGTGGCCTTCGAGGGCCGCTGGGCCGACTGGCGCGCCTGGGCGGCCCGTTACAACTCCGTGTACGGTCTCGGCTCCACGGCGAGCCGCGTGCAGGCGTCCTTCGACCTGGCGATGCGCAAGCTGGCCAAGAAGCCCGCCGGCGGCACGGTGGGCCCCGGCGAGCTGCACTCCGCGGCGGAGAACGCCGCCTACTACGACCAGCGTTGGGTGACGTTCGCCCACCAGCTGTCGCGCTATCTGCACGGCGACGACAAGCCGCTGGTGGCGGCCGAGGCGCCCGACCGGTCCGGGGCGAAGGCCGCGGAGAACGGCGACGCGGTCTACCTGGCGGTCCAGTGCACGGACGCGGCCTGGCCGCGGGACTGGGGCACCTGGGACCGGGACAACTCGCAACTGGCGCTCCGGCACCCCTTCGAGACCTGGCCCAACGCCTGGATGAACCTGCCGTGCGCCACCTGGCCGGCCCGGGCCGGGGAGCCGGTCGACGTCGGCGCCTGGTCCGCCGAACTGCCGCCGGTGCTCCTGACGCAGTCCGAGCGGGACGCCGCCACGCCGTACGAAGGCGCCCTGGAAATGCACCGCAGGCTGCAGGGCTCGCGGCTGGTCACCGAGGTGGGTCGCGGTTCGCACGGCCTGGTCAGCATCTGGAACGCCTGCCTGGTGTCGCGGGTCGACCGCTACCTGACGTCGGGCGACGTCGGGGACGCGGACGCGCGCTGCGCCGGGCACCCGGTCCCCGTACCGTCCGGCACGCTGGGCGCGAAGGACGCCAACACGGGCCGCTACTACTGAGCGAGCGGCCCGGACCGGTGCCTCAGGAGGCCGCCGCGTGCCGATCGCCGTCGTGGTGGGTGATCTCCATGGCGCCGCTGTCGCCGAAGGTGAGCCGGCAGGTGTCGGCCCGGTAGGTGGAGACCGCCACGGCCGCGACGCGGCCGCCGCAGAAGTAGCGGGTGGTGACGACGAGGACGGGGGCGCCGGGCAGCCGGTCGAGCTGCTTGGCGTCCTCGGCGCGGGCCGAACCCAGCTCCACGGCCCGGTCGTCGCCGTCGAGTTCGAGGGCGCGCAGCGCGCGCAGCACGGCCGGCGCGTGATCGGCGGGCGTCAGGTCGTCGCCCAGGCCGGAGACGGACGCCCGCGGCACGTACAGCAGCTCGGTGGCGACGGACTGGCCGCCCATCGCGCGGACCCGGCGGACGGTGTGGACCGGCTCGTCGGCGGCGATGCCCAGGGCAGTGGCGACCACGGCGGGCGCGGCGGCCTCGGCGCAGCCCACGGTGCGCCAGGCGTCACCCGTGGCGCCCGGCCAGCTGCCGCGCGAGGGTCCGACGGAGACGCCGACCCGGGGCGGCGCGACGGTGGTGCCGACACCGCGGCGCCGCTGCAGGCGGCCCTCCAGCTCCAGCTGCTCCAGCGCCTGGCGCAGGGTGGCCCTGGCGACGCCGAAGCGGGCGGCGAGGTCGCGCTCGTTCGGGAGGATCTCGCCCACCGCGAACTCGGAGTCGAGGGCGTCGACGAGCACGGTCTTGAGGTGCCAGTACTTGGGCTCCGGCACATTCTCGAGCTGCGTGGTCCCCACCCTGTCCTCCGCAATCGGCCTGGCCCCGCCGGGGGGTTGTTCAGCCTTGTTTCCGAACGGCTCTTTATTAAAGGTTCTTGCACTACTAGGGGACGATAGGGCCGCTCCGGCGGCTTGGTCAAGACCAATGCTCGCCGCCGGCGCGCGATCCGGCCGCGGCCGCCGTGCAGCGTTCACAAGGTGTTCGCGCTCGTCACGGGCCGTTCGCACGCTGGTAGCGTTCGTGATCGTCAGGGGACGGTCGAACGGGCGGACGGGCGAGGGGGCAGGTCATGGCAGCGGTCACGGTGGTCACGGGCGGCGGGCGCGGCATCGGCGCGGCCGTGGCACTGCGGCTGGCACGGGACGGGCACGCCGTGGGCATCGGCTACGAGCGGTCGCGCGAGGCCGCCGAGGACGTCGCCCGGAAGGTGCGCGAGGCCGGCGTCGAGTGCGTCGCCGTGCAGGGCGACACCAGTGACGAGGCCGACGTGGAGCGGCTGTTCGACACCGTGCGGGAGAAGCTGGGCGCCATCACCGGACTGGTCAACAACGCGGGGGTCACCGGGCCGCTCGGCCGCTTCACCGAGACGCCGGTCGAGGAGATCCGCCGCGTCGTCGACGTCAACGTGATGGGCGCGATCCTGTGCGCGCGGCGGGCCGCCCTGGAGATGTCCACGCGCTACGGGGGCGGGGGCGGCGCCATCGTCAACATCTCCTCGGGCGCCGCGACGCTCGGCAGCCCCGGGGAGTACGTGCACTACGCGGCGAGCAAGGCGGCCGTGGACGCGCTCACGGTGGGCCTGGCCAAGGAACTCGCCCCGGACGGCGTGCGGGTCAACTCGGTGCAGCCCGGCATGATCCTGACCGGGATCCACGCGGCGATGGGCGACCCGGAGCGGCCGTGGCGGAACCCGGACCGGGTGCCCGTGCGGCGGCCCGGGGAACCGGAGGAGGTGGCCGGCGCGGTGGCGTGGCTGATGTCGCCCGAGGCGTCGTACACCACCGGCGCGGTGCTGCGGGTCACGGGCGGCCTGTAGGGATCAGGCCGGCGCCTGCGCTTCGGATGCGTCCTCTGTGTCCTCGGCGTCGATTGCGTCGATTGCGTCGATTGCGTCGGCGGTCTCGATGGCGCGGAGCACGTCGGCCGCCAGCGCCGCGACCTCGGGGATGACACCCGGGGCGGCGAGGGCGAGATGGCACAGCGACCAAGTGAGCGTCACCACACGGGTCTTGCGGGCCTCCAGGGCGTCCAGCAGGCGGCGGGCGACCAGCCGGGCGGCGTCCTCGCGGGCCGCGGGGTCGACCCAGGCGGTGGCGACGATCGCGAGCGCGGCCGCCTCGCAGACCCAGTCCTCGGCGCCCGCCAGCACGTCGGCCAGGAGAGCGCGGCGCCGGGAAGCCGCCCACGGCTCGTCGGTGCGGTGGTGGGCGAGCCCCAGGCACGCCCAGACCTGCACGGCGCGGATCCACAGGTCGGGAGCCTGCGCCGCGAGCGCCCGGCCGAGTGCGTCGTCGCGCGGGGCGGGCGGGTGGACCAGGACGCCCAGCAGGTCCACCGGGTCGAGGCCGGACAGCACGACCGCGTCGTCGTAGGCGGCGGGCAGGTGCGGCCAGCCGTGCCAGGCGACGCGGCGCACCGCCTCGGCGGCCTCGGGCGAGGGGGGCCGCACGGCGGGGCGTGCGGTGGTGCCCTCGTACGTCCACAGCGCGGTGGTCACCGGGCGGGGCGGCACCCGCAGGTCCGGCTCGGGGACGTCCTGGACGTCGAGGGAGGCACGGGGGAAGGCCGTGCGCAGGGCGAGCAGCGCGCTCGGGGGCTCCAGGGCGGAGACGGTGAGGCCCAGTGCGGCGTCGGCGGCGACCGACTGCTCCAGGGCCTGGTGGAGCAGGCTGACGATCGCCTCGTTGCCGCCGGGTATCCAGTTCAGCCAGGGTCGGCCGCGGCCGAGCCGGGCCAGCAGTTCGCCTGCGTACTCGTGGTCCGGCGCGCCGCGCAGGTGGTCGGCGAGCGCGACGAGGTGGCGCGTGTCGCCGTCGAGCGCGTGGCGCAGCGCGTGCGCGGCCGGGCGCGCCTTGGGGTGGTCGGGGTCCGCCGCGGCGGCGCGTTCCGCCCATTCCAGGCCCTCGGCCGGCCGGCCCAGTGTCTGCAGCAGTTCGGCGATGTCGATGTACAGGTCGAGGTCGGAGGGGTCGCGCCGCACCTCGCCGCGCCACACGTCCAGTGCCTGTTCGGGGCGGCCCGCGCTGCGCAGCGCGTACCCCAGCATGACGGCGGCGGGGTGGCAGGGCTCCAGGTCGTACGAGCGCCCGGCCCAGGCGACGGCGTCCTCGGCGCGGCCCATGCGGCGGGCGAGCGTGGAGCCGCACCACAGGAGCATGGTGTGGCCGGGATGGCGGCCGACGCTCGCGCGGACCAGGTCGAGCAGCGGTGTCAGGGGCGCGCGGTGCTCCTCGTCGACCGGGTCGGGCAACCGCGGGGCCACTCCGGCGGCGGCGCGGGCGACGGTGTCCGGGTCGACGAGCTCCGCGATGCCGGGGCGGCGCAGCCAGGCGACGTCCAGCCACGGCCGGTCCGGCTCGTGGCCCGCGCACTGGGCGAGCAGGGCCACCGCCTCGTCCCACCGCCCCGCGACCGCGCACAGGTGGCCGCGCGCGGCCACGGTCCCGATGTACGCCCGCTTCTCCGGCTCGAACCAGTCCAGGGCCTTCGCGGCGCCCCCGGCGCGGGCGGCGAACTCCGCCAGCGCCTCGTGCGTCTCCGGCAGGCCGGGATCCCGGGCGAGCGCGTCCTCCAAGTGGCGCGCCGCGTGCGTCAGATCACCGTCCGCCAGCGCGATGCGGGCGGTCGCCACCTCCCCCTCGGCCTCCAGCCGCTCAGCGTCCCCGCGCTCCCCGGACCGATCAGCCACGGCCAGCTCCCCACCCTCGCCCCTGCGCCGACTCCGGCACCCTAACCGAGCCCCTCCCGCCCTCCCGCCGCGCGGGGGCCGGGTCACAGCCGGCTGTCGTCGCTCAGCACGGGGCCCGCCGGCGCGACGCCGGTGAGCTTGCCGGGGTTGGTGAGCACGTAGACCGTCGTGACCAGGCCGTCGGTGAGTTCGAGGGAGATCACGGTGTGCGGCCGGCCGTGGGAGGTGAGGACCAGGGAGGGAACGCCGTTGACCTCGCGGAGGGTGAAGGCCGGGTCGGGGACCGGGGTGGGCGCGATCGCGTGGAGGAAGCGGGCGACCTTGGCGGCGGTCTCGATGACGCGGCGCGGGGCCTTCTGCACGCCGCCGCCGTCGCCCACCAGGCGGACGTCGGGGGCGAGGAGGGCGAGCAGGCCGTCGATGTCGCCGCCGACGGCGGCGGCGAGGAAGCGCTCGGTGATCCTGGCGGTCTCGGCGGGGTCGGCGTCGTAGCGGGCGCGCTTCTCCTCGACGTGCCGGCGGGCCCGTCCGGCCAGTTGGCGCACGGCCGGCTCGGCGCGGTCGAGCACGGCGGCGATCCGGGCGTACGGGTAGTCGAAGGCCTCGCGCAGCACGAAGACGGCACGCTCCAGCGGTGACAGCGACTCCAGCAGCACGAGGACCGCGAGGGAGACGGACTCCACGAGGACGACGCGCTCGGCCGTGTCGGGCACGGTGTGCGCGAAGTCGGTGGCGACCGGCTCGGGCAGCCACGGCCCGACGTACGCCTCACGCCGCGACTGCAGTTGCCGCAGGCGGTCGATGGCGAGCCGGGTGGTGACGGTCACGAGGAAGCCGCGCGGTTCCCGCACGGCCTCCCGGTCGGTGGCCGCCCAGCGCAGCCAGGCCTCCTGCACGACGTCCTCGGCGTCGGCGAAGCGGCCGAGCATGCGGTAGGCCACTCCGGTCAGGACGGGCCGGTGCTCCTCGAAGACCGCTGCGGCGGCGGTGTCGTCTCCCACCCTCCCATTCTCCCGGCCACGCCTGGCACCGGCACGGCGGGGGCGGCGGAGGCGGCAGCGGGTGCGGCACGCCGGGGGAACAACGCCGGTGTACACCACACTCGTTGAGCGGTACACATTCGTTAGCGCAAGGAAACACTTCCAAAACCCGAACCGTCCCCCGGGCGTCCACAATCCCCCCAACCATCAGCAGGCCGACGATCGCCGCACCCCGAGGAGCACCATGTCCGCTCAGGCCACCGACGTGGCGAAGGGCTCGCCACCCGCACCGAGCAACCCACTTGACCGCTACTTCCGCATCGGGGAGCGCGGGTCGACCTTCGGCAGGGAGATCCGCGGTGGCTTCGCCACCTTCTTCACGATGGCCTACATCCTCGTGCTCAACCCGATCATCCTGGGCAGTGCGAAGGACAAGTTCGGACACGCCCTGTCAACGGGCCAACTGGTCACCGCTACCGCCCTGGTGGCCGCCGTGATGACCGTGATCATGGGTGTCGGCGGCAATCTGCCGCTGGCGATCGCGGCCGGCCTCGGCCTCAACGCGGTGGTGGCCTTTCAGATCGCACCCCTGATGAGCTGGGACGACGCGATGGGCCTGGTGGTCCTGGAGGGTCTGCTGATCTGCGTCCTGGTGGTCACCGGGCTGCGGGAGGCGGTGATGCACGCGATACCCCAGCCGCTGAAACAGGCGATCAGTGTCGGCATCGGCCTGTTCATCGCCTTCATCGGCTTCGTCGACGCGGGATTCGTCAGCCGCATCCCGGACGCCGCCAACACCACGGTCCCGGTGCAACTGGGCGGCACCGGCGCGCTGTCGGGCTGGCCCGTGCTGGTCTTCTGCCTCGGTGTGCTGCTGACGGTCGCGCTGCTCGCGCGGAAGGTGAAGGGCGCCATCCTCATCAGCATCGTGACGATGACGGTGGTCGCGATCGTCATCGACGCGGTGGCCGACATCACGAGCTGGGGGCTGACCACGCCCAAGGTGCCGGACGACGTGTTCGCGGCGCCGGACTTCGGGCTGCTGGGTCACTTCAGTCTCTTCGGGGCCTTCGGCGAGATCAGCGCGATCACCGTGGTGCTGCTGGTCTTCACCCTCATCCTGTCGGACTTCTTCGACACCATGGGCACGGTCGTCGGCATCACCGCCGAGGCCGGGCTGCTGGACGAGGAGGGCCGGGTCCCCAACCTGGGCCGGGTGCTGCTGATCGACGGCGCCGCGGCGGTCGCCGGCGGCGCGGCCTCCGCCTCCTCCAACACCGCCTACATCGAGTCGGCGGCCGGTGTCGGCGAGGGGGCGCGCACGGGCCTGGCCAACCTCGTCACCGGTGGGCTGTTCGCGGTGGCGCTCTTCCTCAGCCCGCTGCTGACCATCGTGCCGCTCCAGGCGGCCGCGCCGGCGCTGGTCGCGGTGGGCTTCCTGATGATGACGCAGGTCAAGAACATCGGCTGGGACGAGTTCGAGATCGCCCTTCCCGCCTTCCTCACGATCGCCGTGATGCCCTTCACGTACTCGATCACCAACGGCATCGGGGCCGGCTTCGTCGCCTACGTCGTGCTGAAGACCGTGCTGGGCAAGGCCAAGCAGGTGCACTGGCTGCTGTGGGCGGTCTCGGCGCTCTTCGTGGTGTACTTCGCGATCGATCCGCTGGAGCAGCTGCTCGGCGTGAAGTGACCTGTCCTGCCACCGCGGGGCGGCCGTCGCGCGGCGCAGGGTCGCGCGGCGGTCGCGGCGGTGAGGACCCCGACCGGGACGGGGGCCCCCGGTCGGGGCCGCTGGCCGGGCCGGCGCTTTGCGCGACGGCCCGTATCTGTTCGAACTACGGGCGGACCGCCGTAGTTCCCGCCCCGCCCCTGGGGTCCGATGTGAAGTGCGGCACCCCGCCGCGGACGCTCCGCCGCTGCCGTACGAGGCGGCTCACGGCCCGGCCCGTCGCGGGTTACGGGCAGTTGTCGGGCACCCGGACGGCGGCTTGCCCCTATGGGGGCCGCGCGAGCGTTTGATCTCAATTCGGCAACGACAGGTTTGAGTTGCATACGCCCTCTTAACGGCGCACCTGGGTGCTTGATACATATGGTTGCGCGTTCCTGTCCGTCGACGGTCGCTCCTCCCCCACTTCTGCTCGCCGAGTCCTCGGCCGTCCATCTGGAACGCCCATGTCTTCGCGGACCGCGCCCTCGCGCGCCCTGCTGCCGCTCGTCGCCCTCTTCTGCGCCGGGTACCTCGCCCCGTACCTCATGCCGACCGTCGTCGGCCGGCTCTCCGGCGGGCTCGCCCTGAGCGGTTCCCAGGCCGGGGCCGTCGGGAGCGCGCTGCTGCTGGCCTCCGCCTGCGCCGGGTTCGTGCTGGCCTCGCGGGTCGACCGGATCGGCCGGGCGCGGCTGGCACGACGCGGTCTGCTGCTCGTCGCGGGCGGATTCTCGACGGCCGCGGCCACGCACCACGTCGCCCTCGTCGTGGCCGGCTGCGTCGTCGGCGGCTTCGGCTCCGGCACGTCGACGGCGGTGGCCGCCGTGGGCATCTCCGGGCAGCGGGAACCGCACCGGGTCACCGTGCTCGGCCTGCTGGCCACCTCCGCGGTGGCGGGCGCGCTCTACCTCGTCCTGCCGGCGCTCGGCGGCGGTCACGCACTGCCGTTCGCGGCCATCGCGGCCGCCGCCCTGCTCGTCCTCCCGCTCACCCGGTGGCTGCCGGCCGCGCCCGTCGTGGCGTCGCGGTCCGAGACCGCGGGACCGCTGCCGCACCGGCGCTCCGGGATGGTGCTGGCGGCGTCGATGCTGTGCTGGTCGCTGGCGCAGAACGCGCTGTGGGGCGTGAGCGGCCGCATCGGGCTGGACCGGGTCGGCCTTTCGGAGGCGGCGCTCGGCGTGGTCTTCGCGGTGGCGCTCGGCGGCGGGCTGCTCGGGGTCACCGCGGCGGGCGCGCTCGGCCCGAGGCTCGGCCGCACGCTGCCGATCGGCGCGGGGACGGCGCTGATCGCCGTGTGCGTGCTGGTCAGTTCCTCGGCGCGCGAGGCGTCGGCCTTCGCCGCGGGCGAGGTGCTGTGGAACACGTTCTACCCGGTGGTGCTCTCCTACGCGATCGGCCTGGCCGCCGCGCTGGACGGCCGCGGCCGGTGGGCGGTGTACGCCGGCTCCGCCTCGTCCCTGGGCGTGGCCTGCGGCCCGCTCACCGGTGCCGTGCTCGGCGCGCGGCTCGGATTCCCCGCCATGGGCGGTGTGCTGGCCGCTCTGCTCCTGGTCGCCGCCGTGCCGCTCACCGCCGTCGCCCTCGGCTCCGCCGCGGGGGGCCGAGGGCGCGTGGCGGTGGCCGTCCGGCGCCGCAGGAGCGCCGCCGTCGCGGCCCGCTCGGAACTCGGCCGGGCCGCCTGACCGGCGGGCCCGGCCGGGCCGGTCAGCCCAGCGCCTTGTCGAGGTTGAAGGCCGCGCTGATCAGGGCGAGGTGGGTGAATGCCTGCGGGAAGTTGCCGCGCTGCTCGCCGGTCCGGTCGATCTCCTCGGCGTACAGGCCCACGTGGTTGGCGTAGGTGAGCATCTTCTCGAAGGCCAGGCGCGCGTCGTCGGCGCGGCCGGCGCGGGTGAGGGCCTCCACGTACCAGAACGAGCAGATGGAGAACGTGCCCTCCTCGCCGCGCAGTCCGTCCGGGCTCGCCATGGGGTCGTACCGGTAGACCAGGGAGTCCGAGACGAGGTCCTTGCCCAGGGCGTCGAGGGTGGACAGCCACTTGGGGTCGGTGGGCGAGATGAACTTCGTGAGCGGCATCATCAGCACGGACGCGTCGAGCACGTCCTCGCCCTCGCTCTGGGTGAAGGCGCCGCGCTCCTCCGACCAGCCCTCGCGCATGATCCGCCGGTAGATCGCGTCCCGCGCCCCGCACCAGCGGACGTGGTTGGCGGGCAGGCCGCGGTGGTTGGCCATGCGGATGGCGCGCTCGATCGCCACCCAGCACATCACGCGCGAGTAGAGGAAGTTCTTCCGGCCGCCGCGGGTCTCCCAGATGCCCTCGTCGGGCTGGTCCCAGTTCTTCACGACCCAGTCGACGATGCCGCAGACGGTGTCCCAGTGGGCGCTGGAGATCGGCGCGCCCCACTTGTCGTACAGGTAGAGCGAGTCGATCAGCTCTCCGTAGATGTCCAGCTGCAGCTGGCCGACCGCGCTGTTGCCGATCCGGACCGGCGCCGAGCCCCGGAAGCCCTCCAGGTGCGGGAGCTCGTGCTCGGGCAGTT
This sequence comes from Streptomyces sp. NPDC002574, assembly GCF_042889545.1. Taxonomy (NCBI): domain Bacteria; kingdom Bacillati; phylum Actinomycetota; class Actinomycetes; order Kitasatosporales; family Streptomycetaceae; genus Streptomyces; species Streptomyces sp. NPDC002574. Next base: position 324,274 of record NZ_JBIARB010000005.1, read on the forward strand.
CGGTGCGGCCGTCGATGCCGTACATGATCTGCAGCGGGCCGTCGCACGGACCGGCCGTGCCGTCGCAGGGACCGAGGGCCACCCGCTCGGACAGGAAGCCCATGAAGGCCTCGGCCTCGTCGGTGAACCCCAGCCGCAGCAGGGCGTAGACGCAGAAGGCGGCGTCGCGGATCCACACGTAGCGGTAGTCCCAGTTGCGCTCGCCGCCGATGCGCTCGGGCAGGCTGGTGGTGGGCGCGGCCACGATGGCCCCGGTGGGCGCGTACGTGAGCAGCTTGAGCGTCAGCGCCGAGCGGTGGACCATCTCCCGCCACCGGCCCCGGTAGCGCGACTTGGCCAGCCAGCGGCGCCAGTAGCGCACGGTGGCCTCGAACTGGTCCTCGGCCTCGGTCAGCGGGCAGCCGCGCAGTTCGACGCCCTCGGCGATCTGGTCCAGCGCGAAGACCGCCGTCTCGCCCTCGGCGAGCTTGAACTGCGCCCACACGTCGGTGCCGTCGGTCTCCATCTGCACTCCCGAGGTGAGCGAGAGCGTCTGGACGGCGGATTCGAAGATCGCCTGCACCCCGTGGATGTGCGTGGTGTGCGGCTCCGTGCCGTAGACGAAGCGCGGCGCGACCCGCACCCGGAACGGCAGCATCCCGCGGACGCAGACCACCCGGCGGATCAGCCGGTGGCGGCCCTCGTCGTCGGGGTCGTCCACGACCGGCATGAAGTCCTGGACCTCGCCCATGCCCTCCTCGGCGAAGAAGCGGGTGATCAGGACATTGGTGTCCGGGAAGTAGAACTGCTTGGTGAGGGCCGGCACGTCGGCGGCCAGCTCGAAGCTGCCGCCGCGGTCGGCGTCGAGGATCGACGCGAAGATGCTGGGGGCGTCGAACCGGCCGCAGCAGTACCAGTCGATGGTGCCGTTGGTGCCGACCAGGGCGGCGCTGCGCAGGTCCCCGATGAGTCCGTGGGCGGCGATCGGCAGGTACCGGTCGCCGCCCGCGGCTGCGGACGGGGACGCGAGGGCTTCTGCTGTCACGGTGGCCTCCTCGGTCGCCGGGCGAACCGGATTAAGCGACAAAAGCCACCATTCAGACTAGTCCCCCTGGGCGTCCCCGCTCTCGCTGTGCTCCGCCGGCTCCGCTGACCCCGCCCGCGCGGCAGCAGCGTCATGGTCGTCGCGGTCGTCGCGGTCCGTGTACTCGAGCACGGCGTGCGCCTCGGCGACCCGGCGTTCGGCGACGGTGCCCTGCTGCCCCTCGTACGCGGCCAGCACCTCCCGGGCACGGGCCACCGCCCGCCCGGGCAGGCCCAGATCGGCCTCCAGCCAGGCCGCCATGAGCTGGGCGGCGCTGCGGTCGTCGCCCGGCTCGAAGGTGGCGGCCGCGCGCTCGGCGAAGGCCAGGCCCTCCTCGTACGCGGCACGGGCCGAGCCGTCGTCGTCCTCGTCCCCCGGCTCGTGGGGACAGGCCCGGACGACCAGCTCGCCGCTCTGCCGGTACGTGCCGGCCAGCTCCGCGCGCAGATGGCGTGCCTCGCCCGCGTCACCGGCCGCCGTCGCGGCCTCCAGCGCCGCCTCGCCCTCGGCAACGGCCCGGGCCATCAGGGCGCGGCCCTCGGCGACGCCGCCCCGGCCGTCGTGCAGGGCGATCCAGGCGCGGGCCCGCAGCGTCCTGACCACCTGCGCCGGGCACTCAAGGCCGCGCCACAGCTCCTCGGCGCGGACGTAGGCGCGGACGGCCTCGTCGGCCAGGCCCGCCCGTTCCAGGCAGTCGGCGGCGAGATGGGCGAGGACGGCGTGGTCCCGCTGCTCCTCCCAGCCCTTGGCGATCTCCGCGGCGAGCAGGAACTGCTCCGCGGCGGCCCGCGGCTCGCCCAGGTCCTGCAGGCACTCCCCGAGCCACCAGCGGGCCTGGACGACCCGGCCCTCGTGGTGCGCGGCCTCCAGGTCCGGCAGCGCGGTCTCCAGGACGGTGGCCGCCTCGGCCGCCCGGCCCTGCCGAAGCCGCGCGCCGCCCAGGACGAGCCGCGCCCAGGCGCCCAGACCCTCGGTCTGCCCGGCCTCGTCCGCCCAGTGCGCGCCCTCCAGTGCGTGCTCGGCGGCCTCGGTGTGCCGGTCGCCCGCCGCGAGCGCCGCGGCGAGGACGGTGTGCAGGTGAGCGCGCTGCACGGGTGCGAAGTGGGCGTCGCCGTGATCGAGCGCGGCGCGGGCGGACGATTCGGCGGTGGCGTGGTCGTCGCACTTCAGGGCGAGGTCGGCGAGCATCGCCTCCGCCTCGGCCGCGTACCAGGGCAGGGCGGCCTCGTGCCGGAGCCGGGCGGCCCGGCCGAACAGCGCGGCGGCCGTCCCCACGTCGCCGCGCGAGGCGGTCAGCCGGGCCTGCAGGACCACGGCGTCGGCGAGCCGGGACGCCATCCGCTCCGCGTCGACGTGCTCCTCGGCGAACGCGACGATCCGGGCGACCTCCTGCTCGGTCTCCGGCCCGGGGTCCCGCAGCCGGACGCGGGCCAGCAGCGCCCCACTGAGCTGGCGCGGCGTCGCCCGCCCCTCCGCGTGCAGCGCGCGCAGGGCCTCGCAGGCGGCGTCGAAGGCCGCCAGCGCCTCGTCCGTCGGATCCGCGAGGGCGGTGGCGCAGGCGGCCCGGGCGCGGCAGGCGGCTGCCTCGCCGGGGTCGCCGGCAGCCTCGAAGAGCCCGGCCGCGGTGGCGAAGAGCGGCACGGCGGCGCCGGGGTCCTCGAAGACGTCGATGCCGGCGTGGTCGGCGATGTCCGCGCGGGCCCGGGCGTCGAGCTCCGTCCCGGTGCGCTCGGCGGCGCCGGCCAGTGCGGCCCAGGCGGCGCCCGCTCCGGGGTGCTGGGTCCCGGTGAGCCGTCGCGCCTCCGCGAGCAGCGCGGGCACGTCGTCAGGGGCGGCCGCCGGCGGCTCGGGAACCGCGGCGGCGGGCGGACGCTCGGGCGTCACCAGGCGCTGCGGCCGTACGCCCAGCGGGAGCCGGTCCACGAGCGGGGCCCTGTCGAGCCGCTCGCCCACCCGGCGGCCGACGGCGTCGGTGCCGTTGCGGGCGTCGAAGCGCGCGGCGATCGCGCCGGCCTCGCGCTCGGCGTGGGTGAGCAGTTCCCCGGCGGTCCAGGAGGTGCCGGCCGGGCCCGCGACGGGGCGGCCGGCGTGGCCGAGGGCGACGAGGCGGCGCATGAGCAGCGCGGTGGCCACCAGGAAGTCCATGTGGGCGTCGGGGTCGCCGGTGTCGGTGAAGTAGGCGGGGTGCTCCGCGAGGATCTCCAGGGCGCGGGCCTCGTTGCCGGTCAGCGCGCAGAACTCGACGTGGCCGCTGACCGCGCCGCGCATGCCGTCCATGGAGCGCGCCATGCGGTAGCCACGCAGGTGGTGGGCGCGCGCCTCGTCCAGCCGGCCGAGCCGGACCAGGGGCAGCAGGGAGGAGGCCAGCACATTGTGCGGTTCGTGGGCGCAGGTGTGGACGCCCTGGAGGACGGGGCCCCAGGTCGCCAGCGCCTCCGCGTCCTGGCCGCAGTCCACCTGCCAGGTGCCCTGGCTGTGCAGCTCGCAGGCGTGGCAATCGGTCATGACGTCGCGGTCCGCGGCGAGCCAGGCGGTGAAGGCGGCCTTGGCGCGCACGATGTCGCCGAGATGCCGCGCGATACGGAAGTCGCCCTGGTGCACCGCACGTTCGGAGTGCCCGGCCAGCCGGTAGCGGTGCTCCATCTCGCGCTGCCACTTCTCGATGGAGGCGAGCGGGACGTCGGGCTGGTCGAGCATCCCGTTGGCGACCCACTTGAAGATCCAGTGCAGCTGGGCGGTGTTCGTACCGTCGAAGTCGCCCGGCCGCTCGTCCCACATGCGCAGCAGCCGCGCGAAGGGCACGAAGAACTTGTTCCTCTCGCTGCTGAACGCGTAGGCACTCGCGAGATTGAAGAGGGTGTCGAGGAGCAGCGCGGTGTCGCCGGTGGCCTCGGCCTCGGCGACGAGGCGCTCGGCACCGGCGTTGCGTGCGCGGCCCTCGGGCTCGTCGCGGTTGTGGGCCAGGGAACGGCGTACGGCCTCGACCGCCGGGTCCTGGGTGCTCATCGGCCGTCCTCCTTCTCGCCGTCGGCGGCGTTGGGGTTCTCCGTGGTCAGGGCGGCCCATTGGAGCAGGCCGAGGAAGGCGCGGTTGAGGAGCGCGGAGTCGGCCGGGCGCAGCGGGCGCTGGGCCATCAGCAGTGCCTGCCCGTACAGCGCTTCGGCGGCGGTGCCGGCGAGTTCGGCGTCGCCGAAGCCGCTGATCCGCCGGACCAGCGGGTTGAGGTGGTTGAGCACGAGCCGGGCGCGGGGCGCGCCGCCGCGCAGGGAGCCGAGGATGCCGGCCCACAGGTCGTCGGCCTGCTCCTCCTCCTCGGCGCGGGCGCGTTCGTGCCGCGCGGACCGGTCGTCCAGGTGCAGTGCGGGAACGGTGACGGGGTGGAAGGCGCGCAGGCTCACGTCGCAGCCGAGCGCGTCGAGCCGGGCGCGGGCGGCGGTCAGGAAGCCCGACAGGGCCAGTTCCTCGGCCGGGTCGACGGCGTCGAGGTGGGCGGTGACGGTGTCGGCGTCGAGTTCGGCGACGGAGGTGCCCGGCCGGACGGTGGGCAGCAGCTCCACCAGGTCGGTGTCGTAGGTGTAGCCGCCGTTGACGACCCCGATGCCCTGGGCCGCGGCGATCGGCGCGACCTGGCGGAACTCCTCGACGGTGCGGGTGAAGTGGACGACGGGGTGGCGGCGGGCGAACTCCTCCAGCGACAGCTGCCCGTCGGTGGTCTCGAAGGGCAGCCACGGCAGCATCGTGCGCAGCATGTCCGCGTCGTGGCGGGCCAGCGACTTGACGCCGAGGTGGTGCACGGCCAAAAACTCCGCGAGCCGGTCGGGGTCCTCGGCGGCGAGGCCGGTCAGCCACGCGCGGATGCGTTCGCCCAGCGCCTCGCGGACGGCGGCCAGGGTCTCGTCGGCGTACAGGCTCTCGCGGGAGGCGGTCGGCCGCAGGCTGTCGGTGTCGATGACGCACCGGACGAAGAACGCCCAGTCGGGCAGGAGGTCGTCGGCCCGGTCGGTGAGCAGCATGCCCTTGAGGTGGACGCGGTGCCCGGCGCGCTGGGCGGGGCTGACGGCCGCGGGCAGCACGTAGCCGACGCCGCGCACCCCGGCGAGCGGGACGTCGAGGTCGATGACGTCCAGCGGGCTGAAGCCGAACCGCTCGTGGCAGTGCCGGGCGAGCGCCACCCGGCGCGCGGCGGGGCCGGGGTGCGCGGCCTCCCACACCGGGGGCCTTTCGGTGACGGGGGCGCCGTCCACCCGCACGTCGTACGGCAGCAGCGACCCGAAGTCCTTGGCGAGCGCGAGCACACGCTCCCCGGTGAGCCATTCGCCGCTGCCGGGCCGGGCGGTGAGGTGCACCGTGGTGCCGGGCTCGGGGCGGGCCTCGTCGGGCAGGGTGCGCACGGTGTACGAGCCGTCGTCGCGGGCGGTCCACTCCACGGGCGGCGCGTCCGGTGTGCGGGCGGAGCGGCTGACGACCCGGATCCGCTCGGCGACCACGAAGCAGGCGAGCAGGCCGATGCCGAACTGGCCGAGGAACTCGGCGCGGGCGGACTCCAGTCCGTCGCGCTTGGAGCTGCGGCCGATGGTGGCCAGCAGGTTGTGCACATCGGCCTCGGTCAGGCCGATGCCGGTGTCCTCCACGCGCAGCCGCTCGCCGTCGGCGAACAGCGCGACGCGCGCGGGCGCCCCGGGCTGCTCGGCGCGCCGTGCGGTGATGGCGTCGACGCCGTTCTGGAGCAGCTCCCGCAGGTAGACCTTGGGGCTGGAGTAGAGGTGGTGGGACAGGAGGTCCACCAGGCCGCGCAGGTCGACCTGGAAGGTGTGCGGTGTCTCGTCTGCAGTCATCGTGTCTGCGCCGGCAAGGCCCGTGAGGGCGGCGCGGGTTGGGCGATCTGGTGATCGCGGCCGCCGAATCCGCACATCGTACGGCTGTGCGATCCGGGACGACCAGCGCTTTCCGCCTCCGCGTGGCGATGTGCGGGGCCGGCGGGGGCGCTGTCGACGACCGAGGTGCTGGGCGGTTGTTCACCGGTCGTTCCGGCCGACGGCACACGGTGCGAGTAGGAACGGTGACGGACACTCAAGGGCCCACTCGGTTGCGGACTTCGGAGGTCAGGATGGGACACGGAACGGAGAACGGCGTCGGACGGCGCGCGGTGCTGCGGGGCGGTCTCGCCGCATCGGGGGCATTGCTGGTGCCGGCTACGGTGGCCGCTCCCGCGCTGGCCCTCTCGGGGCGGCCGACGGCGACGTCCGGCGTGCAGAGCGGTGACGTGACGGCGACGGGCGGCCTGGTGTGGGTGCGCTCGGACCGTCCGGCGCGCATGGTCGTGGAGACCTCCGCGACCGGGTCGTTCCGCAACGCGCGCCGCTGGACCGGCCCGCTGGTCGGCCCGGACACCGACTTCACCGGCGTGACCCGGCTGCACGGCCTGCCGCCGGGCGAGCAGATCCACTACCGGGTGCTGCTGGCCGACCCGCACGACCCGCGCCGCACCGGCGAACCGGTCACCGGCACCTTCCGGACCACGCCGCAGAGCCGGCGGTCCGGGGTGCGCTTCGTGTGGTCCGGCGACCTGGCCGGGCAGGGCTGGGGCATCAACCCCGACATCGGCGGCTACCGCATCTTCGACGCGATGGGCGCGCTGGACCCCGACTTCTTCCTGTGCAGCGGCGACAACATCTACGCCGACGGGCCGATCGCCGCGACCCAGGCGCTCCCGGACGGCAGCGCCTACCGGAACGTCACCACCGTGGAGAAGTCCAAGGTCGCCGAGACCCTGGCCGAGTTCCGCGGCAACTTCCGCTACAACCTGCTGGACGGGAACCTGCGGCGGTTCAACGCCCAGGTGCCCTCGATCATCCAGTGGGACGACCACGAGGTGCGCAACAACTGGTACCCGGGCGAGGTGATCGCGGCCTCCGACCCCCGCTACACCGAGAAGAGCGTGGACGTCCTCGCGACCCGCGCCCGCCGCGCCTTCAGCGAGTACTTCCCGGTCTCGACGCTGCGCCCGGCATCCGACGGCCGCGTCAACCGCGTGCTGCGGCAGGGCCCGCTGCTGGACGTCTTCGTGCTCGACATGCGCACGTACCGCAACGCCAACTCCCCCGACGACCAGGCGCACGACCCGCAGGGCATCCTCGGCCGCGAGCAGTTGGAGTGGCTCAAGCGCGAGCTGGCGCGGTCCCGCGCGGTGTGGAAGGTCATCGCCGCCGACATGCCGATCGGCCTGGTGGTGCCGGACACCACGGAGGGGCTGCCGAACATCGAGGCCGTGGCGCAGGGCGACCCCGGCGCGCCGCTGGGACGCGAGCTGCAGATCGCCGAGCTGCTGCGCTTCGTCAAGCACCGGCGGATCACCGGCACGGTGTGGCTGACCGCCGACGTCCACCACACCTCGGCCCAGCACTACCAGCCCTCGCGTGCCGCTTTCACCGACTTCGAGCCGTTCTGGGAGTTCGTCTCCGGCCCGCTCAACGCGGGCGCGTTCCCGGCGAGCGCGCTGGACGGCACCTTCGGCCCCGAGCGGGTGTTCGTGAAGGCGCCGACGGCCTCGAACGTCTCCCCGGCCGAGGGTTACCAGTTCTTCGGCGAGGTCGACATCGACGGCCACTCCGGGGACCTGACGGTCCGTCTGCGGGAGCAGGACGGCAGCGTCCTGTTCACCAAGGTGCTCCGGCCGGGCCTGGTCGGGCAGTAGCGGGCCCGGCAGGGGCGAGGAGCGTCCCGGCGGCGGCCGTCCCGTCCGCCGCCGGGACCGGCCCCACGGCCGGCCAGGCTCCGGGCCCCTGGGGCTTGGCATTCGCAAATCTCCCAGGCAAGAGGGCGAATTCGCGCCTCGTTGGGGCGGCGCGCACGCGCCGGGCGGTACATATGGGGGCCGTGACGGACGGACTCAGCTACGACCATGTCGGCATCACCCGGAACCCCGGCGCGGCGCCCCCGCCCGGCTTCCGCCGGCTGCGGGAGCGCACCCGGCTCGGCGACGGACCGGAGGCACTGGCGGCCGCCGCGCGGGCCTTGTTCGGCTGGCGCATGCACCGCGCGACGGGGCTGTGTGTCCCCGCGGACACCCCGGACGCCGCGCCGGGGGTGCGCGTGCGGCTGCGCATGGGCCCTCTGAGCGCGCCGTGCGAGGTGGTGTGGGCCGAACGCGGCCCCGGGCGGGCCGGGTTCGCGTACGGAACGCTCCCCGGGCACCCGGAGCGCGGTGAGGAGTCGTTCGTCGTCAGCCGGGAACCGGACGGTTCCGTGTGGCTGGATGTCACGGCCTTCAGTGGACCCGGCACGTGGTACATGGGTCTACTGGGCCCCTTGGGACACGTCACTCAGCGTGTCGTAGCCCGTCGGTACGGACGATGCCTGCGCCGATTGTCGCAGGACGAAACTATTGAAAAGGGGAGTTAACCGACATGGGACACCCTTTACCCGTCGGTCACAATGCGTTCGCGACCGCGCAACACGTGTTCGGCATGGTGTTTGCATGCCAGATCTGACGTCCGCCACGACCAACTGCCGTCGGCATCGCCATCATTGGCGCCGCGACGTCCTCGAGCTCGCCGCGCTCCTCGTCGCGGTGGCGACGGCCGAACTGATCGCCGATCTCGTCGGGCACGGCCCGCACAGCCCTGTCCTGCTGTGCTCCTCCGCCGCCCTGATCGCCACGGCCGGCTTCCACACGTGGTGGGCGCGCCGCCACAGCCACTCACCACCGAGCGGCGCCCCCGCCGGAACCGAGGTGGCGGAGCCGGGGGAAAGCTCCGCCGCCACCACGTCCGGTCCGGTCACCGGTCCGGACGCCGGGACCGCGCTGTGGCGCATGCGGACCACGGTGCGCGACGCCCCCGGCAGCCTCGCCGCCGTGACCACGGCACTGGCCGCCCGGAACGTGGACATCCTCACCCTGCAGACGCACCCGCTGACCAACGGGACCGTCGACGAGTTCCTGCTGCGCGCCCCTGCCGACCTGCCCGCCGGGGAACTGGCCCGCGCCGCGGACGCCGCCGGCGGCCGCGACACCTGGATCGAGCGGGCCGACGCACACGACCTCGTCGACACCCCGACCCGGATGCTGACCCTGGCCACGCGCACCGCGATGGACGCGGCCGAACTCCCTCTGGCCCTCCGCCAGTTGTTCGGACGCTGCACCATCGGGTCCACCCCGCCCGGACGGCCCGGCGGCGAGATCGCCGAGGACACGCTGGAGGAGACCGTGATGCGGCTGCGTGACCCCGCCGGAGGGACGATCACCGTGGAACGCCCCTACCTCCCCTTCACCCCGACCGAGTTCGCCCGCGCCCGGGCCCTGGTCGAGCTGGACGACCGGCTGGGTGTCCGGGTCCCCGAGCACCGGGACGTCCTGACCCTGCCCGAGGGCAACGAGATCACCGTCCGCCGCGCCGGCCCCGAGGACCTCGCGGCCGCCCGCGCACTGCACGAGCGCTGCTCGCCGGCCACGCTGGCCCACCGCTACCACGGCCCGGTCGCCGACGTGGACCGCTACCTGAACCACCTGCTCAGCCCGCGCTTCGGCCAGACCCTCGCCGTCCAGACGGTCTCCGGCCGCGTCGTCGCCCTCGCCCACCTGCTGTGGGACGGCGACGAGACCGAGGTCGCGCTGCTGGTCGAGGACGCCTGGCAGCGCCGCGGCATCGGACTGGAACTGCTGCGCCGGCTGGTCGCCCAGGCCGTCGAGGCCGAGTGCGAGAGCGTGTACGCGGTGACCCGGGCGACCAACACCGGGATGATCGCGACGATGCGCCGCCTGGGTCTGCCGCTGGACTACCAGGTCGAGAACGGCACGCTGGTCATCACCGCGACGCTGTCGCCGGCCGAGGCGAACGCTCCGCTGCGCTGAACGCACGGTCCAGGTCGTCCCACAGGTCGTCGACGTCCTCCAGCCCCACCGACAACCGCAGCAGCCGGTCGCTGACGCCCGCGCCCTGCCGGTCGTCCTCGTCCACGATGCGGTGGCTGATCGAGGCCGGGTGCTGGATCAGGGTGTCGACGCTGCCGAGGCTGACCGCCGGGGTGATCAGCCGCACCCCGGCGATCACCTCGTGCGGGTCGCCCTGCACCTCGAAGGCGATCATGGCGCCGCCGATCCGCGGGTAGTGCACCCGCGCCACCCGCGGGTCCGCCGTCAGCCGCTCCACCAGCGCGGCCGCCGTCGCCGACGCGGCCCGCACCCGGACCGGCAGCGTCGACAGCCCGCGCAGCAGCAGGTACCCGGCGAGCGGGTGGAGCACGCCGCCGGTAGCGAAGCGCACCTTGCGGAGCACGCGGGCGAACTCCTCGTCGCAGGCGACGACCCCGCCCAGCACGTCGCCGTGCCCGCCGAGGTACTTGGTGGCGCTGTGCAGCACGATCCGGGCGCCGCTCTCCAGCGGGCGCTGCAGGACCGGTGTCGCGAAGGTGTTGTCGACGAGCAGCGGCACCGTGCCGCAGGAGTGGGCCACCGCCCGCAGATCGACCTCGGCCAGGGTCGGGTTGGCCGGCGTCTCCACGATCACCAGACCGGTGTCGGGCCGGATGGCGTCGGCGATGCCGGCCGGGTCGGTCCACGTCACCTCGGTGCCCAGCAGCCCGCCCGTCAGCAGGTGGTCGCTGCACCCGTACAGCGGGCGCACGGCCACCACGTGGCGCAGGCCCATGGCGGCGCGGGCCAGCAGGGTGGCGGTGAACGCGGCCATGCCACTGGCGAAGGCGACCCCGGCCTCGGCACCCTCCAGGCGGGCGAGCGCCGTCTCGAAGCGCGCGACGGTGGGGTTGTCCAGCCGAGAGTAGACCGGCGACCCCTGCAGCGCGGCGCCCGTGGCGGCGAAGTCGTCCAGCCGGGCGGCCTCGGCCCGGCTGTCCCGGGAGGGGTAGGTGGTGGACAGGTCCAGGGGGACCGCGTGCAGGCCGAGGTCCGTGAGGTCCTCGCGGCCCGCGTGCACGGCCTCGGTGGCGAGGGCACGGGAACGGGATGAGTGCTGGGCTGTCGTGTCCATGGCCCGATGCTGAACAGCTACCGGTCCGTAGTGGTCATCGGCCGTGTTAATTTCGGCCGGTGTCCGATTCTGTGCTTCTGGATCCGGTCGACCTCGAGATTCTGCGCCTGCTGCAAAACGATGCCCGGACGACCTACCGCGACCTCGCCGCCGCCTGCGGGGTCGCACCCTCCACCTGTCTGGACCGGGTCAACCGGCTGCGCCGCACCGGGGTGATCCTCGGCTACGAGCTGCGGGTCGACCCGGCCCGGCTCGGACGGCCCCTGGAGGCGCTGCTGTCGGTCCAGGTCCGGCCGCACCGCCGGGAGCTGATCGGCCCGTTCGTGGACCGGGTGCGGGCGCTGCCCGAGTCGCGGTCGCTCTTCCACCTCACGGGCCCGGACGACTACCTCGTCCACGTCGCCGTCGCGAGCACCGGCGACCTCCAGCGCCTGGTCGTCGACGAGTTCACCTCGCGTCCCGAAGTCGCCCGTGTCGAGACCCGGTTGATCTTCCAGCACTGGGACTGCGGACCGCTGCTCCCGCCCGCGTCAGCAATATGATCCGCAATGGTGATGACGCGGCGGGGCGCTCCGTACCAGGATGTGACCATGTCCGACACCACCAGCAGCGCACTGCCCCGCACGGTCGCCGACGCCTACGTCGACGCGGCCGCCGAACTCGACCCCATCACCGCCACGTACCTGGGCGTCCGGACCGGGCAGGACCGGCTCCCCGACTTCTCACCGGCGGGCCACGAGGCCCAGGCGGACCTGGCCCGGCGCACCCTGGCCGCACTCGACGCCGCCGAGGTGCCGGACGACGACGAGCGTCGCTGCGCCCGGCTGCTCCGCGAGCGGCTCACCGCCGAACTGGCGGTCCACGAGGCCGGCGAGAACCTGCGCGCCGTCAGCAACCTGCACTCCCCCGTGCACTCCGTCCGCGGCGTCTTCATGCTGATGCCCATGGAGACCGACGAGGACTGGGCCGCCGTCGCCGCCCGGCTGCGCGCGGTGCCGGAGGCCCTGGCGGGCTACCGCGCCTCGCTGGAGGAGGGCCTGGACCGCAAGCTGTCGGCCGGGCCGCGCCAGGTCGCCACCGTCGTCGTCCAGCTCGGAGAGTGGCTGGAGGACGAGGCGGGCAGCTGGTTCACCCAGTTCGTCAAGGACGGCCCGCAGTCGCTGCGCACCGACCTGGACGCGGGCGCCGCCCTGGCCACCGGCGCCGTGGCCGCGCTGCGCGACTGGCTGCGCGACACCTACGCCCCCGCCGTCGAGGGCACCTCCGACGCGGTCGGCCGGGAGCGCTATGCCACCTGGGCGCGCTACTGGACCGGCTCCGACCTCGACCTGGACGAAGCGTACGCCTGGGGCTGGGAGGAGTTCCGCCGCATCGAGGCCGAGATGCGCACCGAGGCGGAGAAGGTGCTTCCCGGTGCCACCCCCATGGAGGCGCTGGCCCACCTCGACGAGCACGGCGAGGCCGTCGAGGGCGTCGACGCGGTGCGCGACTGGCTGCAGGCCCTGATGGACGAGGCCATGAGCGCGCTCGACGGCACGCACTTCGACCTCGCCGAGCCGGTCAAGCGCGTCGAGTCCCGCATCGCCCCGCCCGGCAGCGCCGCCGCCCCGTACTACACCGCGCCCTCGCTGGACTTCTCCCGGCCGGGCCGCACCTGGCTGCCGACGCTGGGCCGCGAGCGCTTCCCGGTCTGGGACCTGGTCAGCACCTGGTACCACGAGGGCGTCCCCGGCCATCACCTCCAGCTCGCGCAGTGGGCCTACGTCGCCGACCGGCTCTCCCGCTACCAGGCCACCCTCGGCCAGGTCAGCGCCAACGCCGAGGGCTGGGCCCTGTACGCCGAGCGCCTCATGGACGAACTCGGCTTCCTCACCGACCCGGGCCGCCGCCTGGGCTACCTCAACGCCCAGATGCTGCGCGCCACCCGCGTGATCCTCGACATCGGCATGCACCTGGAACTGCGCATCCCGGACGACAGCCCCTACCGGCCCGGCGAGACCTGGACCCCGGAGCTGGGCCGCGACTTCTTCGGTGCGTACAACGGGCTGAGTGCCGCCATGCTCGACAGCGAGATCATCCGCTACCTCGGCATGCCCGGCCAGGCGATCGGCTACAAGCTCGGCGAGCGCTCCTGGCTCGCGGGCCGGGAGGCCGCCCGCGCGGCCCACGGCGACGCCTTCGACGCCAAGGCCTGGCACATGGCCGCCCTGTCCCAGGGCTCCCTGGGCCTGGACGACCTCGTCGACGAGCTGTCCCGGCTCTGACCGCGCCCGTCCGGCGGCGGTCCCGTACCGCCGCCGGACGGCAGCCGGGAGAGGCGTGGCGGATTCCGCCGAGTGACTGTCCGGTAACGCCCTGTTGACCGGACGCGGGGCGGATAGGCTGCCCGTATGGGGGTGTTGCTCGACTTCTGTGCGGATCCGCCGTGCCGTCGCGGCGCGACCGCGGCAGCGCGGACGGACACCGTCCGGGTGCCCGGGGTCCGTGGGACCCGTGGGACATCACGGCCACCCGACCGGGGCGGGCGCCGAACGCCCTCCGCCCCCTGTCCACGCCGCCCGCGCCGCCTCCGCGGCACTGCCGGTCCCCGAAAGAACGGTGCCACCCGATGATCCCGCACGCCTGCCATGACGAGGGCCGCCTGGTGCTCACCCACGGCCGGATCGTCCTGCGCGAACAGCTCCCCCAGGAGGCGGCCCGGCTCGCCGACGGCAAACCGGCCGGCCTGTCGTGGATCGACGGCGGTCCCGGCGAGGGCACGATCATCGCCGCGGGGATGATCACCATCGCGGCAGCCGCGGGGGTGTACGCGCCCGGGTGGGGACTGTTCGTGATCCAGCGCTCCGACGACGGCCTCGCCCTCGGCGGCATAGGCTTCCACGGCCCGCCGTCCGTCGACGACAGGGTCGTCGAGATCGGCTACGACCTCTCGGAGTCGGCGCGCGGCGCCGGCTGGGCCACCGACGCCGTCCGCGTCATCGCGCACTGGGCGCTGACCCGTGCCGAGGTGCGCACGGTGCTGGCCACCACCGACCCGGGGAACCGGCCGTCGCAACGGGTGCTGGAACGCGCGGGGTTCGGGCGGGTCGCCGACCGCGACGCACAGCGGGCGTACGAACTGCGACTGCGAGCCGCCTGACCGGCCGGGTAAATCAGTGTCGCCGGGCTCTTCCCCGGGGCATCATCGACGACCGTGAACACCTCGGCCCGTACGCTCTTCCTCTCGCCCCGCACCACGGCCACCGGCCGGGCGCTGGCATCCGCCGCGCACCGGCGCGGCATCCCCGTGCACACCCTCCGGGACTGGCGCGTGCCGGCCGAGCTGAAGGACGCGCCCGGCCCGTCCCTGTACGCCGGACCGCTGTTCGCCGACACGGTCGCGGGCGACCTGGGCCTGGCCCTGCTGGAGGCGGACGCCGACTGGCTCACCCGTCTCCCGCAAGAACTGACCGGCCGTCACATCGCTTTCACCACTCTGGCGGAAGCGCGCCGCCTGCGCCGGCCGGCCTTCGTCAAGCCACCCAACGACAAGAGCTTCCCGGCCCGCGTCTACCGGGACGGCAGCGGACTGCCGGGCCCGGACGCGGTGGACGACGACGTACCGGTGCTGGTCAGCGACATCGTCACCTTCGACGCGGAATACCGGCTCTTCCTGCGCGACGGGGCCGTGCGGACGGGCAGCAGGTACGCGACGGACGGCCAACTCGACATCGCGCCGCTGGACGCCGACCCCGCACGGGACGAGGTCCTGGACTTCGCCGCCCGCCTGTTCGCGCCGGGGGTGCCCGAACTGCCCTCCGCGATCGTGGTCGACGTCGGCCGCATCGCCGCGCAGTGGGCCGTGGTCGAGGCCAACGCGGCTTGGGCGAGCGGGCACTACGCCTGCGACGAGGACGCCGTGCTCGACGTGGTGCTCCGCGCCGCCGCCCCGGCGACGGACCCCGCGCCGCTCGACGCCCGCTTCCGGCGGCCTGTGCCCTCCGTCGTCCGCTGAACGGCGCGTTGGCGGCGGGACGAAGTCGGGGTCCTGGTCTCTCGGCGGTACGCCACGCGCTGCCGGAAGCGTCACCCCGGCGGCGGGACCCTGCCCTGCGGCCCGTTGCTTCCGTCGTCCGCTGAGCGGCGCGTCGGCATCCGCGGGGGCGAGGCCCTGGTCGCAGCCGCCGGGGTCCCGGCCTCTCGGCCGTGCGCAACGCGCTGCCGGAAGCGTCACCCCCGGAGGCGGGACCGAACCGCAGACGGCACGCTGCCCCGCGACCCGTCGGGCCCGCCGCCCCCTGAACACCGCGTCAGCAGCGGCGGGGCGAGGCCACGGACATTGTCCCGCCGCTCTGGCCGCCCGAAGTGCCGTCCCGGTCGCGGCCGGCGTCACGCTCAACACGGCACCGTCTGACGCTCCCTGGTCGTCGCCCACCTCGACCCCGTCGACCCGGACATGCTCGTCGGCCTCGCCGCCCAGTCCCGTCGCGGCCCAGCCGGTCGACGCCCGCCGCTTCGGCGGGGTGGTGGAACTCCCCGACGCGTGGGCCGGCTCTACCGCGACCACGCGGTGCTCGGCACGGCCCGACCCTTTCCCCCGCGGGTTGCCCGATCAGCCGGGGCCGGCCGCTCAGCGCCCGCCGCTTCGGCGGCGGGCGGCGGGGACCCGGCTGCACGCCGCCCGCGCCCCCGCGCCTCCGCTAAAACGGCGCATCAACAGCCGCAGTCGCCCGCGGCGACCGGCGCGGTGAGGGGGTCGGCGGGGCGGCGCTCAGGGCCCGCGGCCGTTTCGTAGGCGAAGCCCTCGCGGATCCAGTACTCCATGCCGCCGAGCATCTCCTTGACCCGGTAGCCGAGTTCGGCCAGCGCGAGCGCGGCCCGCGTGGCGCCGTTGCAGCCGGGGCCCCAGCAGTGGACGACCACGGGGACCGCGGGGTCGAGCAGGGCGGGTGCCTCCCGCGGGATCCGCGCGGTCGGCAGGTGGACGGCGCCGGGGATGTGCCCCTGCTCCCAGGCCTCGGTGGAGCGGGAGTCGAGGAGCACGAAGCCCGGCTCGCCGCCCGCGGCCAGCGCGGCGGCGACATCGGAGACGTCGGCGTGGAAGGCGAGGCTCGCGGCGAAGTACGCCGCGGCGTCGGCGGGCGCGGCGGGCGGCACCCGCAGCACGGGGTTGTCGGTGAGGGGGACGGGCGGCGTGGCGCTCTGTGTCATGGTCAGGAATCTACGGTCGGGGGTCCCCACCCGGAAGGCACGTTTCCCGGCACCATGCTTGCCCTGCCGGGGAATCCCCTGCTAGACACCACCCATGACCGTGGAATCCCTTGATGCGACCGATTGGCGCCTTCTGGACGCGCTGCAGCGCGACGGCCGGGCCAGTTACGCCGACCTCGCCAGGGCGGTGGGCATGTCGGCCAGCGCCGTGACCGAGCGCGTGCGCCGGCTGGAGGAGGCCGGGGTGATCACCGGCTACTCCGCGGTGGTCGACCTCGACCGGATCGGCCGTCCGATCCTCGCCTTCGTGCGGCTGCGCTATCCGCACGGCAACTACAAGCCGTTCCACGACCTGCTGGCCTCCACGCCCGAGGTGCTGGAGGCGCACCATGTCACGGGCGACGACTGCTTCGTCATGAAGGTCACCGCCCGCTCGATGCGTCACCTGGAGGAGGTCACCGGACGTATCGGCGGGCTCGGTTCGGTGACGACGAGCGTCGTCTACTCCTCACCGCTCGCCCGCCGCGCGGTGGCGCAGGGATGAGCCGCGCTGCCCCTTGACCACCTGGAGCTGCGCGGGGATGCGCTGCCGCAGGTCGGCGACGTGGCTGACGATGCCGACCGCGCGGTCCCGCTCGCGCAGCCCGTCGAGCACGTCCAGCACCTCGTCGAGGGTCTGCTCGTCGAGGCTGCCGAAGCCCTCGTCGATGAAGAGGGTGTCCAGCCGGGCCCCTCCCGCCTCGTCGGTCACGACGTCGGCGAGGCCGAGCGCAAGGGCGAGGGAGGCGAAGAAGGTCTCGCCGCCGGACAGGGTGGCCGTGTCGCGTTCGGTGCCCGTCCAGGCGTCGACGGCCATCAGGCCGAGGCCCGACTTGACGCCCCGTGAGGCGCGCGCGTCGGTGTGCACGAGGGTGTACCGGCCGGAGGACATCCGTTGCAGGCGCACGCTCGCGGCGGCGGCCACCTGCTCCAGACGTGCGGCCAGCACATACGTCTCCAGCTCCATCCGCAGGGTGTTCTCCCCGGCGCCGGTCGCCAGGTCGGCCAGCCGGCGCAGCCGCGCGTACTCGGTGCGGGCGGGGGCCAGTTCGCGGGTACGGGTCAGCGCGTCGGCGCCGAGGCGGTCGAGGGCGGCGCAGGTCGTGCGGGCCGCGTCCTGACGGGCCGTGGCACCGCGCAGCCCGCGTGTGGCGTCCTCGACGGCGCGCCGGGCGCCCTCGGGGTCAGCGGGCGGCAGCGCGGCCGCCTCCGCGACGTCCAGCGCGGTCAGTTCCGCGGTGACGGCGGCCTCCTCGCGGCGGCGCTCCTCCGCCCGCTGTCGCAGCCGCTGCACCTCGGCGGGAGGCAGCAGTGCCGCGCCCGCGGCTTCCGGGGTGTCGAACCCGGCGCGGTAGGCGGCGTCGGCGAGGTCCGCGTCGGCGTCCTTGAGCGCGCGGGCGGTGTCCTGTTCGGCGCGGGCGGCCGCGGCGGCGGCGCCGATCCGCTCGGCCAGCGCCGCGAGCCGGGCGCGGCGTTCGGCGACGGTGGCGAATTCGCCCCGCGCGCGGGCCAGCTGCCCGGTGAGCGCGGCGTGCTCCTGGTCCAGCACCTCGCGGCGGGAGGTGACGGAGGCGACCCGGCTCTCGGCGTCGTGCCGCAGCCGGGTACGCCGGGTGTGCTCCGCGACGGCCCGGTCGAGGGCCTGCCGCGCCTCGGGCAGCGCGGCGGCCTCGGCGGACGCCTCGCGGCCGGAGCGCTCCAGTTCGGCGTGGGCGGCGGCGAGTTCGGCCTCGGGGGTCCGTCCCGCCTCGGTGGCGGCGGCGTCGCGGGCCGCGGTGACGCGGGCGACCTGTGCCTGGGCGCTCTCGCGGGCGGCGGCGGCCTCCTGGTGGGCGGTCTGGGCGGCCTCCTCCTCGGCGCGGCCGACCTGCCGGTCCGAGGGCCGGGCCGGGTGCGGGTGCTCGGTGGCGCCGCAGACCAGGCAGCCCTCGCCGTCCCGGAGCCGGGCAGCCAGTTCGGCGGCGATGCCGTTGATGCGGGCCTCGCGGACGTCCTGCCAGTGCTCGCGGGCGTCGGCGGCGGCCTCCCGGGCGGTGCGGAGCCGCTCCTCGGCTCCGCGCAACTCCCTTTCCCGGGCGTCGCGTTCACGGGCCGCACTCAGCCGGCGGCGGGAGGAGTCGAGGGTGCCGGCCAGCTCGGCGGCGCGGGTCGCGGAGGCCTGGGCGGTGTCGATGCGGCGCTCGTGGCCGAGACGTACCCGCTCCCAGTCCTCCAGCCAGGCGCCGGCGTCGGCGATCAGCTGCTCGTCGGCCCCGGTCTCGCGCTCCAGCCGGGCGCGTTCGGCGGCGAGCTCGGCCGCGCGGTGCTCGGCTCGGCCCGCCTCGGTGAGGCCGCCGAGCTCCTCGCGCAGCGCGTTCCCGTACGTCGTGAGCTGGTCGGCACCGGCGCCGGCGAGCTCCGCGGGCAGATCCCCGCGGGCGGCACGCTCCTCCTCGGCCGCGCGCCGGTGCCGGGCGGCGGCGCGGTCCCGCAGTTCCAGCGCGGGCCCTACCGTCTCGGCGCGCCGGGCGGTCTCCAGGACCGCCTCCTCGCGGTCACGGACCTCGCCCTGTTCCGCGAGGGCGGCGGCACGGCGCGTGGCCGTCGCGTGCCGCCGCTGGAGCGCGTGCAGTTCGTGCACGGCCTCGGCCGCGTGCTGGGCCTCGGCGTGCGCCGCCTCGGCCGCGGTGGTGGCGAGGTCGGTGACGGTGGCCTGCTCGCGGGCCGTCGACCGCAGCACGGCCGCCCACTGCAGTACGTGCGGGGCGAAGTCGGGATGCCCGGCGCCGGCGCCCTCGGGCAGCCAGTCCTCCAGGCGTTCTGAGCCGTCGCCGGCGGCCTGCTGCATCCCGTGGGCGAGCCGCAGCAGCTCGTCGTCGCCCTCGCGCACCCGCGACTGGGCGGCGTTGCGCCGCGCCTTGAGCCATTCCTCGGCCGCCTTGAAGCGGCGGGTGTCGAAGAGCTTCCCGAGCAGGGCGGCGCGATCGGTGGCGGTGGCCCGCAGGAAGGTCGCGAACTCGCCCTGCGGCAGCAGCACGACCTGGCAGAACTGCTCACGGCTCATGCCGATCAGCCGCAGCAGCTCCTCCCCCGCCTCCTGGTGCGACTTGCTGAGCGCGCGCCACTGCCCCGCTGCCTGCTCGCGCAGCAGCGTGACGGCCTTCTCCATGGTGAAGCCGCTGCCGCGCTTCTTCGGGCGCGGCTGCTCGGGGCGGCGGGTGACCTCCAGCCGCCGGCCGCCGACGGTGAGGTCCAGGACGACCTCGGTCGGTGTGTCGGGACCGGCGTGGTCGCTGCGCAGCCGGTTGCCGGGACGGCTGCCGGGGACGCCGCCGTACAGTGCGTAGCAGACGCCGTCCAGCACGGAGGTCTTGCCGGCGCCGGTCGCGCCGTGCAGCAGGAACAGCCCGGCCGAGGACAGCTCGTCGAAGTCGACGGTATGGCTGCCGGCGAAGGGGCCGAAGGCGGTGAGGGTCAGGCGGTGCAGACGCATCAGTCGGTCTCCGCGCGGGCGGCGTCGGTGCGGACCGCGTCCAGGGCGTCGCGCAGGACGGCCCGTTCCGCGGTGTCGGGTGCGGTGCCGCGTACGTGGGCCACGAAGTCCTCGGCGATCTGGCGGTCGGTCCGGCCGCGCAGGCGTTCGGCGTACGAGGCGAGCGGGTCGTCGTCCACCCGCTCGGGCTCGAAGGCGAGGGCGAGGGCGTGCGGGAAGCGCCCGCGCAGCCGGGCCATCGCGTCGTGCGGCCGGTACGGGTCGGTCAGGGTGACCTCGACCCAGGCGTCCGTGTGGCGCTCGTGGGCGGGGTCGGCCAGCAGGTCGTCGATGCGGCCCCGGATCCGGGCCAGCCGCCGCGGCACCGGGCAGTCGATCCGGTCGGCGGTCACGGACCCGTCGGCACCGAGGTCCACCAGCCACATGCTCTTGCGGTGGTCGGCCTCGGAGAAGGAGTAGGCGAGCGGGGAGCCGGAGTAGCGCACCCGCTCGGTGATCGTCTGGGAGCCGTGCAGATGGCCGAGGGCGACGTAGTCGACGCCGTCGAAGACCCCCGCGGGCACGGCGGCGACACCGCCGACGGTGATGTCGCGTTCACTGTCGCTGGGCGCGCCGCCCGCGACGAAGGCGTGCGCCAGGACCACGGAGCGGGTGCCGGCGGGGCGGCCGGCGAGGTCGGCGCGCACGCGCTCCATGGCGGCCGACAGCACCTCGGTGTGCCCGGCGCGCTCCACGGCGAACTCCTCGCGCACCAGGGCGGGTTCGAGGTAGGGCAGCCCGTAGAGGGCGACCGGCCCGTGGCCGTCGGCAAGGACGACGGGGGTGGCGCAGCCCGCGGGGTCGGTGCGCAGGTGGATGCCGGCGCGGTCGATGAGGCCGGAGGCGACGCCGAGCCGGCGGCCCGAGTCGTGGTTTCCGGAGATCATCACCGTCGGCACCTCCAGGGCGGCGAGCCGGTGCAGGGTGCGGTCGAAGAGGTCGACGGCGGGCAGCGACGGCAGCGCCCTGTCGTACACGTCCCCCGCGACGAGGACGGCGTCGACCTCCTGCGCGCGCACCGTGGCCACCAGGTGGTCGACGAACGCCGCCTGGGCGTCCAGCAGTCCGACCCGGTGGAAGGACCGCCCCAGGTGCCAGTCGGAGGTGTGCAGCAGCCTCACCGCGGCTCTCCCGCCCGCATGTCGCGCTCCTCCGGCTCTCGTTCGGCGTGCGCCGCATGGTCCGCAGGGGACCCGGTGTCCCCACCCTTCCCATGCGCTTCGGGGATCAGGCTATCCGCCACCTGTGACAACGCGTCGCGGGAGTCCGAATCCGGGCAAGGTCGGTCAAGCCGTGTCCCCGGCGGTCGGTGGGGGCCCGTACGATGACCGCCATGACGGCGAGCGACTCCGGCAGACCCCCCGTCCCCCTGATAGACGACCGCTTCGAGCTGCTGGAACGGCTCGGTGGCGGGGGCATGGGCCTGGTGTGGCGGGCCCGGGACACCGTCCTGCACCGCGAGGTCGCACTGAAGGAAGTCCGCCCGCCCGAACCGGACTTGGCCGGCTCCGACCCCGAGGCGGCGGCGAAGCTGCGGGAGCGCGTGCTGCGCGAGGCCCGCGCGCTGGCCCGGGTGCACCACCCCAACGTCGTCACGATCCACCACATCGTGGACAGAGCGGACCTCGCCCACCCGTGGCTGGTCATGGAACTGGTCACCGGCGGCACGTTCCAGGACCTGATCGCCCGGGGCCCGCTGGCGCCCCGGGAGGCGGCCCGCATCGGGCGCGGCGTCCTCGCCGGGCTGCGCGCCGCGCACGCGGTCGGGGTCCACCACCGCGACGTGAAACCGGCGAACGTGCTGATGCGGCCCGACGGCACCCCGGTGCTCACGGACTTCGGCATCGCCACGCTCGGCGACGCCCCCCGGCTCACCACCACCGGCGGCCTCATCGGCTCGCCCGAGTACATCGCCCCCGAGCGGATCCGCGGCGAGGAGGGCAACCCCGCCTCCGACCTGTGGTCGCTCGGCATGATGCTGTACGTCGCGGTTGAGGGCGTCCATCCGCTGCGCCGCGAGACCAGCATCGCCACGCTCGTCGCGGTCCTCGACGAGCCCCTCCCGCCGGCGGCGCGTTCCGGGCCGCTCGCCCCGGTGCTCGCCGCGCTGCTCGTACGTGACGCGGGCGCGCGGCCCGACGCCGGGCACCTCGACCGGATGCTCGCCGAGACCGAGACCGAGACCGCCCCCGGCGGCTCGCCCGCGCCCCACCTGCCGGCCCCGCCCGTGGACGCGGTGCCCGCAGGCTTCGGGCCGCCCCCGTCCGCGTACCCGCCGCGGCCGGTCGCCGCTCCTTCGCGCCGCCGCGGGCGGGCCCTGGCGGCGGTGTCCTCCGTCGCGGCGGTCGCCCTCACGGGCGTCCTGCTGTGGACGCTGCTTCCGGAGCTTCGCGGCGGGGGCGACGCGGACGCCTCCCCGACGCACTCCGCCTCGTCCCCCGGCTCCCCCTCCGGGGCGACGTCCCAGCCGTCGTCCCCGGAGGCCCCGACCGCGGGGACGCTGCTCAGCGTGTCGGGCGGCCGCTCCATGGCCGGCGTCGTACGGGGCGTCTCGGGCGGCACCAAGGTGCTGAGGCTGACCCTGTACCCCGACTTCGCGACCTTCGACGCCCCCACGAAGTCCGACCGGACCATCTACGACGGCTCCGTCTACCGAGACGGCACGACCGGCGCCTGGGGGTCGGGCGGCACCGTCGACCCCGACGACGCGCTCATCGACCTCGGCTCCGTCGACTGGGACGCACTGCCGCTTCTGATGAAGCGGGCCGAGAGGGACTGCGGAGTGGCGCACCCGGAGTACGTGTACCTGATCGTCGAATCCGGTCTCATCGACCACGACCGCTACATGTCCCTGTACCGCACGGACAGCCGTCGCACCTGCTACGTCCGGGCCACGCTCCGGGGCAAGGTCACGCTGGTCATGAAGCCGTGACGCCCACCGCCGGGGCGGCACCCGGGGACCGTACGATCCGCGCCACCCCGCGGGCCGCGAGTACCCTGCCCAGGCACGACGAACACCGGGACTCCGAGGACACCAAGGAGAAGCATCGTCATGACCGACTACCTTCCGACCGGACTGCGCGCCCTCGCCGAGGCGGGCGACAGCGACGCGATCGACCAGCTCATCGAACTGGCCGCCGAGCAGGGCGACATGGACCTGCTCCGCACCTTCGCGGACGCCGGGAACAGCGATGCGGCCGACCTGATGGTCGAACTCGCCACCGAGAACGAGGACATGGAGGAGCTCCGCCGCCTCGCGAACGCCGGCAACACCACCGCCGCCGAGCAGCTGACCGAGCTCACCACCGAGTGACACCGGCGTGTCCCGGTGGCCGCCGCCCCGCCGCACCATCACCCTGCGGGTATGACCGTCTTCCATCTGGTGCAGCACGCCGAGAAGGAACGCACGCCCGGCGACCCGGGGTTGACCGGGGCGGGACGCCTGCAGGCCGCCAGGACCGCCGACCGGCTGCACCACGCCGGTGTGCGCGCCGTCTTCAGCAGCCCCTTGCGCCGGGCGCGCGAGACCGCCGCATTCATCGCGCACCGGACCGGCCTGCCCGTTCAGGAGGACGTCCGCCTGCGCGAGCGCATCAACCGGGACGCGTCCCGTTCCGCGGAGGACTTCCTGAGGGACTGGGCCGCCACCGTGGAGGACCGGGATTTCCTGCCCGCGTCCGGTGACTCCTCCCGCGCCGCCGCGGAGCGCCTGCGCGCCTGCCTGGCCGACCTGGCCGGAACGCCCGGCCCTGTCGCCCTCGTGACCCACGGCGGCGTCACCGTGGACCTGCTGCGCACGCTGCTCGGTGACGCGGCGGTGCCGGCCGCGCTGATGCGCGACGGCGTCCCGCCCTGCGCGATCACCACCCTGGACGGCCTGTCGGTCGTGACCGTCGCCGCGACCGCGCACCTGGTGACGGGCTAGACGTCCACGTACGCGCTGCCCGAGACCTCCATGCCGGCCGAGCCGGCCGAGGCGTCGGCGAGCCAGCCGCGGAAGGACTCCAGTTCCTCCTCGGGGACGCCGAGCTCGATGCGGACGTCGGCCGCGTAGGCCACTCCGCGCACCGCGCGGCCGGCGGCGCGCAGGTCGTTCTCGATGCGGCCGGCCCGCTGGTGGTCGACGACGACGGTGACGAGGGCGAGCTTCCGCCGCTCGACGGTGCCGAGCTCGTCCAGTGCCGCGGAGACCGCGCCGCCGTACGCACGCACCAGTCCGCCCGCCCCGAGCTGGATCCCGCCGTAGTAGCGGGTGACGACCGCGACGACGTCGCGTATCTCGCGGCGCAGCAGCACCTGCAGCATGGGGGTGCCCGCGGTGCCGCCTGGCTCGCCGTCGTCGCCGGCCTTGTGCACGCGGCCCTCGGCGCCGATGACATAGGCGAAGCAGTTGTGGCTCGCGCCGGGATGCTCCCGGCGGACGCGGGCGATGAACTCCTGCGCCGCCGCCTCGCTGGACACCGGTGCCAGGGCGCACAGGAAGCGCGATCGCTTGATCTCGCTCTCGTGGACGCCCGCGCGCCCGATCGTCAGATACCGCTCCACCACCCCGCCACCCTACGGGAATGGGCGGGCGGCCCCTCTGGTTGACTGCTGCGGACGGCTGTCGAAGGCCGCAGGTCCGAGGGAGGACGACGTGCACGAAGACGACGCGGCGGTACGTGAGCTGCTGACCGGTCTCGGGGACACCTGGGCCGTGGTGGGCCTGTCCAACAACACCTCGCGCGCCGCCTACGGCGTGGCCCGCGTGCTGCAGCGCTACGGCAAGCGCGTGGTGCCGGTACACCCCAAGGCCGAGGCGGTGCACGGCGAGCAGGGCTACGCCTCGCTCGGGGACATCCCCTTCCCGGTGGACGTCGTGGACGTCTTCGTCAATTCCGACCTCGCCGGCGCGGTGGCGGACGAGGCCGTCGCGATCGGCGCCAAGGGCGTCTGGTTCCAGCTGGACGTGATCGACGAGGCGGCGTACGCGCGCACCAAGGCCGCGGATGTGGTCATGGTCATGGACCGCTGCCCGGCGATCGAGATCCCCCGTCTCGGCTGATCCGCGCACCCGCCGCCCACGGTCTCCGCCGCCGAAGGGCCCAGCATTCGGACGAACGCCGGCACCGGCTGGTTCCTTGCCATCGATTCATCAGGACAAGGATGTGATCATCGTCGCCGGGGGCTCAGCCGGTCTGAGCGCCGGCGACGACATCACGCGGACTGTGCGCGAGTCCGGCATCTCCGTCCATCCGGCGTCGCGTTTCCCCACGAGCACGAACGGTGGCCATGAAAAAGCATCGCCTTGAGCGCCTCCGTAGTCTCGCCGTGTGCGCCGGCGCCGGTGGCCTCGCTCTTGGCCTGGAGCAGGCGGGTTTCGATCCCGTGCTGCTCCTGGACAACCGTCCCGTGGCCTGCGAAACGCTGCGCCTTAACCGCCCCACGTGGCGGGTCCTCGAGACCGATCTGCTGGGTTTCGATCCCGTGGAGCACCAAGAGGCCTACGACGTGGATCTCCTCGCGGCCGGATTGCCACGGGTGAAGGCCAGCGCTGCCGTGCGACGCGAGAGCAGCGACGAGGAGATCCGCATGCTCGAGGCGACGATCATGCTGATGCACGGTGTCCAGCCGCGTGCCCTGCTGATCGAGAACGTCCCCGATCTCGTCTCCAAGCCCGCGTACGAGTCGATCCGAGCGTACGTCGCCACGGAACTCGAACACCTCGGTTACCGGCACTGTTGGTTCGTCGTCAACGCGATGCACCACGGCGTTCCCCAGGACTGGAAACAGGGCGTCCTGGTCGCCTTCAAGGGGAACGTCATCGACGGCTTCGTCACGCCGGCCCCCGATACGGAAGTGCCGATCACCGTGGGTGAGGCACTGTGTGCCTCCATGGCAGCACGTGGTTGGCCCCACGCCGCCGCCTGGGCGGCGCAGGCCGATCGAGTGGCGCCGACTCTCGTCGGCGGCTCCTGGAACCGCGGGGGAGCCGATCTGGGGCCGACCGGATCGAAACGGTCGTGGGCACGCATGCGCGTGAACGGCGGCACCGTCGCCGACGAGGTCCCCGGACCAGGCTTCCCCTGGGATATGTCGCTCGGCGTCAGGGGGATGGTGGCGCTGACCGTCGAACAGGCTGCGTGCCTGCAGGGATTCCCGGACGAATGGTCATTCACCGGCCGCAAGACGGCCCGCTACCGACAGGTGGGACACGCCTCACCGCCACCGGTGGCACGCGTACTCGGGCTGGCCGTCAGGGCCGCGTTGGGGTATTGAGGCATCGGCGCCCGTCAGGTGGACGGTTCGATGTGGGTACCTCTCTGAGCGCAACCGGTGACCTATGGATCGGCCGGCGAGCAAACATGCTGGTGAGAGCTGCATGCGATCTGCCGCTCCCGCCGCACCGGCAGTGTCCGCACGCTGAAAGTGATCAACCGGGGACCACGTGAGCCGGTCCGAGATCGCGGATCTCTTCGCCGGGCCCGGCGAACCCGCATCCTTACGGCGGCGCTCGATCTCCCGCGGCGTGCCGACAGGAGATCGAGCGCCGGACTACGACGGCTTCTGACCCGCGACCCGCACAGCGCGACGCCGCTGGGGCGAAAGGGCAGCCGCCGCCTCCCGCGCCGATGCCGTCTCCAGGCGCTCAGGGAGTGAGCAGATGGGAGAAGAAGCCGATCGACGGATCCTCCGGGCTACCGACGAGAAGTGCCCTGTCGAGGAGGCCGTTGTTGTACTCGCAACTGGTCTCCGGCAGCATCACGCAGGCATGGCAGGCGGCCACGTTGGTACCGCCCGCACCGGAGGCGCCGCTCTCCAGACAAAGAGGGTCATTGGAACACCATTCGGCACGGAGGATCGACGAACGCACGGCCTGGGCGAGACGCTCGGGTTCGCCCTGGGCCACGAGGCCACCGAGGCTGCCGGCCGAGTCGCTGGTGGCCGTGTAAATCAGCACCCCCGCCATCTCATCGCCCGAGTAGATCCGTTCGCGGAGCGACGCGGAGGGATAGCCCGAGTCCAGGCTCCACTCGTTGATCATCACGTGAGCGAGGACGTGAAGTACGGCCATGCGCGCGGTGGCTGGCGAGAGCGGAACACGAGTGGGGTCCGAGGCCCGCTCCGTGAGCACACGCTGGTGGCGTTCGCGCATCCGCTCCACACGGGCGACGACGGCGGGCCGCTCGGCCCAGGCGTCGAGCCGTGCCTCGTCGAGCCGGAGGAACACGCCCTCCCCGTTGACCTCCATGGCGGGCAACCAGCGGGTGGGGTCGAGCGAGAGGTCCGCTTCGTGGCCCTCCGAGGAGGTCTCGGGGTCGATCACCCGGGTGAAGGCCTTCAGTGCGCGCACCTCGCGGAGCTTCTTCACAAGCATCGGTCCGACCAGGCCCGTACCGCCCAGAGGCTTCTCGTCGCCGACGGGATCCTCGCAGACGAACTGCTCGGAGTGGGAGCCGGAATCCTCCGGGTTGCCCGCGCACAGCCGCTCGTACTCGCGGTCGCGCAGCGCCCGGTAGCGCCGCTCCTGATCGGCGTCCGGACCGTCGTCGCCGGCGAGGTCCTCGGCCTCCATGGCGGCGAGCAACTTCACGACCTCGTCGGCACTCACGGGGGAAGGCGCCCCCTTGAACGCGCCCTTGAGATAGATCTCGATCTCCGCGGCGGTTGAGTACGAACGCAGAGCTTCCCAGTGCTCGTCCAAGGCGTGGACTCGGGTGTCGCTCCACGGCGGGATCGACAGCGCAGAGCGGAGTACCGGCTGCCACACCGAGGACGAACCGCGCTGAAGGGTCCGGGGCGGCTGGGAGCAGGGGATGTCGGGTGCGTCCTTCAACCAGGGGCGCCTGCCTTCACAGCGGATGTTCAGGTCCTTCAGGGCACCGCGCCGGAAAGAGCCTTCCATGGACACCTCCGGCACTCCGCAGGAGCAGGAGAGAACCACCGCACGGAGCGAGGAGCTGCGACCCGAGGATTTCAGGCTCATCCGGCCTCCGCAATGGCCGGCCTCGCCGTCGGCGCGTCGGCCGCGGTGCAGCCACTTCCAGTAGGGGAAGTCGGCAAGATGGCCGTCCTCGCAGGCCACCACGAAACGGGAGGGCACCAGCGGCTCGGAGCACTCGGCGCACTCGTTTCGGCCGGGCGGCGAGTTGAACTTCCGGACGTGGTCGAGCGCGTGGCATTCGGGGCAGTGGTGCCACAGCGGGAAGCGGCGCACCCGCAGTCCGTCACGGCTGTCGTCGCCGGACGCGGGCGGCAGGCGGAAGTGGTCGACGCCCAGTACCCGGGCGAGGCGCGGCTCGTGGATCACGGGTGCCTCGTCGCGGGACCAGTAGCGGTCCGCTCCGTCGATGCCGGCGACGATGAACGACTCCTGCTCGACGGCGATCAGCGACCCCACTCCATAGGTGGTGATGGCCTGGGCACGCCGAACCGCACCACGGCGGGGCAGCGAGCGGGCCGGCGCGGAGGAGCCGTCGGCGCCGCGGCGGCGCCGGGAAGGGGGCGGGGTCATCGGGATGCCTCCATGAACAGGGCGGACTCGGCGTCGACGTCGCGGAGGGACCACAGGGTCTCCCACGCCTCGAGGTCTTCCAGGGCGTCGTCGAAGGATTTGAGCAGCGAAGGGACACGGCGTCCCCGCTTCGGCTCGTAGTGCAGGCCACCGAGCGACTCGGCCTGCCCGTGCCACCAGTCCACGAACTCGTCGAAGGCGGCCTCCACGTGGGGCAGCTCCTCGGGGGCGACGGCCTCGACCCGTTCGAGGATCCGCGGACGGACTCGTTCCCGGAGCTCGTCCCGGAAGAGGTCGATGTCGCCCGCGGCCTCGTCCTTGCGAGCGGCCGGGATGAGAATGCGGGCGAGGGCGACGACCACGGCGTGCAGGCCGCGGTCGCGGGCGCGGGCGGAGAACGGGGTCACCGAGGTGGATTCGACCTCGCGGTAGAGAGCGGAGTGGAAGTGCTGGAAATTCTCGTAGTGGGAGCGGTCCCGGGAGCGACCGGCGTTGAGCATCACCGCGACAAGGCCCGGGTGGGCACGGCCCACGCGGCTGGTGGCCTGGATGTATTCGGCGGTGGTCTGCGGCTGACCCATGACAGCCATCAGGCCGAGCCGGTCGACGTCCACGCCGACCGCGATCATGTTGGTGGCCAGGAGCACGTCCACGACGTCGCTGCCGGGCAGCTGCCGCTCTATCTGCTTCAGGCGTGCTGGGATGTCGCTGGCGTCCACGCGGCTGGTGAGCTCCGAGTAGTTGTCGACGGAGCGCGGCTCGCTTCCGTCGCGCTCGGCCAAGTGCTCCAGGTAGGCCACCACGTCGTCGTGGACCTGGAGTTCAGCGGCGGACAGCAGGCGCAGGCTGTTGAAGTAGCCGACCAGCGTCCAATAGGCGTCGCGCACCTCCTCCGGTGTTCCGGCCCGCTTCGCCTGGTGGAGCAGGGTGGCATACGTACGGATCAGCAGCGTCGACTGGCTGGTGCCCGGGGCGAGCAGGCCGACGTAGCGACGGGATGCCTTGTCCCGGGCCGGGGTCTCCACAGCGAACCACGAGTCCCGGGAGTCCAGGCCGGCTGGCGGGAACTGGCGCACCTCGCGGGAGAACAGGGCCCTGCCCTGATCGGCGGCACGCCGAATGGTCGCGGTCGAGGCGATCACCTTGGGCCGCTCGGCGAGCACGTCGACCGCCGTTTCGTACAGTCCGGTGAGGGTGCCCAGCGGACCGGAGATCAGATGCAGCTCGTCCTGCACGATCAGCTCGGGGGGCGGCGTGGAGTCCTGACGGTCCCGGTTGAACAGAGCCGCGGTCTGCGGCCGCCAGGGCATCGAGGCGAACTTGTCGACGGTGGCGATCACCAGGGTCGGACGGGCCCGGTACACGGTCTCGTCCACCAGATGCACGGGCAGTCCGCCGGAGAAGGCGCAGCCCGATCCGGGACAGCGCACGTGCATGCGGACGGCTTCCTCGTCGACCGTGTAGTGGTGGGCGTCGAGGGCGGTTCCGCACCACGGACAGGCGTGCAACTGGACGGGGTTCTCCTTCTGGAGCACCTTGCCGGAACGAGCCGCGAGCAACTGCCCGGAGGCGCTCCCCAGCGTGTTCGGGGTGGCGGAGCGACCCACCCACATGCCGATGGAGATCTCCTCGTCACCCAGCTCGGCAGGGTTGTCGCGGCGCATCCGCTCCATGGCGCAGATCAGAATCGCGGCACGCTCGAACTGCTGGAGGGTCAGCAGGCGCAGGGTGTAACGCATCAGGACGGTGACTCCGCCGCCGGCCGCCCCGCGCCGCATCCGGCGCAGGAAGGCGGTCAGCGCGATCAGGCCCAAGTACGCCTCGGTCTTGCCGCCGCCCGTGGGAAACCAGAGCAGGTCCGACACGCCTCGATCGCGGTGCTCGGAGTCGTCCACCCCGGCCAGGCACAGGAGCACGAAGGCGATCTGGAACGGACGCCAGCGCGCGGACGTCGGATCCGGCTCGCCGACACGCCCGCCCTTGACCCATGCACTGCGGGCCCGCTGCGTCGCCATGGCCCGGTTGGCGAGTCGGAAAGCCGCCATGAGATCGGCTTTGCCCCGCAGCAGGGCGATACCTTCCCGAATCCGCAAGAGGGATTCCTGGCACGCGCCGATCTGTGCCGAAGCGGCCTTCTCGTACGACGTGCCGGCGAACGCGAAGGCCTCGGCCCGCTTGCGGTCGATCCATCCCTCGTAACCCGCCGCCAGACCTTCCAGCGCGGCGATCACCTGCGCGTCGGAAGCTTGAGCCAGGCCCAGCATTGTGAGTGCCCGGTCGTCGATCTCCGGGTTGGAATCGGTCAGCAGCACCTCGTGCGTCGGGACGATCTCGGTGCGGACCTCCGCCACCGCGGCACGCTCTATGTCGGCGACACCGACCGGGGGCGGGTTCCAGTCCCACACCGCCGCGCATCCGTGACCAGTGGCGAAGGTCGGGGCGTGCCGGTGCAGCAGTCGGCTGGTCTCGAGTTCGGTGTCGATGGCGGACAGTGCCGCCGGACGCTCCACGAACGCGCTCGCGCCATCGGCGGCCCGGACCGTCAACCCGACCTGGAACAGGGCGAAGGCGTCCTGGAGTTCCTTCTCACCGACCTTCTGGACGTTGACCAGCGTGACCGTGACCGTCACCGTGTCGGTGTCCGGGGACGGACGGCGCACGTGCACGTCGAGGCGGACCGTGCCGTCGATCAGGTCGCGCGAGGCACCGCGCCCCGGAAACGTCACGTCGACCGGTGTGTCGGGCAGGTCCAGCTCCACTCGACGCCAGCGTTCCCGCTGGTCGGATGTGGTGCGGGCCTCGCTGCGACGAGCCGAGACCTTGCGTCCCTCCGCGTCCTCCGGCTCGTACACGGCGGCGCGGGCCAAGACCACGATCTCCCGGCACACGGCCCGGTCGACAGCGAAGGTCAGACCGACCGTGGAGGGGCGCCGGTCACCGGCGTTGGGACGCTCGGCCGCCGAGCCGGACTCGTCGAGGCTCTCCGCCCCGCTCACGGGCTCCTCGTCCAGGCCGTCCTCCTCGGAGGCGTCCTCCCGCAGACGAAGGCCGGCCTCGGCGTCCGCCGGACGCGGGAAGAGCACGCCCATGGGATAGCGCGTGACGGGGGCATCCTGGTCGAGCACCTCGGCGCGGTCCTCGGCCGGGGAGTCGGCGTCGGGACCCGACAGCTCCCGCCGGAGGCGGGCCACCAGGTCCTCGCGTACCTCGTAGTGCGCGGCGTGCCGCCCTGCGTGGATAGTCATTCCTGCTCCTCCTCGGTCCCGGCGGATCGCCGGAACCGTCCGATTCCACTGATGCGCGGGGCGATCCACACGCCATGGTCACCGAGGCCCGCGTTGGCCCCGGCGGCTGTGCTTCCCGCGACGGACTCCAGGCAGTCGACGCGCAGACCGACGATCTCCTCGGGCCACTGGATCTCCCATTTCGTGCCAACCTTCAGCACGGAATGGAGCTCGCCCCTGAAGGTCTCGGATACGTCGCCGATCTCCCGCCCCTCGTGGAGCAGCGCGTACCGGGGGCTCTGCTCGGCACCCATGGGCAGGGAATCACGCAGCCGCAACGTCACCGCGTCCCCCCGTCGTACCCGCCCCACCAGGTACGACTGGGCTCCGGAGGCGTCGTTCGAGGCGTCGGCCGGTTCGAGGGCGGATACATCGCCGGCTCGCACCTCGACGCCGTCGCGACGCCATTTGTGTCGCGAGGTCGGAACCCCTCGGTACCAGCGACCGGTCGGCCTGTGCTTGAGCACCGTCACCGTCTCCGGCGCGGCCACCCGGTACAGGTCCTGCCGAGCCCTTGTCATCGCCACATACAGAGCACGTGCCTCGGCGGGCACATCGAGTCCTTCGTTGCGGCGACGCAAATCGGCGATGGTCGGCGGGGTCAGGAGCACCACACGGTCGAACTCCAGACCCTTCGAGCGGTGCACCGTCGACACCACGAGTCGCGCCGGTTCCGGGTCGGCCAGCTCGTCGGGGAAGCGGCGTTCCGCCACCAGCCTGCGCAGCCGGGTCACATCGAGCGTGCCCCGACCGGCACCGCGCGCCGCCACTCGCAGGGCCCGCCACACCCGGTCCGGGTCTACGCCCTCGGGCAGGAGCATCGAGTCGAGCAACTCACGCAACCGTCCCTCGGTGAGCGTGGCGGCCTCGGCGCGACGCAGCAGCTCGGCAGCCCAGTACGGCACCGGCCGGTCCTGGAGCGAACGCCTCAGTGCGTGCGCCACTCCGTGGGTGTGCAGGAGTTCCGAGACGAGCAGGGCCTGTCGGTTGTCGCGGGTCAGGATCGCGCAACTGCCCGGGAAGGACCGCAGCGAATCCAGGGTGAACGCGTCGCTGATCGAGCCCAGCTCGGGAAGGTCGAACAGCAACTCACGCAGCTGTCCGTGAAGCCGTTCCGCCGCCGCGTCCGCCCCTTCGGTGGCGCTGCCGATGCCCTGCACGGCCGGACCGAGCGGGAGCGCGGTGCGCGCCTCCGGCGTGACAGCGCGGAAGTTCCGCGTCAGCCGCAGCTCCACCAGGTCGTCCGGGTAGGAGGCGCGCACCCAGCGGAGGAATAGATCGGCCCGGTCGGCGTACTCCTCCGGATCCTGGATCTGGAAGTCGTAGATCGCCTGGGCGGAGTCGCCGACGAGGGTGAACCCGCAGGAGTCCTGGAGCCGGTCGAGCAGCGACTCCACCATCTCCCGGCGCGCGCCGACCAGATCCTGCACCTCGTCGATGATCACGTGCGTGGGCGGGCCGGCCTCCAGCGACTCCAGGGCTCCCTTGTCGATCGCCTCGGTCGCGGCCCGGATGCGTTCGTCGAAGGAGAGCGACGACCACTGCCCGTCCGGGTACACCTGCACCAGCAAGGAATACGCCCAGGCGTCGAAGGTCTGCACGCGCACCCGCCGGGCGTGCTCGCCGTGCCGGGCGATCCGGTCCCGCAACTCACGGACCGCGGCACGGGAAAAGCTGAGGACCAAAAGCTCCGAGGCCTCGAGTGCCTCGTCCGGGTCGACATGGCCGACCAGGGCGTCCATGCGACGCACCAGGGTGTGGGTCTTGCCCGCGCCCGCCCCGGCGGTGACCAACAGGCGAGTGTCCCAGGGCCGGTCCACGACGGCCTGCTGCTCGGCCGTGAGGCCGGGGCCGTCTTCTAGGGAGAAGGTCACTTCTTGCTCCACAAGTGCTCGAACTTGGTGAACGCGAGAGCCGTGTCGAAGTTCCGGATGTTGTCCCGGACGTTGAGGATCAGGCACGTGTCCTTGCCGCCGTTGCGGGGACCGCGCAGACCGCGTCCGATCATCTGCTGGTACACATTCGGGCTGTAGACAGGACGGGCAACGACCACCGCGCGCGTGGCGGGGGCGTCGAAGCCCTGCGTGAGGACCCCGTAGTTCGTGAGCACTCGCACCCTGCCGTCACGGAAGTCCCGGACCCGGGCCCGACGGTCACTGTCGGAGGTGGTGGAGTCCACGGAGGACGCGGAGATCCCCTGGTCCTTCAGACGGGCGGCCAGGTACTTGGCGTGCTCGACCGAGGTGGCGAACACCAGCACCGGCCAGTCGGCCGGCATCGCGGCGATCTCCGAGACGATGCGTCGGCTGCGGTCGTGGTCGTCGGCCAGCCGCTGCTCGGCGGCCTTGGACAACAGGCTGAACTGCTCAGCGCTCTCACGCTCCTGACGGGACAGCTCGATGGTGCCGCCGGCCAGTTCCCGGTGCTCGACCTGCGCCAGAACTCCGAGGTCCTGGAGGTGGCCGTAGGCATCGTCGGAGGGGAAGACTCCCTCGTCCAGCCGACGACCGCCGAACCGGTTGACCAGGCGGCCGGTCTCCTCCTCGTTGTGGCCACGGAACGGGGTGGCCGTGAGGCCGAGCAGGTGCCGCTCAGTCCGGTGCTGCGTCAGGCCGAGCAGGCTCAGGATCTCGGTGTAGCGCCGGGTGGTGGCCACGTGCGCTTCGTCGACCACGACCAGGGCGGCCGCCCGCAGCCAGGCGTATCGGTCGGTCTCCAGGCAAACCTGGAGCTTGGCATCGGTGGCCACGACGAGCTGCGGCCCGTCGGTGATCGGGGCCGCCTCGTTCGAGGTCCACAGTCGGTTGATCGTCAGTCGGGTCTGCGCGCCGGCCTTGCCCCAGACGAACTGCCAACTCTGCACCGCCTGCTCGCACAGTTCCTCGGTCTGGGCGATCCACAGGATCGGCCCCTTGAGGTCACCCGTCTGCTTCACCCAGCGGATGACGGCCTCGGAGGTGACGCGTGTCTTGCCGGCGCCGGTGGGCAGCGACAGCATCGCGCGTTGCGGGGCCAGGCGGTCCAACATCTCAAAGATGTTGAGGGCGAGCCGCTCCTGGTAGTCGTGCAGGCGCGGGAAGTCGCGCGGACCGTCGACCGTCAGGCTCTGCTCGAGGGTCGGGGCCCGGTAGCCGGCGAAGGGGGCCGGCAGACCGAGGTCGGCGACGAAGGACACGGCGGCCGAGCCACCGGTGTACGACGACGGGGCGTTCGCGAAGCGTTCCTGGATGTCGCGGGCGTGGGTCTTGAGGACCGTGTCGCCGTGGGCGTTGAACGACATCTGTGCGATCCGACGCCCCGTGGGCTCCTGTCCGTCCAACTCCTGTCTCTCGGCATCCATCAGCCCGGCGGGCAGCCGGTCGCGCAGGGCCTCCGCGCCGATCAGGAGCTCGAGCTTGGCCGTCACGTCCGCCGCCTCCCGAATCGCCTTCAGCGCGGCTCGCACCTTCTCGTCCTGCTCCTGGCGGGACTGGGCGTCCAGCACCGCGCGGCAACCCGAATCCCCCATCCGCAAGCCCAGTTCACGGTCCACGGCCCGGAGGGCGTCGAGACGGTCGAGCGAGTCCAGGACCTTGATCACATTGCCCTGGCGGGCGCTCTCCAAGGACTTCGCCCGGGCGCCGCGCGGCGTGCGGACCACCTCTTCCAACGTGGAGCAGCGCAGGAGTGAATAGGTGCCGACGGAGGCCCCCATCCTCTGGCGAAGCGTCGGGAACTCCTCGGACAGCGGTACCGCCTCCACGCTCGACTCGTGGCGGGTCTCGCGGCTGACGACGTCGTCGTGGCGCAGCATGCCCCACTGGTCGACCATCAGGTCAGCGGACTCCTGGTCCGGCATCAGCAGTGCCGGTACCCGCTCCGCCCGCAGCGACCGGTACTCGTCCCGGTTCGCGGCGACGGCGATCTCGCCGTCCTCCCGTGCGTCCCAGGCATCTCCGATCCGGCATCGGGTGAGCGAGCCCTCGGGGAAGTCGATCCCCAGGCGGGTCAGCAGGGCGTACGTCGAGCCGACGAACGCGTCGTCCTCGCTCTCCTGCAGCTTCTCCAGAAGCTGCGCCCACTGCTGGGAGCGGACCTTCTCGACGCTGTCCGCGAGCCCCAGCTTGCGGGCCTTCTCCTCGCTGATCGACGCCACCGGGAGTACGTCGCGGTACGCGTCGAGCTGCGGGCCGACGGCGTCCTTGGGGGACTTGAGCCCCTGCGAGGTCTTGACCCGACCGTGTCGAAGGAGCATCCATCGGATCGGGGACTGAGCCGTCCGACGCGTGCCGGCCTGCGCGCCGATCTGCAGCGTCCAGTTCTCGATCAAGGCGTCCTCGGGCAGCGCCTGGAGGAAGGCGGCGCGCGCCTCGTCCGAGAGGCGGGGCAGCAGGTGCAGGGGTCCACCGACGGGAGCCCCCTCGATCCTTGTCTTGCCGAGAGTCGGCCGGCTCGCCCGGTTGTCGAGCGTGCTGCAGTACGCCGCGTGAGCGGCCTCCCGGTACTCCTCGAACCAGGTCTCAGCCTCCGGCTTGTGGCCGGAGGTCGGGCGGTCCCGCAAACCGGCCTCGCGGAAGAACGCCACGTCATCGGAGTGGAACCGCATGTCCACCGCGACCCCGGGGTCGCTCTCCGCGGTGACGACGATGCCGGGCAGCATGCTGTCGCGCATGAGGTGGAAACGGCCGTCCGCGGTCCGCACCATCAGGGTGTCCATCGGCGCCGGTACCCGCTTGGTCACCTCGTGGCCCACCACGGAGGCACCGGCCCGGTGGAACAGATCCCAGAACCGGTTCCATTCCTGCGGGCCGTACGAGGAAAATCCCTGGTCGAGGACGCTGACGAAGCGCCCCCGGACGTCGGCCTCCTGGATGCCGAGAGTGGTGAGAGCAGAGGAGAGCGACGGATCGTCGGACAGGGCCCGATCCACGTAGACCAGCGACTCCCGCAGACCGTCCTCCTCCGCGCGCCGGTACACCACACCGCCCACCGGGGCGACCATGCCGTGCTCCTCGGTGAGGACGATCGCGGCCTTGCGGGCCTCGGCGGCGCAGGAAGCCTTGGACTCGATCATGTCGGCGACGATCCGGACGGCGGTCTCCGAAGCCTTCGCCGAGCCGTCGGAGACGAGGGACTCGAGCCACTCGACGACCGAGGCCCGCTGGCGTCCGGCCGCGGCGAGGATGTGCTGGATCTTGCCGGACCGCAGGTCCGTGGCCTCGACCGAGGGATGCGTCCAGTCACGGGGGCGACCGGCGTACGCGTGCCACATCCGCAGCCAGCGGATCTGCGAGGTGCTGTCCCGCCCCAGGTCGGGGTGGATCTTCACATCGCGGGGGATGCGCAGGACTCCGTCCTGGTCCGGCAGTGACGGGCGCGCCGCGGTGGCCGCCCAGATCTGCTCGGTGAGCAGGCGGTCGGCCCAACTGATCACCTCCGCGCCCCTGGTACGACCGGGCAGCAGGGGGAGGTACGCACCGGGGTCCTCGGAGGGGGCGAGCGCGGGCAGCGACTCGACCACCAGACGGGCGGCCACCTGGATCATCTCGACGTTGAAGGGCGAGGAGTCCAGCAGGTTCTGCCGGTCCTCGTTGGTCTTCCAGGCACCGTTCAGGATGCCACTGAGGGTCATCTCGTACTTCGTCGGGAAGAAGGACCAGAACCGGCCCCGCCCCCGAGCGTCGGCGGCACTGAGCAACCCGGACTTCTCGTCGGCTCGGTACCCGGGCACGGCCCAGGCCACATCGATGGACACTCGGTCGTGCAACTCACCGGCGTCACGGCGGGCAGCAGCGGTCGGCTCGTGCGTGCGGGTGAAGACCCGCCACTGGGAAGTGGCCGGCGGCTTGCCGACGCGCTCCTCGTGGATGGTGCGCAGGTCGCCGTGCTGTTCGGCGCGGAGGGCCCGACGGGCGATCGGGCGAGGCCGGCGGTCCTCCAGTACCACCGGACCGACGTGCGGGGAGAACAGGTGGAAGCCGGACGGGAACTCCTCGCGGGTCTCGTGGCTGGCCACGCCCTGATGACCGTGCATGTCCTTGCCCAGGCGCTCGGCCGCACCGGGCAGCAGCGGCAGACGGACCACCGTGGTCGCCCACTCCAGCAGTTCGTCCAAAACCCGGTCCCGGAGGCGCTCGATCGCCATGTCCAGCTCGCGGGCCATGCGCAGCACGGGCGCCTCGAAGTGCTCGCCGTGCCGCTCGCGCACGCCGGGGACGTTTCGGATCTGCTCGTACGACCAGGCACGATCGAACCCGAAGCTGCCGTCGCGGCTGAAGAATTCGGGAGTGTCGGTCACGACGAGCACCGACTTGACGCCGACGCCGAACCGACCGATCTGCCCACCGCGCTTGCGGGACATGCTCATGCGCAGGATGGTCTCCGCGCCCTCGGGCGTCACGGGGTTTCCTTCATTCGCGCAGTACAGATGGGTGTCGCTGAGGACGACGTGGACCCGGCCCCCGGGCTCGTCGCGAATCTCGTCGGCGGCGTTCTGGACCAACTCGAAGAGCTGACGGTCGCCGTACCCGCCCTGGGTGATGCGGCGCTCTCCGTTGGCGTGCTCGGGGATCAGGCCCGGGTCGACACGGTAGGTCTCCAGGACACGAAGGGACTGCTCGGTGACGGTGCGGATCACGGGGGACTGCGGGTCGGCCACGAATGGTTCCACTTCAGAACGATGGGCTGGGAAGGAGAGGAGTGAGCGCTGACGCCCGTCAGCAGGCGAGCTGCACGGTGAACGTGACAGTGGCGACGCACCGGTGACCGATGGGATTCCGCGGCAGGCGGCGGAAGTCGACCGGGGCATCGGTGTCGAGCAGGACCTTCCGGTAGGAGGCGACCACGCCGTGGTCGAGTCCGCCCATGATGCCGAGGAGGGTCTCCTGGGCCTGGGGGTCGTCGGCGAGGTGGTCGTACAGCGTGACAACGGTGCGCATGTGGTTGAGCGGGGACGTCGAGGACACCGAGGTACCTGCGCTTTCGCTTTCGTGGGGACTTCACGAGGAAAAGGTGCGAGGTGGTGCGGGAGCGAAATCCGAACCGTGCGGACATCCGTCGAGGGGTCCGTGGTGGGAAAGGTGGAGAAGGATTTCGTCCGGCGTGCGAGGCGGTGCACGTGCAGATGTCCCGGGCCGAACCGCGGGTAGGCCCGATACTCCCTGCTCCCTGGCCTCTCGCCGTGTGGGGCAGGCGGGGAGGAGGGCACAGCTGTGCCCTGGGATTCTGTCGTTTGCCCCGGTCGTTTCCGGGGCTGACGGTCAGCAACTCAACCACGTATTCCCGCCGTTGTGCAAGAGGCTCCCTCGCGGTGGACCACGCGCCGTGGCGCTCGGATCTCGACGAATTCGGCATGAACCGGGTGGAATTCCCTGTTCCATTTCCCACTGCTCCGACAAGCCTCCGACCGGACGCCCGCCGCACGTCAAAGAACTTTTGACAGGCCGGCGCGACGTCAACAGCCGTGCGGTACGGTGACTGTCACGCAGTGACCCGAGCGGAGGCAGGTGGCACGTGAAGGCGGCTGAGGACTTCGGTCCCTGGTTGGCACGCCAGCTCAAGAACGCCAGGAAGAGCCAGGCCGACTTGGCGGAGGAGCTCGGCATGACCCGAGCCGCCGTCTCGGCCTGGATCGTGGGACGCTCGGTTCCCCGGGACGACACCATCCAGCGCATCGCTGAAGTGCTACAGACCGATCTGGCGACGATCCACACCCGCAGCACCGATGCTCAGGCCGGGTTGCCGGTCTCCTGGTACCACCGACCCGCCCACGCCGACGGGGGTCGCGAGTACGGCAACGCAGCCGCGTTCGCCTTCGAGGCCGATGTCTCGGTCCTCGCCCGCGAGGCCACCCAGAACAGCATCGACGCGCGCCTCGACCCGGCCGAACCCGTCCGGGTCCGCTACACCCTGCACGAACTCACCGGCGAGACCCTCGCCCGCTTCCGCGAGGTCATCGACTGGGAACGGCTGCTCCCTCACTACGAGGCGCTCACCGCGGAGAGCGGGAAGCAGGGAAAGGTCTCGCGCACGATCGCGGCCGGGCTGCAGGACATGTACCAGCACGACCGTCTGGTACTGCTGCGTGTCGACGACTACAACTGCACCGGTCTGACCGGCGGCGACTACGACAACGGCCTCTTCGCGGCAGTCGTGCGTCGACAACTCGACAGCCACAAGAAGGACGCCGGGGCAGGTGGCTCCTACGGCTTGGGCAAGGCCACTCTCTGGGCCACCAGTCGCCTCGGTCTCGTACTGATCAACTCCACTCTGTCCAATCCTCACGAAGGTCGCACCGAGCGTCGCCTGATCGGCCGGCTCGACCTTCCGTGGCGCGCGGTCGACGGCCAGGAGTTCGCGGGACCGGCCTGGTTCGGACGTCCCGACGCGGACGCCAAGTCCACTGATGTCGCCCGCTCCTGGTGGGCCGACGAGGAGACCGTCGAGAAGCTTCACCTCACCCGCGAGAGCGCTGCCCCCGGCACCTCGTTCCTCATCGTCGGTGCCCACGACGTCGCCAGCCTGGCGACCGTCACCGGCACCGTGGACGAGGAGGAGACCACCGAGGACGACGACACTGTCCACCGCATGCACGCCCGCCTCGTCGACGCGCTCGGCCGCAACTTCTGGGCCGCGATGACCGGCGGCGGCGACCACAAGCCGCACCTGGAGGCGTCCGTCCGCACCTTCCGCAACGGCGAGGTCCTCATCGCCGAGGAGCGTGTGGATCCGGCCGTCACCCAGCCCTCCCGCACCCGTGCCTTGCGCGCCTTCCTCGAGGGCGACACGGTCGACCGTCTCTCCGCCCCGGGCCAGGTGGCCCGCGCCATCGTGCACTTGAACGTGCCCCTGCACGGTGGTCAGGTGCGCGGCAGCGTGCCTCACGAGGCGGTACTCCTGGTCACCCACGCCGAGGACGCCGACGGCCGCCCGAACCGACTGGTCTCCATGCGGGGCAACCGCATGACCGTCAAGGACAGCGCCGTCGCCAACGTCCCCATCGGGACCAACCCGTTCCAGGCCATTCTCCTCACCGGTCGAGCAGCGGGGCAGGACGTCCCCGGCGCCCAAGCCGCAGAGGAGTTCCTCCGCGCCTCCGAACCACCCGAGCACAACAAGTGGGGTCAGACCGAGGAACTACGCCTCACCTACTCCGCCTCCGCCTACCGACGCATCGCGGCCCTGACGACCGCCGCCAACAGTGCGGTGCGCGACCTGGTCGCCGTTCCTCGCGCCAAGCGCCGGAACGGCGGTGAGGCCAAGATCGCCGGGCGCCTCAAGGTGGGTGGCGCCGGCGCGAAAAGGCCGCGCTCCACCGGGGCCTCGGTGCTGCCCGAACTGGACAACGTGGACGCCATGATCGACGACAGCGGAGCCTGGTCGGTCACGGTCGACCTGCGGGTGTCGCCGGGCGTCGACACGGACCGCCCGGTCACTCCGGTCGCCAAGTTCGACGTGCGCTCCGGTCCTCGTCCCGCGGCTCCGTGGAAGGAACTCGTCGCCGTCAGCGGCTGCGAGATCGTCGACGGTGCCCTGAACCTGCTCCCGGGCAGCCGCAGGGCCGTGTTCAAGGGCGTCACCGATGTGTCCCGTCACCCGGTGCGGGCCCAACTCACCGGACTCGTCGTGGAACTCCGTGTCGGGAAGGGGGAACAGGCGTGAAGGTCTACCCCTACCGTCGGCTGACCGGCAACGTGTCGTGGCGCGTCGACAGCGCCC
Organism: Streptomyces sp. NPDC002574; assembly: GCF_042889545.1. Lineage (NCBI taxonomy): Bacteria > Bacillati > Actinomycetota > Actinomycetes > Kitasatosporales > Streptomycetaceae > Streptomyces > Streptomyces sp. NPDC002574. The sequence goes on from NZ_JBIARB010000005.1 coordinate 365,537, forward strand.
AGGTCAAGGCCGAGGGTGAGTCCTGGGTGAATGTGGAGAGCAAGTACGTCTCCACCGTCGAACGCGTCGTGGCCCTCGGCCCCGACGAGGAGCGCCCCGACTGGACCCAGGCCCGACTCCGCCTGTCCGTCAAGCTCCCGGCCAAGGCGCTCGAGCCCGATGGGCCCTGGCAGGAGGTCAAGGTCCTTGCCGTACTCACCGAGCGTGCCACCAACTCCCGTGCGTCCGTGGAGTTCTCCCAGGTCTCCGAGGACGGACGCGAACGTACGGCCGAGCTGTACATCCACCGCTGCGACCTCCTCGATCGCGCCTCCCTCGCCGTCCACGTCGTCGCCACCGCGGACGGTGTCCCCGGCCGCGTGATCGGCACGTCCGACGTGGAGTGGTTCGTCGACGTCATCGAGGCCACGCCCTCACTCGCCCGCGAGCTCGACGTACGGATGGTCGGCTTCGCCTCCGGGGCCGGCCGACTCCAGCGCTTCAAGGACTCCCCCTGGCTGGTCGACACGACCGGGCGCATCCCCGCCGTACGCGTCAACACCGACTTCGACGGGCTGGGCGACCTCATCGGCGCGGACGGCGGCAACGGTGCGGAGAAGACCGTCCGGGAACTCCTCCTCGCCCAAATGTGCTCCGAGGTCTGGACCGCCGTCTTCCACTCGGCCGTCGGCGACCTGGAGATCGAGGAGGACGGAACCCCGCTGTTCCCGCACGGCTGGCAGGGCGACGTACTGCGCGAGATGCTCCCCGACATGTACCCCGATCGCGAGCCCGGGGACGCCTTGCGCGAAGTCCACGCGGCCCGCACCGGTCCGTCCGCCACCGGGTGGGGCGAACTGCAGCCCCGAATCCACTTCGCGGCCTCCCGACGGGCGAGTGTCCCCCGGACGCTGTCCACCACCATCCGCGACCTCGAACGACTCACACAGGGGGACGACGCATGACCGGCCGGCCCAGCTACTTCCCGGAGCGCCTGGCGGTGCTCCCCAACGCCGAGGCCGGGGACTTCCTCACCGAAGGAGTTCTCACCGGCCGGGAGGACATTGCGAGTATCAGGCTCAACCAGGTCACCGAACCGCTGCCGCACGACGACCGGCGCGGTGATCTGCAGCCCGTCCGGGACCTGGCCGAGGACGCCATGGCCTACTGCGACAGCAACGGGCTCAAGGCCACCCAGGCCGATGCGTGGCTCGCCCCGCGCCTGCACGCGGCCCTGCGACTCACCCGCCGTGAGGCGGCCGACCCCGGCCTCTGGAACTACCTCGCCCTCGGGGTCGCCCCCGACTACGTGATCTGGCGGCACCAGCCCGAATCGAAGGACGGCAAGGTCGCGAAGGTGGCGGCCGAGCGCTTCCGCGGGCAGTACCACAAGCAGGTCTTCGCCCGCCTTTGGTGGGCGGCAGAGCTCTTCCGTGACGGCCCGAACTACGAGCCGGTCGTCACGGCCTGCGGCAACCAGGACATGCTCAACACCGCCCTGCGCATGACCGTGATCAACCACCGGCCCACCGCCCAGGCGATCGTGCGCCTGGTCGCCAAAGGCGTGATCACGACGGGTCGTGAGGTCAACGCACTGGCCGGAGCCGTCAACGCCGCCGCGGCCACACTGATGTACGACGTGATCGCCCCGGACGCGGAGCGCGAGTCCCGTCCATTGATCGATTGGATCACCGAGGCCGAGACCGCCCGCCAGGTCTCACGGAACGCGCTCCCGACCGGCCCTGACGAGGAACCCGCCCCGGAGATCTCCGTGAGCACATTGGTGGACTACTTCTCCGACCTCTTCGCGGACGCCCCGGTCCGGGGACGGGAGGACTCCGAGGAGTCCCCGGAGGAGGACTGATCCTCGGGCTTCGGGCAGTTGGGACCACAACCGTCCGGAGCACCGCAGCCCTCCTTGCGGAGCGTGGCACGGTCCTCGTCGGGGGTCTCGGGCCAGTCCTCCCGCAGCAACTCCTCCGGCACGTCCGGTAGGCCAAGCGCCGCAGCCAGCACGTGCATGCCGAACATCGGGGGCACGGCATTGCCCACCTGCTGCGACTGGTCGCCTCCCGACCAGGGGTAGTTGGGCGGGAAGGTCTGGAGGATGCCGGCTTCGGCAATGGTCAGGCGGGGTGGGTCGTGCGGGATGCCGGGCTTTCGCCGAACAGCGTTGCGGGAGACCTTGCCGGTGACGGTGAAAGCCGGTTGCCTGTGCGTTCGGACGCCACGATTCTTCGGATCTCCGCCACTGCCGTAGTTCGACACGATCTCGAAGGGGGTCTCGCGGCCCCCGGGCCTGCCCTCCGTGCGCCCCAACACCTTGCCCATCGGGACCCACGGATCGATGAACGGCGGGCCGTCCAGCGACAGGGTCGTGTCCTCGGGCCCGCCCGCCTTGGGATTGTGCGGGTTGTACACGTGGTGCCTGCGGCCGGGCAGCCGCGGAACGCCGTGCGCGGTCAACCGTGCCATCAAAATCGTGCGCCGCCGGGTCTGGGGAACCCCGTAGGCCTCGGTGGGCAGTGTCGTGACCTCGGCAACCTCGTACCGAACGCGAACGCCGTCCTTTCCCGGCAGCCCTGCCTTCAAGACCTCCGCGTAGACATCCCACAACGCCTTCACCCCGGGCACCTGCTCCAGGACGATCACGTCGAAGGGCCGTCCGTCCCGGTTGGGGCAGGTGAGTGCCTTGATCGCGTACCGGAGCGGTTCCAGGACGAGGGCGGTACGGGGATCACCGTGCAACTCTTCCAACTGCTTGTCGATCACGGTGTCGTCGACGCCGTTCACCAACTCACGAATGAAGCCTTTGACGTCGTCCAGGGCCTTACGACCTGCTCCCTGGCCGGCCACCGAGTACGTCTGGCACGGCGGACCGCCGGCCAGGACGTTCAACTCCCTCGGCAGTTCGTGGAACCTCTCCCGGCGTACCGTGCTGACGTCCGCATGCCAGGTCTGAAGTCCGGCCGCGTAACGCGTCTCACAGGCGTTCCGGTCCCACTCGATTCCAAGAGATCGCACGCCAAGCGTGCGCGCGGCTGTGTCGAGGCCACCAGGACCGGCGAAAAGGTCCAGAATGTATGGGTTCTCCAGGAACGAGGCGGCTGCATCCGGGCTGGTCATGTAGCGGAAGTGTAGCCGGCGGATCTCGATGCGAACCACGCAGTCGGCGCTTCCGCGTCATCTCGCCTTTCCTCGCATGTCGAAGAGGGACCGCAGACCATCGCACCGCGCACTGTGTTCCGGACGTCGCGAACATGCCCGTCCCCGACATCGAGATCCCCCTCCTCGGCCGGTCCATGTAGCGTGCAGCCATGAAAGCCGTCGTCCGTCCCGCCCGCCCCGAGGACGCCGCCGAGTTGGTGCGGCTGCGCCGGCTGATGTTCCGGGCCATGACCGGCCGGGACGAGCCGGGCGCGTGGGAGGCCGCGGCCGAGGAGCGGGCCCGGGAGCAGCTCGCCGGCGGTGCCGGGAGCGCGCTGGGGGCGTTCGTGGTCGACGGCGACCCCCGCGGCGGGCCGCATCTGGCGGCGTGCGCGGTGGGTCGGGTCGAGGAGCGGCTGCCCGCGCCCGCCCACCCCGAGGGGCGGTTCGGCTTCGTCTTCAGCGTCTGCACCGATCCCCGCTACCGGGGCCTGGGCCACGCGCGGGCGACCACGGGGGCGCTGCTCGCGTGGTTCGCCGAGCGCGGCGTCACCCGGGTCGACCTGCACGCCACGCCCGACGCTGAGCCCCTGTACCGCAGCCTGGGCTTCGCCGAGCACTCGATACCGCTGTCGCTGGACCTCAGCCGGCCGGGGGTTCCGCGATGAGGGCCGTGCCCACGCGGCGGAAGCCGATGCGGGCGTAGATCCGGGCCACGTGCTCGTCGCCCGCCGACAGGAAGACCGTGCCCAGTCCCCGCGCCCGGGCGTGCCGGACGAGCGCGGAGGTCACGGCGAGCGCGAGGCCGCGGCGGCGGGCGCTGGGCAGCGTGCCGACGCCGACGATCTCGCAGACCTCGCCGACCGGGTTGTACTGTCCCGCGCACAGCGCGGTCGTGCCGTGCACCGCCGCCGCGTGGACCGTCAGGCCGTCCTTGACCCGCGCCTCGGCCGCCGCGAGGGCGGCCGGGGCGGCGTGCAGCACCCGGGCGACGTCCAGTTCGGACGTCCCGGCCGGGCCGATCGCCGTGCCGGGGTGCGCGAAGGCCAGGTGCGGCACGGTGAGGGCGCTCGCGAACGCCGGGTCGCCGGGCGCCAGTACCCGGACGTCCACGCCGTCGACGGGCGCGACGGCGGCTCCGGCCGCCCGGGAGTCGAGCACCATCAGCGGGTGCGCGTGCACGTGCAGGCCCGAGGCCTCCGCCGCCTCGCGCAGCGCGGGCGTCGTCTCCGCCACCCACTCGAAGCACTCGGGCACCCCGAGCAGCCGCTGCCGCTCGCGCACCCGGTCCACGTCGGCGCGGCCGATCCACCCGTCCGCGCCGGGTGTCGGCCGGGCGTAGTAGGGCCAGCCGAGTCCCTCCCGGACGAAGAGGGTCAGCGGGCCGAAGTCCTCGGCGCGGGCGGCCGCCCGGGGCACCGTGTCGTAGTACCGCTCCAGGCGCGCCAGCAGTTCGGTCACGCCGGGATGCCCAGTCCTTCGACGACCTGCACGCCGGGCAGCGCGGCCAGCGCCTTGCCCGGCAGGAGCAGCTTGCCGCGGCGCCTGCCGCTGCCGATGATCACGTAGGGCGTGTCCGTGACCGCCGCGTCGACCAGCAGCGGCCACGCGGCGGGCAGCCCGATCGGGGTGATGCCGCCGTACTCCATGCCGCTCTCGCCGACCGCGGTGTCCATGGGCGCGAACGAGGCCTTCCGCACGCCGAGATGACGCCGGACGAAGCCGTTCACATCGGCCCGGGTGGTCGCGAGCACCACGCACGCGGCCAGCGTCACGTCCTGGCCCCGCTTGCCGGCGACGACCACGCAGTTGGCCGACTGGTCCATGCCGACGCCGTACGTCTCCGCGAAGACGGCCGTGTCCGCCTTCTCGGGGTCGGTGTCGACGAGAAGCACCTCCTCGGCCGGTACCTCCCCGTGCCAGGCGGTCAGGGCCGTGGCGACGGTCTCGGGCAGCAGGTCGAGCCGCTCGACGGCCGGGTGGACGTCGGTGAAGGTGCCGATGGGTGCGCGCATGTGCGGCACGCTAACAAACCGGCCCGGTCGACCGCGCCGACGATCCGCGGAACGGACACCCCCCGGCGTACACCGCGCGGCGCGGTCATCCCTCCGGTTCGAGCTCGACGAGCGCGGCCAGAGCGGCGAGTTGCTGGTGCGTCGCCCCCGCGGGGACCGGCACCGGCGCAGGGGTGCGCAGCGGGGGCTCCCAGCCGCGTTCGGGGTCCCAGCGCCGTACGACGCGCGCCGGTGCGCCGGCCACCACCGAGTGGTCGGGGACCTCGCCCCGGACGATCGCCCCTGCCGCGACCACCACGTTCCGCCCGATCCGGGCTCCCGGCAGGATCACCGCGCCCGCACCCAGCCAGCTTCCGGACCCGATCTCGACGGGCGCGGAGCGCGGCCACTGCCGGCCGATGGGCTCGTGGGGGTCGTCGTAGGAGTGGTTGTCGCTGGTGACGTAGACGTACGGACCGCAGTAGACGTCGTTCCCGAACACCACCGGCCGCGAGGCGATGACATGGCTGCCGCGGCCGAGGACGACGCCGTTGCCCAGCCGGACGACGGGGTCGGGGCCGAGGTCGAGGCCGGGCATCATGCCCGCGGTGAGGGTGACCTGTTCGCCGATGATGCAGTAGTCGCCGAGGTGGACCCAGCGCTCGCCGAAGATCGTGCCCTGAGGGAACGCCAGCCGGGTCCCGGTGCCGATGCGGCCGAAGCGCAGCGGTCCTGGACGGTCCGCGGTCACCGCGCCCGCGCCCTGGACCCAGCGCCAGCCGCGGTGCACCAGGCGGGAGGTGGCGCGCCGGCGCCAGGCCCCCAGCGGGGAGAACATGTTCTCGTTTTTCGGCACCCGCTCACGGTACAGAGGGCCGTGGAGTGCGGCCGGTCGATCAGGTGTGATGTGTGCCGCGTTCGGACCAGGCGACGGCGAGCCGTGCGGCCAGCCGCACATTGCCGCGCACCGCGGCGAGGTTGGCCTCCAGGCTGGCCCCCGCGGTGCCCTCGACGAGCCGGCCGAGCAGGAACGGTGTGACGGCCTGGCCGGTCACGCCCTCGTGCTCGGCTGCGTCCAGTGCCTGCGCCAGGACGCGGTCGTGGAGTTCCGGGTCGAGTTGCTCCTCCTCGGGCACCGGGTTGGCGACGACGATCGCGGCGGGCGGTCCGCACAGGTCGTCCTGGGCGGCCATGACCGCCGCGACCTCCTCGGGCGTGCCCAGTGTCCAGTCGACCGGCTGCCCGGAGCGGCTGAGGTAGAAGCCGGGGAATTCCCCGGTCCCGTAGCCCACGACGGTGACGCCGAGGGTCTCCAGGCGCTGCAGGGTGGCGGCGACGTCGAGGATCGACTTGACCCCGGCGCAGACCACGGTGATCCGGGTCCCGGCGAGCAGTCGCAGGTCGGCGGACTCGTCCTGTTCGTGGGTCCAGCCGCGGTGCACGCCGCCGAGCCCGCCGGTGGCGAAGAAGCGCAGGCCGCCGCGGGCGGCGAGGAACGCGGTGGCCGAGACGGTGGTGGCCCCGCTGGCGCCGGTGGCCAGCGCGACGGGCAGATCGCGGTGGCCGAGCTTGCGCATCCGCTCGTCGTGGGCGACGCGCTCCAGTTCCTTGTCGTCCAGGCCGACGCGCGGCACGCCGTCGAGGACCGCGATGGTCGCGGGCACCGCTCCGCCGTCCCGTACGGCGGCCTCCAGCTCCCGGGCGACCTCGAGGTTGCGGGGGCGGGGCAGACCGTGGGAGATGATCGTCGACTCCAGGGCGACGACCGGGGCGCCCGACTCCAGCGCGGCGATCACATCATCGGAGAACTTCAGCACGCTGTAGGCGCTACCCGCCCCGCGATCACCGCAATCGCGGGGCTACCGTGATCTCCATGACGGAGAGAGCCTTGATCGCGGCCGTGGGCGGCCATACGCCCCGCGTCGACCGGGACGCCTTCGCCGCGCCGACCTCGGTGGTGCTGGGCGAGGTGACGATGGCGGCGGGCGCCAGCGCCTGGTACCACGCGGTGCTCCGGGGCGACTGCGCGCCGATCACCCTCGGCGAGGGCAGCAATGTGCAGGACAACGCGACGGTCCACGCCGATCCGGGCTTCCCGGCCGTGATCGGCGCGGGCGTCACGATCGGGCACAACGCGGTGGTGCACGGCTGCGTGGTGGAGGACCACGTACTGGTCGGCATGGGCGCGACGGTGCTCAACGGCGCGCACATCGGAACCGGTTCGCTGGTGGCCGCGGGCGCCCTCGTACCGCAGGGGATGCGCGTGCCGCCGGGTTCGCTGGTGGCCGGGGTGCCGGCCAAGGTGCGGCGCGAGCTGACGGACGAGGAGCGGGACATGGTCCGGCTGAACGCCGAGCACTACGTGCAGTTGGCCGGTGCGCACCGTGCCGCGTTCGCGTCGGACGCGGCGGGCGGCGCGGGCTGAGCTCGGCGCCTCACTCGGCCGTCGCCGCGACCGTCTCCTCGTCGGGCTCCGCGACGGCGGCCGCCGCGGCCTTGGCCCTGCGGCGCACGACGAGGAAGGACGCCAGGCCGATCAGCACGGCCGCGCCCAGGCCCACCCACGAGAAGCGCTTGAGCCAGGGCTCGGCGACGATGCCCACGTAGTAGATGACGGCCGTCGTGCCGCCCGCCCAGACGATGCCGCCGAGGACGTTCGCGACGAGGAACTTCCAGTACGGCATGCGCAGCACGCCCGACAGCGGTCCGGCGAAGATCCGCAGCAGGGCGACGAAGCGCCCGAAGAACACCGCCCACATGCCCCAGCGCTCGAAGGACGCCTCGGCGGTCGCGATGTGGCCGGGAGAGAAGTGCTTGGGGAAGCGCCGGCCGAGCCGGTCCATCAGCGGACGTCCGCCGCGGCGGCCGATCGCGTAGCCGATGGAGTCGCCCACGATCGCCCCGGCCGTGGCGCAGACACCGACCACCCACGGGTTGACATGCCCTTGGGACGCGAGCAGCGAGGCGCTCACGAGGATGATCTCGCCCGGCAGCGGTATGCCCAGGCTCTCCACACCGATCACGAGCGCCACCAGCAGATAGATGCTGACGGGCGGGATCGTCCCGAGCCACTCCTGGACGTGCAAGGCCGCTTCCTTCCCCTGGGGCGGTCGGGTACCGGTCGGTGCGCCGGGCGCGCACGTCGTTGCAGCGTATCCGACGTACGGCCCGGCGCGGTTCCCGTGCCTGTGGGGTGGCCCACCCCGGGGCCAATGTTCGTCAGGAGTTGGGGCGCAGGGTCCACACGATCGACATCTCGCCGGTCACGGCGCCGTCCTCGCGACGGATCCGGACGGTGACCGGGAACTCGGGGCGCTCGCCCTTGTCGAGTTCGGCGATGATCTCGGCGGCGGGGCGGCCGAGTTCGGCGGTGGCGGTGACCGGGCCCATGGCGAGCTTCTTGTAGGAGATCTCGGCGCGGACGGCGAGGGGCACCGCGCGGGAGAGCTGGTCGGCGAAGGCGGCGAGCACGATGGCCCCGCTCGCGGACTCGGCAAGGGTGAACATGGCGCCCGCGTGGGGGCCGCCGACGTGGTTGTGGTAGTCGGCCTGGTCGGGGAGACGGAGCACCGCGCGCTCGGCGGTGGTCTCCGCGTACTCCAGGTTCAGGGTGCGGACCATGGGGACGGTGGCCGTCAGGAGCTCGGCTATCTGGGGCTGGTTCTCGGACATGGCCGGATGTTACCAGCTGGTAATGACGGGATCCATGGAACCGGGAGGCGGCAACCCCTAGTGTTTCCAGCCATGTGGCCAGGAGAACAGCAGCCCGGGGGACCGCAGTATCCGCAGCAGCCGGGGGGACCGCAGTATCCGCAGCAGCCCCCGCAGCAGTTCCCGTCGCCCTACGCGCCCCAGCAGCACCCGGCCTACCAGCCGCCGCCCCCGCCGTGGGGCGCCCAGACGCTGCCCGGCGGGCACGGCGGGCCGAAGCCGCCCGGCAACCGGCGGGGCGTGGCCGTCGCGGTGTCGGTGGTCGCCGCCGCGGCGGTCGCCGCGGCCGGCGTGCTGATCGCCGTGAAGCTCACCGGGGACGACTCCGGCCGCCCCGAGGCCGGCCCGTCCGCGAGCGGTGCCCCGACGACGGGGACCCCGTCGGACGGCTCGTCCTCCGCCTCGACCGCCGCGTCCTCACCCGCCTCCCCCAGCGCCTCCGACGACGGCCCTGGCGCCGACGACGCGCGCGGCAACCCCGGCGACAGCGCGATCAAGCCCGTGGTCGCCGGGTGGCGGACCGTCGTCCGCGGTGACATGGGCGTCGCCTACGACGTCCCCACGAACTGGACCGTGAAGTCGGCCGGCCTGCTCATCGGCTACGAGTGGGACAAGAACCGCATCGTCACCGGCGGCGCCGCCACCCTCGACGAGGACTGGTGCGGCACCGACCAGCGCGGCATGGCCGGGGTGAAGGGCGGCAAGGGCGCCAAGAGCCTGCAGTCCGAGGCGACCAACGAGGCCTACAACTGGGCGTACGCCAAGTACAACCAGGAGGGCGGCACCAAGCTCACGCGGTCAGCGACCCGCGCCTACAAGAACGGCCAGGGGGTCGCCGGCTGGATCTCCAGCACCCGCGCGACCGGTATGAAGGGCACGTGCGCGGCCGACGGCACCGCCTACAGCTTCACCTTCCTCGGCAAGGACAAGGAGGTCCGCTCCTGGATCCTGGTCGTGGACAGCTTCAAGGGGGCGCCGGACGCCAAGACGATCGCGAAGGTGCGCGACAGCGTCCGCCTGATCGGCTGAGGCACGGACGCCGATCGGCGAGCGGGAACAATCCGCTTGGCAGATGACGGCCCGGGCGACCATAGTCCCCGGGTGACCCCCACGACCTGCCGCCCTCCCCGCCTCCGCTTCCCCGACTGGGCCGGGCGCAACTTCCGGCTGCTGGCCGCGGCGGCGTTCGTGACCAACCTCGGAACCTCCGGCGCCGTGGTCGCCTCGGCCTTCGCCGTGCTGCGGGCCGGCGGCGACGGCACGGACATCGGACTGGTCGCGGCGGCACGGACGGTGCCGCTGGTGGTCTTCCTGCTCATCGGCGGCGCGGTCGCGGACCGGCTGCCCCGGCACCGGGTCATGGTCGCCGCGAACTGCCTGAACGCGGTCTCCCAGGGCGTGTTCGCGCTGCTCGTACTCTCCGGGGACGCCCGGATCTGGCAGATGGCGGTCCTGTCCGCGCTGGGCGGCACCGGCACCGCGTTCTTCGCGCCGGCCAACGAGGGCATGCTGCTGTCCACCGTCGACGGCGCCCACGCCGGCCGCGCCTTCGCCGTGTTCCGGCTCGGGGTGAACGGGGCCAACGTCGGCGGCGCCGCCCTCGCCGGGGCGCTCATCGCGCTCGTGGGCCCCGGGTGGGTCCTGGCCGTGGACGCGGCCTGCTTCGCGTTCGCGGCGTCGCTGCGCGCGCTGCTGCGGGTGGCGCGGACGACGGCCGCGGCCGCGCCCGGCGGCAGTCTGCTGCGCGATCTGCAGGACGGCTGGCGGGAGTTCGCGTCGCGGCGCTGGCTGTGGGCCATCGTCGTGCAGTTCTCCGTCGTCAACGCGGTCATGGTCGCCGCGGAGGCCGTCTACGGTCCCCTGGTCTCGCAGGCCGAACTCGGCGGCGCGGGTCCCTGGGGCGCGGCGCTGGCCGCGTTCGGCGTCGGCAACATCGCGGGCGGCTTCCTCATGCTGCGCTGGCGTCCGCGGCGCATCCTGCTCGCGGGCACGCTCTGCGTCTTCCCGTTCGCCCTCCCGGCGGTGGCGCTCGCTCTCGTCGTGCCGGTGCCGCTCCTCGCCGCGACGATGCTCGTGGCCGGGCTCTCCGTCGAGGTCTTCGGCGTGACGTGGATGCTGGCGCTGCGCCAGGAGATCCCGCAGGACAAGCTGTCCCGGGTCGCCGCCTACGACTGGTTCGGGTCGGTGTCCATGATCCCGCTCGGTACCGCGCTCGCGGGCCCCGCGGCCGGCGCCTTCGGGCTCGACGGGGCGCTGTGGGGATGCGCGGGGCTCGCCGTGCTCCTCACCGGCGCCGTCCTGCTCGCCCCCGAGGTGCGCAATCTGCGCCGCAAGGACACCACCGCCGAGGTGGCCGGCGGCAAGCCCGCGCCGGTGGTTCAGCCCACTCCGAACGACCCGCCGGGCGGCTCCGGGGAGGGCACCGCGTCCTTGTCGTGAACCGGCCGTGCCCGCCGGAGGAAGACCGCGAGGGCGTCACCGTGGACGACCCGCGCGGGGAAGGCGTCCGCGACGGTGCGCCGGGTGAGCCGGGCGACGGGCAGCGGCCGCCGGGAGGCGGCGAGCACGGTGTTGCCGAAGCGGCGGCCGCGCAGCACGCCGGGCTCCGCGATCAGGCAGACCTCGTCGAACAGGGCGTCCAGGCCCGCGATCTGGGGCCGCAGGAAGTCGAAGGGCGCGGAGTCGGCGAGGTTCGCCAGGTAGACACCGTCGGGGCGCAGCACCCGCGCGGCCTCGGTGAGGAACTCGTACGACGTGAGGTGCGCGGGCACCCGCGAGCCGCCGAAGACGTCGGCGACCACGACGTCCGCCGAGGCGTCCGGTGCCGCCTCCAGCCAGGCCCGGGCGTCCTCGGTGGCCACGGTGAGCCCGTCGGCGCCCGCGGGCAGCGGCAGCCACCGCGCGACCAGGTCCGCGAGCGCCCGGTCGGCCTCGACCACGTGCTGGCGGGAGCCGGGCCGGGTGGCGGCGGTGTAGCGGGGCAGCGTGAGGGCGCCGCCGCCGAGGTGGACGACGTCCAGCGGCTCCCCCTCGGGGGCCGACTCGTCCAGGACGCACGCCAGGCGCCTGGTGTACTCGAACTCCAGATGCGTCGGGTCGTCGAGGTCGACGTACGACTGCGGGGCCCCGTCGACGGTCAGCAGCCAGCCGGCGGGCCGGTCCACGTCGGGCAGCAGCTTCGCCGCGCCGAAGTCCACGGCCTCGCTCACCGGGACGCGTTCGTCGTCCTCCATCCGGCCATTGTCCCAGCGCGGGACGGGGCCGTGCCCCCGGGGAGGGCGGAAGGGGCCCGGGCCGGGCCCGGGCCCCTTCGCTAGTCGAGCAGCGCGGTGACGGTGCCGGCGCCGACCGTGCGCCCGCCCTCGCGGACGGCGAAGCCGAGACCGGTCTCCAGCGGCACCGCCCGGCCCAGCTCCACCGTCATCTCCACCCTCGCCCCCGGCAGCGCGATCCCGGCACCGCCGAGGTCCACGTCACCGACGACGTCCGCCGTCCGCACGTAGAACTGCGGGCGGTAGCCGGTCGCGATCGCCGTGCGCCGCCCGCCCTCGGCGGCCGGCAGCAGGTAGACCTCGGCGCGGAACCGGCGGCTGGGCGTGACGCTCCCGGGCGCGGCGACGACATGGCCGCGTCGCACGACGTCGCGCGCGACGCCGCGCAGCAGCAGCGCGACGTTGTCGCCGGCCTGCGCCTCGTCCATCGGCTTGCCGAAGGTCTCCAGTCCGGTGACCACGGAGGCCGTGTCCGCGCCGAGCACCTCGACGCGGTCGCCGACCCGGATCGTGCCGCGCTCCACCGCACCGGTGACGACGGTGCCGCGGCCGGTGATGGTCAGTACGTTCTCCACCGGCAGCAGGAACGGCGCGTCGGTGTAGCGGTGCGGTATCGGCACGTAGGTGTCCACCGCGTCGAGCAGCGCCTCGATCGCCGCCGTCCACCGCGGGTCGCCCTCCAGCGCCTTGAGCCCGGAGACCCGGACGACGGGCAGGCTGTCCCCGGGGTATCCCTGGGCGGAGAGCAGTTCGCGCACCTCCAGCTCGACCAGGTCGGTCAGTTCGGGGTCCCCGGCGTCGGCCTTGTTGAGCGCGACGACGATGTGCTCGACGCCGACCTGGCGGGCGAGCAGCACGTGCTCGGCGGTCTGCGGCATGACGCCGTCGAGGGCCGAGACCACCAGGATCGCCCCGTCCAGCTGCGCCGCCCCCGTGATCATGTTCTTCACGTAGTCGGCGTGGCCGGGCATGTCGACGTGGGCGTAGTGGCGGGTGTCCGTCTCGTACTCGACGTGCGCGATGGTGATGGTGATCCCGCGGGCCGCCTCCTCCGGGGCCTTGTCGATCCGGTCGAACGGGACGAAGGCGGCGGAGCCGCGGGCGCTGAGGACCTTGGTGATGGCGGCGGTGAGCGTGGTCTTGCCGTGGTCGACATGACCCATCGTGCCGATGTTCAGGTGCGGCTTGGTGCGCTGGTACGCCTGCTTGGGCATGGTGCGGTGCTTTCTCGGTCAGTCGACTCGTCGGATACATCGACAAGTCGACCTGCGGAATGGGACCCCTGCGTCCTGCCGACCCTCCCCCTGCGGGGTCCGCCGGACTGTCCGGGGAGGGTCAGGTTCGGGCGCCGCCGAAGGCGTGGACCGGGAGAGCCGGTGCCGGCGCAGCCTTCGGCGCGTCCGCGACTGCGGAGGCGTCTGCGAGGAAGGCGTACCGGAACATGCCGCCGATCATGCGGCACGGGAGGGTCCGGGGGCGAACGATTTTTCAGGTCACGGCGCGCGCCGTGCCAGCACGTAGGCGCGGCGGGACTCGGCCTCGTGCGGGTAGTGGGTCCGCTCGAGCGCCGCCCGCACGGTGAATCCGGTGCCCTCCAGGGCCGCGCGGACGTGGGCGGCGGCGAGGAAGTGGAAGTCCACGTCGACCTCGTGGCCCCACCACTCCGCCATGTGCCGCACCTCGGCGCCGAGATGGAAGGCGACGAGCAGCGGGGCGGAAGGCCGCAGGACGCGCCGCATCTCCGCGAAGGCGGCCGGCAGTTCGTCCGGGGCGAGGTGGATCACGCTGTAGAGCGCGACGACGGCGCCGAACTCGCCGTCGGCGGCGGGCAGACGGCGCAGGTCGCCCACCCGGAACTCGGCCCCGGGGTGGTCGGCGCGGGCGAGCGCGACCATCCGCGGCGACAGGTCGATCCCCACCGCCCGCACGCCCCGGCCGGCGAGCCAGCCGGTCACATGGCCGGGGCCGCAGCCGAGGTCGGCGACGGGCGCGCCGTCGGCCGTCTCCTCGACGAGGGCGGACAACAGGGCGCGGTCGAGCGGCTTGTGCGCGAGTTCGCCGGCGATACGCGTCCGGTACTCCCCCGCCACGGCGTCGTAGCTTCGCCGCACACGGCCGTGGTCGTGCTCCGGGGCGCTGGGCATGCGCCCAGCATCCCAGCCACGGGCGTGCTGTCACAGGTGCTTGGTGGCCTCGCGCACCGACAGCGGCGAGAGCCGGTCCGCCGCCGACACGACGAACTCCCGCACGGCGTCCGGGTCGGTGCGGGCGTACTCGCGCAGCGCCCAGCCGATCGCCTTGCGGATGAAGAAATCACGGTGCCCGGACTGGAGCAGGCAGTAGCGGAACAACCGCTCGGCGTCGGTGTCGCCTTTGTACGTCAGCTGGTGCAGGAGCGCGGTGCGCGCGATCCAGAGGTCGTCGTCCGTGATCCAGGCGTCCATGGTCGCCACCAGCGGCGGATCGGCGGCGACCAGGCGCCCGACGACGTGCGCCGCGAGCAGGTCGGCCGTGTCCCACCACGGGTCGGTCGCCACGAGGTGCCGGACCGTGCCGAGGAACGCCGACGAGCACCGCCCGATGTGGCGGCGCAGGAAGTCGACCGCGAAATAGCGGTACTCCCGTTCCGGCAGCGCCCAGCACCGCAGGGCCACGGCCGCGCAGTCGTTCTCACCGGGGCGGGGCGTGCCCGCCAGTACCTCCCGGGACAGCACGCGCCGGGCAGGAGTGGCGATACCGAGGAAGGGGAAGGCTCCGCGCATGTAGGCCGCCGCGGAGGCGGCCCGATCCGGGTCGGCGGCCGCGGCATACGCCGTGGTCAGGCGGGGCAGCACCAGATCGGCGAGAGTGCTGTCCGGGACGACCGGGACATGGGATGTCATACGCGCACCGTACGCGGGACCACTGACGGTCCCCGGACGGACATCCTCCTGGGCTAGGCTCGCGGAATGTCCGACGCCCCTGCCCTGACCGGTTCCCGCCCGCGCCTGCGCGTGTCGCCGTGGGCCCGACTGGCGCTGCTCGTCGTGCTCCTCGTGGGCGCCGGGGTCTGCGTGGTGATCTGGGAGCCGCAGCATTACCTCGCCGACGGTTGGCCCGCGCAGCTCACGGGATTCGCCGCGATCCTGCTGTTCACGCTCGGCTACGGCATCTGCGCCACCGCCTTCGTCCCCCGCCCGCTGCTGAGCATGGGCGCCGGCGCGCTCTTCGGTTCGGTGTGGGGGCTGACCGCGGCGATCGGCGGCACGGTGATCTCCGCGGCGGCCTGCTTCGTGCTGGGCCGCGTCCTGGGCCGGGACGCCCTGCGCCCGCTGCTGCGGGGCCG
The DNA here is from genome assembly GCF_042889545.1 of Streptomyces sp. NPDC002574. Taxonomy (NCBI): domain Bacteria; kingdom Bacillati; phylum Actinomycetota; class Actinomycetes; order Kitasatosporales; family Streptomycetaceae; genus Streptomyces; species Streptomyces sp. NPDC002574. The sequence goes on from NZ_JBIARB010000005.1 coordinate 380,965, forward strand.
CATACTGCGGTCCGCCGACCGGCAGTTGAGCCGGCACGGCTTCCGCACGATGCTCGTGATGCGGCTCTTCCCCGGCATCCCCTTCGCGGCGGCCAACTACGCCGCTGCCGTGTCCGAGACGCGCCTGATGCCGTACCTGGTCGCGACGGCGCTCGGCACGATCCCGAACACCGCCGCCTACGTCGTCGCGGGCAGCCGCGCCGCCACCCCCACCTCGCCGGTGTTCCTGCTGGCGATGGGCTTCCTGGCCGTGACGGGACTCGGGGCGCTGGTCTTCACGGCCTGGGCCCGCCGCCGGCGCCGGCGCGGCTGACCGCCTACCGGTCGAACCAGAACGCGTCCTCCGGCAGGCCTTCGTAGACATCGGCCCGCAGATACCCGGGGCGTCCGAAGTGCTCGGCCTCCCCCCGGTAGACCGCCACCAGCGAGTCCGGACCGCGCCACCAGGTGTCGGCGATGCCCGCCACCCGCGGCACCGGATCGAGGGCGTCGAGGTCCAGGCCTTCCACGGCGTCTCCCGACACCTGCGTGATCCGGCGCGCGCTCCCCGCCGCACGGTGTGCGAGGGCCACGGACTCGACCCACCCCTCGACATGGGCGTGCAGCGGGGTCCACCGGGCGCCGCGGATCCCGAAGGCGCCATCGGGGGCGATCATGAACCCGTAGGGGAGAGAACAGCGCTGGTCGCCCGCCGCGAACCACCAGCCCTCCTCCGGCGTGCCGAAGGGAAGGTCCGCACTGAGCACATGGGGGCCGCCCTCGTAGCGGGGCGCCGGAGGCACCAGGAATCCGCCCCATCGTGCCTGGTAGGCGGCCGCCCGGTCGATGACCTCGACAGGGATGCCGAGCCCCAGCCATGTCGCCCGGTAGCGCTCGACGGGCAGCGGCTCGACACGGACGGCGTGGAAATGGAGGAATGACGCCGTCATGACGCTCAGCCCGTCGGGCACATGGGTGACGTGGTGGTTCACCCGCCGCAGCCTACTGCGGGAAGTCAGGAGCCGGGCCTCGCCCGGGCCACGGCGGGCGTTGCCCGACGCGGCCCGGCCGGTGCGGAGCGGCCCCCGCGGATCAGCCCTGGCGCGCGCCGGGCCAGTCGGCGTAGCGGATGCGGGAGATCTCCAGGATCTCCCCCGTCGTGCCCCACTCGTCCTTGCCGAGACGCGCGAGCGGACGCAGCTTGCGGACGTCGGGATGGCCGTCGGCCATCACGGCCTCGGAGACGGCGGCGTGCACCACGCGGCCGAAGACGACCGTCGAGTCGCCGAGGGTCACCGTGCTGTGCAACTCGCACTCCAGGGCCACCGGGGAGGCCGCCACCCGCGGCGGCTTGACCACGTGGCTGGGCTCTCGGGCGATGCCGACCTCGTCGAACTCGCTGACGCCGCGCGGGAAGTCGGTCCCGGTCGCGTTGATCTGCTCGAAGAGGTGCTCAGGGGCGAGGTTGACGACGAACTGCCGGGTCTCCTCGATGTTGCGCAGCGAGTCCTTCCGCCCGACCGACGTGAACTGCACGACCGGCGGGCTGACGCACGCGACCGTGAAGAAGGAGTGCGGGGCGAGATTCGCCGTCCCCGCCTCGCTCAGGGTCGACACCCAAGCGATGGGCCGCGGCACGACCACCGAGGTCAGCAGCTTGTAGAAGGGGGTGCGGCCCATGGCCTCGGGATCGAAGTCGATTCGCATGGGCGCCAGTATCCCCCTTGAGGGATGCGGATCGTGGCCGCCCTCTCCGCCCCGGCCGAACGCGAGGTTCCGACGAAAGGGCCGGGTATCGGAAGACACGAGTCACCGGAGTCGATCACCCCATGTCCACGTCGCACGAGTGGGACGACATGCTCATTCCGCCGCAGGCACGCGGCGGCCGCGTCACCCCCGGCCCTCCCCCAACGACCGGCTGCCTATCCGCTGATCTCCTCCGACCGTTTCGGCACCGAAGCCGGAGTCGACCGCCAGGAGGAAGATGCCGAGGACACCCGGGCACGGCTGCGCTGGGGACCGTTCGCCAAGATCTACAAGGAGAACGACACCTCGGCGTTCTCGGGCATCCTCATCTACGGCAAGTGCGGCCGGGGCCTCGTCGGCCACCGCGGCAGCAAAACCCAGGTCCGCGCCTACCGGTGCCCGCCCACTGCACTCGGGGGATGCCTCGGGAAGTCGATCAGCGCCCATACCGTCGAAGAAGTGGTGGATGAGGCGCTCACCGCATTCCTCGCCAATGCCCTGCACAGCTCGACAACCGACGGACCCGCCAACGAACGACTCACGCCCCTGCACAACCAACTCACCGACCAAACCAGGCGTAAGGAAGACCTCGTCCAGCGCTGGCCCTCCGGCGCCCTCACGGACGCCGGCCTCGGTCAGGAAGAATTTTTCAACTCCTGGGAAGCATCAACAAGAAGATCTCCGTTCTACGCGACGCCATCGCCGCCGCCGAAAGCGCCACGCCGCAACCCATTGACACAGAACTGATCCTGGACAGCTGGCGCCAGGGCTCCCACCACCAGTGCCGCGCCCTCCTCCAGAGGTACCTCCACAGCATCGAGGTTCAACCGCCCCTGCGCCCCAAGGGCGCCAACCGAAGCCACCACGTCCGCGAACGCCTCCTCCCCCCACTGGAGGACACCAGAGGAAATAGCCGCGTAGGGGTGTGGCCCCAGGCTCTCGCCGGGGGACACACCTTCAGGACTGCATGACCTGCAGCATCCGCCCTCCACGACGCCCTGTCGACGCCCGGGGCTGGGGCAAGGCGATCACCGTCACCCGCCTGATGTTCACCCGCCCGCAACAAGACGCGCAGGTGACTTAATCCTCCAGGCGGGCCCGGGCGGTACGGAAGACCCCGGACTGTTCGATTGGTGCTCGTGGGCGCCGAGCGGACGCCCCTGCCTTCCATCCGCCTTACCGGCTCTCGAGATTCCGTGCCTACACCCGGCATCCAGGCGACCGTGACCTGCGACGCCGACTCAGTAGCGCATTTACTAACAAGACTCCGGTAGTTCGCTACGCCGCGGGGTGAACTCCTGCCACTCGCGCGCCGTCAAGCCACCGTCCACCATCCGGCACAAGGCGGTGCGCCAGTGCTCGGGATTCAGATCCCACAGGGTCGTTCCCTCGGATGTGATGACGGCCGCTTGATCTCCGGATCGGCTGCCAGCAACCGCCAGAGGGGTCCCGCTCTCCCAGGGAGACGTCCACGTGGCTGCGGGCCCGCCGCGGTCGACGTAATGGAAGGTGACGCTCTCGGGGGCGAACGACACCAGCCGAGTAGCCGCGCCATCCGCAACCCAGCCCTGGGAGCTCGCTGGCCAGTTGCCTCGAACGACCGACTTCCGCTGCCCAGTCCGGGGATCCCACAACTCCATTCCCCTGGATTTCTCACCGTCCCTCTTTGTGCCGTCGGCCGTGAACTTCCAGTGGACCACGGAGAGAATCAATGTCGAACCGTCAGGGCTCATCGCAATGCCTTCGACGAAGGCGTCGGGAAGGCGCAACCGGACTGGTGCGGAAAGTTGCCCCTTCTCGCCGGGCTGTCGGACCTCGACCAAGGCCTCAGGGGTCCTAGGGGCCTCGTAGCCACTGACGGTCAGGGTTGCCAGGCGACGGCCGTAGGGATCTGCCGCGAGCATCCCTTCGCCCTTGAGGAACGATCCTGGTCGGCCGTCCCGGCTGACCAGCCGCACTCCATTGTCCGTGACCACCGCCAGCGTGCCGGAAGACAACGCAGCGACGCTGTACAGCTCCCGGGCCCCGAGCCGATCGGCCGTCGTTTGCCACACCGGAGTCAGGGGATCGCGGCGCCAGTGGACGAGGCGGTATGCATCTCCTGACACCCCGATGGTCGTCAGGCTGTGCCCGTCCGGCGAGAAGGCCAGGTCCATCCAGTCAGTGCCCCGCCCATCGCCAGGTGAAGAACGGTCGACAGGTTTCAGACGCTTCGGGTCGTAGACGGCGATGCGGTCCTGTTCTAGGACGCCGAGTCGGCCCGCGTCGTCCCACTCCGCCTGGGAGGCAGATGCGCCCCAGGAGAGTCGGCGAAACCTGTTGTCGTGGCCGGGAGTCGTCAGAGCAAGCTGCTGTTCGTCTGTGGACAGCACCTGCCTACCGTCGCTGCCGATGGCCAGCGCACGGATGCTCTTCGCGTGTCGGAACAGCTCGGTTCGCGAACCGGACCTCAGATCCAGGGCGAACACCCGGCCGTCGGCGCAGCCGACAACCGCAGTACGGCCGTCGGCTGCGGCCTTCAGGTCGTAGACGTCGCATTCGGCAGGCAGAGACGCTCTGCCGTGACTCGACCCGTTCCTGGTGTCGACGAATTCCACACGGGTGTCTCGTACGGCCGCGATACGGCTCCCGTCCGGAGAGAATGCGGTGGGCGTGCCAGGGAGAGCGATCGCCTCGCTCTTCGGCAACCACTGTCGACGTCGAAGATCCCACGCACGGAGGGTCGCGCGGTCACTGTCGATGTTCGTCGCCAGGGCAAGCACCCGTCGGCCATCGGCGGAGAATACGACGTCGTCGATCCTCAGCCGAGGGTCGAGAGGCGGCGTCGTGGTGACCGACCCTCGCTCGGGATCCCACAATTCCAGGCCGTTGCCACCAACGGGCTCCGCCAACACGGGGCCTTCGTCTCCGGTATCGATGCCGCCAGGCGCCGCAATCAGGGACGTGTCCGATGCGATGGCGAAGGTGGACCCGATCCTGTCGTTGCGCGGTCCTTCCCGGCCGCCCTCGGCGAGGTTCCAGCTCCGCATTCCGTGGCCTACCTGCGATGCGAACAGCCATTGCCCGTCGAGGCTGAAGACCAGCTGGTCGATGTCGCCCCAGCCTTCCCCGCCGGCACCCGGTGGGGCGTCCTCGGAAACCGGTGCGGTTAGCAGGTACGCTCGACGCGACGGGGCCGCGTCCCAGACCTCGATGGTCGAGCCGCCACGTCCGCTGAATGCAAAAAGGTTGTCCGGGCCGACCGCTGTGGCGATGAAGGAGACCGTCCCGTCCACTTGGTGGTCCCGGATCAACTGGACGTGCCGCATCTGGTCCATGCGCTGGATCATGGCGGTCGTGGACTCTGGAGTCGGCTCCATGGCGTAGGCGGCGACAGCGAGCCGGGCCGCCAGCACGGGGTCCTCTACGACCTCTTCGGTCGAGCGCTTCGACAATGCCTCGGCAAGTTTCAGGCGTTCCTGTGCATTCGCGTCACTCCGCGCCTCCCCCCAGGCCAGCAGGCTCCACGTCAGTGCGAGAACCAAGCCAAAGGCGACGGTAAGCTTTCCACGGCGTCGCCATCGCTCTTCCCTGAGTAGGACCTCGGGCCTCTCGCCATACAGAGGCGCCGCCAACTGGCAGACGGCGACGCGGCCGGACCACCAGCGGAGAGCGAGCGCGGGGTGGAGGCGCCACCGGCGCTTAAAGCGTCGCAGGTCGACCCATTTCGGTTCCTTCTTGTAGAACCCCTTCAGGGCGGGCGGTACGGCATTGGAACCGACGTGGAAGTCCCCGGCCTCCGCATCCCACGCCAACTGCCCACCGGTCTGAGCGATAAGGATGTGACGGCTGGCGTCGTGCTCACGCCACCATTCGATCTCCTGGTTCGGCCATGGCTGGGTGGCTGCCTCAGGAGAGGCGAGCAGGATCAGATACCGAGACCTGTCCAGAGCCCGCTTCACTTCATCGGGAAGCTCTCGGGTAGCTGGCAGGGACCGCTGGTCAAGGTAGACGCGGAGCTGCGGCCGCTTACGGCGTCGGCGGACCCTGATCACCCCAGCGCCGACACTTCTTAGCCTGCCACGTAGCGACGGCGCGAGGCGGCGGTCCGCCTTGTTGGCGTATGAGATGAAGGCGTCGTAATGCTCGTGGTCGTCGTGGTCCTCGGGCCGTTCGGACCTCCTGAGCCCCACACGCCATCTCACGCAGTCCCCCTCCAACGCCCAAAATCCCGTACTTCCCGACCTTGTTGTCCGCCACATGGAGATCCCCTCGGATGATTCGAGCAACGGGTAACTACGGATGAGAACGAGGGAAGGGTGATTGGGACGCGGTCAGGCGGTGGCGGAGCGTTGTGCTGTGTCCTGTTCGGGGACGCCTTCCGAGTTGCGGGCCTCGTGCCAGGCGGATCTGCGCAGATGACGTTCGGGGTCGCGGACGCCCGCGATCTCACCCAGACCGATGATGTACGGCCGTAGATTGCACTGGAGTTCGCGCAAGGCCTGCCGGAACTCCGCATTGCCGGGCCAGGCCGACTCGTTCTCTTCGGGGTGGGCCTCCTCGAAGGCACGCAGCCGGGGATGCCAGGTGGCCAGGAAGGGCGCGAGTTCGAAGTTGAGTATGTCCAGGACTAGTTCGTGGACGGAGTCGCCGTTCGCGGGAGGAGGCGTAGCGCTACCGGACTCCAGCGGTTCGCGGTACATGTCGAACAGCATCTTGAGGGACGTGAGGGCTTCGCGCAGATTGCCGCTTCCATCGTCCAATGGACGGGTTGCCACACGCGTCGCGGCCTGAAAGAACATGCGCAGCGCCGCCTGCCGCATGTCCATGTTCGCCTTGAACGTCATCTCGCTGCCCGGGAGGACCAGCCGCACCTCGGTCAACTGGACCGACCTGCGGTAGACATCGCTGCCGAGTACCAGGGCGACTCCAACCACACCGCCGACCGCGACGGAGAGCCACTGGCCTCCCGTCTGGCTGATGGAGTACGCGGCGACGCCGATGACTGCACCGACTGCCGCGGCCAGCACCGCCCGCCCCACCGTGCGTCTCGCAGCAGCGATGGTCCACCCCCGACGCACCGTCACCTCTTGTGTCCTTTCCCCGGATGGCTCGTTGCACGGACACCCTGTCCGTGCTGGTGGGGAACCTACCGGGTCAGGTGCTCTGGCGCAGGCGCCCCAGCCCGCGGCATGCCAGGGCGGCGATCTCCTGGGGGTAGTGGGAACCCGCCAACTGCTGGTTCTCCTCGTCGGTCAGGCCGTTGTACAGGCCAGTCCACGTGGGAGCGTTAGTGAGTGCCCGAAGCCGCTCCAGGCCGTCGAGGAAGCGGGGATCGGGCGGGGTGGCGTCCGAGGGATGGGGTACATCTGGTGCACCGGTGAGGCCGAGCGTCTTGGCGATCTCGGAAGTGACTCCGCCGTAGCCAGCCGCGAGATAGACGGGCAGCCCGGCTTCCAAGGCCAGCAGAGCTTCTTCCACGAGCCCCGGCATGGTCCCGAGGAACCCTCCTCGCTTGCCACCGAGGAGCAGATGCCCGTCCACATGGCGCATGAGGTGGCGACGCATGCCGGTGAGTGCGCGGTGCCTGATCTCTGGGTCGGCCTCGGGCACAGGGGCCTCGCCTCGGTCGGCGGCGGGGTTGACCGGTTCGCCGTCAATACTCAGGCAGACGATCTCACCGTAGCGTCCGAACTCTTCTCGATGGCGATCGAGTTCCGACAGTGGCAGTCTGCGGTGCTCGGTCCAGGCGAGGCAGTTGAGCAACGGGCGGGACGAGGGCGCGTACGTCCGCATCTGCTCGATCAAGAAGAGGGTGTAGCCGTCTTGCCGCAGGTTTCCTCCGTAGGCCAGCTTGCCGCCCGCCGTCACGACGAGCTGCGCGAGTTCACCGAGGACCGTGCGGAACTGGGTTTCGGCCAGGCCCAGCCTGTCCAGGTCTGCACTGGTTGCGACCGAGATACCGATCCGCATTCCCTTCAGGGCTTCGGTCGGCAGTACGTCGGACATGTACGTCCCTCCGTTCTCGCGCATACGGTCCCGGCCCAAGGCGACGAACTGCTGGGGGGTCATGGACTCGAAGACCAGCCCTCTCAATGACGCGACATCCTTCAGCTGCGCGGCTTCGGTCGGTCGGACAGGGACGCCGGCGTGCAGGACGCTGAACCGGCGGATCGTAGACCGGCCTGCGGTGGTCTGCGTGTGTCTCTTCAGTTCCGCCGTGAGCGTTTCCGCTTCCGGCGGGTGGAAACTCATCCGGGTCGTCGATTCATCTACGTACCGCCGCAAGCACGTGCTCTGGTGCCGCCACAGAGCGTACGACAGGTAGTCGTCCACCAGGAGGTTCACCCCACGGAAGACGTCCGCCTCCGACCACCCATCTTCGAGCATGCGCACGCGCACCCAGCGCGCGTTCCCAGCGAGCGACGAGGCTCTCTCCTCGCCGTGGGTGAGGGCGTCAAGCATGACGATGGGAACCCCCTCCCGTTTCGCGGTCCACAGGTCCTCCGGACACCAGTGCCGCGTGGAGTACAGGTCGGTGTCGACGGCCAGGAAGGCGCCACGCCCGGCGTTCTCCGGGACCGCTACCGCTTTCCTCAGAACTTCGCAGGGGCGAGATTCGCCGTCCCCGCCTCGCTCAGGGTCGACACCCACGCGATGGGCCGCGGCACGACCACCGAGGTCAGCAGCTTGTAGAAGGGGGTGCGGCCCATGACCTCGGGATCGAAGTCGATACGCATGGCGGCCAGTATCCCCTTCGGCGCGCGCCGATCCCAACGCCCCTCTCGCCGGTGCGCCGGGGCCGGCGATCACGACTCCCGGGACAGGCCCCACGTCTGCAGGGCGAAGGCACGCCCCTTCTCCTCCCCCTCGATCAGCGGCACGTCGAGCAGGCGGAACCCCGCCTTGGTGGCCACGGCGACGCTCGCGGCGTTCTCGGCCTCCAGCTCCAGGATCACCTGCTGCAGGCCCAGTTGCCCGAAGGCGTACGCGGTCATCACCCGGACCGCGCGCACGGCGAGCCCCTGGCCTCGGTGCGCGGGACCGATGGCGTAGCCGATCTCCGCGCCCTCGGGGGCGCGGCGCAGCATCACCTCGCCGAGCGGCGCGCCGCCGTCGACGGTGACGGCGAGCAGGATCGTCGTGCCGTCCGCCCGCATGCGCCGGTCCCGGTCCAGTCGTGCGCGGGCGGCCTCTTCGTCGAAGGGGGAGACGATCGGCGTCCAGTACGCGATGTCGGGATGGTCGAACAGATCCGGCATCGCGGCCAGGTCCGCTTCCGTCCAGTCGCGCAGGACGAGGCCTTCCCCGGCGAGTTCGAGCCGCGAGGGAAAGGGCGACGTCGTGCTCGTCATGGTGCGGATCCTCCCTGGCATGTCGGAGCAGGCAGCATAACCGGGTCCGGCCGCCGGGGCAGGCGGACCGGATTTCCGGTGCTCTGCGTCAACCCGACCTCACTGTGTGTGCGATGTGTGCAGAGAAAGGGCCCATGAGAACGACTTTATTTCATAAGGGATTTGATCCGATCACAAGATGGTCACTAGGGTCAGGTCTCGAACCTCTGTCCAGCGATCACCCAATCGGGGTGGCGGCAGAGGTCCCGCCGATCCGAAGTGGCGTGCGTACGACGGGGGAACGCCGACACTCGGGGCCGGGGAACCGCGGTTCCCGACGCACGCGGCAGGCGGCTGGAGGAAGAAGGAGCTCGCCCGAGTGGCGTCCCACCGTCGACCCAAGCAGACCAGTCGCACCCGCATCACGGTGCTCACCGCGACCGCCGCCGCAGCCGTGGCGATCTCCGCCCAGGCCGCCCAGGCCGCTCCCGCCAAGCAGTCCGTCAAGAGCGTCAAGGCCAAGGTCGACGCCCTCTACGAGCAGACCGAGCAGGCGACCGAGAAGCTCAACGGCGCCAAGGAGAAGCAGGAGCAGCTGCAGAAGCAGGTCGACAACATCCAGGACGAGGTCGCCCGCCAGCAGGACGAACTCAACGACCTCCAGGACGACCTCGGCACCCTCGCCAGCGCCCAGTACCGCAGCGGCGGCATCGACCCGACGCTGCAGCTCTTCCTCTCCACCGACCCGGACACCTACCTCGACAAGGCGTCCACTCTGGAAGCGTTGAGCACCAAACAGGCCGAGGGCCTCCGGCAGATCGCGGAGAAGAAGCGCAGCCTCGCCCAGCAGAAGGCGGAGGCGGCGAGCAAGCTCACCGAACTCGACCGGACCCGCACCGAACTGGCCAGGAAGAAGAAGCAGGTCCAGGGCAAGCTGGCCGAGACGCAGCGGCTGCTCAACTCACTGACCGCCGCCCAGCGCGCCGCGGTCGCCGCCGCGGACGCCGGCGCCGGCGTGGGCAACCAGCACGTCAACCTCGGCAACGACACCCCGGCCACCAGCCGTGCCGCCGCCGCCCTCGCGGCCGCGCAGACCCGGATCGACATGCCGTACGTCTACTCGCACGCGGGTCCGACCTCGTTCGACTGCTCCGGCCTCACCTTCTGGGCGTACGCCCAGGCCGATGTCACCATCCCCCGGATCTCGCAGGACCAGGCCAACGCCGGGACCCGCCTGTCGATGAGCCAGTTGCAGCCCGGCGACCTGGTGATCTTCTACGGCGACCTGCACCACGTCGGCCTCTACGCGGGCAACGGCATGGTCCTGCACGCGCCCCACTCCGGCGCGCTCGTCCGCTACGAGTCGATCAACAACATGCCGTTCCAGTTCGGCGTCCGTATCTGATCCTGGATCTGATCCTGGATCTGATCCCGGATCGGCTCACCGAGCCGGGGTCTTCGGGGTGTCACAGGCCGGCCACCGCCCCGCCACAGCCGCCCCGGGACCTGTGCGGGTGTCGACGACGCCACGCCTCAGGGCATCGTCGCCGAGGCCGGCCAGGAGCGGATGAAGGCGGCCACCGAGGCACCCCGACACGAACGGGAGGCGCCCGTCGCCGGTGTCACCGGCAACGGGCGCCTCTCACTGACGGCCCGTCAGGAAAGCGGCGGTGCGGCGGCGTTCGCCTGCTCCAATGGCGCATGGTGGCGGAGAGTCGTGAAAGGCGTCCCGTGGACGGCGAGCGGAACGCTCCCGGCCGGACGAGAGGGCTCCCGCTCCGCCGCGTGGGCGGGGGTGACCTGCCAGCCGGTGTCCGTGGAAACGAGCGACACCGCCGACAGCGGCCGCACGTCGAGGTGCCAGAAGGTCCTCGCCGGCGCCAGAAGTGCGTGCACGAGCAGGGCGCGCACGACGGCGGGCTCGACGACGGCGAGAGTGGGCCGGGTGCCACGCGGGAGTTTGATGAGCCAGTCGGCCGCCCGGTCGCACAGGTGCCGGACGGATTCACCGCCGTGCGGCGCGGCCTCGGGGTCGGTCAGCCACAGGGACAGGCCGTACGGGTCCATGGCCGCGATCTCCGCGCGGGTCCGTCCCTTCCAGCGACCGCAGTCCAGGTCCCGCAGCGCGGGCTCGACCGTCGGCTCGAGGCCGAGCGCCTCGGCGGTCCGGGCGCAGCGCGTCGAGGGCGCCCTGATGGTCAGCGGGTGGGTGACGAACGCGGGGAGGGTCACGCTGCCGGGCAGCCGCTTCCCCACGGGCTCGTCACCGAGGACCGCTTCGCGTCCTCCGGTCGCGGTGGCCGCGCACAGAAGGGTCAGGTGGATCGCCATACGGTGGCCTCCTTCCTTTCCCGGTCGGGTACCGGGCGTCCTGTGAGGCTCCGGCAACCGTTCTCCCACACGGTCCGTGGGCTGTCTGCCGCCACTCGGGTGACGAGGCGACGTGAGGAGGGAGCAGGCGCCGACCGTCGGTGCCGCGGTCCGTGGATACGGGGATACGTGGACACACGTGGACCTGCGTGGACAGGTGTTTCCTGGTTACAGCATGGCGTCCGGCGTCCCCGGGATCCATCCACCGGTCGGCGGCTGTTGCCTCCACCGACCGGCGGGACGGCATCCGCCATCCGGCCGGTAGCGCGGCGCGCGCAAGGGGTACGGCCCCGGGCGGGGTAGGCATCCGATCATGGCCCCATGCCGTACGGCGCGCACGATTCCGCCGGCCCCGGGCGTCCGGCGACCCGTGGCGGGAGCCCCGCGCACGCCCCGCCCCGGTGAGGGCGCCGGCCCGCGGCGTACCGGCGCGTGCGGCCGTCCGTGCCGGCGGGCCGACGGATGATGAGGTTCCGCACGCCGCCCCCCGTGCTGCTGGACGTGGTCCTCGTCTTCTTCGCGCTGCTCGACGTGCGCGTCAACGTCCATTTCAACGACTCCGCCAGCCTGGCCTGGGGCCTGACGGCCGCGCTCTCGCTGATGCTGCGCCGCCACCGACCGCTGCTGACGTTCCTGCTGACCCTGCCCGCCGTGCTCGTGTCGTCCGCGGTGTTCGCGTCGCTGGCCGCCCTGTACACGCTCGCCACGTTCACGCGGCGGCGCACTCTGCTGGCGCTCTGCGGCATCGCCTTCACGCTCTGTGACGTACCACCGTGGCCCTCGATGAACTTCGACCTCACGCAAACGGCGACGTTCATCACCCTCGGCTACACCGCTACGACCGCGGCCGCCCCCCTCTTCCTCGGACAGCTCGTGCAGGCCCGTCGTGACCTCTCGCTCCGGCTCCGGGAGATCTCCGAGGCCCGCGACCACGAGCGGCTGCTCACCGACCAGACGGTGCTGGCCACGGAGCGTGCCCAGCTGGCCAGGGAAATGCACGACGTCGTCTCCCATCAGGTCAGCCTGATCGCCGTGCAGGCCGGTGCCCTGCAGGTCGGCGCGCCGGACGCGGCCGTCAAGGAGACCGCGGGGACGATCCGGCGGCTGAGCGTGCAGACCCTGGACGAGTTGCGGCACATGGTGGACGTTCTGCGAGCGGCCGGCAGCCGTCCGACCGAACTGACACCGCAGCCGTCCGTGTCGGACCTCGAACGGCTCGTCGGCGGCAGCGGCATCGAGGCCGACCTCGACATGGATCTGCCGGAGGGGCTCCCGGCGCCCGTCCAGCGTGCCGTCTACCGCACGGTCCAGGAGGCCCTGACCAATGTGCGCAAGCACGCGCCCGGCGCACGGGCCACCGTGCGGATCCGGCGCGAGGCCGGCGTCGTCCGGGCGACGGTCACCAACGGCCGGCCCACCCGCCGGCCCCTTCCCCTGCCGAGCGCGCGGTACGGCCTGGTCGGACTGCGGGAGCGTGCCGCGCTGCTGAACGGCACGTTCAGTTCGGGGCCCACGGCCGAGGGGGGTTACGAGGTCCGCCTGGAGCTGCCGGTCGAGGGCCCGACGTGACCGGCACCGGATCCACCCGTACGGCGTATCTCCGGCGACCGCGCCGGTGCCGATGGTCCGACAGTGCACCAACGGCCCTGAGGAGCCCGAGCAGCACGACGTGCCACGGCCCCGTGGGACGTCCCCGGAGGACGGTACGCGGCCGGCCGCCAAGGAACCCGGCGCCGAGGCGCGCCCGCTGCTGCTGCAAGTCCTCGACGAACTGTGCGCCCGCGGCCTGTTGCGACTGGACCCGCGGGTCCCGCCGTCCCGGCCCGCGCCCCCGCGGGACGGGGACCGGTGAGGGGGGACGCGACGGCACGGCCCCGCTCAGGCCGGAAGCGTGGACCGCCGTTCCAGGACGGTCAGCGCCCGCTCGGCCCAGCGGATGTTCTCCTCCTCGAAGGCACGGCCGCGCATCAGGGTCAGGTACGGGCCGACCCGTTCGGCGCCGGTGAGGAACTGCTCCTCGGTGCGCCCGGCGAGCAGGCGCTCACGGTCCAGGTCGTAGCGCGCCGACTTGGCCCGCGAGGACTCCAGGAGCTCCGCGATCGCGGTATGGACGGCGGCCGCGTCTCCCCCGTCCACCGCCTGGACCTTGACCAGCAACTCGTCGCGGATCGCGGTCGGTCTGGCGGGTTCCGCGGTGAAGTCGTGCAGCGCCTGGTGCCCGGCGGCGGTCAGTGAGTACAGGCGCTTGTTGGGCCGGCGCTCCTGGAGGACGACCCGGGCCTCGATCAGCCCCTGGGACTCCATCCGGTCCAGTTCCTTGTAGAGCTGCTGGGGGGTGGCCATCCAGAAGTTGGCCACCGACGCGTCGAACCTCTTGGACAGGTCGTAGCCGGACGCTTCCCCCTCCAGGAGGGCCGCCATCACCGCGTTGCGCAATGCCATGGCCGGATATTACGCCTTCTTGACTAGACAAGAAGACCACTAGCCAATCATTTGCCCGTGACCGCCACATCGGCACCACCCCCGGGACCGTGCAGTGGAGCGCAGATTCTTGCGCAAAAAAGTTACTTTCTCGCGAGAATGAGCCTGGATATTGCGGCGCTGTATCCGCGACATTACGGTGCCCCTTGCGTTGGCGCTCCACCCCCCTGGTGCAGAACAGACATTCTGCGCCGAAAGGAGCATGTGATGTTTCGTATACCCCCCATCCTCCGAAGCCGGAGACGGCCGTCCTTAAGACGAGCCGTCGCTGTCATGGCCGGCACCACACTGCTGACCACCGGCGGCGCGCTCGCGCTGACCGCCACCCCGGCCTTCGCCGCGGCCGCCACCGGCGGCAGCGGCGCGAACCTGCCCTACGTCGAGGTGCAGGCGGAGAACTCCACCACCAACGGCACCCTGATCGGCCCGAGTTGGACCTACGGTGAGCTCGCGGACGAGGCGTCGTACCGCAAGGCGGTGACCCTGCAGGGCAGCGGGAAGTTCGTCACCTTCACCACGCCCGTGGCGACCAACTCGATCGACTTCCGCTACAGCATCCCGGACACCGCCGGCGGCTCGGCCTATACCGCCCCGCTGTCCTTCGCCATCAACGGCGCCGCACAGCCCGACTTCACCCTCACCAACGCCTACAGCTGGTACTACGGCAGCTACCCGTTCACCAACACCCCGGGCAGCAACCGGCACCACTTCTACGACGAGGTCCACCGGCTGCTGCCGCAGACGTATCCGGCGGGCACCACCTTCACCCTCCAGGTGGGCGCCGGCGGCACCACGACCACCATCGACTTCGCCGACTTCGAGCAGGTCGGCGCGGCCCTCCCGCAGCCGGCCGGCTCGGTCTCGGTCACCAGCAAGGGCGCCGACCCGACCGGCGGCAGCGACGCCACGGCGGCCTTCAACGCGGCGATCAGCGCGGCCGGGGCCGGCGGCACGGTGTGGATCCCGTCGGGCACGTTCAAGATCCCCGGCCACATCACGGTCAACAACGTCACCGTGGCCGGTGCGGGCATGTGGTACTCGACGGTGACCGGTGCGGCGCCCGGCTTCTACGGGCTCGGCGAGCCCGACAGCTGTGGGGTCGGCGGCAATCGCGGGGTCAGCAGCAACGTCCACCTCTCCAACTTCGCGATCTTCGGCCAGGTCGGCACCCGCAACGACTGCGACCAGGTCAACGGCATCGGCGGCGCGATGAGCAACTCCTCCGCGTCGAACATCTGGATCGACCACCTGAAGGTCGGCGCCTGGATGGACGGCCCGATGGACAAGCTGACCCTCAGCGGGCTGCGGATCCGCGACACCACCGCCGACGGCGTCAACTTCCACGGTGGCGTCACCAATTCGACCGTCACCAACAGCGACATCCGCAACACCGGTGACGACGGTCTGGCGATGTGGGCGGACTCCGCCCTCGGCGCCGACGCCAATGACAGCTTCTCCAACAACACCGTGCAGCAGCAGATCCTGGCCAACGGCATCGCGATCTACGGCGGTCACGACAACACGGTGAGCGGCAACCTGGTGGTGGACTCCGGTCTGGCGCAGGGCGGCGGCATCCACGTCGGCCAGCGCTTCACCTCCACGCCGGTGGGCACGACCGACATCACCAACAACACGATGATCCGCGACGGCAGTCTCGACCCGAACTGGCAGTTCGGTGTGGGAGCGCTCTGGTTCGACGGCAGTCAGGGCGCCATCACGGGACCGATCAACGTGAGCAACGCGCTGATCCAGCAGAGCCCCTACGAGGCGGTGCAGTGGGTCGAGGGCACGGTCAGCGGCGTCCACCTCAGCAATGTGACGATCGCGGGCACGGGAACGTTCGCGCTGCAGGAGCAGACCGGTGGCGCGGCCACGTTCACCAACGTCACGGCGACCGGCGTCGGCGCCTCGTCACCCGTCTACAGCTGTGAGGGCCCCAACTTCACGGTCACCGACGGCGGCGGCAACTCCGGCATCTCCGGGACACCCTTCTGCGGCGGCTTCCCCACGCCGGTCTTCCCGCCCTACCCCGTCACCGGTGTCACGGCCTCCCCGGGCGCGCTCAACTTCGGTTCCGTCGCCACGGGTTCCACCAGCGCCGCACAGACCGTGACGGTGTCCAACCCGACCGGCACCGCCGCCGCCGTGTCCGCGCTGGCCACCTCGGGCGACTTCGCGCAGACCAACACCTGCGGCACGTCGGTGCCTGCGAACGGCTCCTGCACCGTCAGCGTCACCTTCAGGCCGACCGCGTCCGGGGACCGCACCGGCACCCTGGCCGTCACAGCGGGCGGCAACACCAGCACCGTCACCCTGGCGGGCACCGGCATCGCGCCCGGCCCGGTGCTGAACACCAACCCGGCCAATCTGTCCTTCGCCGGCACGGTGGTCGACTCGACGGCCACGCCGCAGACGGTGACCGTCACCAACTCCGGCACGAGCGCGGCCACCGTGTCGTCCGTCGCGGCGACCGGTGACTTCACCGAGACCGACAACTGCGGGGCGCTGCCGGTCGGTTCGTCGTGCGTGGTGACCGTCACCTTCAAGCCCACCGCGGGCGGTACCCGCAACGGCACCCTGACGCTGACCAGCAACGCCAACAACAGCCCGACGAAGGTCGCGCTCGGCGGCACCGGCATCGACAGCGGCACGAACATCGCCGCCGGGCGCCCGGCGTCGGCGAGTTCCACCAACGGCACCTTCGCCGCGGGCAACGTCACCGACACCGACGCCTCCACGTACTGGGAGAGCGCCAACGGCAACTTCCCGCAGTGGGTACAGGTCGACCTGGGCCAGAACTACAGCGTCGGCAAGGTCACCCTGAAGCTCCCGCCGTCCACCGCGTGGGCGACCCGTACCGAGACCCTGTCCGTGCAGGGCTCCACCAACGGCACCAGCTTCGACACCCTGGCGGCGTCCGCCGCCCGGACCTTCGACCCGAACGCCAACAACAACACGGTGACCGTGACCTTCCCGGCGGCGACGGCCCACTACGTACGGATCAACGTCACCGCCAACACCGGCTGGAACGCGGCCCAGTTGTCCGACCTCCAGGTCTTCCCGAGCGGCGGCACCGGCAACCCGACGTCGCCGACCCTGACGGTCAGCCCGACGTCGCTCACCTTCTCCGCCCAGACGCCCGGCACCACCAGCGCCGCGCGGAACGTGACGGTGACCAACACCGGTACGGCCGCCGCGTCGATCTCCTCGGTGACCGCCTCCGGCGACTTCGCGCAGAGCAACACCTGCGGCACCTCACTCGCCGCGGGCGCGGGCTGCACCGTCGCGGTGACCTTCACCCCGACCGCGTCCGGCACCCGCACCGGCACCCTGACGATCAACAGCAACGCGACCGACAACCCGACCACCGTCGCCCTCTCGGGCACCGGCAGCGGCACGGTGGCCACCAACCTGGCGGCCGGCCGGCCCACCACCGAGTCCAGCCACACCGACGTCTACCCGTCCTCGAACCTGACCGACGGCAACCAGGCCACCTACTGGGAGAGCGCCAACAACGCCTTCCCGCAGTGGGCCCAGGTCGACCTCGGCTCGGCGCAGAGCGTGAGCAAGGTCGTCCTGAAGCTGCCGGCCGGCTGGGGCGCCCGCAACGAAACGCTCTCGCTCACCGGCAGCACCGACGGTTCCGCCTTCAGCACCCTCAAGTCGTCCGCGTCCTACAGCTTCACCCCGGGCGCGAACAACACCGTCACGATCACCTTCACCGCGTCCACCCAGCGCTACGTCCGGGTGACCGTCACCGCCAACGACGGCTGGCCCGCGGCCCAGCTGTCCGAGTTCCAGGTCTGGAACATCTGACCTGGCACGCCCCGCAGACCGTCCGTGCCGCCCGGTGCCCGCGCACCCGGCGGCCCGGCCGGCCCGGCGGCTCCGCGCGGCGGGAGCCGAGGGGGGCCGCGCGGCCCCCGGGGGGTAACCCCTCGGCCCCGGGCCCGGGCGCCGGGGGCG
>NZ_JBIARB010000005.1:398829-435663 GCF_042889545.1 Streptomyces sp. NPDC002574
CGCCGGCGCGCGGCGCCGCCCCGGTCGGCGGCTTCTCGTTCTACCATAGCCCCGCCCCCCCCCCCCCCCCCCGGCCCGCCGCCGGCGCCCCCCCCCCCCCCCCCCCCCCACGGCCGTCCCGGCGGATCCGCGCGGCGGGAGCCGAGGGGGGCCGCTCGGCCCCGGTGGGTTACCCCTTCGGCCCATGTCCGGGACGCCGGTGGCGTCCCACAGTGGGGAGGAGTGCACCGCGCACGGACAGGCAGGTGATCGTCATGGGTGACGGCATGCCGCACGAGTGCCTGCGGGAGCGGACCGTGGCCGGGGCCGATGTGGTGTCCCTGCACGGCGAGATCGACCTGATCAGCGCCCCACTGGTGGCCGCGCGCCTGGACGCGCTGAGCGCCGCGCCCCGCCCGGACCTCGTGGTCGACCTGCGCGAGGTGGGCTTCATCGACTGCTCAGGGCTGCGCGTGCTGTGCCGGACCCTGCGCCGGGTACGGCAGCGCGGCGGAACGCTGCGCCTGGTCGTCGTGGACGGCCCGGTCCTCGGAGCGCTGCGACTGGCCGATCTCGAGCATGCCTTCGACATGCGCTACGGCCCGACGGAGGGAGTCACACATGAAGGCCTGGGTCTTCCACGGACCGGGACAGGCGGCCTGGCAGGAGGTACCTGATCCGCGGCTGACGGACGCGGCGGACGCGATCGTCCGCGTCGACACCGCCGGCGTCTGCGGCACGGACCTGCACATCCTGCGCGGCGACCTGCCCGACGTCCCCGCCGGCACGGTGCTGGGCCACGAGGCGGTCGGCGAGGTCGTCGAGACGGGCTCCGCGGTCCGCACCGTACGTCCCGGGGACCGGGTGCTGGTCTCCTGCGTCAGCGGCTGCGGGCAGTGCCGACCCTGCCGCGAGCAGGCGTACGGGCAGTGCCGCGGCGGCGGCGGCTGGACGCTGGGGCACCTGATCGACGGCACGCAGGCCGAGTACGTACGCGTCCCGTACGCGGATGTCGGCCTGCACAAGCTGTCGCACGTGGTGGGCAGCGAGGTCGCCGTGCTGCTCGCGGACATCTTCCCCACCGGCTACGAGGTGGGCGTCCTCAACGGCGGAGTGCGCCCCGGCGACACGGTCGTCGTGGTCGGCAGCGGGCCGGTGGGGCTGGCCGCCATCGCGACCGCCCACCTCTTCTCGCCGCACGCCGTCATCGCCGTCGACCTCGTCCCGGCCCGGCTGGACGCGGCCAAGCACCTGGGCGCCGACGCGGTGGTCCGCGCCGACGAGGGACCCGAGCAACTGGTCGCCGACCTCACCGGCGGACTCGGCGCCGACGTGGTGATCGAGGCGGCCGGCACGCCGGAGAGCTTCGGGCTGTGCACGCGCATGGTGCGGCCCGGCGGCCGTGTGGCCAACATCGGCGTGCACGCGCAGCCGGTCACCCTCCACCTGGAGGACCTGTGGAGCCGGAACCTGACCGTCACCACCGGTCTGGTCGACACGTACTCCACCCCGACCCTGCTGCGGATGATGGAGGCCGGCCGGCTGCCGGCCGCGTCCCTGGTCACGCACGCCTTCGAGTTCCAGGACGCGGCGGCGGCCTACGACGTGTTCTCCTCGGCGACCGACACCGGGGCCCTGAAGGTCGTACTGGGCGGACCGCACCACGACGTCGTCGCGATCCCCGCCTGACCCGCGGGCGCGGGCACGACCCGCCGTTCCTGCCGACCGACGAGGGAGACTGCCGTGACCATCACGACGAAGGGCCTGCTCGGCGCGCTGCCGGCGCATGCACGGGACCGCCTGACGGAACTCGGCCGCGAGGTCTCCTTCCCGGCGGGCACCCGGGTCTTCGAGGAGGGCCACCGGGCGGACCGTTTCTGGGTGATCCGTTCCGGGTCGGTCGCGCTCGACCTGCACGTGCCCGGCCGCCGGGCGGCCCAGGTGGAGACGCTCGGCCCCGGCGACCTGCTCGGCTGTTCCTGGCTGTTCGCGCCGTACTGCTGGCACCTGGGGGCGCAGACCCGCACCCCGGTCACGGCCGAGGAGTACGACGCGGCGGCCGTGCGAGCGCTGTGCGAGGCCGATCCGGTCCTCGGTTACGCCATCGCCCGGCGCGTCGCGGAGATCGTCACACACCGTCTCCAGGGCACCCGCACCCGCCTGCTCGACCTGTACGGCCCCCAGGGCAGCGGTGACCGACGGTGACCCGTTCGGCGCTATGACGACGGGGGCGGATCGGCGACGATCGGGGGGACGGCCGGGCACACGAGGCGGCAGCCGGGAGCGCGCATGACCGAGGTGCGGGAGTTCTCACCGCAGGCGCCGATCAAGGTCTTCCTGGTCGACGACCACGAGGTCGTGCGACGGGGGCTGCACGACCTGATCGACGCGGAGACCGACATGGAGGTGATCGGCGAGGCCGGCTCGGTCGACCACGCGGTCGCCCGCGGCCCGGCGCTCCGCCCCAACGTGGCCATCCTCGACGTGCGGCTCCCCGACGGCGACGGCATCACGGTCTGCCGCGAGCTGCGCTCGGTCATGCCCGGCCTCGCCTGCCTGATGCTGACGTCGTTCGACGACGACGACGCGCTGCTGGACGCCATCATGGCCGGCGCCGCCGGTTACGTACTGAAGCAGATCAAGGGGTCCGACCTGCTGGAGGCGGTGCGCACGGTGGCCTCCGGCCAGTCGATGCTGGACCCGGCGACGACGGCCCGGCTGATGGAGAGCCTGCGCACCCACGAGGAACCGCAGGCGCCGCCGCAGGACGACGCGCTGGCCGCCCTCTCCCCGCGGGAGCTGGAGATCCTGGACCTGGTCGGCGAGGGCCTGACCAACCGCGAGATCGCGCAGCGGCTCTTCCTGTCCGAGAAGACCGTGAAGAACCACATCTCCCGGCTGCTCGGAAAGCTCGGCGTCGAACGCCGCATCCAGGCCGCCGTCCTCGCCACCCAGCACCATCCCGACGGCCCGCCACCCGATCCGCACCACTGACCACCCGGCCCGTCAAGTGGGGCCGAACGGGCCCCCCGGCAGAGCCCGGCGGCCCTCCCCCGGCACGCCACCGCGGCGCAGCATGGTCTCAGGCGCCTGGCCGGGAGGTGCAGCGCGATGACGACGACCACACTCGACGGCGCGACCCTGGAGAAGCTGATCTCCGCCGCGGTCGCCGCCCCCTCATGTCAGGCCCGACGGCCCTGGCGGTACCGCCTGGACCCGGACACGGCCACCTTGCAGGTGCGCGCCGTCGGCGGACCACCCGCGCCGGACGCCGCCGGCGACCACGCCCTGCGGACGCTGCACGTCTCCATCGGTGCGGCACTGTTCAACCTGCGGGTCGCCGTCACCCACTTCGGCTGGGAACCGCAGGTCCGCATACTGCCCTGCCCCGCCGATCCCGGCCTGTACGCCAGCGTGCGGCTGACCGCCCCGATCCGCGCCGGCGCCCCCGGGGTGTGCGGCGCCGATCTGTACGGCGCTCTGTGGCGCCGTCGCGATGCCGTCGCCACGTGCCCGGTACGCCGGCCACCGGGAGCGTTCCTGCTCGACCTGGTCGACGCCGCCCACACCGAGGGCGCGGCGCTGAGCCTGCCCCACGCCGCGGAGACCCGGCGGCTGCTGCGGCTGACGGAGGACGCCGACCGGCGTGGTGCGAGGGACAGGGAGCCGGTCCCCCGGCCGCCGGGCCCGGGGCCCGAGTCCTCGTACGCGACCGGGCCGGCGCCCTGCGACGACCGCTTCCCGCTCGTCGCCGTCCTGACCACGCGCCGCGACGGCCCCGCCGACTGGCTGCGGGCGGGGCAGGCCCTGCAGCACGTGCTGCTGGCGGCGACCACGCAGCGGGTGCGCGCGTCACTGCTGCACCAGGCGCTGGAGTACCCCGACCTGCGCCGGGCCCTGCGCAGCACGGAATCCGGCCCCGGGCACGTGCAGATGCTGGTGCGGCTGGGATACGGGCCGCCGCGGCCGGGCACCGCGCCGCGCCGTCCGGGTCAGCCGGTCATCGAGGTGAACTGACGTCCCGGAGCGGGGACGGCCGGTCAGTCGCGCGGCAGCGGGACGTGCCAGATCAGACGCGCGCCTCCCCGCTCCGGAACCTCCAGGCGCAGCGCGCCGCCGAACTTCTCCGCCCGCTCGGCGAGGTTGAACAGGCCGCTGCGGCAGGTCCCCTCGGGGATGCCCACGCCGTCGTCGGCCACGGTCAGGGTCACCGCGCCGTCACCGACGACCAGGGACACCTCCGCGGAGCGGGCCTTCGCGTGCCGGGCCGTGTTCGACAGCGCCTCCCCCAGCACGGCGACGACGTTCTCGGCGACCGGAACCGGCACGTCGGTGTCGATCAGGCCCTCCATCCGCAGCGCCGGGGTGAAGCCAAGGGCGGGCACCGCCCGCTCCACCTCGCCCGCGACCCGCACCCGCAGGCCCTTGCGGCCAGGACCGGCATCGCGCGTGCGCAGGCCGAAGATCGTGGACCGGATGATCTTGATCGTCTCGTCCAGGTCGTCCACCGCGCGCAGCAGCCGCTCGCTGGCCTCCGGGTGGTCGACGAAGCGCACCGCGCTCTGCAGCGTCATCCCCGTCGCGAACAGCCGCTGGATGGCCAGGTCGTGCAGGTCGCGGGCGATGCGGTCGCGGTCCTCCAGCCGGGCCAGCTGTTCGGCGGAGCGACGCCGCTCCGCCAGTTCCATGGCGAGCGCGGCGGAACCCGCGAAATCCGTCAGCGGCGCCGTCTCGATCTCGGTGAAGTCCGGCTGCCCCTGGGCGCGGGCCAGCAGCAGCGCGCCGCGCACGCCCTCGCTGGTGCTCATCGGCACGGCGACGGCCGGTCCCAGCCCGCCGAAGCGGGGCGGCCCGGCCGTGATCCTCGGGTCCTGGCCCACCTCGGAGCTGATGATCGGCTCCCCCGACGCCATCGCGGCGCCGACGAAGGAACCCCGGCGCGGCAGCACCAGCCCGGTGTGCGCGGCGGCGTCGATGCCGGTGGCGATGGCCATCCGGACGTCGCCGGTCCCCTCGACCGGCAGGGCCACCACGCCCAGGTCCGCGTCCAGGATGCGCCGGCCGTGCTCCACGATCAGCTCCAGCACCCGGGACTCCTCGGCGCCGGACAGCAGGCTGGCGGTGATCTCGGCGTTCGCCTCCAGCCAGCGCTGCCGAGACCTGGCCTCCTCGTACAGCCTGGCGTTGTCGATCGCGACACCGGCCGCGACCGCGAGCGTCGACAGCACGGCCTCGTCCTCGCCGTCGAACTCCTTGCCGCCGCGTTTCTCGGTCAGGTAGAGATTGCCGAACACCTCGTCGCGGACCCGGATGGGGACGCCGAGGAACGAGTGCATCGGCGGGTGGTTCGCCGGGAAG
Organism: Streptomyces sp. NPDC002574; assembly: GCF_042889545.1. Classification (NCBI taxonomy): domain Bacteria; kingdom Bacillati; phylum Actinomycetota; class Actinomycetes; order Kitasatosporales; family Streptomycetaceae; genus Streptomyces; species Streptomyces sp. NPDC002574. The sequence continues at coordinate 404,167 of NZ_JBIARB010000005.1, forward strand.
CCGTACGAGACGGGGTGCTCGGAGATCTCCTCCAGCCGCAGCGGCTCGGGATGGCGGATGAGTTCGCCCAGGATGCCGTGGCCGGACGGCAGCGGGCCGATCTTCTTGATGTCCGCGTCCGTGACGCCCACCGGGAGGAACTGCGACAGCCGGTCGTCGCCCCCGATGACGCCGAGCGCGCCGTACTCCGCGTCCACGAGCACGACCGCCGCCTCCACGATCCGGCGCAGCGCCTGTGACAGATCGAGCTCGCGCCCCACCGACAGCACGGCCTGCAGCAGGCTGTGCACCCGGTCCCGCGTCCCGCGCACGGCATCGATCCGGATCTGCAACTCGTCCAGCAGTTCGTCCAGCTGCAGCCGCGGCAGGCGCTCCTGACCCTTGTCGGGCTCCATCCCCATGGATTCCTCCATCAGGCACGGGGGCTCCCCACAGCCATTCTCCCCACCTTCGCGTCAGGCGGCGCGGCGTCCGCCCCTGGCCCCGGGCGGGTCGGTACGGGCAGACTCACCCCATGAACGATCACCGTGCGATCGACTGGGACGAGGCCGCGTGGCTCAACCCGCCGCTGGAGGCCCGATCCGACGCCGAGGGACTGCTGGTCACCACGCGTGACCGCAGCGACTTCTGGCGCACCACGAGCTACGGATTCGTCCGGGACGACGGGCACGCGCTGCTCGCCCCGATCCCCGGTTCGGGCGCCGTCGAGGTGTCCTTCGTCGTGGACTTCGACACCCTGTACGACCAGGCGGGCCTCATGATCCGCGTCGACGCGGAGACATGGATCAAGGCCGGCGTGGAGATGTCGGACGGCGTGCCGCACCTCGGCGCGGTGGTCACGCACGGCCGGTCGGACTGGTCCCTGGCGCCGGTGCCCGAGTGGACGGGCCGCGAGGTCACCGTGCGGGCCAGCCGGGACGGCGACGCTGTGACGATCAGGGCGCGCTGCGACGCGGAGCCCTGGCGGATGGTGCGGCTGGCACCCCTGGCGCCCGGGGCCGAGGCGTCGGCCGGCCCCTTCTGCTGCTCGCCCGAGCGGGCCGGACTGCGTGTGCGCTTCACCCGGTTCACCCACGGGCCCGCGGACGCGTCGCTGCACGGCGCCGTGGAGGGCTGAGCACGGTGGGCAGCTGGGGCGCGGGGAACTTCGACGAGGACACGGCGGCGGACCATCTGGGCCTGCTCACCGGCCGGTTGACCGCCGAGGTCGCACGCGCCATGGAGGGCGACCCGTCGGAGCTGGAACCGGACGAGTACTGGGGCGTGGCGGTGCCCTGCAACCTGGAACTGCTGCACCTGCTCGCCACGCGGGGCTGGGCGGGGGCGACGCTCCCCGGGGCAGCGACGGTCCGGGCGTGGAAGGCGCGCTACCTCGCCGTGTGGGACGCCGCGGTCGACGAGTTGGAGCCGGGGGCGGACTACCGCGTGCGGCGCCGGGAGGTACTGGAGCGCACCTTCGACGGGCTGGCGAAAGTCGCGGAACGGCGGGCGGGGAGCGGCATGTGACGCCGGGTCAACGGCGCGCGTCGTCGTACTCCGCCTCGTCCTCGTCCGCCTCCTCTTCGCCCTCGTCCTCGTCCTCGGCCTCCTCGCCCTCCTCGTCCTCGTAGCCGTCGTCCTCGGCCTCCTCGCCCTCGTCGTCCTCGTAGCTGTCGTCCTCGTCCTCGGCTTCGTCGGCCTCGTCGTCGTAGCCTTCGGCCTCGTCGTCGTACTCCTCGTCCTCCGGGTACTCGTCCTCGTCCTCCGCCTCCTCGGCCTCCAGCGCCTCCTCGTGTGTGCGGACGACCTCGCCGTCGCGGATCTCGCCGCGCCATCCCTCGGGTTCCTCGTCGGTGAGGGTGACATACCGCTGGAAGTGCTTGAAGTCCAGCCGGAGACGGCGGCCCTGGGCTCGCCAGATGTTGCCGGTCTTCTCGAAGAAGCCGGAGGGGTAGTACTCGACGACGAGCACGATGCGGGTCAGCGTGGGCGTGACCTCGTGGAAGCTGACACATCCGCGCGTGGTGCCCTTGGCACCCTCGGAGCTCCAGATGATGCGCTCGTCGGGGATCTGCTCCTGAACGGTGGCCTTCCAACCACGGGTGGACGGGCCCACCTTGACCTTCCAGTCGCTGCTGGCGTCCTCGCCCTTGGAAACGCTGCGCACACCCTTGGTGAAGGTGCTGAACTTCTCGTACTGCGTCCAGTGGTCGTAGGCGAAGCGGACCGGCACGCCGACGTCGAGGGACTCGATGATGTTCATCACCTTCGTCGTCCCAGACTTGCGCCCCTTGCCCATGCCCATGGCCTGTTTGGCCTTGTCGAGCATGCCTCCACCGATGCTCTTGGCCTTCTCGCTCATGAAGGCCTTCAACGGCGACTCGCCCTGGAGGATGCGCAGTCCCGCCTTCGGCAACGCACCGTTGTTCTCGGCCACGTCGCGCAACTTGTCGGTGAGGCCCGCGACTTTGTCGCCTGCCTTCTCCGCCAGGTTCTCCACTTGGGCGCCCAGGAAATGGCCCACCTCGTCGCGCAACTGGTCCAGGCCCGAGGTCTGTCCGTTCGGGCTGCTCTGTGCCGTCCTGGCCATGGCCTACCTCCGCCGTGCGGACGAGGCCTTTTTGGCCGACGTCTTCTTCGCGGCCGACTTCTTGGCGCCGCCGCGACTCGGTGCGGTCTTCTTCGTCGCCGCCTTCTTGGCTGCCGGCTTCTTCGCCGCCTGCTTGCGCGGGGGCGGGGCGGCCTTCTTGGCGGCGGACTTCCTCGCCGGTTGCGCCTTCTTGGCCGGGGGCTTCTCGGCCGGTGCGCCCTTCGCCGCCGGTCGCTTCGCGGGACGGCGGTGACGGGCACGCCCCGGCGCCCGCTGGGCAGCGGGCCTCTTCGCGGGCTCCTCCTCGCCCTCCGGCTCTTCTTCGTCCTCCTCGGGCTCTTCCTCCTCCTCGGGCTCTTCTTCCTCCTCGTCCTCGGGCTCTTCCTCCTCGTCCTCCGCCTCCTGGTCCTCCGCCTCCTCCTCGCCCTCCGGCTCGTACTCGTCCTCCGCTTCCTCGTCCCCGTCGCGCACGCTCTTGCCGGCCTTCTCGCCGATGCGCGAGGTACGGTCGTGCAGCGACTCCGCCAGACCGGACAGCCGGCGGTCCGCGGCCGCGGACAGCGCCTGGCGGCCGGCGTCCATCAGTTCACCGCGCAGCTGGTCGTTGAGGTCCTCGAACTGCGGTAGTTCCTTGAGTCTGCGAACACCCTCGGTGAGCAGCTGTTGCGGTTCGAGACCGAAGCGGCGGCCCGCGAGATACGTCGCCAGGCCGAAGGCGAGCCGGCCCTTCTTGGTTCGGCCGAGCACATAACCACCGGCCATACCGGCGGCGAGGGCGATCTTGGTCGAATCCTTCATCAGTCGTTCCCTTCCGGCCGGCGAACGTGTCGCCGCACACGACTGTAGGTATATATGCTGAAATAGTACGTTTGCTTGCCGGGGTGGCGCCGCTCGAGACAGGGCGACGGCAACGACCGAAGGGGATGCCATGACCCGACGGCCCCGCAAGCCCTCCGCGGCGTGGGCCATGCGCTCGGCGGCCGACCAGCTCACCGAACTCCTCGGACGGCAGCCCGAGTCGGTGTCCGCGGTCAAGCCGACCGAGGAAGGCTGGGAAGCCGACGTCGAGGTCCTGGAACTGGAACGCGTTCCGCCGACCACCAGCGTCATGGCGACCTATCACGTGACGCTGGACGAGGAGGGCGGGCTCGTCTCGTACGAGCGGAAACGGCGTTACGCCCGCGGGCAGATCGACCGACGCGTCTGAGTGGGGCGCTGAAGGGAGGCACCATGACCGTGGTGCCACAGGGCGCCGGCGGTATGTCGGGCGGCGGTTCGGGCAGTCTCTACGACGTCCTGGAACTGATCCTCGACCGCGGCCTCGTCATCGACGTCTTCGTCCGGGTGTCGCTCGTCGGCATCGAGATCCTCAAGATCGACGCCCGTATCGTCGTCGCGAGCGTGGACACGTATCTGCGCTTCGCGGAGGCGTGCAACCGCCTCGACCTGGAGTCCGGCCGCAAGCAGCCGACCCAGCTCACCGACCTCGTGGGCGAGATCACCGAGGGCGGCGCGAAGGGCAAGTCCAAGGGCGCGCTGAGCGGCGCCGTCGAGGCCGTCACCGACACCCTGAAGGGCGGCGGGGGCGACGACGAGGAGGAAGGCCAGGAGGAGGCCGAGTACGAGGAGGAACCCCGAGCGAGGCGGCGCCGCCCGGCCAAGCGGAGCGCCCGGCGGGAGAGGGAATGACATGGCCGTGTACGTCTACTCCATCATCTCGAAGGCGCACCCGACGCACCTCGACGGACTGCGCGGCGTGGGCGAGTCACCGGGCCCGCTGCGCACCGTGACCGCCGGACTACTCAGCGCCGTCGTCAGCGACGCCCCCGAGGACCTGCGTCCCCGGCGCCGCGACGTCCTGGCCCATCAGGACGTGCAGGAACGGCTGATGGCCGACGGCCCGGTCCTCCCGCTGCGGTTCGGCCTCACGGCCCCCGACGACGACGCCGTGCGCGCCACGCTGGAGGATCGCGCCGAGGACTTCCACAACCGGCTGCAGAGCCTGGAGGGATGCGCCGAATACCACCTCAAGGTCTCCTGGGAGGAAGAGGCGCTGCTGCGCCGCATCCTGGAGGAGTCGGAGGAGGCGCGGCAGCTCAACAACCGGATCCGGGACGGCTCCAGCACCCCCGAGATGCCGGTCGCGCTCGGCGAACTGATCAGCCGCGAGGTCGAGGCGCGGCAGCGCGCGCTCGGCGCGGGCATCGTCGAGGCGCTGCGCCCGTTCGCCCGCGAGGACGAGTCCACCCCGCCCTCCGGGCACGACTTCCTCAGCGTGTCCTTCCTGGTGCAGGAGGACCAGGAGGAGATGTTCCTCGCCACGCAGCTCAGCCTTGCCAACCAGCTGGGCGACGAGTGCGACTTCCGGCTGCGCGGGCCGCTGCCGCCGTACAGCTTCGTATGAATCACGAGCACGACTAGGAAAAGGGCGCGCGCCATGGGACTCGTCAGCGGACTGTTCACCCTGCCCCTGGCTCCCGTGCGCGGCGTGGTCTGGGTCGTGGAGCGCGTCAAGGACGCGGCCGAGGAGGAGTACTACGACCCCGGGCCGGTGGAGCAGGCACTCGCCGCGCTGGAGAAGGAGCTGCTCGCCGGACGGATCGACGAGGAGACCTTCGAGCGGCGTGAGGACGAACTGCTCGACCGGCTGGAGGAGATCACGGCGCACCGCCGGGGCGCCGCCGGCAACTGAGCGGGAAGCAGAGGTGACCGCGTGACGGACCCCGCCGACAAACTCAGCTCGTACCCCACCCGGGGACAGTCGCCCTACTCCCCCTACGGCCAGGGCGGCTCCTCCGCGAACCTCGCCGACATCCTGGAACGCGTCCTCGACAAAGGCATCGTCATCGCGGGCGACATCAAGATCAACCTGCTCGACATCGAACTGCTCACCATCAAGCTCCGCCTGATCGTCGCCTCGGTCGACAAGGCCAGGGAGATGGGGATCGACTGGTGGGAGCACGATCCGTCGCTCTCCTCCCGTGCCGGTGGCGAGAGCGCGCTCGCCGAGGAGAACAAGCGCCTGCGCGCGGAGGTCGAGGCCCTGCGGGAGGAACGGGAACTGCCCGCCGCACCGGAGCGGAAGCCGGCGGCACGCCCGCGCCGGACCGCCGCCCGCCCGGCCTCCGCCCGCCGCAGGAGAGAGACCGACGATGAGTGACGCCGGGCCCGGCCGCATGAGCTACGCGTACGCCGTCCTGCGGGAGGGCGCCGCGGCGGCGAAGGACCTGCCGGCGGACCTGGCCGGGGTGGCGGGCGCCCCCGTACGCCTCGTCCCCGGGCCGCACGGCGCCGAACTGGCCGCGGCCGTGAGCGCGGTGCCCGCCGCGGACTTCCAGGAGGCCGCGCTGCGGCGGAATTTGGAGGACCTGACGTGGCTGGAGGCGGTGGCGCGCGCCCACCACACCGTGATCGAGGCACTGTCCGCACGGGCGACCGTGCTCCCGCTGCGGCTCGCCACCGTGTACCTCGACGACTCCCGCGTGGGCGCCATGCTGGCCGGCGGCCGCGCGATGTTCACGGCCTGCCTCGCCCGGCTCGAAGGACACCTGGAGTGGGGCGTCAAGATCTATGTGGAGGACGCCCCGGACGAGGCGCCCGGCGCGCCGCCCGCGCGGGAAGCGGCTGACCTGAGTCCCGGACGGGCCTATCTGCGGGCCCGCCGTGTGCAGCGCAGTTCGCGCGAGGACGCCCACCGCGACGCCCTCCGGGCCGCGGAGCGCGTCGCGGCGATCGGCCGCGAACTGGCCGCCGATCACGCACGGCACCGCGTCCAGCAGGGCCAACTGGCCGGTGACGCGGGCGAGAACGTCGTCAACGACGCCTATCTGGTCGCCCGCGACCACGCGGAGGACTTCCGCGCCCGCGCCCAGGACGCCGCCGCCGGGCTGACCGGCGTAAGGGTCGAGGTGACCGGGCCCTGGGCGCCCTACTCCTTCGCCGCCGTCCCCGAGGGCGCGCCGTCATGAGCGTTCCCGCGCGGGGCGGCGACCCGCTGCCGCAGCGCCAGGTGGCCCTGATCGACCTGCTGGACCGGCTGTTGAGCGGGGGCGTCGTGCTCACCGGGGACGTGGTGCTGTCCATCGCCGACATCGACCTGGTACGTGTCTCGCTGCGCGCGCTGATCGTCTCCATCAACGCGCGGAACCCGTCGCCCTGGGACTCGTCCGCGCCGCCGTCCCCGGGGGCGCTGCCGTGAGTTCCGCACCCGGGCCCGGGCCCTCCGACCGGCTCGGCGAGGTCGCCGACGCGGCGGCCCGCGCCTTCCGCCTGCTGCCCGCGCTCCCGGAGGACGCTCCCCCGCCGCCGGCACCGGGCGCCCAGCCCCGACCCGCCCGCCGGATCCGCGCCGACCCCGACACCGTCGAGCGGGACCTCGTCCGTCTCGTGCTCACCCTCGTCGAGCTGCTGCGCCAGCTCATGGAGCGCCAGGCGCTGCGCCGCTTCGACGCGGGCGACCTCACCGAGGACGAGGAGGAGCGCCTGGGCGCCACGCTCATGATCCTGCACGACCGCATGACGGGGCTGTGCGCGCAGTACGGCCTGACGATGCGCGACCTCAACCTGGACCTGGGACCGCTCGGCACACTGCTGCCGCCGGACGCGGAGGAGTGATCAGCCGGAGCGCCGCGCCAGGCCCGCCAGCAGCGCGACCGCCTCGTCCAGCCGGTCGTACGGCACGAAGAGATGGTCGTGGTGGAAGCCCGCGACGACATTGCAGCTCAGGCCCGCTCCGGAGAGCTCCGTGGCGACGGCCGCCGTCAGGCCGACCGCGGCGAGCGCGGAGTGCACGCGCAGGGTGATCCGGCCCGCCACGTAGTCGTAGCCGAGCCCGGCCGCGTCCGCCTGCTCCCGCGGGAGCACGAGGGTCGTGCCCTCCTCCTCGACGACGGTGACGACCGGTGTCACGCCGTCCGGCACGCCGGCGCCGACGGGGAGGGTGGTGAAGACAAGGCGTTCCCGGCCGGCCTCCGGGCGCATGCCGCTCAGCAGTTTCCGCAGATCCGTCTCGCCGCTCATGATCACACCCTATGCCGGACGGGTGATCGCACCGGCCGGTCCGCGCGCCGCGCCGCCGGGCCCGGGCGCTGCCCGGGTTTGGATGAGGGGGGCCGCCGCCGGGCGGCCGGACGGACACCGTGGAGGGCCGCTGTGCGCAGGAGTCGGGTCGCTGGGACTGTCGTGTCGGTCGTGTCGTCGGCGCTGCTCGCGCTGGCCCCGGCCGCCGGGGCCGCCGACGGATGGCAGCCCCGGTCGGGCGGCGGGGGCACCGCCCACCTGGAGCTGACCGAGCCGGACCGGGTCGGGTTCGCCGACATCACCGTCCACCCGCAGAGCGGCGGCTGGGACGTGGACGCCCTCGTGACGAAGACGACGGACGAGCCGGGCTGCGTGTTCCTCCAGGCCGACGACGCCCCGACGCGCACCCGGGAGACGGCGCTGGCGCCCGGGCAGCAGATCGGCGCGCAGTGCGGCTCGGCGGGGACGCGCACGCAGATGCTGACGCACATCGAGCACCGGCGCCTGGTGCTCGGCTGGACGGACGGGGACGGGGTACCGGTGTCCTGGCGGACCGTCACCATCTAGGACGCCGCGCGGCCGCCGCCGGTGTTCCCGCTGCCGAGCGGACCGGGAGTCGCCGTGCTGGGATGGGTGCACGCACCCGGTGGGCACTGCCGTCGTGGGCCGCGCGGCGGCGGACGCGGCCGGGCGGCGGTGCGCACGGCGGGAAGCCGCGGGAGAAGCCGAGCCAGCCGAAGGAGTGCGGGATGCCGGTGAGCCGGGTCGGCATGATCGTCCACGAGGGGCGTCCGGAGGCCGTCGAGGCGGCCGCCACGGTGCACCGCTGGTGCGCCGAGCGCGACATCCCCGCCGTCGAGATCGACATCTGGCGGCAGGACCGGCCGCGCCGCAGCGGCCGGGAGGAGGCGGAGTCCGCGGGCTATCCGGACCTCGTCGTCACGCTCGGCGGCGACGGCACCTTCCTGCGCGGCGCCCGGGTCGCGGCGGCCTGCGGCGCGCCCGTGCTCGGTGTGGACCTGGGCCGGGTCGGCTTCCTCACCGAGGTCTGCGTGGAGGACGTCACGAAGGCGCTGGACGCGGTCGCCGGGGACGAGGCCACGATCGAGGACCGGATGACGCTCACGCTCCGCGCGTCGCGCCCGCTGGAGGTCCCCGAGGGCATCGAGTCGCTGCTGCGGTACGGCCGCGGGCCGACGCTGCCCGCGCCGAGCGTGCGGCCGGGCGACCCGGTGGACGTCGGGTGGGGCGTGCCCATGAACGTCAACGCGGTCAACGACATCGTCTTCGAGAAGCTGGCCCGCGACCGGCAGGCCAGCCTGGCCGTGTACCTGGCCGGGCGGCTGTTCGCCTCGTACTCCGCCGACGCGATCATCGCGGCGACGCCCACCGGCTCCACCGCGTACAGCTTCGCCGCCGGCGGTCCCGTGGTGTCCCCGCACATGGACGCGGTGGTCTTCACACCGGTGGCACCCCACATGGCCTTCGACCGCACCCTGGTGGCGGCGCCGGACGAGTCCGTCGCGGTCCGGGTGCTCGCCCACTCGGGGCGCGTCGCGGTCAGCATCGACGGTCAGTTGCGCGGCGTGATCGACCCCGGTGACTGGGTCGCCGTCTACCGCGGCCGGCACCGGCTGCGCCTGATCCGGCTCGGTCCCACCGACTTCTACCGCCGGGTCCGCGACCGCTTCCGGCTCAGCGACGCGCCCGCCGCGGTCGCCGACGGCATGGCGGCCCCCCTCATCCGGCCGGACCAGCCCGTCCCCCCGGACCTGGCCGGGCTCCGTCTGCCGCCGCCGGAGGAGGAGGAGGGCGCGGACGGGGGCGCCGCGCACTGACGGCCGGTCCGGGGTCGTCCGGCGGGCTCGCCACTCCGGCGGCCTACCCCCGGTTGTCCGCCATCGCGGGCCTCCGCAGGCTGTCCTGGGGGACGCGACCACCACCGGGAGACCGACATGACCTGTCCTCGAGACCCGTCCACGGCGCGCCGGAGCCGCTGGGCCCTGGCCGCCGCGCTCGCGGCCGCCACCGCGTTCAGCGGCGGCTGCGCGGGTCGGACCGGCCACTTCACGGACGCCCATGACGCGGCGGCCACGAGGGTGGCGGTGGCCGACGGGGCGCCGGCGAAGTACGTGCCCTGCGGCGATCCGCCGGTGAAGCTCGAGCCGACCGACCAGGACTTCCTCGACGGACTCGCGGCGGCGGGCGGGCCACCGCTGTACAAGATGTCGTACAGCGACGCGCGCGAGGTGCTGAACAAGCTGCAGGCCGGGCCCGTGGACATGCTGCCCGCCACGGTGAGCCGGCGGGACGTGCCGGGCGGTCCGACCGGGCCGGTCTCGATCCACGTCGTACGGCCCGAGGGGGCGAAGGGCGCGCAGCCCGCCATCGTCTACATCCACGGCGGCGGCTGGGTGCTCGGCAACTTCAAGACCCATGAGCGTCTGGTCCGCGAACTCGCCGACGGGGCGAAGGCCACGGTGGTGTTCGTCGACTACACCCCGTCGCCCGAGGCCAAGTTCCCCGTGCCCATCGAGCAGGCGTACACCGTCGCCAAGTGGGTCGCGGCCAACGGCGCCGAGATCGGCGTGGACTCCTCCCGCCTCGCCGTCGCCGGCGACTCGGTCGGCGGCGACATGACCGCCGCCGTCACGATGATGGCCAAGCAGCGCGGCGGCCCGCACTTCCGTCAGCAGGTCATGCTCTACCCGGTGACCAACGCGGACTTCGACACGCCGTCGTACCACCGCTTCGCGGAGAACTGCTGGCTCACCCGTCCCGCCATGCAGTGGTTCTGGGACGCGTACGCCCCCGACACCAAGGACCGCTCCAACCCGCTCGCATCGCCGCTGCGCGCCACCACCGAGCAACTGCGCGGCCTGCCCCCGGCGTTGGTGATCACGGACTCCGACGTGCTCTTCTCCGAGGCCACCGCGTACGCGCAGAAGCTGCGCGGCGCCGGGGTCCCGGTGACCCTCTCGCACTACGAGAAGATCACCCACGACTTCATGATGCTCAACGCCCTGAAGGACACCGCGTCCAACAAGGCGGCCGTCGCGGAGGCGACCGCGGCGCTCCGCGACGCGCTCCACGGCTCGGGCGAGGGCGGCGCCGGCAAGTAGCCCCGGCACGGCGACGAGGGGGCGGCCGGGCGGTCGGCCGTCCCCTCGTCGTTCCGTGACCGCCCCGCGGGGCGAATGCGCCGGACGGCCCCTCGACTGTGCGGGCAGGGCGGCGGACCGGGACACCGGGCGACGCCCCGGTCCGGCACGGACCGAAAGTCACCGCAGGGTGGGCACCGCTCCGCCGTCGAGGTGGGCGAGCGTGACGCCGGGGACGGTGCGGAGCCAGCGTTCGGCGGTGCGGGCGAGGGCGTCGGGGGTGGGTGGGGTGCGGCCGAGGCCGATGGCCCATCGTGCCTGCCGGGGGTCCGCGGTGAAGGGGCGCGGCCACGCGTGGGCGTCGACGACGCCCGCGGACTCCAGGGCGGTGAGCAGGCCGCGCACGCGGCCCCGGAAGCGGCCCACGGACCGGTCGAGGTCCTCGCCCGGGGCGGGGCGCACCGTGGCGACGGCCCAGGCGGCGTGCCGCCGGTGCAGCGGCGGAGGCGCGAGGAGCGCCGCCGTGTCAGCGCCCTCGTCGGCCAACTCCCATGCCCGGTACAGCTCCTGGGTCAGCAGGTCACAAAAGCCCGGTCCGGCCTGCTCGGTGCACGGGCGGACGGGGGCGCTCGGCGTGGCGACGGACACCGCCAGGGCCGCCGGGCCGGGGGCGCCGACCGGGGTGCGCCAGTCCCAGGCGGCCCAGGTCGCGAAGAACTCGCGGGCCAGCCCGGATGCGGGCGTGTCCGGGTGGTCGCCCACCGTGCGGGCCGCCAGCACGGTCCACGCGAGGCCGGGCAGTCCGCCGAAGGGTGCCGCGTCGAGACCGCGTGCCCGGGCCCACGCCTTCACGTGGCGGGCCAGGACGGCGAACCGGTCGTGCGCGCCGCCGACCAGGGCGAGCACGGCGTCCGCGTCGCTGACGGCGCTCAGCGCGACGGCGGCGGCCTCGCCGAGTTCCAGGCGGCGGTCGACCGCCTCGGCGGGGGCGAGCGGGCCGGTGGACACGACCACCAGGTCGACGTCCAACCTGTCCACGGTGAAGCGCAGCCCCGGCACGCGGGCCCCGGTGACCTGGCGCAGCCGTACGGCACCGGGCACCGCGGCGGCGACGCGCGCCGCCACCTCGTCCATGGCGGCCGTGTCGGCCGAGCCGGGCAGCGCGGCCACCAGGTCGAGGTCCGCACCGGGCAGGTGGCACCCCATGCGGCGGGACCCGGCAAGGTGCACCGCTCCGGGCCGCAGCGCCTGCGTCAACTGCTCCAGCACGCGGGCCGCTTCGGCGTCCCCGGCGGCCGGCGCGCGGCTGCCGTCCGGCGGCGGCTCGTCGTCCAGCCAGCGCAACGTTCCCGTTCCGAGGGTGACTTCGGCGCGCGGCCGCATCGGCTCGTCCCCGCGCCGCGACAGCAGGACGAGCGTCCCGACCCGGGCCGTCATCGGCGCCAGGCGGGCGGCCGTGGCGGCGGCGACGGGCAGTGGATCGGCGGTGCGGCCCAGGGTGAGGTGCGGGGTGTAGCCCTCGGCGCGGCCCCGGCAGCGCGGGAACCGCTCGGCGAGGGCGTGATGGAGCGCGGCCCAGGGTGCCGCGCCGGCCCCGGCCGGGTCGAGCCAGACAGTGGCGTCCTCGCGGTGGCCGAAGGTGTGGATGCCGTCCAGCCGCGCCGTGAACCCGGGCGTGGTCGCGGCCGCGGCGGCGAGCAGGGGCGCGGCGCGCTCGAAGGCATCCTCGGGGACGAAGCCGAAGAGCACATTGACGTGCGGCGGCCAGCGGTGGATCTGCGGGTCGTGCTCCCTGCGGACGTCCTGGAGGGCGGGGCGCAGTTCCTCGGGCGGGAGCCACGCCACGGCGGTGCGCGCGGTGGGCGCCGCGTCCAGGGTCCCGCTGTCCACGGCGTCCGTCGGGACGAGCACGGCCTGCACCCCGTAGTGGTCGGAGGCGAACAGCCCGTCGGGCGCGGGGGTGTCGCCGCGCAGCCGGGCGGCGGACGCGCGGAACACCCCGGCGTCGCGCAGCAGTACGCGGTCCAGGCGGGAGGCGCGGCCGGTGAGGGAGGACACGGCGGCGAGCGGGTTCGCCGCGGGGTCGAAGGTGGGGGTGGCGTCGGCGGCGCCGTGGACGTCGGTCCAGGCGTCACGGAGCCCGAGTGCGCGGGCCGGTGCGTCGCCGCCGTCGTTGAAGTCGCCGAGCACGACCAGGCCGGGGGTGTCGACGCCGGCCAGTCCCTCGGCCAGCCGGGCCAGTTCGATCTCCCGCCGGGCCGGGCCGTCCTCGGAGTGGTCGCTGGTCAGGTGGGTCGCGGCGACGACGAGCGGGCCCCGCCCGGTCTCCACGGTGATCGCGACGACGGCCTTGTGCGGGCCGAGGGCATGCACCGCGGACTCGCGCACGGGCAGCCGGCTCAGCAGCAGCACCCCGTGCTCCGCCACGTCGTGCGCCTCGGGGCCGTCCGGCGCGGCGCCCAGGGCGTAGTGCTCGCGCACCCAGGGCTCCTCGGTGATCATCGCGAGCAGGCGGGGTTCCACCTCCTGCAGCGCGATGACGTCGGCGCCGGACCGCTCCAGCGCGCGCAGCAGCAGGGGCCGGCGGCGGGCGGTGTCGATGAGGTGGCCGTCGTAGCGGTCCCACAGGGTGTTCCAGGTCAGGACGCGCACCTCCGCCCCGCCGCGCGTCGCGCCGGGCGCCGTGCCGCCGGATCGCCAGCCGGTGGCCGGGTCCCAGGTGTGCGGCGTCCGGGCGGTGAAGAACGGAGCGCGCAGCAATCGCGGTTCGCGGACGCGGCCCGCGTCGGTGGCGTCGATGCGGTCGACGCCGGTGGCACGGTCCCAGACGAGCTCGCCGTCGGCCTCGACGAAGAGCACACGGTGCCACGGGATCTCTCCTCCGGGCACGAAGGCCGGCAGCGGGACGCGCTTGGGGGCCGCGCCGCGCTGGAGGACGCCGAACACGAAGCGGGCCGGGTCGAAGCGGGCGTCCCAGCGGACCCGGTGGTAGATCTCCTCGCTGGTGCGCATCTCACCCCTCCTGTCCGGGCGCGGCGGCGCCGAGCGTGCCGTCGGTGTCCTCGACGGTGCCGCGCGGGCCCAGGTACCAGGTGCGGTGCGCGTGGCCCGGGTACGGGGGGTCGAAGCGGCGGGTCTGCGCGGTGAGCACGGCGTCGGGCACCGGGTGGTCGCGGACCGCGTTGCGGCGCGTCAGCTCGTCCTCCCCGACCAGCGCCACCACGTGCGTGACCAGGGCGTCGCGGCGGCGGGCCACCGTGTGCACCAGGGACCGCTGGTGCGGGTTGAGGGACGTGGCGTCCCACACCACCGTCGCACGTCCGGTCAGGGCGCTGTCCAGCCGTCGCAGTCCGTCGCGCAGCACCTCCTGGTTGGCCCGCTGGTCGGCCCGGGACCCGCGGGCGTCCCGCAGCTCGTCCAGGGACACGCGGGTGCCGACCCCGTCCAGGGCGGCGGCGAAGGTGCTCTTGCCGCTGCCGGCCGGGCCCACGAGGTGGATCAGCCGGGGGAAGTCGCCCGAGCGGTACCGCCAGGTCGCCGCGACGGCCTCCTCGGCGGTGCCGAGGCGCCCCTCGGCGTGCGCCTGCCGGGCCTCGGTCCAGCAGCGGTCGGCGGCGTCGCGGCCGAGTCCGGCGAGGGCGTCCCTCAGGCCGCCCCGCAGGGGCGCGAACGGCTCCTCGGCGAGCAGACCCGCCTCGTCGGCGTGCAGCGCCGACCACTCGGCCTGTTCGCGGGCGGTGCCGTCGGTCGCGACCGCGCCCGCGACGGCGTGCAGGACGCCCAGGTCGGCGGCGAGGGCGAGGCGGGCGAGCCCGGGGCGGCGGTCCTGGTCCGGGTACGGCAGGTGGAGCGTGGAGTGCAGTCCGACGAGGTCGGCGACGCGCCGGGCCGTCGCCATGCCGAGCGGTCCGGCGAGCCGCGGCGCGAGCGCCGTGCGGCGCGCACCGTGCAGCAGGGCGGCGAGCACGCCCGCCAGCCGGGCGTCCCCGGTCCGCCCCAGACCGTCGAGCCGGGCGGCCGCGTCCGCCGCGGCGGTGGCGGCGTGCGCGCCCTGCGCGGGCAGGCCGAGCGCCCCCTCCAGGGCCCCCGGGTCGGGTGCCGCGCCGGAACGGACCGCCCAGAGCGCTGCGGCCGGACCGAGCCCGTTCTCCACGACGGCGGCGTGCATCCAGTGCGTGTCGGTCCGCACGTGGTGCGGCCGTACCCACTTCGCCACCCGCTGTCCGAACTCCTCGCGCCCGAAGCCGTCCGCGGTGCGGACGACCCAGCCCTCCTGGCGGGTGGTGTCGACGCGCAGCGCGCGCAGGGCCCGTTCGTCGAACGTGCCGCGCCACAGCACGGGCGGTACGGGGACGCCGAGGCGGCGCAGGAAGTCCGTGGTGGAGTCCCAGTCCAGGCAGTCGTCGCCGTCCCAGACGGAGAAGCCGTAGAACCAGCTGTCCAGGGCGTCGTAGGCGAGCGAGTGCCGGGCGAAGAGGTTCTCCCCGCACACCCGCCGGCCGGCCGGGATGCCCGGCCCGATCCGGCCCTGGAGTGCCTTCACCCAGGCCCGTGAGGGGTGGTGCGCCGAGTCCGGCGACCGCGCGTGCAGGCCGTCGGTGTAGAGGGTGGTGTTCTCCCCGTCGAGCTTCTCGGTGACGACGACCTCGCGACCGCGCAGTCCGTCCAGGTCCCGGGCGCGCACATCGTCCGACGCGGCCCCCGGCGACCAGGGCAGATGCGGGGTGCGCGGATAGTGCGTACGCATGATGGCGGTGCTCCCCCGGATCCTTTGGTGCCCGGCCACTGTAGGAGCCGCGCGCACGCCCGCTCCATCGATTTTGCGCGGCCGACCGCGGCGCCGGCCGGGGCCGGTACGGGTCCGGCCGGTCACTCCGACGGCCGCATCGGTCGCGCCCCGTGACCGCCGCCCGCGCAGACTCGTCACCAACGTCCTGCCTGTCCCGAGGCGAAGAGAGTGACGATGCCTGCGAATCCGCTCGCGATATCCCGCCGCGCCCGTTGCCTGGCCGTACTCGTACCGGCGGCCGCCCTGGCGATCTCCTGCCCGGTGGCGGCGTCGCCCGCGGGCGGCAGCGGCACCGGGCGTGGCACCAGGCCGACGATCGTGCTGGTGCACGGGGCGTGGTCGGACGCGTCGGGCTGGCTCCCGGTCATCCGCGGACTGCAGAAGAACGGCTACACGGTCCTGGCGCCTTCCAACCCGCTGCGCGGGCTCGGCGCGGACTCCGCGTACCTGACGGCGGTCCTCAAGACGGTCAAGGGCCCCATCGTGCTCGTCGGCCACTCCTACGGCGGCGCGGTGATCACCAACGCCGCGGCGGGCAACCCCAATGTGAAGTCCCTGGTCTACATAGCGGCCTTCGCGCCGGATGCCGGGGAGAACGCCCGCCGGCTGATCGCCAAGTACCCCGGCAGCCATCTCGCCGACGCCTCGGCCCTGTTGCCCGCCGCGCTCCGCACGGTCCCGGTGCCGGACGAGGACGGCGGGGACGGCGGGCTGGAACTGTGGCTCAGGCCCGAGCGGTACAACGAGATCATGCTGAGCGACCGTGTTCCCGCCGCCACCGCGGCCTCGCTCGCGGCCGCGCAACGCCCCGCCGCCACCGGGATCGTGACCGAGGCGGCCCGGGCCGCGGCCTGGCGGACGATCCCCTCCTGGTACCTGGTCGCCACCGCCGACCAGGCCATCGGCGCCGCCAACGAGCGCTTCATGGCCCTCCGGGCCGGCGCCCACGTCGTCGAGGTGGACGCACCGCACGCCGTCCACGTCACGGCGCCGCGGGCCGTCACCGACCTGGTCCTCGAGGCCGCCCGCGCGGCCGGCCCCCGCATCGCCCCCTCCGCGAACTCCCGGCCCGTCGCGATGATGGCCGCGGCGGCGAGCATCTCCGTGGCGACCGGCACGGCCCTGTACGCCCTGACCCGCCGGCGCGAGACCCGCGGCCGCTGACCGTGCGCCGGGATCAGCCCGCGGGGCGGGCGAGCACGGTGGCGAAGGTCACGTCGACGAACGCGTCGAGCGGCTGGCGGTCCCGGACGAGCCTGGCCCGGGACATCGCCCCCTCGAAACCGCTCACCAGGTAGTCGGCCAGCGCCTCGGCCGGCACCGTCCGGGCGACCTCCCCCGCCTCCTGCGCCTCCCTCAGCGTCTCCGCGAGCGCCGCCTGCCAGCGCTGCAAGTGGGCGTGCACCGCCTCGCTCAGGGCCCGGCTGTGCGCCGGGATCTCCGCGGCCAGATTGGCGAGCAGGCAGCCGCGCGCGAAGTCGTTGCGCCCCGCGAGCGCCACGCGGTGCCGCAGGTTCTCCTCGATCCGGGTCACCGGGGAGACGGTCGGGGCGGCCAGGGTTTCCAGGGCCAGGGAGTTGGAGAAGCGGTCGACGGCATCGAGGCCGAGCGTCTCCTTGCTGCTGAAATGGTTGTAGAAGGACCCCTTCGGCACTCCGGCCGCGGCCACGATGTCCTGCACGCTCGTGCCGTTGTAGCCGCGCTCGTGGAACAGCCTGAGGCCGGCCTCGGCGATCCGCTCTTTTGTCGTCACGCTCACAGTATGACCGGTCGTCTCAGTGGCGAGGTCGGGAATGCCCACGGACGGTGCAGTGCTTATCCTGTCCAAGACGACCGGTCACATTAGGCCGTCACGTCCAGTACCGGCAGCGCCGCCGGCCCTACGACCTCACCGCACCGGAACCTGGAGACCATTCGTGCACCCCAACCCCCACGAGGCCGCGCACCGCAGAAGCCCCGTGCCGGTCCGGACATGGCTGCAGCCCGCCCTGATCGGCCTCGTCATCGTCTCGGCCTTCATCAGCTGCTACATCGGGGTGCAGCGGGACCCCCAGCCGCACCGGCTGCCGATCTCCGTCTCCGGCCACCTGCTCTCCGACGAGTTGCAGCAGGCGCTCGGCGACTCGGTCGACGTCCGCCCGGCGGCATCGACCGCCGACGCCCGCCTCGCGCTGGAGCGGCACGACGTGGTCGCGGCGCTCAGCGCCACCGACCACGGCGAGAAGCTGCGGCTCGAGGTCGCCGGCGCGAACGGCCTGTCGACCACCAACGCGGTGAAGAACCTGGTCTCGGCGTACGGCCACGGGGCCGGGAAGGACGTCGCCGTGCGCGACGTCGTACCGCTCGACCAGTACGACGCGCGCGGCCTCGCCGGCTTCTACGTGTCCTTCGGCGTGTCACTCGCGGGCTTCGTCCTCGCCCAGAACGCGCTGGGGCTCGGCCAGCTCCTCCACCTGCGGCACCGGCTGTCCCTGATCGCGGGCTTCTCCGCGGTCTCGGGCCTCCTCGCCGCCTTCATCGCCGGTCCCGTCCTGGGCGCCGTGCCCGCGCCCTTCCTGCCGCTCGCCTTCACCCTGGCCCTGCTGTCGGGGGCCGCCGCGTTCACGACGAAGCTGCTGGGCACCTACCTCGGGCCGCTGGGCGTGCCCGTCGCGACGCTCCTGCTGCTCACCATCGGCAACTCCACCAGCGGGGCGACGATCGGAACGGACCTGCTGCCCGGCGTGGGACGCGCCCTCTCGACGGCCCTGCCCCCGGGCGCGGCGGTACGGGCGGTCACCGACCTCACGTACTTCGACGGAGCCCACGCGCTCACCCCGCTCGCCACGCTCGCCCTCTGGGCGGGCGGCGCCGCGCTGCTCGTGGTGCTGCGCCCCCGGCTGAGCTCCGCCGTCCGCCGGCTCCCGCTGCGGAGGACCGCTGCGGCGGTCTGAGGCGGTACGGGTGGGCTCCCGGGGCGTACCCCACGACGCGAGGGAGCCGCCCGTGCGGCGCGCCTGCGGCGCTGCCGGGTTTTTTCCCCGCCCGCCCTCCCGGGTGCCCCGTGAAGTCACGCACCCCGGCGCGTGTTGTGTGGGGGCCGGGTTCGGGGCCTCCGGGGCTGCACGTCCTGGACTGGCATATTTACGCGCCTTTCCAGCACCTGCTCATCCCGTCCCGGCCCGGATACTGCGCACAAATATGCCGCACCGTCCAGAACATCCACCCCTACGACCCCGCCCCCTCCGGTGAGCTCATGCGCCTGATCCCCGGTGGGGGGTGAGTGCGGCACCGTGCTCGGGCCGATCGTTGGCGCGGCGCTGTCCAAGTGCCCAGCCGTCACCGCCAACAACACCCCACCGGGGACCAGGCGCGACAACCCACGGAGGGGGCGGAGGTGTTGGGGGCACCCCCGGCCGGAGGCTGGGGAAGGGTGGGTGTTCTGGACTGTGGAGCATATGCGGGTGCACGACCCGGGCTGATCGATTCGGGGTGCTCGAGGCACCTAAATGTGCTGTCCAGAATGGCCGGCCCCGGAGGCCCCGACCCCGGCGCCGAAGGAAACGCGCGCCGGGGTCACTGACTTCACAGGGCTGGGGGCACCCCCGGCCGAATGTTGGGGGAGGGAGGGCGGGCGGGCGGGGAAAAGCCCGCGGCGGGCGGGCCGTTACTTGGGGTCGCGGCGGAAGGATGCCGTCGACCAGCGATAGCCGAGCGCGGTGAGCGCGACGGACCAGGCCACCGCGAGCCATCCGTTGGAGCCGATCTCGGAACCGAGCAGCAGCCCTCGCAGGGTCTCGATCGCCGGCGTGAACGGCTGGTACTGGGCGATCGGCTGGAACCAGCCCGGCATCTCGTCGATCGGGACGAACGCACTCGAGATCAGCGGCAGGACGATCAGCGGCAGCGCATTGTTGCTGGCGGCCTCCGCGTTGGGGCTGACCATGCCCATCCCGACCGCGATCCAGGTGAGGGCCAGGGCGACCAGGGCCATCAACCCCAGGGCTGCCAGCCACTCCAGGGCCGTGGCGTCGGTGGAGCGGAAGCCGATGGCGACGGCGACCGCGCCGACCAGGACGACGCTGGCGATGGACTGCAGGACGCTGCCGACGACGTGCCCGATGAGTACGGACCCGCGGTGGATGGCCATCGTGCGGAAGCGGGCGATGATCCCCTCCGTCATGTCGTTGGAGACCGACACCGCGGTCCCGACCACCGTGCCACCGATGGTCATCATCAAGATGCCCGGCACGATGTACGCCACATATGCGGAGCGGTCGGCGCCGCCGCCCATGCCCGCGCTCATGACGTTGCCGAAGATGTAGACGAAGAGCAGCAGCAGGACGACGGGGGTGAGCAGCAGGTTCAGGGTCAGGGAGGGGTAGCGGCGGGCGTGCAGGAGGTTGCGGCGCAGCATGGTGGTGGAGTCGCGGACGGCGAGGGTGAGGGTGCTCATCGGACGGTCTCCTTGGTGGGGTGGGGCACGTCGGTGAGGGCGAAGAAGACGTCGTCGAGGTCGGGGGTGTGGACGGTGAGTTCGTCGGCGTGGATGCCGGTGGTGTCGAGGTGGTCCAGGAGGGTGCGCAGGGCGTGCTGGCTGCCGTCGCTGGGGAGTTGGAGGGTGAGGGCTTCGTCGTCGCGGGTGGCGTCGGGCAGTGCGGTGGCGGCGTTGTGGTGGTTCGTGGGGTCGGTGAAGCGGAGGCGGACGTGGCCGCCGGGGATGAGGCGTTTGAGTTCTTCGGCGGTGCCTTCGGCGGCGATGGTGCCGTGGTGGAGGACGGCGATGCGGTCGGCGAGTTCGTCGGCTTCTTCGAGGTACTGGGTGGTGAGGAAGACGGTGACGCCGGTGGTGACGAGTTCGCGGATGATCTGCCACATGTTGTGGCGGGAGCGGGGGTCCAGGCCGGTGGTGGGTTCGTCGAGGAAGATGATCCGGGGGTTGCCGACCAGGGTCATGGCCAGGTCGAGGCGGCGTTTCATGCCGCCGGAGTAGGTGGAGGCGGGTTTGCCGGCGGCGTCGGTGAGGTCGAAGCGTTCGAGCAACTCGGTGGCGGTGCGGCGTCCTTCGGGCTTGGGCAGGTGGTGCAGGTCGGCCATGAGGAGCATGTTCTCCTCGCCGGTGATCAGGCCGTCGACGGCGGAGAACTGTCCGGTGACGCCGATGGCGGCGCGGACGGCCTGCGGGGCGGTGGCCAGGTCGTGGCCCGCGACCTGGGCCTGTCCGCCGTCGGCGGAGATCAGGGTGGAGAGGATCTTGACGGCGGTGGTCTTGCCCGCGCCGTTCGGACCGAGCAGAGCGAAGACGGAACCGGCGGGGATCCGCAGGTCGATGCCGTCGAGGACGGTCTTGTCGCCGTAGGACTTCCGCAGCCCGACCGCGGAGACCGCGGCAGGCGCATTCCTTCCGATGGACGTGGGCATGACAGATGAAGGCATGGAGCCCTCCCATTCGAAGGGTGAAGTGGTGGGGAGCGGGCGAATCGGCGGAACGGGTGCTCAGGCCCGGGCGCGGCGCACGTCGATGTTGCCCCAGCGGGTCCTGGCGCGGACCTCGACGGTCTCCTCGGCCTTCGCCGGCGGTTCGGCGTCGGCGAGGGTGTTGCGCACCTGCCCGCGCTCGGAACTGACGTCGAGCCAGGCAGCGGTGCCCTCGCGGACGCCGACCTCGATGGCGCCGTACGAGTTCTCCAGCGAGACGGTGCCGCGGGCGACTTCGGCGACACGCAGCGTGCCGTGGGCGACAGTCGCGGTCACGGAGCCCTCGGCCCGCGCGATGTCGACGTTGCCGTGGGCGCCGCGCACCCGCAGGTCGCCGATCGCGGCCTCGACGCTCGTGGAGCCGTGCGAGTTCTTCAGTACGGCCGGGCCGTCGACGGTGCCGATGCACAGGCTCCCGGAGCTGGTGGCGATCTCGGCGGAGCCCTCGATCCGGTCGACGGTGATCGAGCCGTGGGAGGCAGTCAGTTCGAGCGGTCCGGTGGTGTCGAAACGGACGTCGCCGGAGGAGTTCTTCACCCGGACCTCACCGAGCCGGCCCTCGCCGAGCACCTGGGTCCAGGAGCCCGTGATGTCGACGCGCGAACCGACGGGCAGGTCGACCGTCACGTCCACGAGGCCGGAGGGCCCGACGAGGTAGCGCTGTTTCGTCCTGACGGTCAGGACGCCGTTGGCGAACGTGACCTCGGCCTGCTCGGCGGCCCGCACGTCCTTGTCCCGCTCGGGGTCGCGCGGCAGCACCTCGACGACCGTGTCGGGGCGGTCGCCCGCCGTGAAGCTGATGGACCCGGCGTCCACGCGGGCGATCACCGAGATCGGTGCGGGGGTGTCGAAAGTAGGCATGGCTGTCCCGTCCTCCTGGGTCTTCGTGGCGTCCCTGCTGGTGGGACGTGGTGCGGGTGAAGTGGGTCGGGCGGGGCGCGGCTAGCGCACCCAGCCCGTGAAGCTCTGTCCGACGGTGCGGGCCTTCTCCGTCGGGCGCGGTCGCGCGCCGCCGTCGACCGCGGCCGACACGGCGCGCACCAGCCAGGCGTTGACCGACAGGCCCTCGCGGTTCGCGGCCTCCTCGGCACGCACCTTGAGGTGCGCCGGCAGCCGCAGATTGACACGGGCGGTGCCTCCCTCGTCGCCGTCACCCGGTGCCGGGGCCGGCGACACGAGCGGCTCGGGGGCGCTCTTGTCCTCGTAGGCCTCGTCGCGCGGCGGCGGCGTCACCACGAAGTCCGGGTCGAGCCCGCGCAGCCGTAGGTCGACCGAGCCGGGGGCGAGTTCACGGGTGATCTCGTCCATCGCGGCGGAGAGCACGTTGAGCATGGTCAGGCGGGTCGCCGACTCCAGGGGAGCCGTGAGCCGCTCGGCCAGCTCGCGGGCTTCTTCACCGCCGGCTTCGGCGGCCACCGCGAGTTCCCGGCGGAGGTTGTCGACATAGGGCGTGAGGTCCATGACGCCATCATGGCACCACAGTGGCGCCACATGCAAGGCCATGCGGGACACGGCCAGAGGAGACGACTGACAATGCCACGTTGACCTGGTCGAATGCCCGGAAATCGAGGTGCGCCACTGCGACGCCACATGGCACCCGGGGCGTTCTGGCTCACGTCATGGCGCCACGATGGCACCACTCCGGCACACCCTTGCCCGGGCGAGCTCCAGCGGTGCGCCGTGCCGCCTCGGCCGCGAGGGGTGCGACTTCATCCCGCGCCCACCGCACGCTCGTTCGGGCGCCCCGCGTGGCCCCTACGCTCCCGGGCGCCGCCGACGTGACGAGGAGTGCGCCGTGTCCCAGGAATTCCAGGAGTCCCACGTGCCCCATCCGCTACCGACGCGGGCGGACCCCGACGTGCCCACACCTCCGACGCCGGCGGCCGCAGGGGGACGTACACCCTGCCTGTCCCGCTGGGCCGCGTCGAGAAGTCCTTCTGCATACGGCTGCGCGGCAATGACGGCCGCCGCAACGGCCCGGGCCCGCCGGGCGCCGGGCTCGACCCGCACGGCCCGCTGGCGCACACCCCCGGCGACGGCGACCCGTGGGTGGACACCTGGTGCTGCACCGACCCGATCTTCGTGGACGTGACGCGCTGACGATGCGTCAGGCACGTCAGGTGTGGTCCGGAGCCCCGCTGTCCGTCCGGGCCGCGGGGCTTCCGTCCTCCCGCGGCCGCAGTACGCGGATCGGCGCGCCGAACGCGGCCCGGTCCGTCGCGGAGCGCAGTGCGGCGAGCAGCCGGGGCCCGGCCAGCAGCACCAGCAGGGCGTTGAGGACCCCGCGCGGGATGTCCCAGCCGAGCGAGGTGGTGAGGTAGAAGGCCGCGTAGTGGCGCAGGTTGGCCAGTGCGCCGGCGTGCGGGTGGTACGCGGTCGCGGCGGCCTGGTCGACCAGTCCGGCAGGCCAGAACCACAGGTTCATCACGACGCCGTAGAACAGGCCCCCGGCCAGCGCGTACCCGACCAGCAGGGCGATCTCCCAGCGGCCGCCGACCTTGCGTGGCAGCAGCCCGGCGCCGAGTCCCACCCAGGAGGCGGCGAGCATCTGGAACGGCAGCCAGGGTCCGATGCCGGCGGTGAGCAGGGCCGAGGCGAACATGGCCGTGCTGCCGAGGGCGAAGCCGAAGGCGGGCCCCATCACCCGTCCGCCCAGCAGGAAGACGACGAACATCGGCTCCAGGCCCGCGGTGCCCGCGCCGAGCGGGCGCAGTGCGGCACCCACGGCGGACAGCACACCCAGCAGCGCCACGGCCTTCGCGTCGGCGGTCCCGTCCAGGAGCGCGCTGAGGACGACACCGAGGATCAGCAGCGTGAGCGCGGCGAACAGCCAGGGGGCGTCCTGGCCGTGGGCGACCGGGGAGGAGGCGTCGGCGAGGAAGGGCCAGCCGAAGCCGGCGAGCCCGACCAGCGAGACCAGGACGAGCGCGACCGCGGAACGCGGGCCGATGCGCGGCAGCCCGGGAGTGCGGGAGGCCAGGTGAAGGACGTGCTCGCCGTCGGCGGGCGTCGGTGCGCCGGTCATGCCGGGGCCTCCTGGGACGTGCCGAGTACCTGGAGCGCGACGCGGGCCTCGTCGACGGTGAGCAGCGGCGCGGGCGCGAGGACCTTGGCGGTCTGCGGTGCGAACGCGGGTGACGCGGCCAGCGCGGCGACGGCGTCCTCGTCGGCGACGATCTCGCCGTCGGCGAGGACCGCGACGCGGTCGGCGGCCGCGGCGGCGAGTTCCACGTCGTGGGTGACCAGCAGCACCGCGTGCCCCTCGGCGGCCAGTTGCCGCAGGATCGTGGTGGCGCGGGCCTTGGCAGGGTAGTCCAGGCCGCGGGTCGGCTCGTCGAGCAGCAGCAGTTTCGGGCGGCGGGCGAGGAGTACGGCCAGCGCGAGGGCGAGCCGCTGGCCGCTGGACAGGGCGCGCGGGTGGGCCTGCGGGTCGATGCCCGGCACCAGTCGCTCCAGCAGCGCGGCCGTCGTGCCGGGCATCGCTCCGGCTTCGCGGTCGGCGCCCGCGCACTCGCGGTCGACCCGGTCGGCGAGCAGCAGGTCGCCGGGGTCCGAGGGCACCATGCCGACGGCCGCCGCGATCTGGCGGCGCTTCAGTCTGAGGGGGTTCTCGCCGGCCACACGCACCTCACCCGCGGTGGGCCGGTGCATTCCTGCCAGGCAGGACAGGAGGGTGGACTTGCCGGCGCCGTTGCGGCCCATGAGCGCGGTGACCCGGCCCTCGTGCAGCGTGAGGTCGACCCCGCGCAGCGCGGGCACCGGTCCGTGGTGCGCCACGAGCCCGCGCAGCGACGCGACGACCTCACCCCGCGCCGGCGTCTCGCGCGGCACCGGTGCCGCCGCGAGCAGCGGATGACCGGCGGCCCTGCGGCGCGCGTCGCGCACGCTCAGCGCGACGGGGCTCCAGCCCAGCAGCCGGGACAGTTCCACGACCGGCGGTGCCACCGGCGCGTCGGCCAGGATGTCGGCGGCCGCCCCGTAGCGCACCGCTTCGCCGCCGCCGGGGACCAGCAGGGCGGCGTCCGCGTACTGCGCGACCCGTTCCAGCCGGTGCTCGGCGAGCAGCACCGTCGTGCCGAGGTCGTGTACGAGCCGGGTCAGGGCGGCGAGCACCTCCTCGGCGGCCGGCGGGTCGAGGGCGCTGGTCGGCTCGTCCAGCACGAGCAGTCCGGGCTGCGCCGCGAACGCGGCGGCCAGCGCGACCCGTTGCTGCTGTCCGGCAGAGAGCGCCTGCAGGGACCGGGACCGCAGGTCGGCCAGCCCCAGCAGGTCGAGGGTCTCCTCCACCCGGCGGCGCATGGCCTCGGGCCGCAGCGCCAGGCACTCCAGCCCGTAGGCGATCTCCTCCTCGACGGTGTCGGCCACGAAGGCGTCCGCCGGACGTTGCGGCACGACGCCGACGGCGTCGGCGAGGTCGCGCGGGGCGTGCGCGGCCGTGTCCCGGCCGGCGGTGGTCACCGTGCCGTACAGGGTGCCGCCCGTCGCGTGCGGGACGGCCCCGTTGACGGTGCGCAGGAGCGTGGACTTGCCGCTGCCCGTGGCGCCCACGACCAGCACGAGCTCCCCGTCGGGCACGGCCAGGTCGACCCCGGCGAGCACCGGCGCGGTCGACCGCGGATAGCGGAAGGAGACCTGCTCCCAGTGGACGGCGTTCACGGATGCTTCCTCGGCTGGTCGGTGGGCCGCCCCGGTCCGGCGGAGACGGGGGTCCGGTCGTGGTCGCCCGGTGGCGGCGGCGTGAGGTGGGCGGGCAGCAGGGCGCAGAGCACCCCGGCCGCGGCGAGCAGCGGCAGGCCCGGCGGCTCCAGCGACCAGGGGTCGGGGGCCAGCGCGGCGGCCGGTGAGGTGAGCACGAAGCAGAGTGCGGCGAGGCCGCCGCTCACGACAGTGGCCCATTCGGGAAGCGCCCACGGGTCGGGGCGGTAGCGGGTGCGCTGGACGGCGGCGCCGCCCAGGCGCATCCCGGCGACGCAGCCGAGCAGCCCGATCGCCAGCAGCACCGGACCGGCGCGGCCCGTGGTCACCGCGCCGAGCGGGCCGGCGGGAAGGGTGGTCGAGGAGTCCAGGAGGCCGTAGACCCCGACGACGACGGAGGCGAGGCCGCCGAGCAGCAGCGCGTGCACGGCGGCGCGGCGCCCGGCCGGTACGGCGTCGCGCCGCCCGTACCCGCGCGCGTCGAGCGCGGCGGCGGTGGCGAGGGCGCGGTCCAGTGCCTCTTCGAGCACGGGAGCGGCGATCGAGAGCGTGCCGCGCAGTCCGCGCACGGGCAGCGCCCGCAGCCGCCGGGCACGGCGGACCCGGCCGACCGCGGCGACGAGTTGCGGCGCCGCGCTGAGCGACACGGTGACGGCGACGCCGAGTTCGTGCAGGGCGCGCGGCAGCGCCCGCAGCAGCCGGGCAGGACTGGCCAGCGCGTTGGCGGCGCCGAAACACAGCAGCATGACGCCCAGGCGCACGCCGTCGCACAGTGCCGAGTACACCGCTTCCGCGGTCACCGGGCCGCCGAGCCTGACCCCGGACATCCACGACGGCAGCGGGATCGCGGGCAGGTCGAGCAGCACGGTCGTACCGCCGTAGCCGACCAGCAGGGACTGGAGCACCAGCCGCAGCACCACCACCGCGACGGCCAGTTTCAGGAAGACGCCGTAGGCGGCCGCCCAGGGCGCGCGGGTGCGGCGGGCGGCCACCACGTAGCCCGCCGAGGCGCCGATGAGGGCCAGCAGCAGGATGTTGGTGGTGCGGCTCGCCGCGGTGGCGAGCCCGAGGGCCCACACCCACCAGGCGAACGGGTGGAGTTGGCGGGGCAGCAGCAGCCGCGCGCCGGGGCGCGGCATCAGCCCGACACCTCGGGGGGCCTGCGGTCGCGCCGACGGGTCCGCAGGACGGCGGCGCCGGCGAGGGCCGCCACCGCGACGGCGCCGGCCAGCAGCGGCCAGCCGTTCCAGCCCTGTTCGCCGGAACGCGCGCCGGCCGACCGCACACCGCTCACGGACGCGACGGCGCCAGGGCTGCCCGTGGCGTCGGCCGCCTCGGTGCGGGAGCCGGGCGACGGGCTCGGGTCCGGGCTCGGGGCGGCCCCGGCCCCTGCGGTCGCAGAGGGGCGGGACGTGGCACCCTTGCCGGTCGCGCTCGGGTGCGCCGCCGGGTGCGAGGCGGCCGCACCGGTGCCCGAGCCGCCCGTGCCCGTACCTCCGCTACCGCTACCTGACGGAGTATCGGATCCGCGGCCGGAGGTTCCCCCGCCGGGCTTCGCGGTGGTCCGCGTCGGCCGGGGCGTCGGTGTCGGAGTCGGCGTGACCGCACTGCGCGGCGACGGCGGCTCGTTGGCGCCGGAGTCCTGCCACACCCACGCGTCGATGCCGCCCTTCGCCGGAGTGCGGCCCGCCGGTCCCGCCGCGCCGTACACCCAGGTGCTGGTGCCGGGGAGCATGTACCAGTACGACCAGTACGTGTCCTTGTCCACCGCCCCGCATCCCGTACCGGGAGCGCCGTCCAGCGCGCAGACGAAGCCGCCGCCGTAGGGGCCGGAGCCCAGCCGGACCGAGAAGCCCGCCTGCTGCAGCGCCTGGATGCCGCTCTGCGGCGACGGCGCGCACCCGGTCCTGCTCGGGTACGGGGCGTCCGGGACACCGCGGTCCTCCACCACGACCAGCACGCCGGAGCAGCCCCCTGCCGCCCCGGCCGGGGCGGCGGCGGGCCACAGCAGCGCCGCGGCCGCGGCGGCGCAGGCCGCCAGCGCTGCCGAACCCTGCCGGATCACGCCCCGGTTCCCGGGGAGCGGCGGCGCCGGACGGCGGCCACGGCCGCGGCACCCGCCGCGAGCAGCGCCGCGGAACTCGCCGCCAGCGGCAGCGCGGATGTGCCGGTGCTGGCCAGCGCGCCGCCGGTGCCGCCGCTGTCACCGGAACCGCCTGAACCGGTCGTGCCGGTGGGGGCCCGCGTCGTCGCGCTCGGGGTGGGCGTGGCGGTGGCGGAGGGGTCCTGGGTGCCGGTGGGGGTCGCCGAGCCGCCGGGTTCGGTGGGCTCACCGGTCCCGGTGGGCGTGGCGGTGGCGGAGTCACTGGCCGTGGGGCTCGGCGACGAGCAGTCCAGGGTGGCCAGTCCGTCCGTCGCACCGGCGCCGTCCACGGTCGCGTACGAGATCCCGGACAGGGCGGTCACGGCCTGCACGGTCGCGCGCAGCGCGCTGCCGTCGGCCTTGGCCTCCTGGTAGCCCACCGCGCCGCGGTCCTTGGCCGCGCCCTCGCAGCCGACCTGACGCCCGCGCAGCCAGTCCGCGCCCTTGTCCGCGGCCGCGCCGCGCCCGCCGGCCCGCAGGGCCTGGGTGGCGAGGGCGGTCGAGTTGGCGTTCACCACCGCGGTCGGACCCGTGCCGGCGAAGCCGCCGTCCTTGCCCTGCTTCTTCTCCAGCCAGTCCAGCGCCTTGCCCGCGGGCGCGTCCTCGTCGCCGACGGCGAGCAGGGCCTGCACGACCATGCCGGTGCCGTCCGCGTCGGAGTCGCACTCCGCGGGGGTGTCGGGGAAGAAGACCGGGAAGCCGCCGTCGGCGCACTGGTTGGCCAGGAGGAAGTCCACGGCCGCGCCGGGCACCGCGGCGCCGTCCCGCTCCAGCGCGATCAGGGCCAGCGACTGCGTCAGCGTGTTGGAGTAGTCGTTGACCTCGGTGCCGCCGAAGGCGGCGTGGTCGGTGAAGCGGCCGCTCGGCTGCATACGGGAGTTGAGCTGCGCGATCAGGTCGCGGCCGGCGAACGCGCCGGGGTCCCGGTGTCCCGCCTCGGCCACCAGCGCGAGCTTCGCCAGCGACCCCGCGTAGATGTCGCCCGGCGTGTCACCGGTGAGGTACGACTCCGCGTGCGCGGCCAGCCAGTCGGTCGCGGCGGCCGTCTCGCCCTTGCCCGTGTGCGTGGCCGACAGGGCCAGCACGACGTCGGCCGTGAGACCGGGGTCGGCGCCGAAGTCGCCCTCGACGTGGTCGCCGTCCTTCAACTGGCGGCCCGCCCACCCGGCCGCGGCCGCGGCGTCCGACGGCGCGGCCGGAGCGGCCGCGGCGGAGGTCGCCTGCAGGGCGACGAGGGTGGCGGTGATGAGCGCGGGAGCGACCGTGCGGCCGGATATGCGCAACGAAGCCTCCTGAACGGTGGCCCTCGGGACGCACCCCGGGAGAACGGCCGCGAGCGAGGCGGGCGGCCGTGCCCGTGGGCCTCGTCCCGTGACCGCGACGGATGAGAACCGGTGCCGCCGATGGGTCATCGGGCTCGCCGCGGACGGCATCACGGATGCCGCGCGGCCCACCGTTGCGGGCCAGCGCCGGAATTCGACCGGCTTCCCCCACCAGAGGCGGAGGGAAGGCTATGTCCCGGGACCGCGCCGCTTCAAGGTGGCACCGTCGAGTGTGACAACACCCACGCGCCCGTCACCTGCGGCAACGCCCGCCGGCGCCGCCCCCGTACGGCGAACTCCCCTGCCCCTCGCCGACGTTGGACCCGAAATGACGGGAGGCTCCCGCCCGCCGGCACGTGCCCGGTCGCACCTGTGGCACCGGCACGCGGGGCGCGCCGGCCCGGAGCGTCCGGCCGGGTGCCTCGGCCCACGGGCCCGGTCAGCGGCGCAGCAGGTACGTGTCCATGATCCATCCCTTGCGGGCACGGGCCTCGGCCCGCAGCGCGCGGATGCGCTCGGCGGTCTCCGCGAGGGGACCGGAGACGAGGATCTCGTCGTCCGTGCCGAGGTAGGCGCCGTAGTGGATCTCGACGCCCTCGGGGTCGATCCCGGCGAAGGCCGCGTCGCCGTCGAGCATGACGACGACGTCGTCGACACCGTCGGGCAGGCCCCCCTCGGCGAGCCGGCGGCCGGTGGTGATCTGCACCGGCCGGCCGACGCGCGTGAGCGTCGTGCGGTGGCGGGCGGCCAGCACGGAGACGCTGCTGATGCCGGGGATCACCTCGTAGGTGAAGGCGGTGGCGTCGACGCGGGCGTGGACGTCGTCAAGGACGGCGATGACGCTGTCGTAGAGGCTGGGGTCGCCCCAGACGAGGAAGGCCGCGGTCTCCTCCGGGCCGACCTGCTCCGCGAGGAGGCGTTCGACCACGTCGGCCCGGCGCCGGCGCCAGTCCTCGACGGCGGCCGGGTAGCCGCGGGCGGTGCGGTCGCGCTCGGCGTCGGGGACCTCCACGACGCGATGGCCGGGGCGGGCGTGCTCCTCCAGCATGCGGTGGCGCAGCCGGACGAGTTCCTGGCGTTCGCCGGTCTTGCCCAGGACGAGGAAGACGTCGGTCCGGGCGATCGCCTTGACCGCCTGGAGGGTGAGGTGGTCGGGGTCGCCGGCGCCGATGCCGATCACGCGTATGTGTCGCATGGGGCGATTGTGCCGCGTGTTGGCCCTGGTACGCGGCCCCGAACGGCCTGTTCCCGGGGGGCCTGTGAGGTCCGTCACCCCGGTCCGGGCGATTACGGCAGCGCATAGTAGACGGCCACCAACCGGCATATGCGAGCCATCACCATCGGAACGGACATTTCTCGTACAACGGGGCGGACCGCACGGGATCCGCGTGTCGCTTCCGGCCGTCCGCCGGGCACGAACGGCATCCTGAAGGAACGTCAGATTTTCACAACAAGGCGCCGAACGGGCATACGCATGCCCCGCTTCGCGGCGCAAGGATCGTCTTCGCTACGAGTCGGCGTAGTAACGATCTTCCATTGCCCCGCTCTCGGGCCGGTCCGCACAATGGCCGAGCCCGCACGGCGTCACAGCAGCTCAGGCGGGATGTGAACACGGACGCCGAACCACCGAGTGAGGTCACGCAATGACGAACCACCGCCGGAAGACACGCCATCGCAAGATCGTCGTCGCCGCTCTCGCCGTCGCCGCCGTGGGGGTGCCCTCGGTCGCCATGGCATCCATCGACAGCCCGCAGGACGCCCGCCACGGCGCCTGGTCGCGCGGGCACTGGAACAACACGCCCTGGCACGGTCAGTGGTCGCACGGCAACTGGGCCGGCGCGCCCTCCTCCGCCCCCGAGGCACCCGCGCCCCCTGCCTCCGCCCCCTCCCAGGCACCCGGCGAGGCGCCGTCCGGCGCCCCCGTGACCGGGAACGTCACCACGCTCGTGAAGCTGGTGAACCAGGAGCGCTCCAAGGTCGGCTGCTCCCCGGTGAGGCTCAACGGCAAGCTGACCGACGCCGCCCAGGAGCACAGCGCCGACATGGCTGAGACGGGCACCATGTCGCACACCGGCTCGGACGGCTCCACGCCCTCGGACCGGATCAGCGCCGCCGGCTACAACTGGCGCTCCTACGGCGAGAACGTGGCGTACGGCTACTCCTCCCCCTCGGCCGTGATGAAGGGCTGGATGGACAGCCCCGGTCACAAGCGGAACATGCTGGACTGCTCCTTCAAGGAGATAGGAGTCGGCCTGGCGCAGCCGGGCAGCTACTGGACCCAGGACTTCGGCGCCACGCGCTGAGGTGACGCCCGAGGGGCCCGGGCCCCCACGCCGCCGGGCCCCCCCGGGTGTGGGGGGGTCGGGGGGGGGGGATCCCACGCCCCGCCCCACCGCGGTGTT
>NZ_JBIARB010000005.1:435673-479090 GCF_042889545.1 Streptomyces sp. NPDC002574
GGGGGGGCCGGGCGCCGGCGGGCCGGTCGGGCCCCCCGGCGGGGGGCGCCCCGCGGGGGGGGGCCCCCGGGGGGCCCGGGCCGCGCGCGCGGCCGGGCCCCTCGGTGTGTGCGGGGGACGGGGGCGGGTCAGCGCAGGCCGCGGCCCAGCGCGGTGATCAGCTCGCCGTTGGCGGTGTCCCCGCTCAGCTCCCAGAAGAAGGCGCCGCCGAGTCCCTGGTCCTTCGCCCAGGCCGCCTTGTCCCGCAGGGTGCGCGGCGTGTCGTAGCTCCACCACTCGTCGCCGCAGCGGGCGTACGCGGTGCCCGCGACGAGGCCGGTGGCCGGGCAGCGGGTCTTGAGCACCTTGTAGTCCTCGCTGCCCGCCTCCCACGTGCCGGGGGCGGGGCCGGTCGCGCTGCCGCCGGGCGCCGACTGCGTCACGCCGGTCCAGCCGCGGCCGTAGAAGCCGACCCCGAGCAGCAGCTTGTGGGCGGGGACGCCGAGCCTGCGCAGCTTCTGCACGGTCGCCGTGGCGTTGAAGGTGCGCTCCGGGATGCCGCGGTACGCGGTGAGCGGGGAGTGCGGGGCGGTGGGTCCGGTGGCCGACCAGGTGCCGAAGTAGTCGTAGGTCATCGGGTTGTACCAGTCGACGTACTTCGCGGCGCGCCCGTAGTCGGCCGCCTCCAGCTTGCCGCCCGGGGAGGCGTCCGCGGTGACGGCGGCGGTGATCAGGTTCTTCCGCCCGAAGCGGTCGCGGAGCGCGCGCATCAGGTCCGGGTACGCGGTGCGGGCGCTGGTGTCGCAGGTCAGGCCGCAGGCGCCCGGGTACTCCCAGTCGATGTCGATGCCGTCGAAGACGTCGGCCCAGCGCGGGTCCTCGACGAGCTTGTAGCAGGAGTCGGCGAAGGCCTTGGGGTCGGCGGCGGCCTGGCCGAATCCGCCGGACCAGCTGAAACCGCCGAAGGACCAGAGGATCTTGAGGTTCGGGTACTGCTTCTTGAGCTTGCGCAGCTGGCCGAAGTTGCCGTGCAGCGTGCCGTCCTCGGTGCTGTCGGCGACGCCGTCCACGCTGCCCGCGGCGTCGTACGGCTGCTCGTAGTCGGCCCAGGAGTCGCCGACGGCGCACTTGCCGTCCGTCACGTTGCCGAAGGCGTAGTTGATGTGCGTCAGCCGGGCCGCGGAGCCGGAGGTGGCGACGTCCTTGACGTGGTAATTGCGGGCGTAGACGCCCCAGTCGATGAAGTACCCGACGACCTTGGACCGGTCGTCGGAGTCGTGCCGGCCGTACCCCTGGCCCTGGTCGTGTCCCTGCGCGTGCGCGGATCCGTGGGAGTCCACGGCAGCGGTCACGGGCTGGGCCGCGGCGGGGCCGGTGACCAGGCCCGCCGTGAGCAGCGCGGTGCCTGCGGCGACGAGGCCGACGAGGGTTCTGCGGACGCGTGATCCCTGCTGTCTGGGCATGCGGTTACCTCGGGTCGGAAACGGGTGGAGGCGCGCGAGAGTGCGGGGCCACCCTAGGAGGACTAGACCAATGGGGTCAATGGTCTGCACCATTACGGAATCCGGCCCTCCGTGACCGCCCGTCGGGCCGTACCGGCACCGTCCGACGAGGCATCAGCCGACGTGGCGTCAGTCCCGCAGGTACCCGAGCCCCGGCGCCCGGTCGAGGTAACCCCGCAGCAGGCGCCGCGCGACGGCCACGGAGTCGACGAGCGGGTGCAGGGCGAAGGCCCGCAGCGCCGCCGCGCGATCGCCGGTGGTGGCGGCCAGGACGACGTCCCGCTCCACGGACTTGACGGCGGTCACCAGCCCGACGGCGTGATCGGGCAGCGGGTCGCCGACGATCGGGCGCGCGCCGTTGGCGTCCACGTAGCAGGGCACCTCGACGACGGCGTCGGCGTCCAGGGGCTCCAGGACCCGGCGGTTGCGGACGTTGAGGACCAGCGTCGTGCGCTCGTCCCGTGCGATGGCCCGCATCAGGGCGAGCGCCACCCGCTCGTAGCCGCCCGACTCCAGGTCGGCGGCGTCCCGTTCGCCCGCACCCGCCACCTCGCGGACGTCCGCCCCGTAGCTGGCCTCGCGCTCCAGGCGGGTCGCGTCCCAGGTCGCGAAGGGCGGCGTGCCGGGCACCCGCATCCGGTCGTAGAAGCTCCGCTGCTGGTCGAGCAGGAAGGCGCCGCGGGTCCGCTCCGCGGCCCGGGCGGCGGCGACGGCCTCGCGGTCGAAGTAGTAGTAGTGCAGGTACTCGTTGGGGACCGCGCCGAGGGTGCGCAGCCAGTCGGCGCCGAACAGCCGGCCCTCCTCGAAGGAGGCCAGCGCCCGGTCGTCGGCGAGCAGGCGGGGCAGCAGGTCGACGCCGTCTACGCGGACGGCGCGCAGCCACCCCAGGTGGTTCAGACCGGCGTACTCCAGCCGGGCCCGCGCGGGATCGACGCCGAGCGCGTGCGTGACCCGGCGGCCGAGGCCCACCGGGGAGTCGCAGATGCCGATGACGCGATCGCCCAGGTGGTGGGACATGGCCTCGGTGACCATGCCGGCGGGGTTGGTGAAGTTGATGACCCACGCGTCGGGCGCGAGACGGGCGACCCGGCGGGCGATGTCGACCGCGACGGGGATCGTGCGCAGACCGTAGGCGATGCCGCCGGCCCCCACGGTCTCCTGGCCGAGCACCCCCTCGTCCAGCGCGACCCGCTCGTCCACGACCCGGCCGGCGAGTCCGCCGACGCGGATGGCGGAGAAGACGAAGTCGGCCCCGGTGACGGCCTCGTCCAGGTCGGTGGTGACCGAGAGCACCGGCGCGTCGCCGGGGCGGCCGGCCTCCTCGGACATCTGGCGCAGCACCCGTACGACGGCGTCGAGGCGGTCGGCGTCGAGGTCGTGGAGGGTGACGTGGGTGACCCGGCCCTCGGCGCGGTCCCGCAGCAGGGCGCGGTGGACCAGCGGGACGCGGAACCCGCCGCCGCCGAGGATCGTGAGCCTCATCCGTTCGCCACCTCCACGCCCGCCGCGCGGGACGGGGCACCGGGTCGTCGCGTCCCCTCGCGCGGGAAGCGTGAGCCGACCCTACCGAGCCGCCGCCCTCCCCCGGGGACGACGGCCCCGCACGCGACGTCCCGCTCCCCCGCGGGGCGCCGGCATCAGCGCGCCGGCCCCGGGTAGACGCGAGCCAACCCGGTGTGGCGAACGGGTGGCAGCGCCCGCGCGGGCGGCGCGCGGGCGCTGCCGTGAACGGCCGGGCCGGTAGACCTGGCTGGCGGCGCGGGCGGTCGGACGGACGGGGAGGCAGCGATGGGGCGCAGGGCGGCCGGGGTGACGGTGTGGCTGCTCGTGCTCCTGGCCTGGTACGTGGTGCTGATCAGCCCGGTGACCGTGCTGGAGGTCGTGGTCGGCGCGGCCGGTGCGCTGCTGGCGGCGATCGCGGCCGACGCCGTGCGCGTGGCGTCCGGGGCGGCTCCCGGAGGGGCCCGGTACGCGGTACGGACGGTGCTGGCCTGGCCAGGCGCGCTGCTCGGGGAGACCGGGCAGTTGGCGCGGGCGGTGCTCGGCGCGCGGCGTGCACGAGGCGGGTTCGGACAGGTGCGGCTGCCCGAGGGTGTCGGGGCTGCGTGGGCATCGGCCGTGCTGTCGGCGACACCGGGGGCGTACGTCGTGGCCTTCGGCGGGGAGGACGAACGGTTGCTGACGGTGCACCGCCTCGGCGACCGCCCGTCGGGCCTGGAGCGGGCACTCGGCGTCGAGGAGGCGGGGGCGTGAACGCGTGGCTCATCGCGGCCGGGGTGCTGCTGGCGGCGGGCCTGGGACCGTGCGCCTGGCTGGCGCTGCGCGGCGCCGCGCACACCCGGCTGGCCGGGGTGAGCCTGGCGACCACGCTGGTCGCGGTCGAGTTCCTGCTGCTGGCGCAGGGTTTCGGACGCAGTTCCTACGTCGATCTGGCGCTGGTGCTCGCGGTGCTCGGCCCGGTCGGGACGCTGGTCTTCACCCGCTTCCTCGCGGGGGAACCGCACGAGGGCGGCGGGCCGGCGACATGACGGTCCGTCATGGCTTCGCGCTGGCGCTTCTGGTCGCCGGCAGCGCGGTGCTGCTGCTCTCCGCGACGGCGCTGGTCCTGCTCCCCGGCCCCTACGCCCGTCTGCACGCGCTGTCGCCCGCGGCCTCGCTGGGCGCCCCGCTGATCGCGCTCGCGGTCGCGGTGGAGACCGGACCGGGCCGGGCGGCGCTGAAACTGCTGCTGATCGGCGCCCTGCTGGCGGCCTCGGGGCCCGTGACCACGATGGCGATCGGCCGGCTGACCACCCGGCTCGAAGGGCCGGAGGACCTGGACCGGCCCATCCGGCCGGAGGACGAGCGAAGGGACCCGCGCTCATGACGGGCACGACCGCGGCCGACGTCCTCATCGCCGTCGCGCTGCTGCTGGTGGCGGTCACGGCGACCGCCGCGGTGCTGACCCGCGACCCCGTGCGGCAGTCCGTCGTCCTGGCCATGCTCGGCCTGGAGTTCGCGCTGCTGTTCACACTGCTGCAGGCGCCGGACGTGGCCCTGTCCCAGCTCGGCGTGGGGTCCGCGCTGACCCCGCTGCTGATCCTGCTGACCGTGCGCCGGGTACGCCGGGGGCCGGCCGGGAAGGAACGGGACCCGGCCGAGGAGCGGCGCCGGTGAGCCGCACCACCCGCGTCCGCCTGTTCCTGGTGGCCGCGGCCGTCGTCCTCGCCGGCTTCGCCCTCGCCTGCACGCGACTGCCCGCGTTCGGCGGCGCCTCCCACCCGTACGGGACGCGCGCCGTCACCGCGGCACTCGAACAGCACACCGCCAACGTCATCTCGTCGGTCAACTTCGACCAGCGCGCCTTCGACACGCTCGGCGAGGAGTCGGTGCTGTTCGCGGCGGTGCTGGGCGCGACCGTGCTGCTCCGCCTTGCCCGGGACGAGCGCAAGGTACCCCCCGCGGCGCAGCGGGTCCTGCCGCCGACGCGGCTGTTCGGGGCACTGCTGCTGCCGCTGACGGTGCTGACCGGCTGGTACGTCGTCGCCCACGGCCAGCTCAGTCCGGGCGGCGGCTTCCAGGGCGGGGTGATCCTCGCGGCGGGACTCCATCTCGCCTACGTGGCCGCCGACTACCGGGTGCTGGGCCGGGTCCGCCCGCTGGCCGTCCTCGATGTCACGGACGCGCTGGCGGCCGCCGCCTTCACCGCCCTCGGCCTCGTGGGCCTGGCCGTGGCGGGCGCGTACCTGGAGAACGTACTGCCCCTGGGCACCTTTCGTGACCTGGCCTCCGGGGGGCTGGTGCCGCTGATCAACGCCGCCGTGGGGATCGAGGTCGGCTCGGGCGTCGTGGTGCTGCTGGCCTCGTTCCTCGACCAGGCCGTGGAGGTGACCGAGAAATGAGCGTCCTGCCCTACCTCGTGGCCGGGTGGGTCTTCCTGGCCGGCGTGTACGGCATGGTGACCAGCCGTGACCTCATCCAGGCCGTCGGGTGCCTGAGCGTCGCGCAGTCGGGCACCTATGTGCTGCTGCTCGCCGTCGGCTACCGGCGCGGCGGAACCGCGCCGGTGTTCTCCGACGTCCCCGTCCGCACGCCCGTCGTGGACCCCGTCGTCCAGGCGCTGACGCTGACCGACATCGTGGTGGGCGCCGTCGTGACAGCCCTGCTGCTCAGCCTCGTCATCCAGCTCCGCAAACGGCACGGGACCCTGGACCCCGAGTCGCTGACCGGGCTGAAGGGCTGAGGCGCGCGTGGGAACGGACGTCGCGGGGGCGAACGTCCTGCTGCCGCTGGCCGTCGCCGTCCCGCTGCTGGGCGCGGTGCTGCTCGCTGTCGCCGGACGCCGGCTGCCGCGGCTGGGCTGCGACGTCCTGGCCACGCTCTGCGCCGCGGCCGAGGTCGCGTGCGTCGCGACGCTGTGGGCGCGCATCGGCGACGGCCGCGCGGTGACCTGGCTGGGCGGCTGGCGGCCGGAGGGTCCCGGCGGGCACGGCGTGGGCATCGTGCTGGAGGCGGACCGCGTGGGCGGCGGCATGGCGCTGCTGGTCGCCGTGCTGGTGCTGGCCGTCCTGGCGTACTCCTGGCGGTACTTCGAGGAGCCGGGCGGCGACAACGCGGGCACCTTTCCCGCGCTGCTGCTGCTCTTCGAGGCGGGCATGTGCGGCTTCGCGCTGACCGGCGACCTCTTCAACGCCTTCGTCTTCTTCGAGCTGATGGGCGTCGTCGCGTACTCCCTCACCGGCTACCGGATCGAGGACGGGCGGCCGCTGCAGGGCGCGCTGGCCTTCGGGCTGGTCAACTCGCTCGGCGCCTACGCGTCGTTGATGGGCATCGCGCTGCTCTACGCGCGCACCGGCGAACTGGGCTTCGCGGCCATCGCGCGTCAACTGGCGCGGGAGGGCGGGCCGGACGCGCTCGTGGTGTGCGGCTTCGTCCTGGTGATGACCGGGCTGCTGGTGAAGGCCGCCGTGGTCCCCTTCCACCTGTGGCTGCCGGACGCGCACGCGGTCGCCCCGACCCCGGTGTGCATGCTGCTGTCCGGAGTGATGGTGGAACTGGGCGTGTACGGCGTGGCCCGCGTCTACTGGGCGGTGTTCGCCGGCCCCGGCGGCATCCCGCACCACGCGCTGCGGGACACGCTCACCGCGGCGGGAGTGCTGACCGCGCTGGTGGGCGCCGTGATGTGCTGGCAGCAGCGGCACCTGAAGCGGCTGCTGGCGTTCTCCACGATCTCGCACGTCGGCCTCTTCCTGGTGGGACTGGCGACCCTCACACCGCTCGGCACGGCCGGGACCGCCGTGTACGTCGCCGGACACGCGGGCGCCAAGGCGGCGCTGTTCGGACTGACCGGGGTGCTCCTCGACCGCTACGGCTCCGTCGACGAGCACGGGCTGCACGGCCGGGCCCGCGGGCTCGCCCTGCCCGGGGCGCTGTACGCCGTCGGCGGGCTGGTGCTGGCGGGACTGCCGCCGTTCGGGGCCGGGCTCGGCAAGGCACTGGCCGAGGAGGCCGCGGGCCACTGGCAGGGCTGGCTGCCGGCGGTCTTCGTACTCGCGTCCGCGCTGACCGGCGGGGCCGTCCTGCGGGCCGCGCTGCGCGTCTTCCGCGGCGCGGGGCCGCGGCCGGCGGACCGGCCGTGGGAGCCGGAGACGAGCGGCGAGGGCGAGGAGCCCGAGATCCACGACCCGCGGCGGCGGCTCCCGGCCCCCATGGTCGCGGTGCCCGCACTGCTGCTGCTCTGCAGCCTCGCGGTCGGCGCGGTCCCCTCCGCCGGCGCGGCCCTCGCCTCCGCGGGCGCGGCCTTCACCGACCACGCGGGTTATCTCGCCGCCGCGTTCGGCCCCGCGTCAGCCTCCGTTCCCGCCGTGCCGACGCCGCCCGCGCACTGGAACACGGCCGGGGCACTGCTCGGGCTGCTCTCCACGGGGCTCGCCGTCGCGGCCGCCGCGGCCGCCGTGTGGGGCCCGGGCCTCACCGGCGCGCTGCCGGGGCGGGCCCGCTCCGTCGCGACAGCCGTCACCCGCCGGGCCGTCGTACCCCTGCGCCGCCTGCACTCCGGACTGCCCGGCGACTACGTCGCCTGGCTCACGGTCGGAGTCGCCGCCCTGCTCGTCGCATTCGGCGCGCAGTCCGGCCTCGGCTGACACGCGGGGGCCCGCGCCGGTGGCCGTTTGCGTCGCCGTTGTCGTGATGGACACGGCCGGCTTCGCACCGGTACGCGTCGGGACCGAACGACCGCACCCGACGGCCCCCGCGGGCGCGCTGACGCCGCCGCCGTCCGAGGCACCAGGCGACGCACTCCGGCGGATGCCGGTGGCTCCGGCACCACCACCCGGACCACTGACGCGGTCACGGCGGCCACGGCGGCCACCGGAGTCGCCTCGGCTCCGTCGATCCCCGGCGCCCCCGGCCCGAAGCCGTACCGGGGAGGCGGAACGGGCCGCCCCGCCTCCCCCACACACACTGCGGCGCCGGACGGGTCAGTGGCCCGGCCAGGACCAGCCCGTGACCTCGGGGAGGTCGGTGCCGTGCTCGCGGATCCAGGAGTGGTGCCGCAGGCGTACGTCCTCCATCAACTGCCGTACGGGCGCGGCGCGCACCGCGAGGCCGGGGACGCGGTCGATGACGTCCATGACGAGGCGGTAGCGGTCGAGGTCGTTGCGCAGCACCATGTCGAAGGCGGTCGTGGTGGTGCCGATCTCCTTGTAGCCGCGCACATGCAGGTTGGCATGGCCGGCCCTGCGGTACGCCAGGCGGTGGATCAGCCACGGATAGCCGTGGTAGGCGAGGACGACCGGCTTGTCGCGGGTGAACAGGGCGTCGTACTCGGGGTCGGCCATGCCGTGCGGGTGCTCGTCCTTGGGCAGCAGACGCGCGAGGTCGACGATGTTGACGACGCGCACGGCGAGTTCCGGCAGGTGCCTGCGCAGCAGCGACGCGGCGGCCATCACCTCCAGGGTGGGCACGTCGCCGGCGCAGGCCAGGACGACGTCCGGTTCGCGCGTGCCGTCCTCCGTGCCTGCCCATGCCCACACGCCGGCGCCGCGGGCGGTATGGGCGCGGGCGGCCTCCAGGTCCAGCCAGTCGTGGCAGGGCTGTTTGCCTGCGACGACGACGTTCACGTGGTCGCGGCTGCGCAGGATGTGATCGGCCACCGCGAGCAGGGTGTTGGCGTCCGGCGGCAGGTAGACCCGTACGACCTCGGGCGCCTTGTTCAGCACGTGGTCGATGAAGCCCGGGTCCTGGTGCGAGAAGCCGTTGTGGTCCTGCCGCCAGACGTGCGAGGTGAGCAGGTAGTTGAGGGAGGCGACGGGACGGCGCCAAGGCAGCGCGCGGGTCGTGCGCAGCCACTTGACGTGCTGGTTGACCATGGAGTCGACGATGTGGACGAACGCCTCGTAGCAGGAGAACAGCCCGTGCCGCCCGGTGAGGAGGTAGCCCTCCAGCCAGCCCTGGCAGGTGTGCTCGGACAGGATCTCCATGACCCGGCCGTGCCGGTCCAGGTGTTCGTCCACCGGCAGCGTCCGCGCCTGCCATGCCTTGCCGGAGGCCTCGTACACCGCGTCCAGGCGGTTGGAGGCGGTCTCGTCGGGTCCGACGAGACGGAAGTCGCGGCGCCCGGCGGTTGCCGCCATCACCTGCTCCAGCAGCCCACCGAGCACGCGGGTCGGCTCGTGGAAGGAGGCGCCGGGTTTGTCGACCTCGACGGCGAAGCGCTCCAGCGGCGGAACCGGCAGGTCGCGCAGGAGCAGCCCACCGTTGGCGTACGGGGTGGCGCCCAGCCTGCGGTCGCCCGCGGGCACGCGGGCCAGCACCTCCTCACGCGGCCGGCCCTCCCCGTCGAAGAGCTCCTCCGGCCGGTACGAGCGCAGCCACGCCTCCAGTTGGGCCAGGTGGGCCGGGTTGTCGCGGACACCGGGCAGCGGGACCTGGTGGGCGCGCCAGGTGTTCTCCACGGGCACGCCGTCGACCTCGGCCGGACCGGTCCAGCCCTTGGGGGTGCGCAGCACGATCATCGGCCAGCGCGGGCGTTCGGCCGTGCCGCCGTCACGGGCGGCACGCTGGATGCGGGCGATGCGGTCCAGGGCGGTGTCCATGGCGTGGGCCATCGCCGTGTGCACGGCCCGCGGGTCGTCGCCGGTGACGTGCAGCGGGTCGTGGCCGTAGCCGCGCAGCAGTTCGTCGAGCTCGGCCTCCGGCAGCCGGGCCAGGACGGCCGGGTTGGCGATCTTGTACCCGTTCAGGTGGAGGATCGGCAGCACGGCGCCGTCGTGGACGGGGTCGAGGAACTTGTTGGAGTGCCAGGACGCGGCCAGCGGGCCCGTCTCCGCCTCGCCGTCGCCGATGACGCAGGCGACCAGCAGGTCCGGGTGGTCGAAGGCCGCGCCGTACGCGTGCGACAGGGAGTAGCCGAGCTCGCCGCCCTCGTGGATCGAGCCGGGCGTCTCCGGAGCCACGTGACTGGGCACGCCGCCCGGGAAGGAGAATTGCCGGAACAGCCGGGCCATGCCGGCGGCGTCCCGGGTGACGTCCGGGTACGTCTCGGTGTAACTGCCCTCCAGCCAGGAGTTGGCCAGCACCGCCGGGCCCCCGTGACCGGGGCCCCAGACGCACAGCGCGTGCAGGCCGCGGGCGCCGATGACGCGGTTGAGGTGGGTGTGCACCAGGTTCAGGCCTGGTGAGGTGCCCCAGTGGCCGAGCAGCCGGGGCTTGATGTGCTCGGGGCGCAGCGGTTCGGTCAGGAGTGGATTGGCCATCAGGTAGATCTGGCCGACGGCCAGGTAGTTCGCGGCGCGCCAGTGGGCGTCCAGCGCCCGCAGCTCCTCGTCGCGCATGGCGGTCCTCCGAGGGATCGGGGGTGTGGGGAGTGGGGAGTGCACGGGGATGTCCTCCTCCACCCTCGGGCCGGGCCGGTCCCGCGCGCCGGTACGACACGGCCCCGGCGGAGAGTCGTCCGGAAGCCGCCCGTGCGTTCGGGCGCGGCGGGTGATCCGGTGGCGACCGGCTGCCGGAACGACATCGAAGACCGCCGATTGAGCAGTTCCGAGCGAACAGGACCGCTTTCGGCGCATCCCCGGCAGCCGCCCTCCGACAGGCCCTAACGTCCCCGCAACGGCCCTCTACGGACCGCGCGAGGGACAGGGGAGAGCACGATGCACACGACCGGGGACCAGCGGGCGGCCGTTCGCCCCGCCGAGGGCGACAGCGCCGCCGAGGAGATGTTCCGGGCCCTGCTGGAGTCGGCTCCCGACGCCATGGTCATCGTGGACGACACCGGCACCATACGGCTGGTCAACGCCCAGACGGAGTCGCTGTTCGGGCACACCCGCGAGGAACTGCTGGGCCGCCCGGTGGAGGTGCTGGTCCCCCGCCGCTTCCGCGGCCACCACCCGTCGTACCGGCACGGCTACGCGGGCAACCAGCAGGTGCGGCCGATGGGCGCCGGGCTCGATCTGTACGGGCTGCGCAAGGACGGCCGCGAGTTCCCCGTCGAGATCAGCCTGAGCCCGTTGCAGACCGCCGACGGACTGCTCATCTCGGCGGCCGTGCGGGACGTCAGCGAGCGCAAGGCGGCCGAGGAGCGGATCAACGAACTGGCCGTGCTGGTCGAGTCCTCGCAGGACGCGATCCTGGCCAAGACCCTCGACGGCCGGATCACCTACTGGAACGCGGCGGCGCAGCGGCTGTACGGCTACGCGGCGGACGAGGCGATCGGGCAGCACGTGTCGATGCTCGCCCCGGCGGAACTCAAGGAGGAGATCGCCGCCCTGCTCGGCCGCCTGGCGCGGGGCGAGCGCGTCGAGCACTTCGAGACGCTGCGGGTCACCAGCTCCGGTCGTCTGCTGGACGTCGACGTCACCCTCTGGCCGATCCGGGGACGGGACGGCGCGATCGTCGGCGCCTGCTCCATCGTCCGCGACATCGCCGACCTGCGGCGCGCCGAGGAGGAGCTGACGGAGCTGTACCGCCAGCAGCGGCACATCGCGCTCACCCTGCAGCGCAGCCTCATGGGCTCCCCTGCCGAGCCGCCCGGCATGCGCACGGCCAGCCGCTACTTCCCCGCGACCCAGGGCGCGGGCGTGGGCGGCGACTGGTTCGACCTGATCCCGCTGGGCGGCGGCCAGGTCGGCGTCCTCATCGGCGACGTGATGGGGCGCGGGCTGGAAGCCGCCGCCGTGATGGGGCAGTTGCGCTCGGCGGCGCGGGCCCTGGCCAAGACCGGCATTCCGCCGCGCCAGCTGATCCAGGCGCTGGACGCCTTCGTGCACGATCTGCCCGACCAGCTCGTCACCTGCTGCTACCTGGTCGTCGACCCGGACGCGGGCGAGGTGACGGTGTGCTCCGCGGGGCATCTGCCGGTGCTGCTGGTCGGCCCCGGGCCGGAGGCGCCGGTGCGGCCGCTGCCCGCGCCCATCAGCGTGCCGCTCGGCGTCGGCGACGTGCCGCACCAGCAGGTCTGCGTACCGGTGGCGGCCGGCTCCACGCTGGTGCTGTACACCGACGGGCTGGTGGAGACCCCGCGCTCCGACATCGACGAGCAACTCGCCTGTCTGAGCGCCGAATTGAGCAACGCGTTCGCACGCTCCGGCGGACTGGAGGAGGCCGCCGACCTGGTGCTGACCTCGCTCCGCCCGGACGCCGACGGGCACGCCGACGACGTCACGCTGCTGCTGGCCCGGCTGCCCGAGGC
The DNA here is from genome assembly GCF_042889545.1 of Streptomyces sp. NPDC002574. Taxonomy (NCBI): domain Bacteria; kingdom Bacillati; phylum Actinomycetota; class Actinomycetes; order Kitasatosporales; family Streptomycetaceae; genus Streptomyces; species Streptomyces sp. NPDC002574. Next base: position 447,824 of record NZ_JBIARB010000005.1, read on the forward strand.
GCCGCTCGCGGCCACCGCTACGGAGGTCGACGCGGTGCCGTCCGCCGTCGCCGAGGGACGGCGGTTCGTCCACGACACCCTGCACGCCTGGGACTGCGGCCACGTGTCGGACGCGGCGTGCCTGCTGGCCTCGGAAGTCCTCACCAACGCCGTACGCCACGCCCAGGGACCGCTCGGCCTGCGCCTGCACCGCACCGCGCTGGACGTCACGGTCGAGGTCTCCGACCACAGCACGCACATCCCGCAGCGCCGGCCCGCCGACCTCGGCGACGAGACCGGCCGCGGCCTCCTTCTGGTCGAAGCCCTCGCCGCCGGCTGGGGCACCCGCCCCTCCAGCGACGGCAAGACCGTCTGGTTCACCCTCCGCCTCCGCCCCGCCGGCACGCCCGACGCACCCCCGGCCCCGCACTGACCGCCCCCAGGGGCGCGGGAAACCGCTCGCACGGCGACCACAACCGCCGCCCCAAAGGGGCGCGGGGAACTGCACCACCCACCACAGCCGACCCGCACCCGTCGGACGGCGGCCACCACGACACCGAAGAGGCGCGGGGAACTGCACGACCAGCCACAACGCACCCGCACCGGCAACAGCACCCGCACCCGCACCCGCACCCGCACAAGCGGATACGTCAGTGCCCCGCCAGGGCCTTCACCGTCGCGACGGCCGTGCCGATGGCCGCGTCCACGACGCCCGCGATCAGCGCGGTCGGCAGACCGCCCCCCATGCGCAGGCCGCCGAGGCAACCCCAGCCGAAGAGTGCCGCGATGTCGACGACGGCCGAGGTCAGGAGCGCGGTCGTCAGCGGCATGGCCCCGATCGCGGCGACGCCGACGAGGATGAGCGGCCCCACCGCGGCGAGCAGCAGCGGGCTGCTGACGTGCAGGAGCCGGCGCAGTTCGCGCCCCGTGGCGAGGCGTCCGGCCACGGTGTGGTGCGCCTGCTGGTCGGCGACCACGGCCGCCAGCCACACGCCGAGCGCGGCCGTGGCGACCGAGGCCGCCGCGCCCGCCGCGTCGACCTCGTCGCTCGCGGAGAGGCCCACGACAACGGAGATCATGGTGATGGTGGCGTAGATCCGCTCCTTGAGCCGCTCCGTCGCGGCCTCCACGTCCTCCGGCACCCCACCGGTCTACCCGCTCCGCGGCCCCGCCCGGCGCCGACGCCGACGATCTTCAGCCCTTCGGCCCCGCCGCCTCCACCACTGACAGCGCGTCAGGACCGAGGTCGGCGGCGCGCCGGTGCCCGGACAGCGCGAGGGTGAGGTCGAACTCGGCCAGGAGGCAGCGGATGACGTGCTCGACGCCGCTCTGGCCGCCGAGGCCGAGCCCGTACGCGTAGGGGCGGCCGAGCAGGACGGCACGGGCGCCGAGGGCGAGGGCCTTGAAGACGTCGTCGCCGGTGCGGACACCGCTGTCGAAGAGGACGTCGAGGCGGTCGCCGACCGCCCGGACGACACCGGGCAGCGCCTCGGCCGCGCCGATCGCGCCGTTGACCTGGCGGCCGCCGTGGTTGGAGACGACGACGCCGTCCATGCCGGCGTCGGCGGCCATGCGCGCGTCGTCGGGGTGCTGGATGCCCTTGAGCACGATGGGGCCCGCCCAGTGCTCGCGCAGGAACGCCAGGTCCGGCCAGCTCTTGCCGGGGTCCGCGAACATGCCGACGAAGTGCAGCACCGCCGCGTTCAGGTCCTCCTCCACCGGTTTGGCGAGCCCCGCCCGGAAGGCGGGGTCGGTGAAGTAGTTGGCGGTGCCGATGCCCTGGAGGAAGGGCAGGTACGCCTGGTCCAGGTCGCGCGGCCGCCAGGCGAGCAGCGGCGTGTCGAGGGTGACGAACAGCGCGGTGTAGCCGGCGGCCTGGGCGCGCCGCAGGAAACTGGCCGTCACCTCGCGGTCCTTGGCCCAGTACAGCTGGAACCAGCGTTCCGCGTCGCCCATGGCGGCGGCGACCTCCTCCATGGGCGTGCTCGACGCCGACGAGGCCACGAAGGGCACGCCCTGGGCCGCCGCGGCCCGTGCTGCGGCCGGTTCGGCGTCCGGGTGGACGATGGAGAGCACGCCGACGGGGGCGAGCGCGAGCGGCGCCGGGATCCGGCGCCCCAGCACCTCGGTCGTCAGATCCCGCCCGGTGACGTCGCGCAGCATGCGCGGGACGATCCGCGTCCGGTCCAGCGCCTCACGGTTGGCGCGCGCGGTGCGTCCGCTGCCGGCGCTGCCCGCGACGTAGCCGAAGGCCTCGGGACCGAGCCGCTCCTCGGCCAGTTCCTCCAGCCGCGTCAGGTCCGTGGGCAGCGACGGCCGCAGCCCCGCCATCCCGTTGAGGTAGATCTCGTACTGGTAGTCCGCCCGGTCGGCCATGCGTGGTCCCGTCTCTCGTCCGCGTGAGGGACTGTGTCAGGGCCGGGCCGCCGCGTCCACCGTCGGGTCGGGTCGGGTCAGGTGGGGTCAGGCGTCGGGCAACTCACGTGCCATCCGGGCGCGTACGACGCAATTGCGGCGGGTGATCACCGTCGCGGCGGCGACCGCGCTGCCGAGGAAGGCGACGGCCAGCGTCCACGGGCGGTCGAGGATGTGTCCGGTGGCGTGGTCGAGGGAGTAGCGCCCGGGGCCGGCGACGCCGATGCAGGCGGCGGTGAAGCCGAGGAAGCACGGGTATTCGAAACCGCCGGAGGCGGAGAAGAACCCGGCGGGCACGTGGACGGAGACCGCCCCCGCCATCGCGCCCGCCGCCGCGGCCCCGGCCGCCGGGGTGGCGAGGCCCAGGGCCAGCAGGGCGCCGCCGCCCGCCTCGCCGAGCCCCGAGGCCAGGGCGCTGGGGGCGCCCGGCTCGAAGCCCATGGACTCCATGGATCCCGCGGCGGCCTCCAGCCCCTGTCCGCCGAACCAGCCGAAGAGCTTCTGCGCGCCGTGGGCCACGAGCACCCCGCCGAGCCCCAGGCGCAGCGCGAGCAGTGCGAGGTCCTTGCGGTGGTTCAACGGCATGACCGGCTCCTGTTCGCCGCGGTGACGCGCCCCGGTGGGCCGGAGCATGGCTCCTCCCCAGTCTCGGCGGGCACCGGGCGGGCCGCCGTCCGCGCTGGGCCGTCCGGGCGTCGCACGGCGTCAGGACGTGATGGCGACCGCCCTGCGCACACAGTCCTCGGAGCCCGCCGCGCGGAGCATGAAGTCGGCGACGTCGGCGCGGCTGACCCGGGAGGCGAGTCCGAGCCGCAGGTCGGTGCCGGTCCGGTAGACGCCGGAGTAGCGGCCGCCGGTGAGGACCGCGGGTTGCACGATCGTCCAGAGGTCGGCCTCGGCGCGGACCAGGGCGTCCTGCTCGTCCTTGTCCCGCATGATGGCGGGGATCGCCAGGGACATCACCGCGCGGTAGGCGCCGCGGTGCCCCTGTCCCGTGCCGTACGCGCCGACCACGACCAGCCGCCGGACACCGTGCCCGCGCATCGCGGGAAGGATCCGCCGCATGGCCTCGGCGCAGATGGTGTCACCGCGCGGCGACCGCGTCCCGAGGGCGCTGAGCACCGCCTCGGCGCCTTCCACGACCCGGTCCACGGCCCGGGCGTCGCGCACGTCGCCGGGAAGGATCCGCAGGCCCTCGCGCCCGGACAGGCCTACGGGGTTGCGTACGAGGACGGTGACCTCGTGGCCGGCGGCGAGAGCCAGGGGGACGAGCCGGCGTCCGACGTGGCCGGTGCCTCCGAAGACGGCGAGGCGCATGTCAGCGACGCTCCCCGGTCACGCGCGCGGGCGTACGGGCGGAGGGGAAGGCGCTCGGCCCGTCGTGGGCCCGGGCTCCGGCGGCGTCGGACATGGTGGCCCCTTTCGGTGTCCGGTCACTCGTCATCCTCCGACACCGCGCGGGGCGCGGCTACTTCAGCAGGCGCGACATCCGGCGGTCGGCGAGCGGCTTGCCGCCGGTCTGGCAGGTGGGGCAGTACTGGAGGGAGGAGTCGCTGAAGGAGACCTCGCGGATGGTGTCCCCGCAGACGGGGCAGGGCTCACCGGCGCGGCCGTGCACACGCAGGCCGGTCTTCTTCTCGCCCTTCAGCTCGCCCGCGGCCAGTCCGCGGGACCGTTCGACGGCGTCCTCCAGAGTGGTCCGCAGGGCTTGGTACAAACGGCTCACGTCCTCCTCGGAGAGGTTGGCGGCGAGTGCGTACGGCGACATCTTCGCCGCGTGCAGCACCTCGTCGGAGTACGCGTTGCCCACACCGGCAATGACGCCCTGGTCGCGCAGGACGCCCTTGATGCGGCGGCGCTCGCCGGTGAGCAGGGCGGCGAAGGCCTCGCGGTCGAAGGCGGGGTCGAGGGGGTCGGGCCCGAGCCGGGCGATGCCGGGGACGTCCTGCGGGTCGCGGACGCAGTGCACCGCCAGCCGCTTCTGGGTCCCCGCCTCGGTGAGGTCGAAGCCGGCGCCCTCGGGCTCGGCGAGGAGCAGCCGCAGGGCGAGCGGGCCCTTTCCGGGGCGCGGCGGGAGCGTGGGCAGGTCGTCCTTCCAGCGCAGCCAGCCGCCACGGGCGAGGTGGACGGCGAGGTACGGCCCGTCGCCGTCGTCGGTGGTGAACACCAGGAACTTGCCGCGCCGTCCGACCGCGGTGACGGTGCGTCCCACGAGGGCGTCCAGCGGCGGGTCGTAGGTCTTGAGGACGCTGACCGCGACCGGCATGACCCGGCCGACGATGTGCCCGGTCATCCGGCCGGTGAGGAATCCGGCCAGGGCCTCCACTTCAGGCAGTTCCGGCATGCGACCAGTGTGCCGCGCCCGGTTACGACGTGCGACCGGCATCCGCCCGGTTCTGTCCGGTTTACAGCCCAATACCATGGCGTGAACACACAGTTGGATGATCGGAACAACTGGACAGCGAGGGGTCTTGTATGAATGATCGGGACCCATGGCCGAATCTCTCCCCCTGCCCCCCGAGGTGCCGCTCCCGGACACCACGGCGCTGGACCCCACCGAGGTGATCCCGCGCCCGCAGCCGGTCGAGGCGGGTGAGGCCGAAGCGGTCAGGATCATCAGCGGGGAGGTCGTCGGTGGCCGCCACCGCGGCGCCCGCCGGCCCGGCCGGGGTTCGCTGGGCACCGCCGTGCTGTCGGCGACCGGCGCCGTCGCCGGCCTGTCGCTGCTGATGCCGCACGGTTCCGCCACCACCGTCGCCGACGGGGTCCAGGAGCCGGCGGTCGCGCTGCCGGACACCGAGGTCAAGGACGCCGCCGTGCCCCCGGCCGCCGGTGCGACCGCCTCCGCCCGCGCGACGGACCCGGACACGGACGCGAACACCGGCAGCGCGGTGACGACGGCCGCGGTCACGAGCACCGGTACGAGCGGTACCGCCACTGTGCAGGACGCCGTGCAGCACACCGCCGCCGACTCGGACGACACCAAGGACATCCCCCGGCACGCGCGCCCCGACGGAAGCTGGGACAGCCAGGACTGGCAGGAGGCGGTCATCCGCACCGCCTCCGCGCACCACCACTTCGGGAACGGCGAGCACCGGGGCCGGCACCGCACCGGCGGTCACCAGCAGCAGGGCGACCGGCACTCGACGGGCTTCGGCGCGGGCCAGGGGCAGGACCAGGGGAACGGCAGGGGCTTCGGGGCCGGTGAGCGCCGGGGCGGTCAGGACGGCGACAAGCGCTGAGATCGCCGGGACCGCCGCGACCACCCGGCGCGTCCACGACCGTTCGTGTGCGCTGACGGCCGGTCAGCTGCCGTCACGACAGTGTCTGTTCGGCCCAGATCGTCTTCCCGGTACAGGTCTGACGCGTACCCCAGCGGTCGGTCAGCCGCGCCACCAGCAGCAGTCCGCGGCCGCCCTCGTCGTAGGTACGGGCCCGGCGCAGGTGCGGGGCGGTGCTGCTGGTGTCGGACACCTCGCAGATCAGCGCCGCGTCCCGGATCAGCCGGAGCTGGATCGGACCCGCCGCGTAGCGGATCGCGTTGGTGACCAGCTCGCTGACGACCAGTTCGGTGGTGAAGGCGGCCGCGTCCAGGCCCCACCGCGCCATCTGGTCGGCGACCGTCCTGCGCGCGGACGCGACACCGCTCGGGTCCGCCGACAGGTACCAGGTGGCGACCTGCGAGGCGTCCAGCGCCCGGGTCCGCGCCGTCAGCAACGCGACGTCGTCCCGGGGCCGTTCGGGCAGCAGTGCGTACAGCACGTTGTCGCAGGTCTCCTCGAGCGTACGGGCCGGACGGGTCAGCGCCCGCCGCAGCAGGACGAGCCCGGTGTCGATGTCCCCCCGCACGGAGCCGATGAGGCCGTCGGTGTACAGGGCGAGCACGCTGCCTTCCGGCAGGTCCAGTTCGGCGGTCTCGAACGGGAGCCCGCCGAGCCCCAGCGGCAGCCCCACGGGCTGTTCGGGGAACTCCGCCCGTCCGCCGGGCAGGACGACGGCGAGCGGCGGATGTCCGGCACGGGCGACGGTGCAGCGGTGCGCGACCGGGTCGTAGACCGCGTACAGACAGGTGGCGCCGACCTCGGCGGCGGAGCCGCCCACGACTCCGGTGCCGAACTCGGGGTCGCAGCGGACCACGAGGTCGTCGAGCTGGGTGAGGAGTTCGTCGGGCGCCAGGTCCACGTCGGCCAGGGTGCGCACCGCGGTGCGCAGCCGTCCCATCGCGGCCGAGGCACCGATGCCGTGCCCGACGACGTCGCCGACGACGAGCGCCACCCGTGCCCCGGACAGCGGGATGACGTCGAACCAGTCCCCGCACACGCCCGCGCGCGAATTCGCCGGCAGATAGCGGGTGGCGACGTCGAGCGCGGAGGTGCGCAGAGAGCGCCGCGGCAGCATGGTGCGCTGCAGCGTCAGGGCGGTGGCGCGTTCGCGCGAGTAGCGGCGGGCGTTGTCGACGCAGACGGCCGCGCGGGCGGCGATCTCCTCGGCCAGCAGCAGGTCGTCCGCGTCGAAGGGGTCCTCGGTGCGGTGGCGCAGGAAGAGGGCCAGGCCCAGGGTGGTGCCGCGGGCCGAGAGCGGCACGATCATGATCGAGTGAATGCCGTACTCCATCGCCGCCCTGCCGCGGACCGGGTCGTACGCCCTCCAGCGCCGCAGGTCGTCGTCCTCCATGCTGTGCAGCGTGCCCTTGCCGGTGAGCATCGCGCGGACGGCGGGCGAGTGGTCCGGGACGACGTCGGGGTCCCCGACCGCGACGGCGGACTCGGGGCAGCCGGGCAGCACCGACTGCTGTGCCACCCGGCGGAAGACGACGTCGCCGCGGCGCGGGACCGGCCCGGGCTCCTCTCCGCGGATGACGGAGTCGAGCAGGTCGACGCTGACCATGTCGGCGAAGCGGCGCACCGCGATGTCCGCGAGCTCCTGAGCGGTGCGTGTCACATCGAGGGTGGTGCCGATGCGCGTGCTGGCCTCGTTGACGATGTCGAGGCGGCGGCGCGACAGGTACTGGTCGGTGGTGTCGCAGACCACGGTCGACACGCCGCGCACGGCGCCGGCCCCGTCCCGCACCGGGTGCACGGAGATCGAGTAGGCGTGCTCGCGGGTCTCTCCGTACGGAATGCCGAGGCGCTCCAGGCACACGGTCTCGCCGGTGCGCATCACCTGCTCCTGGAGGTGGTCCAGCTCCTCGAAGGCGTCCCCGTCCATGAACTCGCCGAGCCGCAGCCCGCGCACGTCCGGCAGTGGCTTGCCGACCATGTGCTCCATGGCCGCGTTGGCGCCGCTGATCCGGACGTCCTCGTCGTAGACGGCGACCGCGATGGGCAGTTGGGCCAGCGACCACACCTCCAGGTCCGCCGGGTCGGGCGGCTCGGCGGTCAGCGTCCACTGGAGCGTGCCGTCCGCCGCGGTGAGCGGCTGCAGGGCCAGCCGGACCACGAGCGTGTGCCCGTCGCGGTGGCGCAGGACGGCGGGTCCGTTCCAGGCGGCACGGGCGGAGACCCGGCGCAGCGCGCGACCCGGCAGCGGGGCGGCGAGCAGGGCGGCCGCGGGACGGCCGAGGACCTCCGCGGCCTCGTAGCCGAGCAGCGTCCGGGCGTCCTCGCCCCAGGCGGTCAGTCGGCCCCCGTCGCCGCCCGCGAGGGCGGTGGCGACCGGCACCGTCGACGGCCCGCGGCACTCCTGACCTGCCCCGGGGCCCCGCCTGCCGGCTTCTTCGCCCATGGGCACGTCCTCGTCCTCGACTCGGCCGCCTCTCCCCTGGATGATCCCTCCCCCTGGCGCTCTCAAACGGCGTACCGGCGGATCGCGGCGGCCCGCGGACACCACGACACGGCAGGTGAACGCCGTGTCGCCCCCTGTCCAAGGCACGGCGCACGGCTGAGACTGGGGTCAGACGACCATGAGGAGCGCAGGTGACGGTGAAGGTCGACAGCCCGCCGGTCCGGACGTCCCGGCGTGCCTCGCCCTGGGGCAGGGGCGCGGCGGCCGCCGCGACGGGGGCGCTGCCCGCGCTGGCCTTCCCGGCGCCGTCGCTGTGGTGGCTGGCGTACGGCGCGCTGGTGCCGTGGATGCTGCTCGCCCGGTCGGCCCCGACGGGACGGCGGGCGGCGCTGGACGGCTGGCTCGGCGGGGCCGGGTTCATGGTGGCGGTGCACCACTGGCTCGTGCCGAGCCTGCATGTGTTCATCGTGCTGCTGGCGCTGCTGCTCGGGGCGCTGTGGGCGCCCTGGGGGTGGCTGGTGCGGCGGCTGCTCGGCGGGAACCCCGGCGGGCGCTCCGTGGTGGCGGCGACGGTGCTCGTGCCGTGCGCCTGGCTGCTGGTCGAGCTGGTGCGCTCCTGGGAGTCCCTGGGCGGGCCCTGGGGGCTGCTCGGGGCGAGCCAGTGGCAGGTGGCGCCGGCGCTGCGGCTGGCGTCGGTCGGCGGCGTGTGGCTGGTCAGCTTTGTGCTGGTGGCGGTGAACACGGCGCTGACCGCACTCGTCGCCGTGCCACGGTGGCGAGGACGGGCGGGGGCGGCGCTCGTCGTGTGCGCCGTGGCGACCGCGGCGGTGTGGCTGTGGGCGCCCGTGCCGTCGCGCACCGGGACGGCGGTGCGGGTGGCGGTCGTGCAGCCGGGGGTGGTCGTGGGCGCGCAGCAGCGCTTCGACCAGGGCGAGCGGCTGACCCGTACGCTCGCCGGCCAGGACGTGGACCTGGTGGTGTGGGGGGAGAGCAGCGTCGGCTTCGACCTGTCGGCGCGGCCCGACCTCGCCGGCCGGCTGGCCGCGCTCTCCTCGCTCGTCGGCGCGGACGTGCTGGTCAACGTGGACGCGCGCCGCGCGGACGGCCGCGGTATCTCCAAGACCTCGCTGCTGATCGGCCCGGACGGCCCGCTCGGCGAGGGCTACGACAAAATGCGGCTGGTGCCCTTCGGCGAGTACGTGCCGGCCCGCGGGCTGCTGGGCTGGGCGACCTCGGTGGGCAGGGCGGCGGGCGAGGACCGCATCCGGGGCGACCACCAGGTGGTCATGGACGCGGGCGCCGTACGGCTGGGCCCACTGGTGTGCTTCGAGTCGGCGTTCCCCGACATGAGCCGCCATCTCGCCGACGACGGCGCCCAGTTGCTGGTGGCGCAGTCCTCGACCTCGTCGTTCCAGCACAGCTGGGCCCCCGCGCAGCACGCCTCGCTCGCGGCGCTGCGGGCGGCCGAGACCGGACGGCCGGTGGTGCACGCCACACTGACCGGGATCAGCGCGGGCTACGACGCCGAGGGACGGCCGGCCGGACCGCGGCTGGGCACGTCGCGCAGCGCCACCCAGGTCTACGAGGTGCCGCTGGCGGCCGGGCGCACCGTGTACGACCGGCTGGGCGACTGGGTGCCCCGGCTGGCGGTGCTGCTGCTGGCCGGGGCGGCCGTGCACACGTTCAGGAGGTCTGCTCGGTCACCGCGGTGACGATGCGTTCGCACAGTTCGTGGGTGCGCAGCGCGTCGCGGGCGTCGAGCGGCTTGCCGTGCCGCACGGCGTCGAGGAAGGACAGGGTGATCTGCTCGATGCCGCGCTGGCGGGCGACCGGCACCCAGTCGCCGCGCCGGCGCAGCGTGGGCTGGCCCTTGTGGTCGACGATCTCGGCGAGGTTGACCACCTGGCGCTTGGCGTCCTGGCCCATGACCTCCAGCGTCTCCTCGGTCGAACCGTTCATGCGGTTCATGACACCGATCGCCGTGAAGCCGTCGCCGGACAACTGCAGCAGCACGTGGTGCAGCAGACCGTCACGGACCCGGGCGCGCACGTCGGTGTGCTCGATCGTGCCGGGGACGAGGAAGCGCAACGTGTCCACGACGTGGATGAAGTCGTCGAAGACCACGCCGCGCGGGTCCTCCGCCAGGCCGATGCGGTTCTTCTGCAGCACGATCAGGTCACGCGGGTGCTCCAGGCACTGCGCGTAACCGGGCGCGTAGCGGCGGTTGAAGCCGGCCATGAGACCGACGCCGCGCTCCTCGGCCAGCCGGACGAGGTGCTCGGCGCCGGCCAGGTCGGGGGCGAACGGCTTGTCGACGTACGCGGGCACCCCGGCCTCGATCAGCCGCTCGGTGATGGCGACGTGGCTGGCGGTGGGGGCATGCACGAAGGCGGCGTCCAGGCCCTGGTCGAGCAGCGCGTCGAGCGTGGTGTGGCGGTGCGGCAGGCGGTAGCGGTCGCCGACCTCGTCGAGCGTGGCGGGGGTGCGGGTGTGGAGGTGCAGTTCCAGCCCCGGCTGCGCGGCGAGCACCGGCAGGTACGCCTTGCGCGCTATGTCACCGAGTCCGATCACCCCGATCTTCAGGGGTTCCATGTGCCTCTCCCGCCTGCGGTGCCCGGTCGTCTCCGCTGGCAGCATACGGGGCCTGCGGGGGCCGCCAGTCGGCGATGCCGTCCAGGCTGTGCAGGGCCAGGCGCGGACCGAAGCGGTTGACGGTGGCGAACAGCGTGTCCCGCAGGGCGACGGCCGGCCGGGACGACCAGGTGGTGAGCCGTCCGACCGAGCGGGAGCGGCGCATCACGTCGGTGGTGCGGGGCAGGCGCTGCGCGCTGTACGCGGCGAGCGCCGCCGCCGTGTCGTCGCCGGGCCCGGCGAGGTGGGCGAGGACGACCGCGTCCTCGATCGCCTGGCAGCCGCCCTGGCCGAGGTTGGGCGTCATGGCGTGGGCCGCGTCGCCGAGCAGCGCGATCCGGCCGCGGTGGAAGGCGGGCAGCGGTACGGCCAGGTGGTGGACGTCGTTGCGCAGGACGGTGCCGGGCGCGGCGGCGGCGATCACCTCGGGGACGGGGTGGTGCCAGTCGCCGAACAGGCGGCGCAGTTCGGTGCGTTCGTCGCCGTCGGCGGAGCGGCCGCCGGGCGGGGTGACGGCGGTGGCGTAGCAGTAGACGCGGTCACCGGTGAGCGGCACGGTGCCCCACAGCAGGCCGCGGCCCCAGCTCTCGTGCGGGACGTACGCGGCGGGCGCCGGCACGACCAGGCGCCAGTTGGTGAACCCGGAGTAGGCGGGCCCCGGGTGGTCCGGGAAGAGGGCGGAGCGGACGACGGAACGGATGCCGTCGGCGGCTACCACCAGATCGGCGTCGAACGACTCGTGCTCGGTGGCCACCTGTCCGTCCGGGTCGGCGGAGACGACCGGGTTCCCGGTGCGCACGGCGCCGTCCGGGAGGCGGCCGGCCAGCAGGGCGACCAGTTCCGCCCGGTGCGCGATGACCACGGGCCCGCCGAAGCGCTCGGCGGCGGCCTCGCCGCTCGTACGCGAGACCCAGCGGCCGTCCGGGCGGCGCAGCCCGCCCTCGCCCTGGAACGCGGCCATGGCGCGGACCTCGTCGCCGACGCCCAGAACCTCCAGGGCGCGCAGGGCGTTGGGCGCGATGGCGATGCCCGCGCCGACGTGTTCGAGGGCCCGGGCCCGCTCCAGGACGGTGACGTGCCATCCGCGCAGGTGGAGCGCCACGGCCGCGGCGAGGCCGCCGATCCCGGCTCCGACGACAACGGCGTGCGGCTGTTGCGATGTACGGCTCATCGTGGCCCCCCTGGGATACTACAGATGTAGTGAATTCACGGTACTACATCGGTAGTGACAAGTGGGAGGGATGTCGGCGGCGGGATCCGGCCTCTGCGGCGCGGGGTCGTCGCCCGTGCGGACGACGCCACACTCGCCGCCTACCGGGGACGGCCGCGGCCCAAGGAGCCGGCCCTCAACGCCGCGAACCGCGCGGACAGAGCCCGTACGCGCGCCCATCGCGCTTACCCCGGGGCCTCGTTCGGCCGTCCTGAACGGTTTCCACATGCGGCCGGTTTCCGTGAACCAGGCCGTACCCGGCCGAGGATCGGCCGATCGCAGGCGGAGCCGGCGGCGGGATCGGGCCTCGGCGGTGCCGAGCGCCTCCGGCACGGCGGACCCACAGCCCACCGCCGCCGCTCGGCCCCTGTCCCGCCGGCGAGGACGCGGCCCCACGCCCCGCGCCGGAGGCGAACGCCGACATCCCCCACGGGACGGTGCACGATTCACCCCCACGCCGACGGCGGCCCCCCGCGCAGCCGCCCCGCGACGGGCCCGCGTCCTCAGCGGCGTCCGCCCGCTGCCCGGGCATCCCGTACCCGTGGAACACGGCGGGACCCACGCGGGGCACGGGACGACGACGGGCGGGCCGGGGAGGACCGGCACGGCCGGTAGGTTGCCGTCATGAGCAGCGCGCCGACCTCCCGCCCCGAACTGATCGCCGACACCGCACTCGCGCTGCTCGCCGAACGCGGCATGCGCGGCCTGACGCACCGCGCGGTGGACGAGGCGGCCGGACTGCCCCTGGGCTCGACGTCCAACCACGCGCGCACCCGTGCCGCCCTCCTGGAGGCGGCGGTCCTGCGGCTGGCCGTCCGCGACGCGCAGGTGGCCTCCGCGGCCGGGGCCCCGGTCCCCGGACCCGGCGCCGAGGGACTCGCGGCGCTGCTCGCGCCGGCCATGCACCACTCCGTCACCGAGGCCCGCGACCTCACCCTCGCCCGGCTCGAACTCGCCCTGGAGGCCACCCGCCGCCCCGAACTGCGCGCGGTCTACGACACCGCGGGGCGCGCCTTCCGCGACCAGTTGGAGGTGATGCTGCGCGCCGTCGGCTCCGCGGAACCCGAGCGTCACGCGCGGGCGCTCCTCGCCTGGTGCGACGGCGTGCTGTTCCACTCCGTCGCGGGCGCGGCGTCCGCGTCGCCGCCGTCCGAGGCGGAGCTGCGGGCCAATGCCCTCGACGTGCTGCGGGGGATGCTCGGGGCCGGGTCCGGCGGTTAATGCTTCGACGTCGGCGGAGGCCCCCGCCATCATGGCCGCCATGACGACGACGCCCGAGCGCACCGATCCGCCCCTCATCGCCGACGAACGCACCATGCTCGACACCTGGCTCGACTTCCACCGCGACACCCTGGCGCTCAAGTGCGCCGACCTGGACGACGAGCAGCTGCGCACCGCCAGTGTGCCGCCGTCCGGGCTCACCCTGCTCGGTCTGGTCCGTCACATGGCCGAGGTGGAGCGCGGCTGGTTCCGCAACGACCTCGCGGGCGAGGAGGCGGCGCCGCTGTACTACAGCGATGAGGATCCCGACGGGGAGTTCCACGATCTCGACAAGGCCGACACCGCCGAGGCGTTCGCCACCTGGCGCGCCGAGATCGCGCACGCCCGCGAGCTGGTCCGCGGCCGCTCCCTGGACGACATCGGCCTGGGCCGGCGCAAGAACCCCGTCTCGCTGCGGTGGATCTATGTCCACATGATCGAGGAGTACGCCCGCCACAACGGGCACGCGGACCTCGTCCGCGAGTGCGTCGACGGCGTGACCGGCGACTGATCACCCCTGCGGGGAATGGGCAAGGGCGCACCGCTGCGCGAGAGTTGTGCGGGTGCGTCGACGTGCAGTGGCAATGGTGGCCGTGGCGGCGATGGCCGCCGTCCCGGGATGTGTGACGGTGTCCGGGCGGCAGCCGGGGACGCAGCCGCCGACACCCGTCCCGCCAAGGCCCTCGGCGGCCGTCCGTGTCGTGCCCGTGGTCCAGGGACCCGTGCTGGAGGCCCTGACCACCGTGCCCCCGGAGCCCTCCCCGGCCGCTTCCCCGCCCCCGAGGACCCACCAACCCGCCGCCCCTGCCGTTCCCGCCGCACCGCCCACGCACCGCACCGCGTCCCCCGCCGCCCCGCGGGCCGGGGGCGCGAACGTGTGCGCCTGGGGCGAGCAGTACGGCGGCTGGGCGACGGGCGGCGACGCGGCACGCATCTGCCGGGACACCTACGGCCGCTGATCCGGCGGCCCGGCCGTACGGATCAGTGCGCGCCGAGGTCCGGGATGCGCCAGTCGACGGGGTCGTGGCCCTGGGCCTTGAGCGCCTCGTCGATCTGGGTGAAGGGCCGGCTGCCGAGGAAGAGCTTGGCCGACAGGGGCGAGGGGTGGGCGCCCTGCACGACGGCGTGCCGCTCCGTGTCGATCAAGGGGAGCTTCTTCTTGGCGTAGTTGCCCCACAGCACGAAGACCGCCGGGTCGGGGCGGGACGCCACCGCCTTGATGACGGCGTCGGTGAACTTCTCCCAGCCCTTGCCCTTGTGCGAGTTGGCCTCGCCCTCGCGCACGGTCAGCACCGCGTTGAGCAGGAGGACGCCCTGCTCGGCCCACGGCATGAGGTAGCCGTTGTCCGGGACGGGGTGGCCGTACTCGTCCTGCAGTTCCTTGAAGATGTTCCGCAGGGAGGGCGGAGTCCTCACCCCCGGCCGCACCGAGAAGCACAGCCCGTGCCCCTGCCCCTCGCCGTGGTACGGGTCCTGGCCCAGGACGAGGACCTTGACCTTGTCGTACGGCGTGGCCTCCAGCGCGGCGAAGACCTGCTCCTGCGGCGGGTAGATCCGGTGGCTCCCGCGCTCCTCCTCGACGAACTCGGTGAGTTGACCGAAGTAGGGCTTCGCCAACTCCTCGCCGAGGACGGCCTGCCAGGACTCGGGCAGCGTGATGGGCACGTCAGGAACCTCCGGTACGCGATCCGTTACTGGGACCGAACGTACCGTTCCCCACCGACAATCGCCGCGTGCGGGGGATCACGCGGCGTCCAGGCGGGCCCGCAGCTCCGCGTCGAGGTCGAGGCCGCCCGCGTTTTCGTCGACCGTGGTGCCGAAGGGCGGGACACCAGGCAGAGGGTGCTGACCCTCGGCCCGGTGCCGCCCGCCAAGGTGCGGTGGCGCACGATGCGCACTCCCGGGACACGTCGAAGTCCCGGAACACGTGAAGTCCCCGGCACCGGCCGCCGTTCCGGGGCCGGCACCAGGGACTGCGCACGTTGGAGCGCGGACGAACGCGAGCGCTCAGCACTGAGTACACGGCACTCAGCGCCCGGAGGCACCGTTCAGTGGCCGACGCTGGCGTTGAGGAAGATACCGCCGTCCACGACGAGGGTCTGGCCGGTGATCCAGGCCGCCGCGTCGGAGAGCAGGAAGGCCGCGGCGCCGCCGATGTCCTCGGGCACGCCGAGCCGCTTGAGCGGGTACGCGGACGCCGCCTCCTCCTCGCGGCCCTCGTACAGCGCGGCGGCGAACCTGGTCTTGACGACCGCCGGCGCGATGGCGTTGGCGCGGATGCCGGGGGCCATCTCGGAGGCGAGCTGCAGCGTGAGGTTGACCATGGCGGCCTTGCTCATGCCGTAGGCGCCGATGAAGGGGGAGGCGCTGATGCCCGCGACGGAGGCGATGTTGACGATCGCGCCGCCGTTGTCCTTCATCCACGCCTTGTAGGTCTGCTGGGCGAAGCCGAGCGCGGAGATCACGTTGGTCTCGAAGACCTTGCGGGCGACGCCGAGGTCGAGCTCGGACAACGGGCCGAAGACCGGGTTGGTGCCGGCGTTGTTGGCGAGGTAGTCGACGCGGCCGAAGGCCTCCATCGTACGCTCGACGACCTCGGCCTGGTGCGCCTCGTCGTGGGCCTTGCCGGCGACGCCGAGGGCGCGGTCGGCGCCGAGCCGCTCGACGGCCTCCTTCAGCGCTTCCTCGTTGCGGCCGGTGATGACGACGCGGTCGCCGCGCGCGACCAGGGCCTCGGCGATGCCGTAGCCGATGCCGCGGCTGGCGCCGGTGACGACCGCGACACGGCCGCTGTCGGGCTGGGTGCTCATGGGTGCGGGTCTCCTGTCGCGGGTCAGTTGAGCGGGCCGCCGGCCACGTACAGGACCTGGCCGGACACAAAGCCCGCGGCGTCGCCGGTGAAGAAGGCGATGGCGTTGGCCACGTCGTCCGGGTTGCCGACGCGCTGGACCGGGATCTGGCTGGCGGCGGCGGCCTGGAACTCCTCGAAGCCCATGCCGATGCGGGCGGCCGTGGCGGCGGTCATGTCGGTGGCGATGAAGCCGGGGGCGACGGCGTTGGCGGTGACGCCGAACTTGCCGAGCTCGTGCGCGAGGGTCTTGGTGAGGCCCTGCAGACCGGCCTTGGCGGCCGAGTAGTTGGCCTGGCCGCGGTTGCCCAGCGCGGAGGACGAGGACAGGTTGACCACGCGGCCGAACTTCGCGTCCACCATGTGCTTCTGCACGGCGCGGGTCATCAGGAAGGCGCCGCGCAGGTGCACGTTCATGACCGTGTCCCAGTCGGACGCGCTCATCTTGAAGAGCAGGTTGTCGCGCAGCACGCCGGCGTTGTTGACCAGGATCGTCGGCGCCCCGAGCTCCTCGGCGACGCGCGCGACCGCGGCCTCGACCTGCGCCTCGTCGGAGACGTCGGCCCCGACGGCGATGGCCCGGCCGCCCGCCTTGATGATCTGCTCGACGGTGTCCTTGCACGCGACCTCGTCGAGGTCCAGCACGGCCACGGCGCGGCCCTCGGCGGCCAGGCGCACGGCGGTGGCGGCGCCGATGCCGCGTGCCGCCCCGGTGACGATCGCTACGCGCTGCTCGGTGGTCGACATCTGTTCTCCTCAGCCCTGTGGGGTCCGGTCGCGCAGGTGAGCGACCGCTTAGTACGTCCCGCTGCCGAAACCGTAGGAGCGCAGTGACCCTGTGTCAACGCCCACCGCGCCGATGTGGCTCAGCGCACCAGAAGATCGAGCAGGCGGTCCACCTCGGCCCGCGGGTCGAGGGTCAGTCCGGTGTGGATCGGGCCGGGCTGCACGATGGTGCTGCGCGGCGCCGTGAGCCACCGGAAGCGGCGACCCGGGTCGTCCTCGGCCGCCTGACCGGCCCGGTCGCCGCCCGCGCAGATGCCCTCGTAGCCGCGCAGCGCGGCCCGCACGCCCGCCACGTCGACGTCCGGGTCCAGGCAGCGCAGCCGGGTCTCGTCGAGATGGACCCGGGCGCCGACGAAGGACTTGGCGCGGCAGTACACCAGCACGCCGGCGTTGATCAGTTCCCCGCGCTCGATCCGCGGCATCACCCGCACCAGCGCGTACTCGAAGACGTCGCGCCCGTTCTGCGTGCTCACTTCGCGGCCTTCCCCTCGACCCAGGTGCGCAGCCACTCCGGCGGCGGCTGCTTCTCCTTCTCCTTCGGCGCGAGGGTGATCCGCTCCGCCACCGTCGCGGCGCGGGCCAGCAGCACCCGCTCGTACGCGCGCCGCACGTCGTCGGGACCGTCGAAGCCGGGCTCGTCCGCCAGCCACTCGTCGGGGATCTGCGCGGTGACCTCGCGCAGCAGCGCCTCGTCCACCAGCGGCGCGAGATCGCGTGCGGCGGCCTCGATGTCGGGGGCGAACCGGGCGAGGGCGTGGTCGGCGGCGTCGAAGGGCTTGTCGGCTGCCTGGTCCGCGCCCTTCCAGTTGTGGTGGAAGATCAGCGAGGCGCCGTGGTCGATCAGCCAGAGGTCCTTGTGCCAGACCAGCATGTTCGGGTTGCGCCACGAGCGGTCGACGTTGCCGATGAGCGCGTCGAACCAGACGACGCGGCCGGCCTCCGCGGACTCCACGTCGAAGACCAGCGGGTCGAAGCCGAGCGCGCCGGGCAGGAAGTCCATGCCGAGGTTGAGGCCGCCGCTCGCCTTCAGCAGGTCCTGGATCTCCTGGTCCGGCTCGCCGAGCCCGATCACCGGGTCGAACTGGAACCGCACCAGCACCGGCACCCGCAGCCCGAGGCGCCGGGCCAGCTCCCCGGCGATCACCTCGGCGACCAGTGCCTTGCGGCCCTGCGCTGCGCCGACGAACTTCACGACGTAGGTGCCGAGGTCGTCGGCCTCGACGACTCCTGGCACCGATCCGCCCTCGCGCAACGGCGTCACGTACCGGATTCCGGTCACTTCCTCCATGTGCGCATCCTAAGAGGCCGCGCGGACCCGGCCGGACGTCACTCCCCCTCCGCGGCGGCGGCACGGTCGTGCCGGACCAGTTCGGCGAAGCGGCGGGCGGCGGGGCTCGCCGCGTGCCCCTTGGGCAGCAGCAGGTCGACGCGGCGTCCCAGGTCGACCCCCGCGAGCGGGACGAGCCGCAGGGCGCCGGCGGGGCGCGCGTGCAGGGGGAAGTCCAGCCCTTCCGGCACGAACGCGACCCCGACGCCCGCCGCCACCAGATCGAGCGCTGTACCAGGCGCGTGACCACTTCGGCGCGACCGCGGTCACCGTCGCCTTCGCGGTCATGGTGGTCGGCGCCGCGTTCGCCTTCGGCCTGCTCGGCCACCTCTCCGACCGTCTCGGCCGGCGCCGTGTCATCGTTCCCGCGCTGCTCGTCGCCCTCGCGTCGGCCGGTGTCCTCGCGGCATGGCCGGACCTGCCCGGCCTGATCGTGGGCCGTGTGCTCACCGGCGTCGCGGTGGGGATGATGGCCTCCACTGCCACCGCGTACCTCAGCGACCTCCATCACCGGGCCCGTCCGCACCGCCCGGGTTCGCCGATGCCCGCGCTGGTCGCCAGTGCCGTCAACCTCGGAGGACTGGCGCTCGGGCCCCTCGTGTCGGGGGCGCTCGCGCAGTGGGCTCCCGCGCCGCTGACCACCTGCTACCTCGTCTTCGCCGGCGTCATGGCGGCGCTGCTCGTGCTGGTGCTCCGCACCCCCGAGACGGTCGACACCGAGCTCACCGCCCGGGACCGGCCCACCCGCTTCGCCCTGCGGCCCGGCCAGGGCGGCGTCTTCCTGGCGGCCGCGAGCCTGGGCTTCTTCGCCTTCGCCCTGATGGGGCTCTTCTCGTCGCTGGGCGCCATCATGGTCCGCGGCCGGCTCGGCATCACCTCGACGTTCGTCGTCGGGCTGGCCCCCTTCACCGTGTTCGCCACCTCGGCGGTGGCCCAGCTCGCCCTGACCGCGCTGTCCCCGCGCCGGCAGCTCGTCATCGGCACCGTGGCCTTCCCCGTCGGGCTCGCCCTCACCGCGCTCGCGCTCGCCCACCCGGCGCTCGGGCTCTTCCTCTTCGCCGCCGCTCTCGCCGGCGGCGGCGCGGGCCTGCTGTTCAAGGGCGCAGTGGCGCAGAGCGCCCGCGCCGCCGATCCCGCCTCGCGTGCGGGGGTGCTGGCCGCCTTCTTCGGCATCGCCTACGCCGGCATGGGCCTGCCGTCCATCGCGTTCAGCATCGTCATCCGGCACGCCGCCCTCGTACCGACCATGATCGGCTTCGGGGCCGTCCTCTCCGTCGGCGCGGTCCTCGGCGTGTCCGTCGCCCTCCGGCACGATGCCGCCACGGGGGGCGGCGTGGTCACGGAAGAATAATTTCGTCGCGCATTGAACCACCTCCGCAACCTGTCCGTATGGCTCTGCAGGGCGTGATCTCACGCCGCCGGGCCGGCGCCACGCCGGCCCGGAACGGACGAGGCAACAGGAAGTGTGAGGCATGGCCGAGACGACTGGCATCGCAGGAGCTCCCACCCGCCGCGCGATGGTCGCCGGAGTGGGTGCGGCGGGCCTGGCGGCCGCCCTGGCCGCCTGCGGCGACTCGAACGACTCCGCCGGCGCGTACAGCCCTGCCGCACCCCCACAGAGCGGCGCCGCCACCGGCGGCGGGCAGGGCGGCGGGGACGGGGCGGCCCAGGCCCTCGCGAAGACGTCCGACATCCCGGTCGGCGGCGGCACGGTCTTCGCGGACAAGAAGGTGGTCGTGTGCCAGCCGACGGCGGGCCAGTTCAAGGCCTTCTCGGCGATCTGCACCCACCAGGGCTGCGCCGTCAAGGACGTGGCGAACGGCACGATCAACTGCCCGTGCCACGGCAGCAAGTTCAACGTCGCGGACGGCAGCGTCGCCGCCGGCCCGGCGACCCAGCCCCTCCCCGCCGCCAACGTCACCGTGCAGGGCGACTCGATCACCCTGGCCTGAACCGCACGATGGATTCCCACAGAGGGTGTGCCGGACATCGTCCGGCACACCCTCTGTGACGTCCGCGGTAACCGCGGTCAGGCGTCCGTCGCCGCAACCTCCGCGGCCGCGTGGCGCAGGGCCTCGACGGCGGCGCGGATGGCGGGGCGGCGGTCGGCGTCGGCGCGCCAGACGGCGTAGATGTGGCGGCGCATGGTGTGCCGGACGGGCAGGGCGCGTACGCCGGCCGGCAGGAGGCCGCGGCCGAGGCGGGGGACGACGGCGACGCCGAGGCCGGCCGCGACGAGGGCGAGCACCGTGGGGTGCTCCTCCGCGTGGTGGGCGATGCGCGGCTCGACGCCCTTGCCGCGCAGGGTGAACAGCAGCCACTCGTGGCAGAAGCCGCCGTCGGGCCAGGTGATCCAGTCGTCGTCGGCGAACTCGGCGAGGTCCGCCTCCGCGTGCCCGGCGAGCGGGTGCCCGACCGGGACGACGACGTCGGCGATGTCGTCGAGCAGCGGTTCCTTCGCCAGCCCCCCGGGCAGCGACAGCGGCTTGTTGTACCAGTCGAGGACGACCGCGAGGTCGATGTCGCCGCGCACCAGGCGGCCCAGCGCGGGCTCCGGTTCCATCTCCTGGACCATGGCCCGCAGCGTGGGGAAGTCGCTCCGCAGCGACATCAGCGCCTGCGGGAAGAGGCCGCGGACGGCCGTCGGGAAGGCGCCCATGCGCAGCTCGCCGACCGGCGCCCCGCGGTGCGCCTCCAGGTCGGAGTGGGCGAGCTCGACCAGGGACAGGATGCGGTCGGCGTGCCCGGACAGCAGCCGGCCGGCGTCGGTGAGCCGCACTCCGCGGCCGTTCTTGACCAGGAGGGCCTGCCCGGTCTCCCGCTCCAGCTTGGTCATCTGCTGCGAGACCGCCGAGGTCGTGACGTGCAGGACGTCGGCCGCCGCGCTCACCGAGCCGTAGGCGGAGATCGCGTGCAGGATGCGCAGCCGCTCCAGGTTCAACATGTAAGCGATGCTACGGGATGCCTCGGAGTGAATCTCCCTTGCGCTAAGAGGTTGCTTCCGCCATGGTGTGGCCATGAGCGCAACCGCCCGCCCGGCCGACGCCGGCCCCACCGCCGCCGGCACCCCCTCCCCCACCCCGGCCGCCCCGGCCCGCCGCCCCGCGCTCGACTGGCGGGTCAGCTGGGCGGTCCTCGCCCTCATCTGGGGCTTCAGCTTCCTGTTCATCAAGGTCGGCACGGAGGCCTACGCCCCGCTGCAGGTCGCGCTGGGCCGGATGGTCTTCGGCACGGTCGTGCTGGCCGTGGCCTTCGCGGTCAGGCGGCAGCGCCTGCCGCGCGGCGCCCGCGCCTGGGGCCACATGGCCGTCGCCGCGCTGCTCCTCAACACGCTGCCGTTCTCGCTGTTCGCGTACGCCGAGCTGACCATCCCCTCCACGCTGGCCGGCATCTGCAACGCCACCACCCCGCTGTGGAGCATGCTGCTCTCGGTGGTGGCCCTGTCCGACGACAAGCCCACCCGGCAGCGCGTCGCGGGCGTCGGCATCGGCTTCGTCGGCGTACTGACCGTGCTCGGCGCGTGGCAGGGCTTCTCGGGGACGGACCCGTCGGGCACCGCGATGGCGCTCGGCGCGTCGGCGAGCTACGCGGTCGGCTGGATCTACGTCCGCAGGACCCTCAGCGGCAGCGGCAACTCGGCGCTGTCCATGTCCTTCTCGCAGCTGCTGCTCGGCACCGTCCAACTGGCGGTGCTGACGCCGCTGTTCACCTCCACGCCGGACGGCTGGCCGCTGTGGCCCACGCTGTCGGTCGTCGCGCTCGGCGCGCTGGGCACGGGCATAGCGTTCCTGCTGCAGTACCGGATCGTCGCGGAGAAGGGCCCGACGATCGCCACGATGGTCACGTACCTCATCCCGGTCATCGCCACCGCGGCCGGCGTCGCCCTGCTCGACGAGCGGCTGAGCTGGAACGAGCCGGTCGGCGCGGTCGTCGTGCTCGCCGGGGCCGCGCTCACCCAGCGCCGCCCGAAGGACTGACCACCGGTCCGGGGCGCGGTCAGCCGTAGCGGCCGGTCCGGCGCGGGCGCACCGCGTCGGCCACGGCGTCGGCCAGCGCCGGCACCTCCGCGACCGCGACCGGTGACACCGTGATCCGGATTCCGGGCGGGGAGGCCAGGCGGAAGCGGGCGCCGGGTGCGACCGCCCAGCCCGCGTGGAGCAGGCGGGTGACCGCGCCGGTCTCGTCGGGCACCGGCACCCAGACGTTCATGCCGCTGCGGCCGTGCGCGGCCATCCCGTGGTCGGCGAGCGCGCCGACCAGTGCGTCGCGCCGCGCGGCGTAGGCGGCCGAGACGGCGGGGACGTCGACCGCGCCCGTGCGCCAGAGGTGGGCGACGGTGTGCTGGAGCAGATGGCTGACCCAGCCGGGTCCCAGCCGGAGCCGGCCGCGGACCCGGTCCACGGTGACCGGGTCGCCGGTGAGCACGGCGAGCCGCAGGTCGGGCCCGTAGGCCTTGGCGGTGGAGCGGACCAGCATCCAGTGCCGGGTGCTGCCGGCCAGCGGGTGCAGCGGGAGTCCGGTCAGGCCGTGGACGTGGTCGTCGTCGACGACCAGCACCTCGGGGTGCGCCGCCAGGACGGTCCGCAGCTCCCGCGCCCGTCCGGCGGAGATCGTCGCGCCGGTTGGGTTCTGCCCGCGGTCGGTGACGATCAGGGCCCGCGCGCCCTGCCGCAGCGCGCGGTCCACGTCCTCCGGCCGCGGTCCGTCGTCGTCGACGGCGACCGGCACCGCGCGCATCCCGAGGGCCGGGACGATGTCGAAGACGCTGCCCCAGCCCGGGTCCTCCACCGCGACCGTGTCACCGGGCCGCAGGTGCCCCGTGAGCGCGCGCTCGATCGCGTCGAGCGACCCGGAGGTCACCGCGACCGGCCCGTCGGGCACCCCGTCGGCGTCGAAGGCGGCGCGGGCCAGCGCCTCCAGTTCCTCGTCCACGGGCGGGGCTCCGTAGAGGGTCGGCCGTTCTGCGTGGCGGGCGGCGGCCGCGGCCAGCGCCGGGCTCAGCGGGGGCAGCAGGGCGAGGTCCGGGTTGCCGGTGGACAGGTCCCGCGCACCGGCCGGCACGGCCGGGCGGATCTCGTCGCGCGCCGTCGTCACCGGCCGGGGCCGGACCCGGCTGCCGCGCCGGCCGGCGGTCTCGATCACCCCGCGGTCGCGCAGCAGGCGGTAGGCGGCGGCGACCGTGTTGGGGTTGACCCCGAGCCGGGCGGCGAGCTCCCGCAGCGGAGGCAGGGCCGCCCCTGGCGCCAACGCCCCCTGGCCCACGGCCCGTTCGACGTCGGCCGCGATCTCGGCTGCGCCCTGTCCGGTGAACATGTACTCTCCTAGCACAAACGTCATTATGCACTAGTGCAAAGGATTGCGCCATGTCCGCCCCGCCGCCGTCCTCCGCCCCCTCGCCGGAGACCGCCCCTCCCGAGGCCGCCCCTCCCGGTGCCACCTCGTACGCCGCCACCGACCGGACCGTCCCGACCCGCAGCCGCGAGCGGGCCTCGTACGACCGCGGCGTCGTGCACGCGATCCTCGACGCCGGCTACGTCTGCCACCTGGGCTTCGTCCGGGACGGCGCGCCGGTCGTGCTGCCCACGCTGTACGCGCGCGTCGGCGAGCGGCTGTACGTGCACGGCTCCACCGGTTCGCGCCCGCTGCGCGGCGCCCGCGAGGACCCCGGGCTCGCGGTGTGCCTGACCGTGACGCACGTGGACGGGCTCGTCCTGGCCCGGTCCGCCTTCCACCACTCGATCAACTACCGCTCCGTGGTGGTGCACGGCACCGCCCGTCAGGTCACCGACCCCGCGGAGCGCGCCGCCGCCCTGGACACCGTGGTGGACCACGTCCTGCCGGGCCGGGCCGCCGACTGCCGCCCAGCGAACGCCAAGGAGCTGGCCGCCACGGCCGTGATCGCGCTCGACCTGGACGAGGTCTCCGCGAAGATCCGCACGGGCGGCCCCTCCGACGACCCCGAGGACCTGTCCCTCCCCCACTGGACCGGCGTCCTGCCGGTCACCCGCGGCTACGGCACGCCCCTCCCCGCCGACGACCTCGACCCCTCGATCGCCCTCCCCGACTACCTCGCCGCTCACTGAACGGAGCCCCTGACATGCTGATACACCCCTGGGACGCCGCCCGCGACGACAGCGAGTGGCAGGACTGGCTCGCCGACCACGACTTCGGACAGCTCGCCGTCAACGGCCTCCCCGGCGAACCGCCCTTCGTGCAGCCGCTGCACTTCGCGTACGACGCGGAGCGGCGCGAGGCCCTCACCCACCTCGCCCGCCCCAACCCGCTGTGGCCCGCGCTGGAGGCACGCCCGGAGGCGATCCTCAGCGTCGTCGACGACTACACCTACATCCCCGCCCCCTGGCACGCCCCCGACGACGCCCCGCCCGAGCACGGCACCCCCACCAGCTACTACGCCGCCGTCCAGCTGGTCTGCCGGGCCCACATCGTCGACGACCCCCAGGAGAAGGCGGATCTCCTGCACCTCCAGCTCGCCCACTTCCAGCCGCTCGGCGACTACGCCCACGTCGCCCCGGGCGAGGCACCCTACGGCCGGCAGCTGCCGGGCATCCGCGGTCTGCGGCTCGAAGTCGTCGATGTACGAGCCAAATTCAAGTTCGGCGGCAACAGGCCGCGCGCCAAGCGGCAGGACGTGAGCAACCGCCTGGCCGCCCGCGGCGGTCCGGGCGACGCCGCCGCGCGCATCCAGCAACTGCGCCGCCTCGCGGCGACCGAGGACTAGCGAGCCACCGCATCCGGCCGCATCCGGGCGGCGGTGCGGGCCACGTCGTACGCCGGGAAGCCGTGCCGAGGGCTGCTTGGAGGGGAACCCGCCGCAGGAATAGGGTTCTCGGCAAGGGTTGCACGCCGGTTCGACTGGGGCGGGGCAGCACAGGACGAGGGCGTCGATCGGTGTGGGGGTAGGGCAATGTCGCCTGCGGAGGTCGTGCGGGTCGTCCTCGTGGACGCCGGGACAGGTCAGGAGTTCGCGCGGACCGAGCTGTCAGCGGGGCAACTGCCCGACTCGTTCGAGCCCGCGACGCGTCTCGACCTCGGCGGAGAGCCGTGGACCGTCGTCCGGGCGGATCCGCCGACCGCCACCGAATTCCTGGCGAGCGGCAGCCTCGTACTGGTGCTGAGACGGATCGAGCAGGTGGACCCGCGAGAGATCAGGTACTCCCTGCCGACGTTCTTCGACCCCCTGCCGCCGGCCGAGGCGCCGACCGGTACGGGCGAGCCCTTCGTGATCCACGAGGACGACTGGCGGCAGACCGAGATGGTGTCCCGCCGGCTCGCGGGACAGGTCGAGGCCGAACTGCGTGCGATCCGGCGGATCCACCGACAGCATTCGCGGGTGGTCGGCGAGGGAGCGTCGTCCGTACACGTCTACGACGAGATCCACATCCGCAGGGCGCCGACCGCACCCCTCGCCACGGAAGTGCCGCAGCGACGGCTGTTCGAGCTGCTGCCGGTCGGCGGCACGTCGTACACGGGCGTCCGCTGCCGCGACGAGCAGGGGCGCGTGGTCGACTCGTTCGCGGTCGACGCCGGTCCGCTGACCGTGTACGGCCAGTCCCAGGCGGGGCGCGTCACGGTGCTGTGCCTCGCGCCCTCCGCCGACGCCCCCGGGCCCAGCGCCGCCGCGGAATGCGCGGCCGGCCTCGCACGAGCCATGCGCGAGTTCGACCTGTTGCTGGTCGACTGGTGCGGTGGCCTGCTGGTGGACGCCTCCGGCGTCGGCGACTTCCTGAATCCGGCATAGCCTCGCCGCGCGCCGGCCCGGATCGCGGGTCCCGCGGGCCCGGCGCGAGCCCTCCGCGGTCAGGGGGCCCGACAAAATCAGGCGACTCGGACGGGCGGCCTCCTTATCATCGGGCTTTCCCCCCTCGTGTCCCTCCCGTTCCTGATCGGTCTCCGCGTGAAATCCCTGGTCCCTGCCGTGCTGCGCGACGAGCGGCAGTTCGCCCGCCTGTTCGTGGGGCAGTCCCTGTCGGTGCTGGGCGACCGTGTGTCGTTCGTCGCCGTGCCCTTCGCCGTGCTCTCGGTGGGCGGTTCCGCTTCCGACATCGGGCTGGTGACCGCCGCGGGTCTGCTGCCCATGCTGCTGTTCACGCTGGTGGGAGGGGTGTGGGCGGACCGCTTCCGGCGGCACCGCATCATGCTGGTCTCCGACGTGGTGCGGTGCGCCGTGCAGGGGCTCATCGCCGTGCTCCTGCTCACCGGGGTCGCCGAGGTGTCCCATCTCGCGCTGCTGATGATCGTGTTCGGCACGGCGGACGCGTTCTTCATGCCGGCCTCGACCGGGCTGCTGCCCCTGCTCGTCGGGGCCGACCGGCTGCGGGAGGCGAACGCCCTGCGCGGCTTCGTCCAGTCGTCGGGGCTCGTGCTCGGCCCTGCCGTGGCCGGTGGCCTGATCGCCCTGGCCGGACCGGGGGGCGCCCTGACCGTGGACGCCCTGACCTTCGCGGTCAGCGCCGCGTTCCTGGCCCGGCTGCGACCTCGTGCGGCGACCCCCGATGCGGCGCGACCCGCGGCCGGCGGGACCTTCCTCGGGGAACTGCGGGCCGGCTGGGCGCATGTGCGCGGCAACACGTGGGTGTGGTCGGGGATGGCGGCCATGGGGGTGTACCACGTCGTCGTGCTGCCCTCGGTGTTCGTGCTGGGGCCCGTCCTGGCCGCACGCGAGTGGGGCGGTGTGGCGAGCTGGTCGGTCGTGGTCGCGGCCTTCGGTGCCGGTGCCGTCGTCGGGGACGTGTGCGCCTACCGGCTCCAGGTCGCGCGCCCCATGGCGGTGGCCGCGGCGGCACTCGCCGTGGCGTCCTGCCAGGCCGTCGTCATCGGATCCGGCGGATCGCTCACCGTGATCGCGGTGCTCGAAGCGGTGACCGGCGTGGCCGTCTCCGTCTTCTTCACCCTGTGGGAGACCACGCTGCAGACGCACGTGCCCGAGGCGGTGCTGTCCCGCGTGAGTTCGTACGACTTCCTGCTGTCGTCGGGACTCATGCCGCTCGGACTGGCCCTGGCGGGGCCGGTGTCGGCGTCCCTCGGCGTGCGGCCCACCCTGTTCGCGATGACCGTCGTCGCGGTCCCCGCCTCCCTCTCGCTGCTCTGCGTCCCGGCCGTACGGCGCCTGCCGGCGCGCGCCCCGGCCGCGCTCACCGCCCCCGTCGAGGCGTAGACACCGCCGGGCGCCGGGGAGCGGGCGGCCCTGGCACGGCTTCTCCCACGTCAAACCGGCGGATGGGATCACTCCACCCGCGCGTTCGCGTGCGCGCTTCCTCCATGATCCTCGATCAAGGGGTTTGCACCCTTTACGCATGAAAGCGACCCCTTCACGCACTTCTCGTACGCCCTGGGGTGCTGTTGGCTGGTGTGGCCGCAGGTGCCGCCCGGCGTCAGTGGTGACACCGGTGTTCCGCCTGCCCCTCGCACTCCGCTGACCTTCTGGAGGCCTCGTGCCCGCACCCGACAGCGCCGCCGGTCCCGGCACCGACGGATCCGTTCTCGACCCGCCCGCTGACCGGGTGCCCACCAGCCTCGGCACCCGGGCCGCACGTCAACTGGCGGACACCACCAAGTCCGAGCCCCAGATGCAGGCCATCTCCTCGCGGTGGCTGCTGCGGATGCTCCCGTGGGTGGACGTCAAGGGCGGCGCGTACCGGGTCAACCGGCGGCTGCACCTGCGCACCGGGCGCGGCC
Source organism: Streptomyces sp. NPDC002574 (assembly GCF_042889545.1). Classification (NCBI taxonomy): domain Bacteria; kingdom Bacillati; phylum Actinomycetota; class Actinomycetes; order Kitasatosporales; family Streptomycetaceae; genus Streptomyces; species Streptomyces sp. NPDC002574. Next base: position 475,700 of record NZ_JBIARB010000005.1, read on the forward strand.
GCGTCGCCTTCGAGCACAACGGCGCGGACGACATCAGGGTGATTCCCCGGACCCTGACCGAACTGCCCGCGCTGCGCGGTTACGCCGACACCGAGGTCCTCCAGGAGCTCGCGGGCCGGTTCCGGCCCCGGGAGGTCGGAGCCGGGCAGGTCGTCGTGGAGGCGGGGCAGCCGGTCACCGAGGTGTACCTGGTCGTCCGCGGGCGCTTCACCCGCCTCGCCGCCGGCCGGTACGGGCAGGAGGAGGCGCTCGGCGTCGTCACGGACGGCTCCCCGCTGGGCGACGAGGCGATCACCGGGACCGATCCGCTGTGGCCGAACTCGGTGCGGGCCGAGACCTCGGGGGTGGTGCTGGTCCTGCCCGCGCCCGCGGTCCGGGAGCTGGCCGACCGCGTACCGTCGCTGGCCGCTCATCTGACGGCGCACGCGGAGCGTCAACGGCTGCCGGTGAACCGCCGGGGCGAGGCGGACGTGCCCGTGCGGGCCGGCCACACCGGTGAGCCGGCGCTGCCCGGCGGCTTCGTCGACTACGAACTGAGGCCGCGCGAGTACGAACTGTCCCTCACCCAGAGCGTGCTGCGGGTGCACACCCGGGTCGCCGATCTCTACAACGACCCCATGGACCAGACCCGGCAGCAGATCCGGCTCACGGTGGAGGAGATCCGCGAGCGGCAGGAGTGGGAGCTGGTCAACAACCGGGAGTTCGGTCTGCTCGCCAACGTCGACCACGGCCAGCGCATCAGCACCTTCACCGGGCCGCCGACCCCCGACGACATGGACGAACTGCTGTCGATGCGGCGCAAGACGCGGCTGTTCCTCGCCCATCCGAAGGCGATCACCGCGTTCTTCCGGCAGTGCAACAGACGCGGTCTCACGCCGGGCACCGCGAGCGTGAACGGCCACGACGTCCCGGCCTGGCGCGGCGTCCCGATCTTCCCCTGCGGCAAGATCCCCGTCGCCGACGACCAGACCAGCAGCATCATCGCGCTGCGCACCGGGGAGGCCGACCAGGGGGTGGTCGGCCTGTACCAGACCGGCATCCCCGAGGAGTACCAGCCGGGCCTGAACGTGCGGTTCATGGGTATCGACGAGGCCGCGGTCTCCAAGTACCTGCTCACGGCCTACTACTCGATGGCCATTCTCGTCCCCGACGCCGCCGGGATCCTGGAGAACGTCCAGCTCGGCCGGACCGCGGACTGACCCGACCGACCCGACCCCGGTGGAGCACACATCCATGAGCACGTCCGCGAACACCACCGCCGGTTTCACCATGCCGGGCCCGCCCCACCCCGCCCCGGCCGCGCCCGCCCGGCGCCAGGGTGCCATTCCCGGGCTGAGATACCGTCCGGCAGCGCCCGCCGACCCGGAGAAGGCCGCGGAGATCGACCGGAGGGTCGAGACCTGGGCCCGCGCGCTGGAGCTCTTCCCTCCCGAATGGAGCGGGAACTTCGCACAGTTCCAGTGCGGCCGTGCGGTGACCCTGCAGCATCCCGAGGCGGCCGACCTGGAACGCCTCACCGTCGCCGGCAAGCTGCTGCTCGCCGAGAACATCGTCGACAGCTGCTACTGCGAGGAGGACGAGGGCAAGGGCGCCTCGCGGCGCCACCTGGGCGGCCGGCTGGTCGTGGCGCAGTCCGCCCTCGACCCTCTGCACAGCACGCCGGAGCACGAGGCGCAGTGGCGGAGCGCGGTCGGGGCCGAGAACCCGCTGCGCGCCTACCACCACGCCCTGCGGGACTACGCGGCCCTGGCCAGCCCCAGCCAGACCACCAGGTTCGTGCACGACGTCGCCCGGCTGCACCTGGGCTACCTCGCCGAGGCCTCCTGGGCGCAGACACGGCACATGCCCCAGGTCTGGGAGTACCTGGTGATGCGGCAGTTCAACAACTTCCGCCCCTGCCTGTCGATCGTCGACGCCGTCGACGGCTACGAACTCCCCGAGGCGGTGTACGCCCGTCCCGAGATCCAGCGGATCACCGCGCTGGCCTGCAACGCCACGACGATCGTCAACGACCTGTACTCCTTCACCAAGGAGCTGGCCAGCGATCCCGACCATCTCAACCTGCCCCAAGTGGTCGCCGCGAACGACAAGTGCGGTCTCAAGGACGCCTATCTCAGGAGCGTGGAGATCCACAACCAGATCATGGAGGCGTTCGAGACGGAGTCCGCGGTGGTGTCCGCCGCCTCGCCGCTGATCGAGCGCTACGCCCGGGGTCTGGCCGACTGGGTTTCCGGCAACCACGAGTGGCACGCCACCAACACCCACCGCTACCACCTGCCGCACTACTGGTGAGTCCCGGTCCCTGCCCGGTCCCCGCACGGTCCCCGACCGGCGGACGACCGGCAGACCGGGAGCTGACCGACCATCGGATGTCCCAGAGCAAGGAGTCACCGTTGACCACTGTGCACGCCGGCACCACGTCCGTTCCGGTTCCGACGCAGTCCACCTACCAGCGCCGCGTCGCGGACTACTGGAACGCCGAGGAGAACCCGGTCAATCTCGAGCTCGGCAAGGTCGACGACCTGTACCACCACCACTACGGCGTGGGCGACGCGGACAGGTCGGTGCTGGACGAGACGGACCCGGACCTGCGCCGCACGCTCATCACCCGCGAACTGCACCGGCTGGAACAGGCACAGGCGGAACTTCTCGCCTCCCACCTCGGACCGCTCTCACCGGACGACCGGGCCTTCGACGCCGGGTGCGGGCGGGGCGGCGGCAGCGTGGTCACGCACCAGCGGTACGGGTGCCACACCGACGGCGTGACCATCTCGGCCAAGCAGGCGGACTTCGCCAACGACCAGGCCCGGCGGCGCGGCATCGACGCCAAGGTGCGGTACCACCACCGCAACATGCTCGACACCGGCCTCACCACCGGCGGGTACGCGGCCTCCTGGAACAACGAGTCCACCATGTACGTCGAACTGGACCTGCTGTTCGCCGAACACGCCCGGCTGCTGCGCCGCGGCGGGCGCTACGTGGTGATCACCGGCTGCTACAACGACACCTACGGGCGGGCGTCGCGCGAGGTGTCCCTCATCAACGCCCACTACATCTGCGACATCCACCCGCGCTCGGAGTACTTCCGGGCCATGGCCCGCCACCGACTGGTCCCGGTCCACGTCGAGGACCTGACCCCCGCCACCCTCCCCTACTGGGAACTGCGCAGTGAGGCCGACCACTTGGTCACGGGCATCGAGGACGCGTTCGTGACGGCCTACAAGAACGGCAGCTTCCAGTACCTGATGATCGTGGCCGACCGCGTCTGACCCGAGGGCCGGACGACCGTGCGTCGGTTTCCCCGCCCCGCGGGGGACCCCCCCCCCCGGGGGGGGGCGCGCCGGGTGTGGTGGGGGGGCGCGGGGGGTGCCCAGGCCCCCCCGCGGGCCGG
>NZ_JBIARB010000005.1:479100-561747 GCF_042889545.1 Streptomyces sp. NPDC002574
CGCCGCCGCGCTCCACCCTGGCTGCGGCCCCCCCCGCCCGCCCCGCGGGGGGGCCCCCGGCGGGGGCCCCCCCCCCCCCCGGCCCCCCCCCCCCCCCCCCCACGCGGCGGCGCACGCCGCGGATGAGCTGCTGGGCCGCGAGGTGTCCCGAGCCGCCGCCGAGTCCGGGGCCGGGGTGGGTGGAGGACCCGATGTGCCACAGCCCCGGTACGGGCGTGGCGTGCCGGGGCGCACTGGGCAGCGGGCGCCACAGCAGGCTCTGGTCGAGCTCGGCCGAGCCCCCGTAGGGGTCGCCGGCCACCGCGTTGGGGTTGTACGCGGCCAGGTCGGCGGGGGTGAGGGCGTCCCAGGCGAGTACCTTGCCGGGCAGGTCGGGCGCGTGCCGGGCGACGCGGGCCAGTACCCGGTCCACGTAGCCCTCGGTGAGGGCCTTCGTCCAGCCACCGCTGACGTCCAGTTCGCCGGCCGCGTCGCCGGCCGGGGCCCACGGCGCTTCCTGGAGCTGGATCCACAGGGCCGCGGCTCCCTTCGGCACCCGTGACGGGTCCAGGACGTACTGCTGGCCGACGACCACCGTCGGCCTGCGCGGCAGCAGGCCGGCCTCGGCCTCCGCGCACGCGATCCCGGTGCTCGACGACCCGTCGCTCAGGTGCAGCAGCGGCACCCCGGCCAGGCGGTCGTCGTGCCAGCCGAGCGGGGCGGAGAGCGCGACGTGGATCTGCATCGCGGCACGGCCGTACCGGAAACGCCGCGCCTGGCCGCGGACCGCGGGCGGCAGCGGGACGTCCTGCGGCAGCAGTTCCCCGTACAGCGCCGTCGGGGTCACCGAGGCGAGGACGGCGCGGCGGGCGTGGATGGTCTCCCCGCCGCTGATCACACCGGTGACCCGGCCTCCGGTGACGAGCAGCCGTTCCACCGGTTGCCGGGTGCGGACGTCCACGCCCAGGTCGCCGAGCAGCGCCTCGAAGGCCCGGACGAGATTGCCGGCGCCGCCCGCCACGACGGGCACGCCGAAGCCGTGCAGCGACGCGGCCAGCACGGGCACGAGCAGGCCGCCGCCCGCGTGGTCCGGGGACAGACCCGCGTGCAGCAGCCACGGCACCCACAGCAGGTCCGCCTCGTCGCCGCGAAAGGTGCTGCGGCAGTGCGAACGGCCGCTGGTGAGCGCGGCGCGCAGCCAGGCCTCGGTGCCGGTGAACCGCTCGCGGCGCAGCAGCTTCACGATGTTCTTCAGCATCGCCGGCGAGCGGGCATCGCCGCCCAGCATGCCGCCGATGGCCTCGGCGTTGTCGAGGAACCGCCGCAGCATGCCGAGGTAGGCGGCCTTGTCCTCGGGGTGGGCGAACACCTCCGCGGTGACGGCGGCGTCCCGGTGGGCGAGGACGACGCGGCCGTCGTCGGCGACCGTGCCGGTGACGAAGCCGTCGGTGTTGCGGTACTCCAGGCCGTGCCGGTGCAGGTCCTCGCCGAGGGCGGCGTAGGCCGCTCCGGACACGAAGAGCGGCTGCCAGGACGCATAGGTGTCGTGCAGGAAGCCGGGCAGGGTCCGCTCCTCGGTGGCGAGGAACCCGCCCAGCCGCTCCGCCCGTTCGACCAGGGCCACCGACCAGCCGTCCTTGGCCAGCTCGGCGGCGGCGACCAGTCCGTTCACACCGGAACCGACGACGACGGCGTCGACCGTGCGTGGCATCAGTGCTCCTCGGGTTGATCGCTCGGGGACGCCGAGATCCCACGGCACCCGTCCCGTTTCCGTCCTCCAGCGTGCACGCCGCGCAGCGGAGCCGCACCCCGAAAGCCGGCCGGCGGGCCACGGGCACCCGCCCCGGCCGCGGGACGTCCGCGCAGGAAGCGCGGACAGACGAGCATGGTCCGCCGGCCCACGGCACCCGTAGCGTCGACGCACGGAGCGGGGCGTCGCACGCCCTGCTCCTCCGTGTCCGGCGCCGGGCACGTGCCCGCCCCGTCCCGTTCCCGAAGGCCGATCGATGACCACTGAAGACAGCAGCAGGCCCACGATCCTCCTGGTCCACGGCGCCTGGCACGGCGCCTGGTGCTGGGAGTCGCTCGTTCCCGAGCTCACCGCGCGGGGATGGCGTGCGGCCACCGTGGACCTGCCGAGCGCGTCCGCCGACCCCGCGCACAACGCCGGGATGTACGACGACGCGCGTGCCGTCCGTGAGCGCCTCGCGGCCCTCGACGGCCCGGTGACGGTGCTGGCCCACTCCTACGGCGGCCTGCCCGCCACCGAGGCCGTCGCGGACGCGCCCGACGTCTCCCGCCTGGTCTACCTGGCCGCCTTCCAGCTCGACCAGGGCGACTCGCTCGCCGGACAGGCCGGCGGACAGCTCCTCACGGGCGACACCGGAACGGTGCCCGTGCCCGGCGAGCCGAACCGCGTGCTCTACGGTGACGTCGCCCCGGAGGACGCCGAGCGCGCGATCGCCCGGCTGGTGCCGCAGAGCGTGAAGTCCATGAGCGAGCCGCTCACCGCGGTCGGGTGGAAGGCGGTGCCGTCCAGCTACATCGTCTGCGAGGACGACGCCGCGCTCCCGCCGGCCGTCCAGGAGGAGATGGCCCTGCGCGCCGAGCGGTCCTACCGGCGGGCGTGGAGCCACTCCCCCTTCCTCTCGGCCCCCGCCGAGCTGGCCGCGCTGATCACGGCCGACGCCGACCGATAGGTACTGACCCGGAGCCGGGTCAGCCGGTGCCCGACGGCTTCCGGGCCTCGGCCGCCCCGAGAACGGCGACCGCGCCCAGCAGGATCGCGGTCCCCAGCACGGTCGCGGGCGTCGGCCGCTCCCCGAGGACCGCGAAGGCGACCACGGCCGCCGAGACCGGCTCGATGAGCGCGATCACGGAGACCGTGGCCGACCGCACGACCGCCGCGCCCGCGAAGTACAGCCCGTACGCGAGCGCGGTCGGCACGGCGGCGACGTACAGCAGCAGCGGCACCGCGACGGTCAGCGTGTCGTGCCGCGGCAGCGGCCCCTCGGCCAGCGCGAACGGCAGCACCGCCGCGGCGCACACGGCGAAGGACCACAGCGAGGCCGACACGGGGTCCTCGGCCCGCCCGCGGCGGGCGGCGTGCCGGGTCAGCAGGGTGACGGCGGCGTAGCCCGCGCCGGAGACCAGCGCGAGGGCGACGCCCGCCGGGCGCACCGTCCCGCTGTCGCCTCCGCCGGACACGATGACGACGAGCCCGGTCAGTGCCGCGGCGACGGCCCACGCCCCGGCGCGGCCGAGGCGTTCATTGGTCCACAGCCGCCCGCCGAGGGCGATGAGCACCGGACCGGAACCGAGGGTGATGACAGTGGCGACCGCGAGTCCGGTGGCGGCGACGGCCATGAAGTACGCGGTCTGAAAGGCCGTCAGTCCGAAGCCGATCGCGAGCGTGCGCCCGCCGGGTCGGCGCAGCGGCGCCGCGCCGAGGAGCGCCCGGCCGGCGAGCAGCAACGCGCAGCCGCCCGCCGAGCGCCAGAAGGTGAGCGCGAAAGGGCCGAGCCCGGTGCCGTCGTAGAGCAGGGAGGCGGCGGCGCCGGCGGTGCCCCATGCGGTGGCGGCGAGGGTGACGTAGAGCAGACCCCGCCGGACCGGCAGGGCAGGGGAGATGGACACGATGGTGCTCCCGCGGAAGGTGTGGGGTGGTCGCGTGCTCCCGTGTGCGGGCAGCGGCGGCCTGCCCGGGGACGTGCCCGGGCTGTGTCTTCCGTGGGTGCGCCGCCCGCCTCAGGCGGCGGGCGGGGGAAGGACGGTGTGTCGCATGGCGCGACCCTATAGGAGCCGCGCCTTGTCCTGGGCCCCGTCCGCGTCGGCGTCGGCGGTCGCCGCGTCGACCGGGAGCGCGCCGGCGACCACGGTCGTCGCCGCCTGCTTCTTCGCGGTCTGCGCGACGAAGGCGCCCGCGAGGACGAGGACGCCGCCGAGGATCTGCGGCACGCCCAGGTGCTCGTCGAGCAGGATCCAGGCGAGGATCGTGCCGACGACCGCTTCCAGGCAGGCGACGACTCCGGCGACCTGCGGCGACAGCCGCCGTACGGCGAGCACTCCGGTGAGATAGGCGACGACGGTGGCCACCAGCACGATCCAGCCGACGAGCAGCAGCGCGGGCACCGACACCTCGCCCATGTCGGCGCGGTGGGTGAGCACGGTCCAGTCCATCTCCCAGGGGCGGGAGGTGACGGTCAGTACGAGGGCGCCGATGAGCAGTCCGTACGCGATGACGGCGACGGGATCGGGCGCGTCCTCACCGTCGCTGCCGTGGTCGGCCAGGACGAAGTAACTGACCTGGCAGCAGGCGGCACCGAAGGCCAGTGCGAGGCCCAGCGGGTCGAAGGCGAGGCCCGACCACACCTCGACCACGGCCGCCATGCCGCCGACGGCGAGCACCACGCCGACGGCCGCGGCCCTGCTGACCGCCTTGCGCTGCACGAAGCGCACCCAGCCGAGCAGCAGCGCGGGGCCGAGGAACTCCACGAGGATCGCAACGCCGACGGGGATGCGGGATATGGCCGCGAAGTAGAAGGCCTGCACACCGGCGACGCCGAGCAGCCCGAAGCCGGCCAGCACCGCGGGGCGGCGCAGCAGCAGGGTGCGGTGCCGCAGGACGACGGGCAGCATGATGAGCGCGGCACCGGCCACCCGCAGCCAGACCACGTGCAGCGGGTCCAGCCCCGCCTCGATCAGCGGCTTGGCCGCGACCCCCGAACCACCGAACGCGAACGCCGAGACCAGCGCCAGTCCGAGTCCGGTGTTCCTCCCCTGAGACCCATGCATCGGGCCATGATGTCAGCTCACGACAGGACCGTCATCCCAGTAGCGGCTGTCCTCCGTGCCGCGTTGGGCCGGCGGCCCCACCGGCGGCCGTTCCGGCTGCACTCCGGCGGCCCGCAGCACCTCCACGGCCCGGCACCCCGGGTCGGCCAGGAGCGCCGCCAGCAGATCGCTGCCGTCGGCCTGCGCCGCACCCCGCTCGTGCGCGCGGGCGACCGCGGCACCGATCGCGGTCGCGGCGGCCGGGCTCCAGCCGGGCGCGCCGGCGGAGGTGAGCACGGTCAGCGCCCCGGAGTCCTCGACGGCGCCGCGCCACCGCATGCCGTAGCCGATACTGCGCTGCACCAGGTAGCCGAGCACACGGGCCACCTGCCCGCCGCCCGCACCGCCGTCCACGGCCTCACGGGCCCGCGGGTCGTTCTCCAGCAGGGAGTGCAGCAGGTGCGCGGTGTCGACGCGGTCGTCGCCGTCCCGCACCGCGCGGCGCCGCGCCCCGGCGGCCACCGAGCGCAGCTCCACGGTGAGCCGCAAGTCGTCCCTGTGCACGTTCTCCACCCCATCAGTTCCGCCGTCGCGCGGCATCGGCGCGCGGAGCCATTCGTCACTACTCCTCCGGGTGGGCACGTGCGGGGGACCGGTCCTCCTGAGGGATGACGGCGGACAGCCGGCGTCTCAGGGCAGCGCGCCTCAGGGCCAGAGCAGACCGCGTGTCCACCCCTGCCGCGCCGCCGGGTCGCGCAGGTAGCGGAGCCGGATGTGACCGCCCGCGGGGTCGGCCTGCCAGAACTCGGCCTCGTCGGCGACGAGTCGGTAGACGGTGTGCCCCTCCGGTACGTCCTCGGGTTCGGCGGCGACGTGCTCCGCCGCGCGCCGCCGGGCCTGCCGGTACGCGGCCGGACTGTCGAGCGGCGCGCTCATCACGCCGGTGAAGCCGGCCGCCCGGGAGGCCTCGCGACGGCCGAGGAAGTCACGGCGGGCGGTGGGGCGGTCCAGGGTCTCCACCGCCCCGGCCATCCTGATCTGCCGGCCGTGTTGCGGCCAGTACCAGCTGAGGCAGGCGTACGGGCGCTCGGCCAGGTCGCGCCCCTTGCGACTGGCCGCCTCGGAGGCGAAGTCGAAGGCGCAGCCCTCGATGTCCACGCCGCGCAGCATCAGCACCCGGGCCGACGGGCGGCCGTCGGCACCGGCCGTGGCCAGGGTCATGACGTGCGGCTCCGGCACCCCGTCGTCCAGGGCGTCGGCCAGCCAGCGGGCGAACACCGGGCCGGGCGCCGGCCCGGCGGCGGCCGGGTCGAAGCCGGGGAGCGGGCCGGCCAGCACGGGGGCGGCACGCATCCGTTCGCGGAGCGAGTCGGCGGTCACGGGGTCCTGGTCTGCCGCACCGGGCTCGTCGGCCGGTCCTGGCTGGTCGTCGGTCACGTCCCGATCCTCACACGCCGCCGCCCGGCGCACACGCGGTGCGCCGGGCGGCGGCGGGCCTGTCCCCCTGTCAGGCCGGGAGGTGGAACTGCTGGTTGGTGCCGCCGGCGCAGGTCCAGATCTGCAGCCGGGCACCGTTGGCGGTCGACTTGTCGGTGACGTCGAGGCACTTGCCGGACGCGGGGTTCACCAGGGTGTCGCCGGTGGCGGGCTGCCAGACCTGGGCGCCGGTGCCGTTGCAGTCGTACAGCTGCACCTTGGTACCGTTGGCGGTGCCGGCGGCGGTGAGGTCCATGCACTTGCCGAGGGCGCGGATGGTGCCGTCGGTGCCCACGGTCCACTGCTGGGCGCCGGTGCCGTTGCAGTCGTACATCTGGACGGCGGTGCCGTTGGCGCTGCTGGCCGCGGCGACGTCGACGCACTTGCCGCCGAGGCCGGTGATCTGGCCGGTGGAGCCGGTGGGCGGCGGGGTGGTGCCGCCGGTCACGGTGTTGAAGATGCTGGAGAACTGCCAGGCGCTCTGCGGGGTGCCGCTGCAGGTGTCCGAGAGCTGGCCGTTGGTGGCGCAGGCCTTGTCACGGCCGACCGCCCAGAAGGCGAGCTCCTGGATGCCCTTGGACTTGGCGAAGTTGGCGAGCGTGGTGGCGTTGCCGGTGCTGAAGGTCTCCGCGGTGGTGTCGTTCACCCCGATCATCGGGGTGTTGCCCTCCATCGCCCACAGCTGCGCGTCGGTCTTGGTGGTCCAGATGGCACCGAGCTGGTTGCGCAGCGCGGTGGCGGCGTCGGTGGCGGCCTTGCCCATGTCCATGGCCGGTCCGTAGTCCATCGTCATGATGTTGACGAGGTTGACGTTCAGCCCGTTGCTCTTCGCGTTGTTCAGCAGGCTGATCGAGTTGGACTCCAGGCCGGTCGGGTTGACCGGGAGGGTGTACTGCACGTCGAGCTTGCGGCCGGCGGCCGCGTACTCCTGCTGCAGCTGGGCCAGCGCCTTGTTGCGACGGTCGTTGGCGGCGGTGTTGTCGAGCTGGCCGCCCTCGATGTCGAGGTCGATGCGGGTGAGGTTGAGGGTGTCGACGACCTTCTTGTACTGGGCCTTCAGCGAGGCGACGCTCGTACAGGAGACGCCGATCTCGGTGCCGGAGGCGCCGCCGAAGGAGGCGATGACGTCGCCGCCCGCGGACCGCAGGGAGTTGATCGCGGAGGTCCAGCCGGCGTCGGTGACGGGCGTGTCGCCGTTGAACATGGCGTTGCAGCCGCCGCCGTCGATCACGAAGGCGAGCGTGAAGTACTTCAGGCCCGTGGCGTTGCGGGCGTTGGCCATGGCCGAGGGCGAGTTCCAGGTCTCGACGTACGGCGCGGCGTACTGGGCGGGGAAGCCGGGGCCGGGGTTGGCCGCGGCGCTCGCGGAGCCACCGGAGGCGACGACGGCGGTGGCGGCCATCGCGAGGACGGCGGGGACGGCGGCAAGGGCTCTGACGGCGGATTTCAGCACAGGACGACTCCTGTCGTGGGCGCGGTGAGGTGCGCGCTGTGGGGGGTGGTGCGCCGTGGGGACGGCGTGGGGGGCCTTGACAGCTGTTCATGTAGGTGAACAACACCCCACTACATGAACAGCTGATGGCCGATGACGGTATGGACTAGACCAGCGCCGCGTCAACCCCCCGTGCCCGTGGGAATCCACGGACCGTCAGGGCACCGCCTGGGCTGACGCGGGCACACCGGGGAGCGGGGCCGCCGCCGCCGTGCGAACGGCGGCCCCGCCTCGGCCGGATCCCCCCTGGCTAGGGACCCGAGATCAGGTTGGCCACGTTGGTGGAGGAGTTGGACGGTCCTCCGGTGTTGTTGATCACGTGGCTGATGGTGCCGGTGCCGCCGAGCGAGACGGTCACCATGTCGTGGAAGCGGACCCCTCCGACGGCCGGCACCTCGAAGGCACGGTCGGCGACCACGGACGGGTTGACGTTGAAGTAGCAGTAGCTGCCCAGGCCCCAGGCCTCGTGGCTGGTGACCGACGGGCTCACCTTGTACGCGTCGTAGCCGCGCGCCGAACCGTTCATCCAGGAGGCCTGGTTGGGCGGGTCGTACGGCATCTCGTTCTGGAAGAAGTACGTGCGGCCGCCGTTGCCGTTCCAGATCACCTGGTGCTGCTGGTAGTGCTCCACGAACAGGCCGTACATCGTCACGTTGGTGCCGTTGACGATCAGGCCGTTGGCGGCGGTGTTGCTGTTCCAGCCGACACCGCTGCCGTGGTCGGCGCGCCACAGCCACATGTGGTCGCCGATGACGTCGGAACTGTTGACCACCAGGCTCTGCGCGGCCTTGCCGACGCCCGCGCCACCGATGCGGAAGAACACGTCGTGCAGCGAGGTCGGGTCGGCGGTGTGCCGCGCGGCCGAGCCGGCCGGGCCGACCTGCATCAGCGTCTGCGAGCTGGTCGTGCCGGCGTCGATCAGCAGGCCCGCGACCTTCACGCCGTCCACGTCGGCCACGTCGACCGCCGTGATGCCGTTGTCCGGAACGATGGTCGCCAGGCCGAGGCCGAGCACCACGGTGTCGGCGCGGTTGATGTTGAGCGTCTGGTTGAGGTGGTAGACACCGGGCGTGAACAGCAGGTTCTTGCCCTGCGCGAGCGCGCCGTTGATGTCCGTCGCGGTCGCACCGGGCTTGACGACGAAGAACTGGTCGATCGGCAGCGAACTGCCGGCCGGGTTGCCGCCCGCCCAGGTCGTGCCCTGGCTGTTGGTGCGCAGCGCCGGGACGAAAACCTTGTAGGCGCCGGTTGAGTCCACGTACAGGAACGGCTTCTCGCGGGTCACCGGGGACTGCGCGACCGTGGTGTACGGCGGGTTGGGGAAGGTGTTCGCGGGGGCGTTGACGTCACCGACGAAGACCATGTTCCAGTTGGAGCCGCTCCAGCTGCCCCACTGGCTGTTGCGCGACAGCCACTGCTGCTGGGAGCCGGAGCGCACCTGGCCGTCGATCTTGGAGTCGGCGATGAGGCCGCCGCTGGACCAACCGCCGTCGTCCAGCTGGAGGTTGCCGCGGACGTGCATGCGCCGGTAGGGGGCCGCCTGGGAGACCGCCCAGCGGTCGGTGCCGCCGGTCGGGTTGACGGACAGGTTCTCGGCGGAGCGCCAGAAGTTCTGGGTGGCGTTGCCCTGGAACCAGTCGGCCTCGGCGTGGACCGCGCCGTTGATCGTCACGTCGTCCGGCGACAGGCCGAGGCCCGCGACCTGGGTGTAGAAGCCGACGTTGGCGTCCACGTTGTAGCTGCCCGGCTTGAACAGCAGGGCGTAGCGCTGGGCGCCGAACTGGTTGGACTCCTGCTGCCCGAAGACCTGGTTGAGCCGGCCCTGGATGGAGGCCGACGACATCGACGGGTCGAAGACGGAGACGTTGGGGCCCAGGTCCGGGGTGCCGGGCGGGTTCTGCGGCGCGTCGGTGGAGCCGAGGCTGAAGGACTGGGCGGCGGTGCCGTTGCAGGTGTACTGCTGGACGCGGGCTCCGTCGGCGGTCGAGGCGGACGGCACGTCGAGGCACTTGCCGCTGTTGCGGTTGACGAAGTGGTACGTGCCGCCGGTCTCCTCCACCGGCAGCCACTGCTGGTTGGCGCCGCCCGAGTACGACCAGAGCTGCACCGGGGCGCCGTCGGCGGTGGAGACGTCGGTGACGTCCCACGACTTGGTCGCGTCATTGCGGTTGTTGACCCGCACGTACCCGTCGCTCGTCGCCTGGAACTGCCACTGCTGCGCGGTGGTGCCGTTGCAGGCGTACTGCTGCACGGCCGTCCCGTTGGCGGTGGCCGCGGCTGCGGCGTCGACGCACTTCCCGCTGTGCTTGGCGGCGACCGTGACCCAGCCGGTGGGCACCGCGGCCTGCGCCTGGGGGGCGAGCGCGACGGCGGACAGGCCGGAGGTGAACAGCGCGCCCAGCGCGAGCGGTACGACGCGACGCCGGATCCGGCCGCGGCCGGGGGCGTCCGGAGACGGTGCTCCCAGGGTTTTCATGGATGCTCCTGTGCCGCGCGGGGCGCGGCGCCGTGGGGGGCGGGCATGCCGAAGCGAGCGTCGGCATGCAGGAGTGTGAAGAGGTGGTACGAGGTTCACCGGACCGTGGGCGTCCGGCTGCGACAGCGGCTCAAAGGTCTGGACAACCTTTCTTCACGGCGTGAAGTTAGGCTCATGGAGGGGACACGTCAAGGGGTGGCGCTACGGATTCCGAACTCCCGCCGATTCGTGGTAAACGCTCAACCCACCGTGCCTGTGCGGTGTTTGAGCAGCCCAAACACCGGGCATCCGGGCGAACTCCCGACGACCGCCGCGCACACGCGCTGATCAACACTTGAACACGGGTCCCCCGCGCCGGCGTCCCGCGCCGCTCCGGCCCCGCTGCCAGAACCGCCCCGACTGGTCTGTACCAAAGCCTTGACGGCACCCTTCCTTCACTCCTTAAATCACATCGTTGACAAAGGTCTCCCCCACGGATTCCCCCCACCGCACCACCGTTCAACGCCGTTCAACCCCCTTCACCCTCACCGGCGCCCCATCCACCTCCGCCGACACGGGAAGGACCACTCCCCCCATGACCGCTCTCACCACCGCCACCCGGCGCGCAGCCGGCCGCCTCCTCCTGCTGTTCGCCGTCCTCCTCGGCATCACCGCCGCCCCGGCCGTCGCCGGCCCCGGCGCCGCGGCCGCCACACCGTTCAAGGTGATCGCCTTCTACAACGGCACCTACGACGCGGCCCACATCAACTTCGTCGGCGAGGCCAACCGCTGGTTCCCGCAGCAGGCCGCCGCCAACGGCTTCACGTACACCTCGACCAACAACTGGAACCTGCTGGCCGACAGCAACGCGCTGAAGCAGTACCAGGTCGTCCTCTTCCTCGACGACGCCCCGCAGACCGCCGCCCAGCGCTCCGGTTTCGAGACCTACATGCGCGGCGGCGGCGGCTGGATGGGCTTCCACGTCTCGGCGTTCACCACCGACGCGCAGAGCTGGCCCTGGTACTACAACCAGTTCCTGGGCAGCGGAAACTTCAACTCCAACACCTGGGGTCCCACCACCGCCGTGCTGCGCGTCGAGGACCGCACGCACCCCTCCACCAGCCACCTGCCCGCGACGTTCACCTCGGCGGTGAGCGAGTGGTACAGCTGGAGCAACGACCTGCGCGCCAACCCGGACATCGACATCCTGGCGTCCGTCGACCCGGTCAGCTTCCCCCTGGGCACCGACCCCAACCAGTCCTGGTACAGCGGCTACTACCCGATCCTGTGGACCAACACCAAGTACCGGATGCTGTACGCCAACTTCGGCCACAACGCGATGAACTACGACACCAACACCGGCCTGTCGTCGACCTTCGCGAGCGCCACCCAGAACACCTTCCTGCTGGACGGCCTCAAGTGGCTCGGCACCGGCTCCACCGGCGACCCCAACCCGCCGACCGGCTCCGTGCCCACCGGCTGGGCGACGGTCGCCGCCAAGCACAGCGGGAAGTGCGTCGACGCGGCCGCCGCGGCCACCGCCAACGGAACGGCCGTGCAGCAGTACACCTGCAACGCCACCACCGCGCAGGACTGGCAGTTCCAGCCCACCACCGACGGCTACTACCGCGTCAACAACCGCAATGACGCGACCAAGTCGTGGGACGTCACGAACGTCTCCACCGCCGACGCCGCCAAGATCCAGCTCTGGTCGTACTCGGGCGGCGCCAACCAGCAGTGGCTGCCGGTCGCGGAGACCGGCGGCACCTTCCACTTCGTCAACCGCAACAGCGGCAAGTGCCTCGACGTGCCCTCGGCGTCCACCGCCGACGCCGCACGCCTGCAGCAGTACACCTGCAACGGCACCGCCGCCCAGTCGTTCCAGCTCACCGCCCGGTCCTGACACCGGGCGCCCGCGTCAGGCCGTCCGTACCCCGTAACCGGGTACGGACGGCCGGCGCACCGTCAGTACGACGGACTCCTCCTCCGCGTGCCAGGAGTGGTCCGTCCCGCGCCCCCACACCACGTAGTCGCCCTGTTCCGCGAGCACCACGCTGCGCCCCGGCAGCTCGACCCGGAAGCGGCCGCTGACCAGCACCAGCAGACCGCGCACCCACGCCGCGCGCTGGTCGCGCTTCGGGTGCACGCCCCACTTGATCTCCACGTCCGTGCTGTGCCGGGGGTCGCCGGAGTCCTTGAAGTGGCCCAGGAGCCATCCGCGGTCCAGCGCCGCGTCCCGGCCGGCGTTGCCCACGTACACGCTGTCGTCCATGGCCGCGACGCCAACACCCGTCGGCCGGCGGCCCGCCGCACGCCGTCCCTCAGCGGAAGGCGGCGGCATTGCGCGCCACCCAGGCGGCGAACGGCCGGGCCGGGCGGCCCAGCAGCGCCTCGGTGTCGGGGCTGACGCGCCGCTCCTCGGGGAGCGGCTCCCCCAGGATGTCCAGGGTGCCGTCCGCGACGGCCTCCGGCATGAAGCGCAGCATGCCCGACCGGGCCTCGTCCCGGTCCAGTTCGACGAAGCGCAGCGGCTCGCCCAGCGCCTCCCCGATCGCGGCCGCCTGCTCGCGCGGCGAGACGGGCACGGGGCCCGTCACCTCGTAAGTGCGTCCGCTGTGGCCGGCGTCGCACAGGACGACCGCCGCGGCGGCCGCGATGTCGGCGGGGTCGACGACGGGAAGCGCGACATCGGCGAAGGGCGCGGCCACCGTACGCGCCGTGCGCACCGACTCCGCCCAGGCGAAGGCGTTGGAGGCGAACCCCGCGCCCCGCAGGACCGTCCAGTCGACGCCGGACTCACGCACCGCGGCCTCGAACATCCGCAGCGGCTCGTGGGAGGCCGTGTCCGGGCGGGTGCCCGCGGCCTGCGAGGAGAGCAGCACGACGCGCCGCACCCCGGCCGCCTTGGCGGCGCCGACGAGGTCGTACGGCCGGCCGCCGGGCCCGAGGAGGTCCGGGGCCGGCAGCAGGAACAGCGCCTCGGCGCCGTCCAGCGCCGCGCGCAGTTCCTCCGGGGCGGTCAGGTCGACCTGTCGATGGCCCACGCCGGCGGGGAGTTCGCCCTGCGCCGGGGTCCGGCGGGAGAGCGCCGTCACCGGCTGCCCCGCCGCGGCGAGGGCACGGACGAGGGGCTGTCCGACGTTCCCGGTGGCACCTGTTACTGCGATCATCTTCGGCTCCGTTTCGGCCTGTTGACTGCGACAGGACGAAGCTAACAGCGCAGGTATAGTAGGTACCTAGAAGATAGTGACTATGCCGGACCACCCGAACTCCGACCGAGGTGTGCCCCGATGATCAGTCCCTCCACCCGCACCGCCCCCTCCCCGGCCGCCGATCCCGTGCTGGCCTGCCCGATCAGCCCGGTCGTCGACCTGGTCTTCAGCCGCTGGACCACCCCGATCCTGTGGACGCTGCACGCCCACGGCCGGCAGCGTTTCGTGGAACTCCAGCGCCGGATCGGCTCGGTCACCCCGAAGGTCCTGACGCAGCGTCTGCGCCAGCTGGAGCGCGACGGCCTGGTGGTCCGTACGTACTTCCCCGAGGTGCCGCCCCGCGTCGAGTACGAGATCAGCGAGCTCGGCAGCAGCCTGGCGCCGCTGTTCGCCTCGCTCGCCGACTGGTCCCAGGGCCACATGCCCGAGGTGGACCGGGCGCGTTCGCGGTACGACGCGGCCAACTGACGCCGGGGACCACGGGCCGGCGGGCCCGTGGTCCCCGGCGCGCCGCGCCTAACGCAGCACCACGTCGGCGCTCTTGTCCCCCGCGGTGAAGGTGTACGTGCCCCGCTCGACGCGCGGTGCGCCCGAGCCGTCGATGTCGCCGGGCGTCACCGCGAGCGCGCTCTTGGCGAAGTCCAGCCGAACCGTCCTGTGCTCGCCCGCCCGGAGGTGCACCTTCGTGAAGGCCACCAGCTTGCGCGCGGGCGCCAGCACGTCGCTGACCGGCCGCGACGCGTAGACCGGGACCACCAGGTCGCCGTCCCGGCCACCGGTGTTGGAGACCGTCACCTTGACGCCCTTGGAGTCCGCGGTGAGGGCGTCGAAGCTGTACGTCGTGTACGACAGGCCCGCGCCGAAGGCGTAGAGCGGGTCGTACGAGGACTCCGGGCCGCCGTTGGTGCCCGGCAGCTGCTGGTAGTACATCGGCTCGTCGCCGATGTTCTTCGGCCAGGACACCGGCATCCGGCCGCTCGGGTTCACCTTGCCGAAGAGCACGTCGGCGACGGCGTGGCCGCCCTCGGTGCCCGGCAGCCAGGACATCAGCAGGCCCTGGGTGCCCTCGGCGTCGCCCAGCACCAGCGGGCGCCCGGCCACGACGACGGTGACCACGGGCTTGCCGCTCGCCTTCAGGGACTTCACCAGTGCCTGCTGATCGGCCGTCAGCTCCGGGCGGGGGCTGTCCGCCGCGCCCTCGGCGCCGGCCTTCTCGCCGACGACGACGACCGTCAGGTCCGCGTTCTTCGCCTGGGTCACGGCGTCGTCGGCGGTCTTGGCCTGCACCACCTCGGTGCCGGCGGGCGCGGCCTCGCGGATGCCCTCCAGGATGGTCGTGCCGGGGAGGGTCACGCCGTCGGGTACGCCCTGCCAGCCGATGGTCCAGCCGCCCGCCTGGTCGTTGATGTCGTCCGCGTAGGAGCCCGCGACGACGATCCGCTTGGCGGAGGGGCTCACCGGCAGCACGCCGCCCTCGTTGCGCAGCAGCACCTGGGACTCCGCGGCCGCGGTGCGCGCCAGACCGGTGTCGGCGCCGTTCACCGCGGCGTCGGCCTTGGCGGCGTCGACGTACGGGTGCTCGAAGAGGCCGAGTTCGAACTTCATCTTCAGGATGCGGCTGACGGCCTCGTCGATCCGCCGCTGCGAGACCAGGTGCCGGTTCACGGCGGTCTTCAGGCCCTCGCTCCACTCCTTGGCGAAGTACGGCTCCATCGCCATGTCGAGGCCCGCGTTGACGGCCAGCGCGATCGCCTCGGGGTAGTCGGCGGCGATCTTGTAGCGGGTCTGCAGCGCCCGGACGTCCTCCCAGTCGCTGACGGTCACGCCCTTGAAGCCCCACTGCTGCCGCAGCACCTTGGTGAGCAGGTACGTCGACGCCGTGGCCGGAACCCCGTTGACGGCACCGGAGTTGACCATGACGGACTTGGCGCCCGACTGCACGGCCTGCTTGTACGAGGGGAAGAGGGTGTCCTGCAGATAGCGGATCGAGACGTCGGCGGGCACGCGGTCGTGGCCGTTGGCCGGCTCGGAGTAGCCGCCGAAGTGCTTGACGGTGGCGGCCACCCGCTTGGCGCCCTTGGCGTGCTGGGCGCCGTCGACCGCGGCGGCGGCCAAGGTGCCGGCGAGCAGGGGGTCCTCGCCGTACGTCTCGTAGTAGCGGCCCCACCGCTGGTCGCGGGCGAGGTCGGCGACGGGGGCGAAGTTCCAGTCGATGCCGGTGGCGGCGACGGCGCGGGCCGTGGCGGCGGCGGAGTCGTGCACGGTACCCGGGTCCCAGGTGGCGCCGAGGCCGATCTGGTGCGGGAAGATCGTGGCGCCGAGCACGTTGTTGTGCCCGTGCACCCCGTCCACGCCGTACACGATGGGAATGTGCAGGCGTGAGTTGGTGATGGCGTACTTCTGCACGGTGTTGACCATCGTGGCCCAGTCCTGCGGCGTGTTCTTGGCGGGGGCCATGCCGCCGCCGGAGATCACCGAGCCGACCGGGTAGTCGGCGAGGACGGTCTTCATGCAGCTCTCGTTGAGCGCGCCACCGCTCCATTCGCAGTCGCCCTGGATCCGGGCGACCGCGATCTGGTCCATCTGGCCGATCTTCTCGTCCAGCGTCATGCGCTTGAGAAGGTCCTTCACGCGCAGGTCCACCGGTGCGCCGGCCCGCGTGTAGAGGGGGCCGTCGGCCTGGGCCGGCACCGACGCGACGGCGGCGGCGCAGGCGGCGGCCGTGGCGAGGACCACGAGGTTTCTCAGGCGTGAGCGAGTGAGGCGTGTGCGCGGTTCGTTCGCTGGCATCGCAGGCATCCCGTTCCTGTCCGGCCCCGAAGGGGGCGCTGGCCGTAAACGTTTCCGGCTGCTGTCGCCCCAAGAGCCTGACGCTGACATGACATATCGTCAAGACTGTGAGCGTGATGCGAACCCCCGGAGACCAGACCGGAGACCAGACCGGAGACCAGACCCCCGTCCCCCCGCCCCAGGGCGCCACCGCCGTCACCCTGCGCGAACTGGCCCGCCGCAGCGGAGTGTCCACCGCGACGGTCTCGCGCGCGCTCAACAACCGCGCCGACGTCAGCGAGGCCACCCGTGAGCGCATCCGCCGGCTCGCCGGTGAACTCGGCTACGCCCCCAACGAACCGGCCCGCACCCTGGTCCGTCGCCGCTCCGACACCATAGGCCTTCTGTGGGACACCTGGCACGAGTCCCGGGGACTTCACCACCCCTTCCTCCAGGGCCTGCTGAGCTCGGTGCGCACGGCCCTGTCCGAGGCCGGCTACCACCTGATGCTGCTGACGACGGCCGGCCCCGGCGACCCGGACTGGGTGTACGTCCAGGCCGTGCGCCGGCACAGCCTGGAAGGCGTCATCGTCATGGGCCGCCCGGCCGACGACCGCGCCCTGCGCGTGCTCGCCGCCTCCGGCACCCCCTGCGCGGGACTCGACGTCACCCTCCACGGCCCGCGCACGGCCAGCGTCGCATCCGACAACGCCGCGGGCGCCGAGACGGCGGTGGCCCATCTGCACGCGCTCGGCCACCGCAGGATCGCCACCGTCACCGGCCCGCCCGAACTCCCCCCCGCCGTGGAGCGGTTGGCGGGCTTCCGCGCCGCGTGCGCCCGATTCGGGCTGCCCGCGCCGGAGGAGTACGTGGTCACCGGCGACTTCTTCCTCGAGAGCGGCCGCCGGGCCGTGCACCGGCTGCTCGCGCTGCCCGAGCCCCCGACCGCCCTGTTCGCTGCGGGCGACCTCATGGCCATCGGCGCCCTGCGGGCGGCCGCCGAGACCGGCCGGTCCGTGCCGCGCGACCTGGCCGTGGTCGGATTCGACGACATCGACGCCGCGACCCTGGTCAGCCCCGCCCTCACCACCGTCGCGCAGGACCGCCGCGGCCTCGGCGCCGCCGCCGTCGCCGCCCTGCGCGACCTGCTCGGCCCGGGTCCGGCCGAGCGCCCTGCCCCCTCGGTGGTGCCGACCCGGCTGGTGGTCCGCGGCACCTGCGGGGCCGCGACGGCCTGACCGGACGTCACCTTGCGGCGGGGTTGCGGCATTCACGCGATGTGTCCGGGTACGTATTCGGATATGAGCATGACCCGCCCCGCCGCCCGCGCCCTGGCCGCGACCCTCGCCGTCATCGCCGTGACCGCCCTCGCCGCGTGCGACCCGGCGGACGACGGCACCAGCGACCGGCCGTCCGGCGGCCGCACCACAGCCCCCGCAACGGCCCCTGCCACCGTCGCCGGCCTCCCCGACCTGCACGGCATGGGCCTCCAGGCCGCCCAGGACCGGGCCCAGTCGCTCGGCTTCCACCGGCTGGACTCGCACGACTCCCTGGGCCGGGGACGCGAGCAGATCTGGGACCGCGACTGGAAGGTCTGCTTCCAGAGCCCCGCCCCGGGCCGCCGCCCCACCGCTACCACGGTCGACCTCGGGACGGTCAAGCTCGCCGAGGCCTGTCCCGCGAACGACGCGGCCGCACCCCCGACGGCCGGCGCCACCATGCCCGACCTCACGGGGGCATCCCTGAAGGTCGCGCGTCAAGCCCTGCCGTCCGCGACGAGCATCACCGCGGAGGACGCCACCGACCAGGACCGCTTCATCCTCCTGGAGAGCAACTGGCGGGTGTGCTCCCAGAGCCCCGCCCCCGGCGCCGCACTGCACGGCCAGCCCGTCTCCTTCAAGGCCGTGAAGTTCGGCGAGCACTGCCCCTGACCAAGGCGACCGCGCCCTGAGGCGGTCGGCATCGTCACACCCCCCTCCATCATCACCCCCTTGACAGGTTACGGATCTTCATGCGAAGGTCGTCACTCTTCCAGCAGGTGATGAACGAGGAGAGGCTTCACGAGGCATGGCTGAACGACGCGATCGCGCGGCCGACGGCACGCCGGTGGCGCGCCGGACGATGCTCGGCATGCTCGGCCTGGGAGCCGCCGGCCTCGCCGCCGCCCCCTGGCTGCAGCGCGGATGGGAGAACGTGCTCGGCGCCGCCTCCCAGGTCGACCCCACCGGGATCACCGGAGTGCTGCCCAATCCCGGCGGCTTTCGCTACTACAGCGTGGTGGGGTCCGTGCCGCGCAAGGACGCGACGAACTACCGGCTGCGCGTCAACGGTCTGGTGGACCACCCGGGGACGTACACGCTCGACGAACTGCGCGCCCTGCCGCAGACCCGGATCGTCCGCGACGTGCAGTGCACGGACGGCTGGCGGGTGGCCGACACCCCGTTCACCGGCGTGCGGCTCTCGGACCTCCTCGACGCGGCGGGCGTACGGCAGGACGGCACCGCGGTCCACTTCACCTGCTTCGACGGCGTCTACACCGAGAGCCTCACCCTCGAGCAGGCGCGCCGCTCCGACGTCATGGTGGCGCTGACCATGCAGGACAAGCCGATCAGCCATGAGCACGGCGGGCCCGTCCGGCTCTACGTGGCCCCGATGTACTTCTACAAATCGGCCAAGTGGCTGTCCGGGATCACCGTGACCGACCGGGTCGTACCCGGCTACTGGGAGGAGTACGGCTATGCCGTCGACGGCTGGCTCGACGGAGCCGACACGCACGGCGACGCCGCCGCGGCCTGAACGCCCCGGCCTGGTCGCCCGGTTCACCCGCGCCGAGCGCCTGGTCCACCGGGCCACCGGCTGGCTGATGCTGCTCTGCGTGGCCACCGCGGCCTGCCTGTACCTGGCCCCGCTGGCCCAGCTGGTGGGCCGCCGCCACCTGCTCGTCACGGTCCACGAGTGGTCGGGGATCCTGCTGCCGCTGCCCTTCCTGCTCGGCCTGGCCTCGCCCGCGTTCCGCGCCGACCTGCGCAGGCTGAACCGCTTCGCCCGGTACGACAAGCAGTGGCTGCGCGCGGTCCGGAAGCGCCTGACCTCGCCGGACGCCCGGCCGGCCGGCAAGTTCAACGCGGGCCAGAAGATCTACGCGGGCTGGATCGCCGGGGCCGTACTGATCATGATGGCCACCGGTCTCCTGATGTGGTTCACGGGCGTGCTCCCGTCGATCTCCCGCACCAGCGCGATCTTCGTCCACGACATCCTGGCCTGGGCCGTCGCCGCCGTGCTGTTCGGCCACATCCGGATGGCGTTCCGCGACCCGCAGGCCCGGCTCGGGATGCGCACGGGGTACGTCGAGCGGAAGTGGGCACGCCGGCTCCACCCGCGGTGGCTGGACGACGAGCCGCGGGCCCGACAGGACCCCGGCGGGACCGGCCGGCAGCACTGATCCGGCCCGGCCGCACGCGTCAGGAAGCGGTGTCCGTGCCACGGCCCGCGGCAAGGAGGTCGAGGGAGACCTGCCACAGCCGGCGTGCCCGCCGGCGGTCCAGCGCGTGACCGGCCACCCCGCGGCGGACCCCCGGCTCATGGGGACCGGCCTCGTTGCAGTCCTCGAAGTACCGGCCGGTGACACCCTCCACGAGCGGGGACGCGGCGAGCAGCACCGACGTGGCGGCGCCCTGCTCGACGTCCTTCACCGACACCCCGTCGCTGCGCCCCGGCTCGAAGGACGCCGGCGCGTTGGTGGGCACGCCGATGTGCCGGACGAGACGGGTGCCGGCGATCCGGCCCGGGTTGAGGGCGTTCACATGGATGCCGTCGGCGGCCCACCGCTCGGCGGCCTCGACCGCGAACAGGACGTTGGCCGTCTTGGACTGGCTGTAGGCGGCCCAGGGGTCGTACGGGTGGTGCGCGAAGTCGATGTCGTCGAAGAGCACGTCGCCGTTGACGTGACCGACCGAACTCACCACGACCACCCGGGAGCCACCGGCGGCGGCGAGCGCCGCGTGCAGGCCGGTGACCAGCGCGAAGTGACCGAGGTGGTTGGTGGCGAACTGGAGCTCCCACCCCTCGGGGGTGCGCGTCCCGGGAGAGGCCATGACGCCCGCGTTGGCCACCAGGATGTGCAGCGGGCCCTCCCACGCGGCCACGAAGGCCGCGACCGACGCCTGGTCCGACAGATCCAGGGGCGCGGTCAGCACCCGCTCGTTGCCCGTGGCGGCGGTGATGTCTGCGGCCGTCCGCGCCCCGGCGGCGGTGTCGCGCACGGCGAGCGTGACCTCTGCTCCCGCGGCGGCCAGGGCGCGAGCCGTCTCCACCCCGATGCCGGAGGAACCACCGGTGACGACCGCGCGGCGCCCGGTCAGGTCGACCCCCGCGACCACCTCCGCCGCGGTGCTCTCCGCGCCGAACGGGGTGGTGATACGTGCCTGGTCGTCCATGCTGTCCGCCTTCCTGAGCGTCCCGCCGGTGCGGGGCGAATGGGTGCCTGCCTTCGGACAAACACCTCTATCCGCAGGTCAGGCAGGCGAAAGGGGTCCCCCTGAACCGGGGCCCAGCAGTACCCCTCCGAGCCCGGACGCACGACGGGCCCGGGGGCGACGAACCCCTGATGCCCACAGCGCGACCATTCATCGTGCGGGTACTCCCGCGGCGTCGAGGAGCCGGTGCATGTCCTCGGCCGGCAGGCCGGGATTGCCGGCGGCGGAGCTCGTCATGTCGGGGTCGGCCAGCAGTTCGCGCAGTCGCGGCAGGGGGAGGCGCGGGTCACGAGCTGCCTCCCATCGGCACTCCGGGTCCCGGGTGAAGGCTTCCAGGGACTCCGCTGTCAGACCGGGATCGCGAAGGGCGAGACGACGCTGCCGGTGATCCTCGGCGGTCGCGAACCGGGCCGCGAGGCCCGCTGCCGGGAACAGCGGATTGTTGACCAGCATCTCGACGGCGCGGTGGGTCTGCTCGAGGTACAGGTCCAGCAGCAGCTCCGGTGGCGCCTCCGGGTGGAACTCGCACAGGAGCAGCCGCACGGCGAAGTCGTCGTCCTGCGCGAGCAGTTCGACGAGCTCGGGCGCCAGTTCCGGGCATACCGCCGCGCTGCGGCGCAGCCAGGTGTGGGCGGAGGTCGCGCACTGCCGCAGAACATCCGGGTTGTCGCGGGCGGCCCACACCCAGCCGAGGGTTCCCAGCCGGGCCTCGGGATCCACCGTGTAGTCGATGGCGGCACGTTCCCGCTCGGTCAGCTCCCGCCGGGCGGACACGAGGAGCCGTACATACGGGTCGGGGTGGGTGGCGAGTTGCCGCACGAGGTCCGGCGGCAGGGAAGGGTTCGGGGCGACCGACGCGGGTCTCTCGGCGACCATGCGCTCGGCGAGTTCGCGGCTGAGCAGTCCGAAGCCCAGGGCCTCACCCGCCCAGGGGTCCGCGAGTTCCTCGGCCGGCCACGTGGTGCGTTCCGCGTCCCGGTGGCAGACCCGCAGGGCCGCGGCATGGCGCACCTGCGGGTCGGGGTCGTCGAGCAACGCGTCCTGGGTCGCTCCGGGAAGGATGTCCCATGCGCGGCAGGCGGCTTGCCGGAGGCGGCCGTCGGTGTGGTCCGCCAGTCGTGCCAGCAGGTGGGCCGGCACGGGGGACGAGGTGACGGTCTCATGGCGGACGCGCGGTTCCGGGTGGGCCAGCAGCCGCTCGTACACCCAGTCGGGCAGCGGCTCCGCGCGGCCTCGGTAGAGGACGGGGCCCATGGCGAGGCTCATGACGACCTTCCAGGACGGATCGTCGAGGAGCCGGGCGCGCTGAGCAGGGTCCGCCCGGGCGCTTCCGGCGAATTCCATCCGCAGGGACGGATCGGGGTCGGCCAGGATCGCGTCGACCACCGCTTCCGGGAGGTCGCGCCGCTCGGCGACGTTCCTCCTGACGCGCCGGCGGTCGCAGGCGAGGAGTCGCAGCAGGACGCTGCCCGGTGCGGACGGGTTCCAGGACAGTGCCGCCAGCACGGCCTCGTGGGCGTCGGACATTCCGCCTCCGGTGAACGATCAAGAGACCTCTACCCGCGAGGGCTCGGTGCAGGCTACGCGATCCCCGGCGAACCACCGCCGGTGATCCCGGACTTCCCGCGTCCGGACATCGGGCGAGGCGGGCCGGAGGACCATGGCGACGCCCGCCGTCGCGACGCGCACCGCACCCCTGGGTTGCGGGAGGAAACTCAGGCGTACACTGACAAGGCAAACGTGCCGCGACCCCCGCGCACGGGCGGAGTCGACGCAGGAGGTACCAGTGCCGTCCGGAAGGCAGGTGTCGGGCCCCACGGAGGACGAGCCGACCTGCTCCATCGAGCGCAGCCTGCAGATCCTCGGGGAACGCTGGTCACTCCTGGTGCTGCGCGACATCTTCGCCGGCCGGCACCGGTTCGCCGAGATCCAGTCGTCGCTCGGCGTCGCGCCCAATCTGCTCAGCGCCCGGCTCAAGCTCCTCGTCGACTCCGGGGTGCTGTGCACCCGCACCTACCAGGAGCCGGGCAGCAGGCCCCGGCAGAGCTACCACCTCACGGAGGCGGGGCAGGACCTGCAACTGGTCCTGGCCGCGCTCCAGCAGTGGGGCGACCACCACCGCCCCCGCCCTTCGGGTCCCTCCGCGAACCGGCGGACGCTGTCCACCAGCCGACCCGTCCGCGTCGGCTTCCTCGACGAGAACGGCCACGAGGTGCCCGGCGCCGATGTGACCATGCTCAGCGACAAGAGCGCCGGGGTCTGACGCAGGCCCTTCCCACGCCGGCCGCACGCCCTCCGGGGCGAGCCCGGGCCGGGCAGCCCTGAGCTGCCCACCACCACGGCGTGACGATGCGCACACCCCTGATCGCCGCCGCCCGCGGGTTGCCGCGAGGCCGCTCACTGGCTCTGACCTGCGCAGCTGCTGGCGCTCTACCACTCCATCCACCACTTCGGCGGCATCACGGTCACCCCCGGCTTCACCGACCCGTCCAAGCTCGTCGACGGCAACCCCTACGGCACCTCGCACGTGGACGGCCAGGGCAACAACCCCATCGACGACATCACCCGCACCGCCGCCCGCATCCAGGCCGAGCGCGTCGTGCGGCTCGCCGAGCGGATCAAGGCGGCCTGACACCCCGCGCGACGTCGCACCGCACACCGCGCACCGCACGAAGAGGATCCCGGCCGGCACCACCCCCCGAAGGCGGCGCCGGCCGACCGGCGACCGGGCTCCGGCTCTCTAACTTGCATAACTAAAGTTAGATGCCTAGCCTGGTCGAGCGGGCGTGTTCGCGCCCGTGATCGGACCCGTCGGGGCCTCCCCAAGGGATTCGATGCCACCGGGGCCGCACCGGGTGGCGTGGCGGCGGCCGCGAACCGCCGGCCGCTCCCCGCACGGCCCGTCCGCGCTCCCCCGGGCGTGTGCTCGTCGCAAAGGAAGCCCAATGAACATCGAAGGTTCGGTCGCCCTGGTGACCGGGGCCAATCGCGGCATCGGCCGCGCGTTCGCCCGCGCGCTGCTCGACCGCGGCGCGGCCAGGGTCTACGCCGGTGTCCGCGATCCGGAGAGCGTCGTCGATCCGGACTTCGTCCCCCTGCGCCTGGACGTCACCGACCCCGAGCAGGTCGCGGCGGCCGCCGCCGTCGCCGGCGACGTGAGCATCCTGGTCAACAACGCGGGGATCGGCGGCGCGACCGCCAGCCTCCTCGAAGGCCCCCTCGACGGCCCGCGCCAGGCGATGGAGGTCAACTACTTCGGCACGTGGAGCGTCTCCCGGGCGTTCGCCCCGATCCTGGCCCGCAACGGAGGAGGCGCCGTGGTGAACATGCTGTCGCTGGCCTCGTGGGTGGGGCAGGCGGCGTTCCCGGGCTACGCGGCCTCGAAGGCGGCGCAGTGGTCGCTGACGGACGCACTGCGGCAGGGGCTGGCGGCACAGGGGACCCTGGTCGTCGGCGTGCACTCGGGTTTCGTCGACACCGACCTCAGCGCCTGGACGGACGCACCGAAGATCAGCGCCGCCTCCGTGGCCGAGATGACCATGGACGCCCTGGCCGCGGACCTGTCCGAGGTCCTCGCCGACGAGCAGACCCGGCTCGTGAAGGCCACCCTGTCGCAACCGGTGGGCACCGCCGGCGTCAACTGACGCGGCACGGCCGTCCGCGACGGCCGGGGCATCGGGCCCGCCTCGCTGAACGTCCGTGCAGGGAGCCGGAGTTGTTCAGCGCAACAGCGGGAGCGGCCCCGGCCGTCGCGCCACGCAGCGGAAGGCGCCTGCCGAACAGTGCTGTACGGCCGCGGGCCGCACGGGCACGACGCGGACGGCGCGGGCCCGGCGGCTCAGTGACCGGCGCTCTGACCACCGTCGACATGGAGGATGACGCCGGTCACGAACGGGGCGTTCTCCAGGTAGACCACCGCGTCGACGATGTCGTCCACCTCGCCCAGCCGGCCCACCGGCTGCAGTCCGGCGAGGGCCGCGTGGTGCTCCTCGGAGTGCATCGGGGTCCTGATCGTGCCGAGGGAGACGGCGTTGCTGCGGATGCCGCGCGTGGCGAACTCGATGGCCAGCGCCTTGGTGGCGGACTGCAGGCCGCCCTTGGTCAGTGCGGCGAGCACGGAGGGCACGTTCGAGTTCGCCTGGTCGGCCAGGGTGCTCGTGATCTGGACGACGTGGCCGCCGCCCTGCTCCAGCATGCGCTCCACGGCGAGCTGGGTGATCCGGAAGAAGCCGTCCACGTTGACGCCGAGCACCGCGTCGTAGTCGTCCTCGGTGTACTCGGTGAAGGACTTGGCGACGAATATCCCCGCGTTGTTGACCAGGGTGTCGATGCGGCCGAACCGCTCCATGGCGGCGGTGACGACGCGGTCGGCGGTGTCGCGGACCGCTATGTCGCCCTTGACGGTGAGGATCTCCGGGTCGTGCGACACGGCGATGTTCCGCGAGGTCGCGACGACGGCATACCCGAGCTTGCGGTAGCCGGCGACGAGACCCGCGCCGATCCCCTGCGAGGCGCCGGTGATGACCGCGACCCTCTGGCCCTGGTTGCTCATGATGACCTCTTCCACGGTGGGAGACATGGACGAACCGGCACAGACCGACCGGTCGTCTATGACCGTAGACGACCGGTCGCCAACCGTCAAAGCACGCTGCTCAGCGTGCGACGTCGGGGTTCACGTCGTGCGGGAACCCGATGCGCAGCACGACGGCCGCGACGGCGGCCGCCAGCACCACCACGGCCGCCAGGAGCAGCGCCCGGTGATAGCCGTGGTGCAGCATTGGGGCGGCGGCCAGCGGTCCGAGGATCTGGCCGACCGAATACCCGGCGGTGAGCAACGCCACAGCGCGGGGGAACCGCAGATGCGTCCCGGTCGCCAGCGCGAGCGAGCTGACACCGAGGAAGGTCGCCCCGAAGAGCAGTGCCGAGACGAGCACCGCCGCCACACCGCCGACCAGCGCGGGCAGCGCGATCCCGACGGCCTGGACGACCAGCGCGCCCGACAGAAGGCCCGGGCGCGACCAGCGCCGCCCCAGCCCCGCCCAGAGTGCGGACGACGGGACGGCCGCCAGGCCCACCAGGACCCAGGCACCGCTGCCGAGCCGGCCGGGGGAACCCTGGTCCACGGCCGCCACCAGGAAGGTGCCGGCGATGATGTAGCCGACGCCCTCCAGGGTGTACGACACGAAAAGGGCGCCGAACCAGCGGTGCCCGCGCCCTCCCGCCGCCTGCCGTCGCGTCCCGGGGACGTCCTCGGACGCGGCCGCCGCGGAGCCGGTCCCGGTGACTCCCGGTTCCGATTCCGATTCCGGCTCCGGCTCCGGCTCCGGCTCCGGCTCCGGCTCCGGCTCCGGCTCCGGCTCCGGCCGCATCGTCCACGCCGGTACCGAAAGCGCCGCCGCCAGTGCGGCGGACACCCACCACGCGGCCCGCCAGTCATCGAGGTCACCGAGCCCGCGCAGGGCGAGGACGAGCAGTCCGGAGAGCGCGATACCGGCACCGACGCCGCCGAAGGCCCAGCCGGACAGGTGTGCGGGGTGCTTGCGCAGGTGGCCGTGGAGGGAGTTGACGGCGATGACGAAGACCAGCGCGCTGGCGATGCCCGCCACCAGTCGCAGCACCAGCCACGCCCCGGTGGAGTCCGTCACCGGCATCAGCGCGAGGGTCAGCACGAGGACCGTCAGGCATCCCCGCAGCACGGCGGTGGAACGCAGCAGCCGCGGCAGGCCGATGCCCGCGAGGGCGCCCACGAGGTAGCCGACGTAGTTCGCGGTGGCCACATGCGCGCCCGCGGCAGCGGTCAGGCCCGCCTGGGTCTGCATCAGGGGAAGGATCGGGGTGTAGACGAAGCGGCCGACCCCCATGGCGGCGGCCAACGCGGCTGCCGCGCCGAGCACATGGGCCCAGGGTGAGCGCAACGCCTCGCCATGTGCCGCGACCGGGCGGCGGACGGACTCGTGCATGACAGATGTCCTCGGGTGGTACTGCTCGGGGGCAGGCCACCAGCGCTCCCCGCGCCGGCCGTGAAGGGACGGACATGGCCGGCGCGGGAAACGGCGGCGTGGAGCGGTGGGTGGGGGGACGGAGCGCGCGGTCAGCCCGTCGCGGCGTTCCGGCCGGGGTCGTTGGGGTGCGCCTGGAGCGCGGTGATCACCGGCGTCATCCAGGGCGCGAGCGGCAGCGTGCCGAGGACGTTCTCGCGGAGGTCGGTCTCGTCGTCCGCGCACCACAGCCCGATGCTGCGCAGTTCGCCCACCGGGCGCCACAGTCTGACCAGGTGGCCGGTCGCGGCCAACTCCGCGGCGCGTACGGCCTCGGCCGCGCGCCGCCGGTCCACCTCGGCCGGGTCGGTTCCCTCGGGAACGGTGGTGGTGAGCTCGACCAGGAACTCCTTCATGGTCCTGCCTCTCGTGAGTGGGGGTGACAAGGGTCGCGTGGAGCCCTCAGTGATCGGTGTCGACGCGCGACACGTGGTACTGACGGATGCGCCACTCACCGCCCTCGCGCTGCAGGACGAGGGACAGGTGCACCGCGGCCTCCCATCCCGACGGGTCCCGGAACGTGACGTCGGCGAACCCGCCGGCCGTCGACTCACCGATCCCGTAGGTGTGGACCTGCCCCACGTGGGCCCTGCGGTAGTCGGGCACGGCCGCGTAGTAGTCGCGGACGGCCTCGCGCCCGGCGAGGACCTCGGGCCCGAATCCCTGGAAGAGGACGTCGGACGTGTACAGGTCGGCCATCACGTCGAGTTGATGGGTGTCGAAGGCGGTCTTCCAACGGCTCAGCATGTCGTGCATGGGGTGGGTCTCGGTGTCGGCGGTCACGGTGCGGGTCTCCTCGGGGACGGCGGAACGGTGGCCGCGCCCTCCCGGGCGGGCGTGGACGCGGTCTGGAACGCGATCGGACTTCGGCTTGCCGGACCGGACGCCGCACCTCGCGCGGGCGGCCGCGCCGGAAGCTGTCGGGCTGGTGCGGGCAAGCTGATAGCCGACCGGTCTAGTAAACGGTAGTCGAGCGGTCGTATACTGGCAAACATGGGACGGACCAGTGATGCCAGAGAGAAAATCCTCACAGCGGCGCAATCGCTCATCGAGCTGCGGGGCTATTCCGCCCTGGGCGTGGCCGAGATCTGCAAGACGGCCGGGGTGCCCAAGGGCAGTTTCTACTACTTCTTCGAGTCCAAAGAGGCGCTCGCCCTCGCCGTGATCGACGAGCACTGGGCGATCCAGCGCGGCGACTGGACCCGCGTCCTGACCGGCGACGCGCCTCCGCTGGAGCGGCTGCGGCAGCTCTTCGAGGAGACGGAAGCGGAGCTGCGGGCCGGGCAGCAGAGCTGCGGAACGGTCTCGGGCTGCATGTTCGGGAACCTCACCCTGGAGATGAGCAACCAGACCGAGGCGATCCGCGGGCGCCTGCAGGAGATCTTCGACGCCCAGGTCACCATGGTCGAGGCGGTCGTCACCGAGGCCCGCGGACGCGGCGAGGTCGGCGTCACCGACGCCCACGAGGCGGCCCGCTCCGTGGTCGCGCAGCTCGAGGGCCAGGTGCTCTTCGCCAAGCTGTACAACAACACGTCCTCGCTCGGCGTGCTGTGGGCCAACTGCCTCGCCCTTCTCGGCGCCCACTCACCGCAGGTGCCCGCCACGGCCTGACGACAGCAGCCGCGCGAGGATCCGACACCCTGCCGACCCCGGCCCCACGCCGTCCCCGCAGGAGGAAACGAATATGCCCCACTCCCCCCTGACCGCCCTGGGTGCGAGCATCCCGGTCCTCGCCGCACCCATGGCGGGCGGTCCCACCACGCCCGCGCTGGTCGTCGCGGCGGCCCGCGCCGGCGGTCTCGGCTTCCTCCCCGGCGGGTACCGCACCGCGGAGGCTCTGGCCGGGCAGATCGCCGAGGTCCGTTCGACGGGCGTGGGCTTCGGGGTCAACCTCTTCGCGCCGAATCCCGTCCCGGTCGACCAGGAGGCCTACGACCGCTACGCCCGGGCGGTCGCCCCCGACGCCCGGGCCCACGGCATCGACGTCCTGGCGGCCGGGGCCGTCGAGGACGACGACCAGTGGACGCAGAAGATCGAGCTGTTGCTGTCCGACCCCGTGCCGGTGGTCAGCTTCACGTTCGGCGTGCCCGACGCACCGGTGATCGCCGCGCTGCGCGCCGCCGGAACCCTGGTCGTCCAGACCGTCACCTCGCCTGCGGAGGCCCGCCTGGCCGCCGAGGCCGGCGCGGACGTACTGGCCGTGCAGGCGTCCGCCGCGGGCGGTCACTCCGGCACCCTCACCCCGTGGCGCGTCCCGGACGCCGTCCCCCTGCCCGACCTGGTCGGGCAGGTGCGGCGCGCCGTGTCCCTGCCGATCGTCGCGGCGGGCGGCGCGGCGACCCCGGAGGCCGTCGCGGAGGCGCTGCGGGCCGGCGCCGAGGCGGTCATGGTCGGCACCGCTCTGCTGCTGGCCGACGAGGCCGGCACCTCGCGCCCCCACAGGGCCGCGCTCACCGACCCGGCACGGCAAGGGACCGTGGTGACCCGGGCGTTCACGGGCCGTCCCGCCCGCGCGCTGCGCAACGGGTTCACCGAACGGCACAGCGAGGCGGCCCCTCTGGGCTATCCCGCGCTGCACCACCTGACGAGCCCGATGCGCAAGGCCGCGGCCGCGGCGGGCGACCCCGAGTTGATCAACCTGTGGGCCGGCACCGGCTACCGCCAGGCCACCGCCGAGCCGGCCGGGCAGATCCTGCGCAGGCTCGCCTCGGCGCTCTGAGCGACAGGTCGGAGCCCGAGCGCGGTTTTTGATGTTCCGTCGACAAGGCTCCCCACGCGCATCGTCGAACGGAATTCCCGACCTCCCGAGCACGGTCCGCAGATCCTCGCTGCGTCACCATCTTGACCGGTGACTCTTGCGGGTGCAAGGGTTATGGCGAGGCAGGGCGGCAGCGGGAGCGCGGCATTCCGCTGTCGCCGGCACGCGGACGTGAAGGAAGGTTCCACATGATCGACAGGCGCACTTTCGGCAAGGTCTTCGGCACCGGAGCGGCGGCGGTCTCGCTGACCGGCGTGCCGGGACTCCCCGCGGCGGCGGCCTCCGCCGCGACGCCCGGACGGCCGGAAGCCGCGACCCGTACCGAGCGGGGCGCCCGCACGTCCTTCGGCCCGCTGAAGCAGATCGACGCCGGCGTCCTGAACATCGGCTACGCCGAGGCCGGTCCGGCCGACGGCCCCGCGGTCGTCCTCCTGCACGGCTGGCCGTACGACATCCACAGCTACGTCGACGTCGCGCCGCTGCTCGCGGCGCAGGGCTACCGCGTGATCGTGCCGCACTTGCGCGGCCACGGCACGACCCGCTTCCTGTCCGGGCGCACGTTCCGGAACGCCGAACAGGCCGCCATAGCCCAGGACATCATCGCCCTCATGGACGCGCTGAGGATCGAGAAGGCGATCCTCGCCGGTTACGACTGGGGGTCGCGCACCGCCGACATCATCGCGGCGCTCCGGCCCGACCGCTGCAAGGCCCTGGTCTCCGTCACCGGCTATCTGATCACCAACCGCGAGGCCAACAAGACCCCGCTGCCCCCGAAGGCGGAGTGGGCGTGGTGGTACCAGTACTACTTCGCCACCGAGCGCGGCCGGCTCGGCCTCGAGCAGAACCGGCACGACCTGGCACGGCAGATCTGGCAGTTCAACTCCCCGACCTGGGACTTCGACGACGCCACGTTCGAGCGCACCGCGACGTCCTTCGAGAACCCCGACTACGTCGCCATCGTGATCCACAACTACCGCTGGCGTCTGAGCCTGGCACGGGGCGAGAGCCGGTACGAGCTCATCGAGCGGCGCCTCGCCGCGGGCCCCGTCATCACGGTGCCCACGATCACCCTCGACGGGGAGACGGACCCCTTCACCCCGGCCGGCGACGGCGCCTCCTACCGGGGCAAGTTCGCGGGGCCGTACGCCCACCGCACACTGAAGGGAATCGGCCACAACGTGCCGCAGGAGGCCCCGGAGGCCTTCGCCCAGGCCGTCGTCGACGTCGACGGCTTCTGACGGAGTGACGAAGGCGGCCCGGGACATCGCGTCCCGGGCCGCCTTCGCGTTGCGTCAGTCCTCGTCGGCGAGGATCAGATAGAGCTTCTTCCGGGCCTCGTTGACCACGGCCAGCGCCTTGTCGCGCTGCTCGGGCGTACCGGTCGCCCAGACCTGCCGGAAGGCGTCGACCAGGCCGCCGCCCGCCTTGCGGATCTCGTTCATGGCATCCCAGTCGATGCCGCGCCCGGCTTCCTCCCAGGGGGCGTCCGGTCCTTCAGCGGCCTCGGCACGGCCGGCCTCGGTAAGGGTGAAGAGCTTCTTGCCGCCCTCCGACTCACTGCTGATCAGGCCCTCGTCCTCCAGCAACTGCAGCGTCGGGTACACCGAGCCGGGGCTCGGCTTCCACGCGCCGCCGCTGCGCTCGGCGATCTCCCGGATCATCTCGTAGCCGTGCATCGGCCGGTCCGCGAGCAGGGCGAGGATCGACGCGCGGACATCCCCGCGCCGCGCCCTCCCCCGCGGCCCACCCCGTCCGCCCCGCCCCCCGTGCCACGGCCCGGGGCCCCAAGGCCCCGGCCCGCCAAAAGGCGGACCGAACGGGCCGAACGCGGCCCGCCGCCCCTCACCGTCGTGGTCGCCACGGCCGTGATGGCCGGGCCCAAAGTGTCCATGTCCATGGGAACGCATGGTTACGCTCCTTCCATCGTTGAACGGTCGCGATGCCTCAACGATATATCGGGACCTGTCGCCTGACAAGGCCCATGGAAAGGTGTGCCAGCCGTTCTTGTCCCGTCTCACTCAATCGAGTCGTTTCTCAAGGAACCGAGTCGTTCGGGCTTCTGTGTCAGCGAACCTGGTCGCGCGGCGGAGGGCGCTGGGGGTCCTGGATGGCTGGGGTCTGAGAGGTGGGGCAGGTCAGGTTCGGTCGCGCGGCCTGGAGGGCCGGCGTGGAACGCGGACCTCGTCCCCGCCACCGCCCAGCAGGCGGCGACCAGGCACAGCGCGGGGGCGAATGCCCGGTGAACCACGAAGTACGCACGGCATTTCCCGAGCGACTTCCGGCGAGGCTCCGGCGCCCGCGAGCGCCGCACGCCGCACCTGTTGCGACGACGGGGCGCGGCCCCGCGAGTGCGGCACCCGGGTACGGCATAAGCTCGGCAGATGGCGAAGTACTTCGACGTGCACCCCGAGAACCCCCAGCCGCGCAGCATCGCCCAGGTCGCCGACGCGGTGCGGTCGGGAGCGCTCATCGCATACCCCACCGACTCCTGTTACGCGCTGGGCTGCCGGCTGGGCAGCAGGGACGGCATGGACCGGATCCGTTCGATCCGCCACCTCGACGACCGGCACCACTTCACGCTGATGTGCCGGGACTTCGCGCAGCTGGGCCAGTTCGTGCAGGTGGACAACGACGTGTTCCGGGCCGTGAAGGCGTCCACGCCCGGCAGCTACACCTTCATCCTCCCGGCTACCCGTGAGGTGCCGCGCAAGCTGCTGCACCCGAAGAAGAAGACCGTGGGTGTGCGCATCCCGGACCATGTGGTCACCCAGGCACTGCTGGCCGAACTGGGCGAGCCGCTGCTGTCCAGCACACTGCTGCTGCCGGACGAGGAGGAGCCGATGACCCAGGGCTGGGAGATCAAGGATCGGCTCGATCACGCGGTGGACGCCGTGGTCGACTCCGGGGACTGCGGCACCGAGCCGACGACGGTGGTCGACTTCTCCGGCGGCGTGGCAGAGATCGTACGGCGGGGCGCGGGAGACACCTCACGGTTCGAGTGAGGCCGCGAGGCCGGTCACGAAGGTGTGGATCTTGCGTGGCAGCATGGGACGTACATGCAGCGTCGAGGGCACCAGCCTCCCGCCGCTGATTCCTCAGGAGGCTTCTCAGCATGACCGCCGTACGGGGGACAGCCGTCGACATCACGACCGAGGACGGCACCGCCGACTCGTACCCCGCCCACCCCGCGGACGGCAAGCCGCGTCCGGGCGTGCTCTTCCAGCCGCGCCACGAGATGGGGCAGGCTCAGGACTTGCGGTCCGTCTCAACGAACTGAGTCCCCGCGTCTCATCCAACCCAGTCCATCCAGGTCAGCGGCACACGGACGACCAACTTCGTTGAGACAAGACAGCGGGGGCGGCCGGGGACCTGTTGCCGGGACCCTGCGCGACCTGCCTCCGGATGTCCTGAAAGGGGTCAGCCGCGGCCCGCGGTCCATCCGAAACGGCAGTCGCTGGCTCAGCGCGAGCGGGCCCAGACCGCTGAGCTGACTGCGGGCCGGGCTTCCGGTGTCGTTCAGCGGCATCAGTCAACGGCCTGCGCTACCAACACGGGGGGCCGGTCGGGCTGGTGGACGGCCGTCCAGCCAAGCGGATGCAGGTCTTCGGCCAGGTCGACCCCGCCGTGGTGGAAGCCATGCGACAGGCAATCGCCGACACCGCCGACGCATCGTCGAGGACCATGGGCTCCACCACGCGGCGGGCCGAATAGATCCTGTTGGGCGAAGTCATCCGCAGGATCGGTCGGAAGTGTCCCGCTCACTGGCGTCATCCGCGGAGGGCAGGAGACGACGGCGCGCCGCCTCCAGGCGCTCGAAGTAATCCGCTGCGAAGATCCCGGGGAGAGTCTTGCCGGCGTTCCTGCGAGCTTGCGGATCGGAGCCGACGCCGCTTCATCATCCACGAGAGGGCTGAGGGCCGTCATCCGCATCCGCATCCGCCATGCCGCCCAGGTACTGGAAACCCCATGGCTCTCGACCGTCGAATCAGCCAAGGTTCAGGAGTGAGCACTGAAGAGAGTCCCGTCGAACACGAGGACCGGTGGATCCTGAGCCTTCGCGGCCTGAGCGTCGCCAAGATCGGCGTGGATTACCGGCTCGTGCTGGATCTCGACTCGGACTGGGAAGTCGCATTCGAGTCACCCGTCGACCTGTCGCATCGGACAGCCCAGGCCACCCCGTCCGTGCTCCTGACACCAGAATCGCAGGACGTCGCAGCAGCCCTCACTCTCTTCGGAGCCCACGTCTTGTCGGCGGTCGCGTTCAAGTCCGGCACCCTGCGCCTCGTTTTTGACACCGGCCACCGCCTGACCTGCCCATCGGATCCGTCCTTCGAAGCGTGGCAGATCACAGGGCGGACAGGATGGCGCTTCGTGTCGCTGCCTGGGAGCGGACTCGCAGTCCGGCCCGGCCCAGGAAGGAGCGAATCCGTCTCTGAGGATCTGGTCCCGATCTCCTGACCTGGTCCGCCACCTCTCCCGGGCGGCCGGGTCCACCCGCTCACTCTCAGCGCCGGCACCGAGGCCGTGACCAGTCGGCGGCGGCTGACCATCCAGGCGTGGGATCCGTACAAAGCGGCGCCGAACCAGATCATTCACGATGGGAAACGATCATGTCCGTCACAGCCGATCTGTTCTCTGTGGGGGCGGCAAGCGATCCCCTCTGTCACGGCTTACGAGCGGCTCGGCATCACTCCATCGACTCCAGAATGCGGTCGAGCGTCCGGCGCCCCATTCTGCTCATCGTCGGATTGCTCTCGACGTAGTACCAGACGACACCCATCGCCTGTTCGAACGCCCATGCCTTGCCGCGCTCCCACTCCAGATCGTCACAGACCAGTGTCCGCCGGAGCACTTCCCGCGGACCCGGCTGCAGCAGGTGCCAGGCACTGACCAGATCCAGCGCGGGGTCGGCCGGGCCGAAGCCGCCGGTGTCGAGTACGCCGCTGAGCCGGTCCCCCGCGACCAGTACATTGCCGGGAATCAAGTCACCATGGCTCATCACGTCGGCACCCGTGCGTGGCAACTCCCGCAGGTGGCTCCACACCTGGCGCAACCGGGGTACGTCGAGCATCCCCTTGCTCTCCTCGAAGCACTTCGCCATCCAATCGTCGTGGTGCGCGAGAACGCCGCCACGACTTTCGCCGCTGAAGAGCCGTCCCCGCGTCTCGGCGTCCCGGAGGGCTGCGATGAAGGCCGCAAGGTCCTCGGCAAAAGCGTCCGACCCACTCGGGTCGGCATCCGAGGCGACCGTTCCCGGCAGCCATGTCTGGACCGACCACGGCATGGGGTAACCCGCTCCGGGCTTTCCCAAGGCGACGGGTTCCGGGACGGGGAACCGAGACACCCGTGCCAGCTCCGCGCTCGCCTGGGCTTCCTGTTCCAGAACCGCGAGCGCCTCGGCGGCATCGGCCAGACGCAGCGGGAATCGCGCGGAGAGGTCGTTCCCGATGCGGAAGATGGCGTTGACCGTCCCGGTCGACGCCTGGAGTTGGATCGCCTCGCCGCTCCACTGGGGAAACTGTTCCTGGATCAAGGCCGCAACGATTTCGGTGGTCACGTCCACTTGGTCGTCGTGCATGGTCACTCTCGCGGGCCCTTCCACTGATCCAGGACGCCGGAGGCAGACCAGGTCGACTGAGACGACAGTCAGTATTCATGGGCCAGGGCCCAGATCAACGGAGATTTTCGGCCGCCGAGGTGTCTCGGCCCTTCGCGTCGCCCCGGGGTCACAGCCACCTTCGGACCAGATCGCTTGAGACGGGACAGCCGGCGATGGGCCTCCGCAGCGGCCCGGGAGGACCGCTCGCTGCTGTTCGCCACCGCGACCATTGCGTAGCCGGGCAGACTGCGCAGCGCCGGGACGTGCGAGTGAGCCGCCCAACTTCGTCCCGGGGGGGGAGCCCGACCATCCCTGCGCCGATCGTCGTGTCCGTGGGCGTTGTGTCTTGAGCCCGGGCAACGGCCGCGTGGCTCGCGCGTCGTGCGAGGCACCTTCGGTGAAACGGTTCGACGCATGAGTACGCGTGGAGAGATCATGAGCGGGTGTCCTCCGCCGAAACCGCCGCTCACACACTGCAGGACTGCGCGATCCTCTGGAGCATCGGCGAATCGCGCGCGAGCGACGTCGTGAGCGCTGCTTGCGACGCGCTCGTGACCGGGCTCGACAGTCCCGCGCTGCGGCGCCTGGCCGCGTGCACCCGTGGCGAGGCCGATGACGACGTTCCCGAGCTCCTGCCTCCGGCACTCGACGAACTGGGGCTCACCTTCTACGCGGCCGGCAGCATTTTCGGCAGGGAAGCGGCCATGCGGGCTTTCGCGCGGCGGACGCTCGCCGGCCGGCTGACTCCTCGAGAGCTCGCCTTCCGGGTCCATCAGCTCTTTGGGCACCGACTACCCCTCGCTGCGCGGCTCGCCGAGCTGGACGATGAGTACGACACCCTTGAATACAGCGACAGAACTCTCGAGCAGATCGACACCGAGGTCATGACCGAGGCGCGTCGGCTGGCTCACTACCGCGACTCTTCGACGTCATCACTTTGCGCCGGCACTGGCACGGATTGAGACATCAGGGGCCGTGAGCTGCCGACTACACACGCCGGACCGGGCAACAGCCCTGCTGACGCCGCACGTCTTCAGTGTTCGTCCCCGGCAGCGCCGAGTACAGGTCGGGATCCCGAGACGAAGTCCTCGATGGCCGAGCCCGTGATCTCGACGACCACGGCGTCCTCCGCATCGCCGGGCAGATGGGCGCGGTCCGCTTCCTCGCGCACGATCGGGGGACAGTCGGTGAGGATGACCGCGGCGCGGAGTCGGTCGACCAGTTCGGCCACGATGTCGAAGAACTGCCCTGGCGGGAAACGGCCGACGGCGATGCAGACACCGTTGAAGTCCACCTCGGCCTCGTAGCCGTCAGCGGTCCGGATCAGCACATCCCCGAAGTCCTCGTCGGCTGCCACGACGTACGGTCCCAGAACCCCCCGTACGACCTCACTGTCCAGGGCTTCCGGCTCCCCGTTCACGAACCGGAGGATGAACATCATGCGGCTCATGGTGTGACCTCCTCTCAGGGCCGGCGTCCAGGGCTGCGGCGAAGCCGTCCCGGCCACCCCGGGACATCCGTGTGCTTCGGCATTCCTACCGGGATCCATGCCGGGATGGTAGCCAGCCCCTATGTCGCCAGGTTCTGCTGGACCGAACACCCGTGACGGCACACGCCGAAGCCGCACGGCCGCGCCACTGACCGTTCGCCGGGGAATCGCTCGGCCCGCTGATGGCTCGTGCGACACTCCCGCCCCGCCGTTCAGGTGCGGCGCTCGCGCAGGCCGGCTTCCGGCTGGTCCTGGGTGGCGGCCCAGGTGGACAGGAGGCGGAGGGCGTCGGCGCTTGGGGTGTCGGGGACGGCGGTGTAGATGACGAGCGTGAGGGCGGGATCGGAGGTCAGGGACATGGTCTCGAAGTTCAGTTCCAGGTCCCCGACGGCCGGGTGGTGGATCTTCTTGGGGCCCGTGCGGTGTTGGCGGACGTTGTGGTCGGCCCAGCGGCGCCGGAAGACCTCGCTGCGGGTGGAGAGTTCCCCGATGAGGTCGGAGAGGTCCTTGTCGTAGGGGTTCCGGCGGGCTTCGCCGCGAAGCATCGCGGCGGTGTCGTCGGCGGCCCTGTCCCAGTCGGGGAGGAACGCGCGGGCGGCCGGGTCGAGGTAGACGAACCGGGCGATGTTGGCCGGGCGGCGCGGGTCCGCGAGGAGGGGCGCGTACAGGGCACCGGCCAGGTGGTTGGTGGCCAGCAGGTCCTGGCGTTCGTTGTGGATCCACGCGGGCGCGTCGCCGATGGCGTCCAGCATGTACTGGAGGGCGGGCCGCAGGCGCCTGGCGGGGGCGCGGCGCCGGGCCGCCGCGGGTGCGGGGGCGCGGCGGGCGAGGTCGTACAGGTACTGGCGTTCCGCGTCGTCGAGATGCAGGGCCCTGGCAACGCCGTCGAGGACTGCGTCGGAGGCTCCCGAGAGGTTTCCCCGTTCCAGTCGCACGTAGTAGTCGACGGAGACGCCCGCCAGCATCGCGACCTCCTCGCGGCGCAGCCCCTTGACCCGCCGGTGGCCGCCGTAGGAGGGCAGTCCTGCCTGCTCGGGGGTGATGCGGGCCCGGCGGGAGGCGAGGAATTCCCGGATCTCTGCGCGGTCGTCCATGCCACCCACGGTAGGCGAGGGCCCCGGCACGAGGCAGGTACTGGCATTACCCGGAAGACCAGGCACTGCCACCCGTCGCCGGAACGGTCTTTCCTGGGGACCGGCCGTCGAGGACACCGGGCGCCACCCGGGACGGCCTGCCCCCAGTGGGGCATCAGGGCAGTGACGCCACCCCCGACCCCGAGAAAGTGATCATGAACCACACCACTCCGGCAGCTCCTGAAGCCTCCCCCACCGGCCCGGGCTCGACGGGCGGGGCGGGGCCCGTCGGCATGCGCTACGTCATCATCGGCGCGGGAGCGGTCGGCGGAACCATCGGGGCGCGGCTCGCCGAGGCGGGGCACGAGGTGGTCCTGGTCGCGCGCGGCGCCCAGTACGCCGCGTTGGCCTCGGGCGGGCTGCGCTTCCGCGCCCCGGACGGCGAACGCGTCCACCGGCTGCCCGTCGTCGAAGGTCCGGACGCGCTCGGCACGTTGCGCGCGGACGACGTTCTCGTGCTCACCGTCAAGACTCAGGACAGCGAGGCCGCACTGGACGCCTGGGGTCCGGCGCCGGTGGCGGGCGGCGGCACGGCAGCGGAACGGCTGCCGGTGCTGTGCGTCCAGAACGGCGTCGAGGGCCGGCGGATCGCGCTGCGCCGCTTCCGCCGCGTGTACGGCGTCTGCGTCTGGCTGCCGTCCACCTTCGTCGAGCCGGGGGTCGTCTCCGCGCCCGGCGCCCCGCTCACCGGGATCCTGCACCTCGGGCGCCACCCGCACGGCGTCGACGACACCGCCCGCCGGATCGCCGCCGACCTGGAGACCGCCCACTTCGAGGCCCCGGTGGTTCCGGACGTCGCGCGCTGGCAGTACGCCAAGCTGCTGGGCAATCTGGCCAACGCGGTCAACGCGCTGTGCGGGCCGGTGGCCGGGCAGGACGTGTGGCGGCTGTCCGAACGGGTGCGCGCGGAGGGCGAGTCGGTGCTCAGGGCCGCCGGGATCCCGTACGCGAGCGCACGGGAACAGCAGGAGGCGCGGGGCGACAAGGTGCGCTGGAGCGACGGGGGCGGTGGCTCCTCCTGGCAGTCCCTCATCCGTGGCACCGGCACGATCGAGACCGATCACCTCAACGGCGAGATCGTCCTGCTGGGCCGGCTGCACGGCGTTCCCACCCCACTGAACGAGCTGCTGCAGCGGCTCGCCACCACATTCGCGCGTGAGCGGCGTCCGGCCGGTTCCCTGCCGCCGGCGGAGCTGCTGCGAGCCGCGGACGAGGCGGAGGCGCAGGCACAGGCACAGGCACAGGCCGGCATCGCCGCCCCCGTGCCGCGCGGCCCGTCGCCCCGCTGACGAGGCAGGTGCCGGCGTTACCCGGAAGACCAGGCACTGCCACCGGCCGGAGAAACGACCTCTGCTGGAGGGACGGGCCGTTCAGGCCCTTTGCCGCCGTCCGGGGCGGGCCGCCCGGCCGGCGGCACCCGAGCGGCCGCGATCACCACCGAACCGAATCGAACCGAGAAAGCGATCATGAAGCACACCACTCTGGGAGATCTGAAGGTCTCCCGCATCGGCCTGGGCACGATGGGCATGTCCTCCTACTACACCGGTGCCGGAAGTGACGACGCCGAGTCCGTCCGCACCATCCGGCGGGCGGTCGACCTGGGGGTCACGCTGATCGACACCGCGGAGGTCTACGGACCGTACGTCAACGAGGAGCTGGTCCGCAGGGCGCTGACCGGCCGTCGCGACGAGGTGGTGCTGGCGACCAAGTTCGGCATGGTCTCGCACGCGGACGCGAACGGCGGCGCGCACGTCCTCGACAGCAGCCCGGTCAACATCCGCGCCG
The DNA here is from genome assembly GCF_042889545.1 of Streptomyces sp. NPDC002574. Classification (NCBI taxonomy): domain Bacteria; kingdom Bacillati; phylum Actinomycetota; class Actinomycetes; order Kitasatosporales; family Streptomycetaceae; genus Streptomyces; species Streptomyces sp. NPDC002574. The sequence continues at coordinate 518,534 of NZ_JBIARB010000005.1, forward strand.
CCGTCGAGGGCTCGCTCAAGCGGCTCGGGACCGACCACATCGACCTGTACTACCAGCACCGTATCGACCCCCGCACGCCGATCGAGGACGTGGCGGGCACGGTCGCGGAGCTGGTGCGGGAGGGCAAGGTGCGGTGTCTCGGCCTGTCCGAGGCGGGCCCCGACACGATCCGCCGGGCCCACGCCGTGCACCCGGTGGCCGCGGTCCAGTCCTCGTACTCGCTGTGGAACCGCGAGGTCGAGGAGCGGGTGCTGCCCGCGCTGCGCGAGCTCGGCATCGGCTTCGTGCCGTACTCCCCGCTCGGCCACGGCTTCCTCACCGGCGCCATCCGCTCTCCCGAGGAGTTCGGCGAGGGCGACTGGCGCCGGACCAGCCCGCGCTTCCAGGGCGAGAACTTCCGGCGCAACCTGGCCCTGGCCGACGAGGTGCGGGCGATCGCCGACGAAGCCGGCGCCACACCGGCCCAGGTCGCCCTGGCCTGGCTGCTGGCCAAGGACGAGCACATCGTCCCGATCCCCGGCACCAAGCGGGTCGCCCGCGTCGAGGAGAACACCGCGGCCGACACGGTCGAGCTGGCCGCCGAGCAGCTGGCCAAGCTCGACAGCCTGCCCCCGGCCGCCGGCCGGGACGAGAACGAGGAGTCGCGGCGGCTGATCGAGCGCTGACGCCGCCCCTCTCCCGGCCGGCGGCGCGAAGGCACGGGCCGCCGGCCGGTACGGCCCGGCAGCGGCGCCTCGGACGGACGACTCATTTGCCCTCGCCCCAATAGGAGCATATGCTCGTATCGAGTACTGAAGCCGCCCCCGACCATCGCGCCGTCGCCGGATCCTCGAAGGAGACTTGACATGTCGAACACGGAAAGCGGAAAGGCCACCTTCCAGGGACTGAGCTACTACCCCTGGTGGCTGGACAACCTCGCCGACGACGCCACCCTGGAAGGCGCGGCGATGAACGGCACCGCGCGGGGCGCCGATGCCGTCCGTGCCATCGTGGTCAAGGCCCGCGAACTGTACGAGTTCCAGGACTTCAGCTTCACCGGTGATTTCGGCGACGACGGCTTCCTCGAGATCTACGACGCCTCGGTCCAGGGCGAACCGCTGAAGGTCGTCGTGACGGTGGTCCGGAACGCCGCCGGACAGGCCCAGGACCTCGCGGTGCTCCACCGGCCGCGCAATTCCCTGCTGCTCTTCTCCCGCTTGATGCACGAGAAGTTCGCCGGCAACCCGCTCGCCGAGCACTTCCTCGCCGACGAGGTCTGACCCCGCGACGCCCGGACCTCGCGGTGCGCCCGCGTGTCCACCGCTTCGGAGCGGTGGACACGCGGGCGCAGCGCGATCGTCGTGCCGGTCCTGCCGACGGACGGCGCGTAAGCCCCACCCGCACCATCAATCACTAGGGAATCAGCTGATGACTGCCAACGACCTCGTTCTTGTCCCCGGTGCCGGCGGCGTGGGCCGCACGGTCTTCGAGCACTTGCGCGCTCAGGACGTGCCGGTGCGTTTCATGGTCCGTCACGAGGACGAGCGCGCCGCCGAGTTGCGGGCGCTTGGCGCGGAAGTCGTCATCGGCGATCTGACCCGGCCCGAGACGGTGGCGGCCGCGCTGCAGGGCGTGACGCGGATGTACTTCGCGATGCGCGTCTCGCCGGACCACCTCCTGGCGGCCACCGTGGTGGCCTCCGTCGCGAAGGAGTACGGGAAGCTGGAGGCCCTGGTCGACCTGTCGCAGATGACGGTGTCCCAGATGACGGCCACCAGTACCGGCGAGTCGCACCAGCAGCGGCTGCACTGGCTGGCGGAGCAGGTGCTGGACTGGTCCGGCCTGCCCGTGGTCCACATCCGGCCGACGGCGTTCCTGGACAACCCCCTGTTCACCGCACTGGCCGCGCGGACGATCCAGGAGAACGGCACGATCGCGCTGCCGTTCGGCGCCGGACGCACCTCACCGGTCGCCGTGGACGACGTCGCCCGCGTCGTCGCCACCGTGCTGCACGACCCGGCGCCGCACATCGGGACGTTCTACGAGCTGACCGGTCCCCGCTCGGTCGACATGAACGAGATGGCCGAGGAGTTCTCCCGGGCACTGGGCCGCACGGTGTCCTACGTGGACGTGCCGCAGGAGCAGTGGGAGGCCGAAGTGCTGGCGAAGGTGGGGCTGCCGCCGCACATCGAGCGGCACATCGCGGTCATGGGACGCCTGCACCAGGACAACCGCTACGACCGTACGGCCGACGGCGTCCAGCGCGTGACCGGCGTCGCCCCCCAGTCGATCGAGGCGTTCGTGGCCGCCCGCAAGGACTTCTACCTGGGCTGAGCGGCCCCGGCCGGGCCGCACCACCGCGCCGCGCACCTGCGCCGTCCGGCCTGCTCCGACGATCCCGGAGCAGGCCGGACGCGTGCCTGGGCACGGAAACCGACCCCGCGCGCAGGATGCCGGATGACCTGTGGTGCCGCCCCGTCGGGCGGCACCACCGTCCGGTCTCCTACTTCGTCGTACCCCAGAGCTGGCCCGCGGGCACGTGCGAGGGGTTGCCCATCAGCCTGGTGACCCGAATCTGCAGGGGGACCGCGGTCCGGTGACCGTGGTGAGCGTGCCCGTGCCCGTGCCCGTGGTGCTGGTGGCCGCCGCGCGTGACCGTCATCGCGTACGGGTGCGCGAAGTTCGTCGTGGCGCCGCTGACCAGCGGGAAGTGTCCCTGGGGCGCGGTCGCGGGCGAGTCGGCCGTGTCGATGATCCAGACGGTCCGGCCCGGGGTGTCGCACTTCTGCAGGGTGAGGCCCTCGTCCTGGTAGGCGGTGTGGGCCAAACCCGCACACAGGCAGGTGCGTTTGCCGTGCGGCGCGTACTCGACCTCCACCGCGCGCAGTGTGCCGTAGTGCTTGTTCACCTCGGCGGAGACGAGGCCGTCCTTGTAGAAGTCGGAGACCTGGCCCGCACGATGACCGACGATGTCCCCGGCCGGGTCGGACGTGCTGACGGGGTGCATCGCGGTGGGCTGACCGGCCCTCGCCACTCCCCGGTAGACGGTCTCGACGAGGTTGGGCCGCTCGGACGTGCCGAACGTGGCGCTGTAGATCTGGATGCAGCTGTCGCCGCACTCCGGGGTGGCCGCGTTCGCGGACAACGTTCCTGCCGTACCGAGGCCACCGACGATGGTCACCGTCGCCGCCGCGGCGAGCACCTTGCCCTTGAGGCTCGTGACGTTCTTGCGGTTCATGAGGGACATGAAGGATTCCTTCGCTCGAACAGCAGCCGCACCCTGCGCGCTGCTGTGACGGACGGGGGCCCGCACCGACACGGTGCGGTCGCTCACGGGCGGTGTCGCGCGCGGCAGACTCCCACCCTCCCAATAAGAGCATATGCACATATTTCCCCGGACGGCGAGGCGCGACCCGCACACACCCCCGCGCACGGCCCCAACCGCTGTGACCGTCAACCCACTTCACGCGGGCCCGGCCGCACACGTGCCATGGCGCATCGCGGGCAGGGACCGGTAAGGCGAGGGGGCGACGTACGGACCATCCACCCCCCTGTGGCATGACCCACTCTTGCCGCTCCCCGATAAGAGCATATGCTCGTAAATCGTCAGCGCGGTCCACCGAGTCCGCACCCCACCGCGCCGCCGGGGGCTCCGGCGGGCAGAGCAAGGAGGTCGGGACCATGCCCATGCTCGACGCGTACATCCCCGAAGGCGCCCTGGAGGCCGACGCCGAAGCGGCGCTGCTGAAGCGGATCACGGAGATCCTCATCGGCTACGAGGGCTTCGATCCCGCCGACCCCGGAACCCGCGCCATCTCGTGGGCCTTCCTTCACCGTCCGGCCGCCCTCTTCGTCGGAGGCGCACCCGCCGACGCACCCCGCTATCGGGTGATCGCCTCGGTCCCGGAGGGGCAGCTCGACCGGCAGGCCCGCGAGTCCGTCGTCGCCGAGGTCACCGACGCGATCCTCGACGCCGAGAACGGGGCCTGGCCGCGCAACCCCCGGCGGGTGTGGGTGTTCCCCGCAGAGATCCCCGAGGGCTACTGGGGCGGCGCCGGCCACATCGTGCCGCTGGCGAACATCCTGACGCTCACCGGCATCAGCGCCGAGCAGGCCCGCGAACTGGCCGCGAGCCGCATCGCCGCGAGCCGCACCGAACGCGGCCGGATGTCCTGACCGCCCGGGCGGGCCGATGAGAGCCGCGCCCTGCCGGCGGAGTGCCCTCCGCCGAGCGGCAAGGCCGGGGCGGAACATTCAGGCCTGTCGCACGACACATAGGAGCAATTGCTCTGATCGCCGCCCGTCAGTAACAGCCCCACGCCGACCACGCATTGTGACAAAGGAGCTCAACATGACCGTCAAGGTCGCCGCAGTCCAGATCAGCCCGGTGCTCTACAGCCGCGCGGGCACCATCGAGCGCGTCGTGCACAAGATCCACGAACTGGGGCAGCAGGGGGTGGAGTTCGCCGTCTTTCCGGAGACCCTGATTCCGTACTACCCCTACTTCTCCTGGGTGAAGCCGCCGTACACCATCGACAGCGACCAGCTGCACCTGCTCAACGAGTCGGTCACCGTGCCGTCCCCCGAGACCAATGCCATCGGGGAGGCCGCGCGGCAGAACAGTATGGTCGTCTCGATCGGCGTCAACGAGCGTGACGGCGGCTCCATTTACAACACGCAGCTGCTGTTCGACGCGGGCGGCACTCTGGTCCAGCGCCGCCGCAAGATCACGCCGACCTACCACGAGAAGATGGTCTGGGGCCACGGCGACGCCTCGGGCCTGCGCGCGGTGGACACCGCCGTCGGCCGCATCGGCCAGCTCGCCTGCTGGGAGCACTACCAGCCGCTGGCGCGCTACGCCCTGATCGCCGACGGCGAGCAGATCCACGCGGCGATGTTCCCCGGCGGCCTCGGCGGCGAGAACTTCTCCCGCCAGATGGAGGTCGCCATCCGGCAGCACGCGCTGGAGTCGGCCTGCTTCGTGGTCAACGCCACCGCCTGGCTCGACGCCGACCAGAAGGCCAAGCTCGCCGAGGACACCGGCGGCCCCCTCGCCGCCTTCTCGCACGGCTACTTCACCACCGTCGTCGACCCCGAAGGCCGCCTCATCGGCGAACCGATCACCTCCGGCGAGGGCGAAGTGATCGCCGACCTGGACTTCACGATGATCGACCGCCGCAAGCGCATCATGGACGCCCGCGGTCACTACGCCCGCCCGGAACTCCTCAGCCTGCACATCGACCGCACTCCGACCGCGCCCCTGCACGAGCGCGGCAGCCACGCTGCCCAGAACGCCCGGTTGGACGAGGAGCGTCCCACCGAGGGCCAGTGAACCGCTCCCGGCGCTCCGGCCGGCCCGCGGGCCGGCCGGCGCGCCGGGAGCGGAAGGCATCGCGGGGCACGGCCCCGGCACCCCGCATGATGCGGTGCAACGGGACGGTGGGAGCACGCTGGATCGGCCAGGAACTGCGGGTCGCCGAGCCGCTGGTGGACCTGCGCAAGCTCCGCAACCGCGTCGTGCCGACCGCCGACGTGATCGGGCTCGTCGCGGGCCTCGGGATGCACCTGCTGCTGTCGCTGGTCACGCGGCCGGCCCAGGCACCCGTGGGCGCGGGCAACGGCTTCGGTGCGTCGGTCGTCGTCACCGGGTTGATCCTGCTGCCCTTCTCGGTCGGCAGCCTGCTCGCCGGCAGGGCCGTCCCACTGGTGGCCGACCGCCTGTCGTCGCGTTCGACGCTGCCGCTGTCCTGCTGCGTCATCCTCCTGTCCATGCTGCTGTTCGCCCTGGGCCGGTCCGGCCTGTGGGAGCTGTTCCTGGTGATGGGCGTGGCGGGCCTCGGCATAGGCTGCGTCTTCGCCCTCGTCCCCGGACTGATCGTCACCTCGGTGGCCGCCCGCGAGGTGGGCTGCGCGATGGGCTTCAACCAGGTGCTGCGTTACGTCGGGTTCGCCACGGGAAGCGGGCTGAGCGCGACGGTGCTCGCCTCGCACACCATGACCGGACAGGCCCTTCCCGACCCCGGCGGCTACGGGTCCGCCGCCCTGCTCGGATGCCTGATCTGCGCGGTCGCCGCGGTCGTCGCCGCCGTTCTCCCGGGACGTCGCCGCGTGGCCGCCGCACAACGGGCGTGCCGGCCGCCCTCCCGCCCATGCGCAAGGGGCCGGAGCCCTCGGCGGCGAAGGGCCGGATGCACGGCTGACCGCAGCGTCGCCCGGGTTCGCTGTCCACCGGAACACCATCGGCTGCGATCATGATCCGCATGCTGTCGCTGACGATGAACGACACCGCGGCCGAGCTGCTCGGAGTACGTGCCGGTCACCTCGCCCTGACGCCTCCCGGCGGACTGGCCCCGGGGCTGCGCGACCGGCTCGCGGAAGGGATCGCCTCCCGGGGCACCGTGCTCACCTGGGCAGCTTCCACGGGGGACGCCGACGGCTCCCCCGCGGTCGTCGGGGACCTCACCGGCTGGGAGTGCGCGGACAGCGCCTTCCACCTCGAGGACCACGTGCCCGTCGATGTCCGCATCGTCGATGGCGCCCCGCGTATCCCGGAGGACGATCAGCGGGTCCTGCTCCTTCACGGAATCGCGTTCGCCATGGAGTTCCGCGCGCTCATCGACGCCCTGGACCATCTCGGCCCAGTGCGCTGCATCGTGGCCGCCAACGAGACCAGCGCGACGTTCAGGTTCCACCGCATCCGCCCGGGTGAGTCGTGGAACCGACCCGACCTGGACACATACGCGATGGACAGGATGGTCGTGATCGACTTCGGGCCGGCCGAGGTCTGACCCGGGCCCGCACACCCGCTGTCGCGGTCCTCACGCCGACACTTCTTCGCGCCTCCCCAATAGGAGTATATGCTCCTAAATGTCGACCGGAACCGCCCCGATCGACGGGACCCCTCAACATCCGGCCCGGGGCCGGACCTTCGAAGGAGGTACACGATGTCGAACACGGAAAACGGCAACGACCAGGGGCTCAGCTACTACCCGTGGTGGCTGGACAAGCTGGCCGACAACGTCACCGGGCAGGGCTCGTTCATCGACGGCGGCCCGATCCAGGGCCCGGAGGCCGTTCGCGCGGTGGTGACCGCCGCCCGCGGGCTGTACGAGTTCCAGGACTTCACGTACACCGGCGACTACGGCAACGACGGTTTCATCGAGGAGTACCGCACCCAGGTCAAGGGCGAGCCCCTCCACGTCGTGGTCACGGTCGCCCGCAACGCCGCCGGCGAGTGCGAGAAGCTCGTCGTGAACCACCGGCCGCGCAACGCGATGCTGCTCTTCTCCCGCGAGATGCACAAGAAGTTCGCCGGCACACCCCTCGCCCAGCACTTCCTCGCGGACGAGTCCTGAACCGACCACGCGCGGAACACGCCCCGGAGGCGGGCCCCCCGATCGGGGAGGGGCGGCGCGCCGCCGGGCGGGACGAACCTGCTACTCGGCCCAGGGCGTGAAACCGGTGTGGAGGACCGCTTCGAGGGAGGTGCGCAGTCGGGCCGCCTCGGTGTCGCCGAAGCTCTCCTCGAACCGGGTCTGCACCGCCCTCCACAGCGGCAGCGCCGCCTTCATGCGGGACAGTCCGTCGGGCGTCAGCGCGACGATCCGTGCCCGGCGGTCGGCAGGCGACGGCTCGACGGTCACCAGGCCCTCCCGGACCAGCGGCTTGAGGTTCGAGGCCATCGTCGTGCGGTCCATGGCGATCACCTCGGCGAGGCCGGTGATCGTCATCTCCCCGAGCACACTGAGCTTCTGCAGGATGCTGAACTGCGTGCCACGGAGCCCGACCGGAGCCAGCGCCTTGTCGTACGTCGCACCCAGGTACCGCGCCGCCTTGCGCAGGGCAAGGCTGTTGCACTGGGCGTCGTCATCGATCGGCATCGCGGTCATCATCCCCTCCGGACTCTCCCTTCCGATGATACGAGCAAATGCTCGCACATGCGAAATGCCGGACGCGCACACCCCGGCGGGCCCACCCGGACCCCAGACCCTCCCGGCGACGAGCCGGGGCTCCGGGGCTCCGGGGCTCCGCGCGCCTCAGGAGCGCAGGGCGTCGACCGGCTCCATGCGGGACGCCCGCAGGGAGGGGTAGAGGCCGGCCAGGAGTCCGACGAGGGCTCCGGCGACCGGGGCTCCGAGGGCGAGGCGGACGTCGAGGACCGGGGTCCAGTCCCTGACGGCGGAGACGGCCACCACGACCACCATGCCGAGAACGGCGCCGATGACGCCGCCGAGGAGGCCGATGGTCGTCGACTCCACCAGGAACTGGCCCGCGATCTGCCGTCGTGAGGCCCCGAGGGCGCGGCGCAGTCCGATCTCGCCGATCCGCTCCATGACCGTCACGAGCGTCACGTTGGCGATGCCGATGGCCCCGACCACCAGCGAGACCAGTCCGAGCACCAGGAACAGGCCGTTGACGTCGCCCTGCACTCCCTTGCGTGCCTTCGTCGGGTCGGGCGGCGCCGTGACCGAGAGGGCGTCCTCGGATCCCGGGGCCAGCGCGATCGGTGCCTGGTGGGCGACCTGCTTCGCCGCGCCGAGCGCGGTGTTGATCAGGACCCGGGTGACCACTCCCAGGCCCAGTTGGTCCGCTGCCGTCGTGGGCGGCAGGATCACCGACGCGGCGAGCTGCTGTTCGCGCTCGGCCCCGCCGAGGATGCCGATCACGGTGTAGGACTGACCCCTGAGGAAGACGGCCGGGGAGTCGCGAACCGAGGTGATGCCCAGCAGTCGTGCGGCCTGGTCGCCGAGCACCGCCACCCGGTCGTGCCGGGCGATGTCCCCCGCGTCGAAGAAGCGCCCGGCGGTCAGGGTGCCGCGCACCGCGGTGGGCAGCGAGGGGGACGCGGCGAGGACCGCCATGGTCTGGGCGGTGACGTCCCCGGGGGCCACCACGTCATTGGCGCGTACCTGGACGCTCGCGGTGGCCTGGGAGTCGGCGATCGCGGCGGCCGATTCGACTCCGGCGAGCCGGCGGACCGCGTCGACACCCGACCAGTCCACGAGCGGGACGGGGTCGGCCGACGCGGGCGGCGGAGGGACGACGACCGTGACCGAGGTGGCGGTCAGGGCGTCGAACCGGCCGACGATCTGGTTGCCCGCCGTGGCCGAGACCCCGATGGTGATGACCAGGGTGGTGATGCCCAGAACGGTGCCCAGGGTGGTCAGGGCGGAGCGCACCGGACGGGCGAGCACCCCCGCCAGCGCCTCGGTCCACAGGTCCCGGAGGTCCATCCAGGGACGCTCGATGCCCCTGGCCCTGCCGCGGCGCCGTCCCCGTCCCCGTCCGGCGCTGTGCGGGGTACCGGTACAGGGGTCGGCGACGGGCAGGTCCACGGGGGCCGCCAGTTCGAGGACGCGTGCTCTGGCCCGGACCCGGCCCTGGAACCGGGTTCGTGTTCGGGTTCGGGTTCGGGTTCGGGTTGGGGTTTTCATCGGTGCTCCTCGGTGAGCCGTCCGTCGCTGATCCGCACCCGGCGGTCGGCCCGCCGGCTGACCGCCTCTTCATGGGTGATCACGACCAACGTCATTCCCTGCGCGCCCAGTCGGTCGAAGAGGTCGAGCACCGACTCGGTGTTCTCGCTGTCGAGGTTGCCGGTCGGTTCGTCGCACAGCAGCAGGGCGGGCTCGCTCATCAGCGCCCGGGCGATCGCCACGCGTTGCCGCTCACCACCGGAGAGCCGGTCCGGCCGGAAGCCGATCCGGTGCGCCAGGCCCACCCGTTCCAGCACCTCCTCGGCCCTGGCACGGCGGCCCGCACGGCCGCGGCCGGGGCGCGGCCGGCGGTAGGCCTCGGCCAGCATGACGTTCTCGTCCACGGTGCGGTACGGCAGCAGGTGGAAGGACTGGAAGACGAATCCGATCCGGCTGCCGCGCAGCGAGGTGCGTTCCAGGTCGCCGAGCGCCTTGGTCTCCACCCCGTCCAGCCAGTAGGCGCCGGCGGTGGGACGGTCCAGCAGGCCCAGGGTGTTGAGCAGGGTCGACTTGCCGGAGCCGGAAGGCCCGACGATCGACAGGTGCTCACCGCGCCGGACGGCCAGGTTCACGTCCCGCAGGGCGTGCACCGGCGGCTCGGAGTCGAAGGTCCGGTCGACGGCGACCAGTTGGATGACGGTGTCGGCATCGGGCACGACATGCGCCGGCGAGCCGCTCATTGCCCGACCACCACCTGATCGCCCGCCTTCAGGGCGTCACCGGTCGGCGTGACCTCCACCTGTCCCTCCGCGGACAGACCCGCCTTGACGGGGACGTCCACCACCCCGCCGCCGCGCCGGACCTGCACCCGGGCCTGCCCGTCGGCCGAGGTGTGCAGCGCGGCGATGGGCACCGTGAGCACCTCGCCGTCCGACGCACCCACCTTGATGGTCACCTTCGCGGACTCGTCGGCGTTCTTGACCAGTTCTCCCGACGGGATCGAGATCTGCACGGGCACGGGAGCCGACGCGTCACCGCTCCCGCCCCCCGAGGTCCCGGCGGAATCCGTGCCGGCCCCCGCGTCGCTCTTCGGCACATCGTCGCCGAGTGCGACCAGTTCCCCGTCCACCGTCTTGCCGTCGGGGGTCTCCACCTGCGCTTTCATGCCCTTGTGCAGCAGCTTCGCGTCGTTGCCGGGAACGACGGCCTGGACCACGACCCTGGAGCTGGTCACCGTGCCGACCGGTCCTGACGGAGTGTCACCGAGCTTGACGGACACCTTGTCCAGCCGCGCGGGGAGGTCCGGCAGGAAGATCAGCTCACCTGCGGGGACCTTGGTCCCGTAGCCGGCCTGGAAGGCCGACAGCGCGGCGTTGGCCGCGTCCAGCTGCTGCTGTGCCGCCCTGCGCTGCAGCTTCCCGGACTCGCCACCGGTGTCGTCGCCGCCCGGATCCGTCGCCGCGAGGACGGCCTGCTGCGCGGTGGTCACGGCCGCCTCCAGCGTTCCCAGCTGCTGCTTGTCCGCGATGCCGGGCTCCTCCGCGCGAAAGCCCTTGCTCTTGTACCAGCGGCTCACCGCCGCGGCGTCCTGCTGCCCGTAGCTGCCGGTGACCGTGCCGAAGCTGAAACCGAGCCGCTTCAGTGCCCGCTGGAGCTGCTTGACGTCGTCCCCGGACGTGCCGGGGCCCAACGTGCGGTACATCGGGACGGATCCGCGCAGCACGAGCACCGGCCGACCGCTGACCTGCATCAGCACGTCGCCCTCCGTCACCTCCGACCCGGCGATCGGCATCTTGGTGACCCGCTGGACGACGCCGTCGTCGGTCCCCGGCCCCCCGGAGCCCGCATCCGGCGAGCCGACCGGCCCGGCCAGGGAAAGGCTCTGCGGCGAGGCGAACTCCACCGAGCCCTGCGCCACCACACTCGCCGTCAGCGACCGCCGCTCGACCGCGACGGTGACCGGTCCGGCCTTCGGCGGCCGGTGCGCGGCAGCCGCGTCGGCCGGCGACTGCATCCGCGATCCGGCGAACCAGCCGCCCACGCCCACCAGCGCCACCGCGGCGACGATGATCCCCAGCCGTCTGCGCCGGCTGCTCTCACCCTTGTGGCGCCGCATCACCCGGCACCGCCACCGCTGGGGGCCGGGGCCTTCAGGAACTTCGGGAAGTAGGCGGCCCGGAACTCCTTGCCGCACTCCAGGTCCTGCATCGCCAGGTCGATCTCCTTGGTGAGCAGCGGCAGCGCCTCGCTCTTGCTCATGGGCTCCATGGGGGACCCGTCGGAGTTGACCGCCCCCATGACACTCGGAGGAACCGACGAGTTCGCCTGGAGCTTCACCATCTCCCCGATTTCGGTCGGTCGTGTGGTGGTGACGGGGATGCCGTCCTTCCGCAGGCACGAGGCGTACGACTGCGCCAGCGCGATCAGCTTCGGATCGCCGTTGAGGGCCTGCGCGTTGGCCTGGTACTGCGCCGCGGTCTCGTCGCCGCGCTGCTGGGGCGTCGTGCTGCCGTAGACCTGCTTTTCGGCCGATCCCTGGCAGCCGGACCAGTCCTTCTCACCGGTCTTCGGGTCCGGCGGACCGCCCAGCGCCTTGTCGTACGCGGTCCGCTGCTCAGGAGTGAGCGTGTCGCGGTAGTCCGAGTGGACCGTGTCGGTCGAGTTCTTCTCGGCCGCCTCGCTGCCCGGTACCTGGGGGTCGTCGGCGTAGACAACCTTGGCGTAGAAGCCGAAGCCGTACTTCTGGCGGTGCTTCTCGGTCAGCTCGTAGTCCGCGCCGTCGGTGGCCCAGGAGGCCGCGAGGTCCTCGGGCGCCACGGGGGTGTAGGTGAACCCCTGGCTCTTCATGCAGGCCGCGATCGCGTTCTCCACGAGGTACTGCTTCTTGAGGTCCGCGCTCGCGTCGGCGGGAGCGTCGAGCTGCCCCGGCGAGTCGGCCCGGTCCTTCCCGCCGCCCGCCGACGGGGACGCCACCTCGGTGCCGCAGGCGGCCAGCAGGGGCAGCAGACTCACCGCTACGGCCAGTTTCCGAGCAGCGCGGGATCCGGACATGTCTCTTCCCTCCGAACGTGAGGTGCGCCGGGACCGGCGCACCGTGGGATTCGCTCGACGGCCTCGACGGCCGGAACGTTGTCACCGCGTCCAGCCTGGTGCCCGCACGTGATGGCTGTCGGCCGGGACCATGACCAAGCTGTAACGCCGGTTCACTACGCCTGGGGCCCGGAGACGTAGTGGCCGTTCTTGTCGTACGGCCAGGCGTTGGCGACGCATCCGTGCAGGCCCTTGATCTGCTGCATCATGACCGGGGCCAGTTGTCCCGGACCCGCGCAGGTCATGTGCGTGAGGCCCAGGGAGTGCCCCATCTCGTGGTTGATGATCAGCGCCCGGTAGTCGTGGATCGGGCCGTCGAACGTGGGCGAGCCCGTGACCCAGCGCTTGAGGTTCACGACCACCCCGCCGGGGATCTCGCAGTTGTACTCGCCGTGGGTGTCCTGGTGGATGCCCGCCCAGCACAGGGCGTCCGCCGTCCCCGCCGTCGCGATCTTGATCATGAGGTCGTACGACTCCCCCGCGCCCACCAACCGGAACGAGTTGTTCCCGCTGTGGGTCCAGCCCCGGGGGGCGGCGAGTATGTCGGCGATCTCCTCTGCCGCCTGGTCCGGCGAGACGTCGAGCCCTGTCTCGACCTGCACCGCGTAGCGGATCAGATGGGCACCGCGACCGACCTTCGCGCCACCGGCGCGCGCGGTGACGAAGGTGCCGCTGCCCGTCGCGGGGACCTCGGTCTCGGTGGGGGTCGGCGTCGGGGTGGGCGTAGGGGTGGGCGTGGGGGCCGGGGTCGTCCTGTGGGTGATGTGCGGCGTGCTCCGGGGGTGCGGCGCGGCGCTCGACGCGTCGCTGCGTCCGCCGTTCAGGAGGAACGTCGCGGAGCCGACCAGGGCGGCGGCCACCAGCGTGCCGACCAGGAGGCCCCGGCCCCGGCGGCGCTGACGGCGCCGGCGGTGGTTGGTCCGGTGCTGTCCGCCACGGTGGGAGGACCCCTGCTGCGGGCCTCCCCGGTAGGGGGCCCCGGCGCTGCCGGTGGGCGGTGCGGACTCCCGCTCTCGTGCCGAATACATGGCAGCTCAAACTGGTCATTTCAGATGATCGCCATAGGTTCGGATGGTCACGAAAAAATAACGAGTGGCTTCCCGCGACTCCCGTCCGCTCCGCACCGGACCACCGGCCGGCGCACCCTCTATGACCCTTCTGTAACGGCCTCCGGACCGGGCTCTTTTCCAGGGCCGTCACCGAATCCGGTCTGCGTACACTGTCGGCGTGTCGCGAGTCCTTATTGTCGAAGACGACCCAGATGTCCGTAACGCCGTGCAGTTGGCGCTGCGGCACCAGGGGCATGACGTTTTCGCCGCCGGATCAGGCGAGGAGGGGCTGGAACAGCTCCGCCCCTTCCGTCCGGACGTCGTCGTGCTCGACCTCATGCTGCCCGGTATGTCCGGGCTCGACGTGTGCCGGCGGATCAGGAACCGCGACCAGGTGCCGATCATCATGGTGACCGCCAAGGGGGACGACATCGACGTGGTCGTGGGCCTGGAGGCCGGCGCCGACGACTACGTGGTCAAGCCCGTGCAGGCCCGGGTCCTCGACGCCCGAATACGGGCCGTGCTCCGCCGCCAGGACACCGGGTTCGCCGACGGCGTCCGGCCCCGGGCGGAAGCACACGGCGAGCTGGGCATCGACCGCGCCGGGCTCGTGGTGACCCACCACGGTCGACCCGTGGCGCTCGCCCCCTCGGAGCTCCGGCTGCTGCTGACCCTGTCGGCCTCGCCCGGCCAGGTGTTCAGCCGCCAGCAGCTGCTGGAAGCCGTCTGGGAGCACAGCTACCACGGCGACATACGGCTCGTGGACGCCTGCGTGAAGCGCCTGCGCAACAAGCTCGGCGAGCTCGGCGGCGATCCCCAGTACATCCAGACCGTGCGCGGCTTCGGCTACCGGTTCGTCTCCCCGTGAGCGGCAGCAGGTCCGTGCGGGCGCACAAGGCGCGGGGGAAACGGGAGACCGTCGCGGCCGGGCAGGGGTCCGGGCCGGTACGGTTCCTCCGCGCGCTCGTGGCGAAGGCCCCCCTTCCGCTGCGGGGTCTGCGCTCCCGCCTGGTGGTGGCCTTCGCCCTGGTGGCGGTGGCCAGTGCCCTGAGCACCGGCGCCCTGGCCTTCCGGGAGGCGCGTACGGGGGTGCTCCAGCAGAGCCAGGACTCCGTCATCCGGCAGTTCCGGACGAGCGTCGACGCCGTGGCGCAATACACGCCCACGACACCGGACCAGTTGAACCTGCAGACGGCGGTGAACCAGGTGCTGCACGCCAACCAGTCGCAGGGATGGCGGATCATGGCCACCTACGGCAGCCTCCGCGCCTGGTCGACCAGTGCCGACTTCGACAAGATCAGCCCGGCACTGCGCGAGTCCGTGGCGACCCGGCGGGCCGCCGTGTTCCAGCGGGTGACCGCCGACGGACAGCCCTATCTCGTCGTCGGCATGCCGGTCGCGTACGCCGACGACGTCGTTCCGGACAAGGCCTCCTCCGGGCTCTCGGGGATGGTGATGTACCTGGTGGTGCCGCAGAACACCGAAGAGGCCTACGTCAAGGCGATGGTCAGCGGCATCGAGCGGGCCACCCTGGCGGCGCTGTGCCTCGCCGTGGTCCTGGCGCTGCTGGCCGCGAGCGGCGTGCTCCGCCCCGTGCGGGCGTTGCGGCGGGCGACCCGCCGGATGGCCGAGGGGCACCTCGACGTCCGGCTGGCCGTCAACGGGTCCGACGAACTGGCCGACCTGTCGCAGTCCTTCAACGACACGGCGGCCGCGCTGGAGCGGTCGGTCGCGGAGTTGCGCCGGCTGGAGGCCCAGGCGCGCCGCTTCGCCGCGGACGTCTCCCACGAGCTGCGGACACCGCTGGCGGCGATGACGGCGGTCACCGACGTGCTGGACGAGAACGCGCCCCACCTGGACCGCGAGACCGGCGACGCGCTGCGGCTCATCAGTGAGGGGACCAGCCGGCTGAGCGCACTGGTCACCGACCTGATGGAGATCTCCCGCTTCGACGCCGGCGCGGTCGAACTCAACCTGGACGAGGTCGACCTGGCCGAGTCCGTGCGGTACACGCTCGCCTCCCGGGGGTGGCAGGACCGGGTGGAGACCCGCCTGCCCCGGCCGGGCGCGCTCAGGACCCGTGTCGATCCGCGCCGGCTCGACGTGGTGGTCGCCAATCTCGTCGGCAACGCGCTGCGGCACGGCGCGCCGCCGGTACGGCTGACCATGGGCGTGCGGCAGGAGCGAACGGGCACGGCGTGGGCCGTCATCGAGGTGACCGACAGCGGACCCGGGATCGCCGAGGAAGCCATGCCGCACATCTTCGAACGCTTCTACAAAGCGAACACCACACGGACCAGGAGCGAGAGCAGCGGGCTGGGTCTGGCCATCACGGTGGAGAACGTGCACCTGCACGGAGGGCGCATCAGTGCCGCGAACCTGCCCGGCGGCGGCGCCGCCTTCACGGTCGAACTCCCCCTGCACCGCGACTCCGCGGCCGACGACGACGTCACGGCGGGTGCCCGGTGAAGGGCTCGCGCGCGGCGGCGCTGCTCGTCGGGCTGACGGCCGCACTCACCCTGGCGGCGTGCGGCGTCCCCCCGTCCGGTGTCATCCAGGCCGGCGAACCGGCGACCGGCATCCAGGCGCCCCGGCCGAAGCCGGCGGGGCCCGCGATCGCCCCCTTCTACTTCCTGCACAACGGCGAACTGGCGGCCTATCCGCGCAAGTTCGAGAGCCCCGGGGATTTCGCCGGCGTCGTGGGTTCCCTGTTCGACGGACCCACCGCTGCCGAGTCCCTCACGGCCACCACGGAGCTGCCCCGCCTCGGGCCGTCACCGGATGTGACACTCGACGCCGACACCCTCACCATCCGGCTCCCCGACGGGATCGCTCCCCTCAGCCATCCGGCCATGCTGCAGTTGGCGTGCACAGTGGCCCAGGTGCCCGCGGCGACGGCCCCGCTGCCCCCGGGCGTGAGCGGGGGCGCCGCCTCCGTGGATCCTTCGCTCCAGGCGCGAAACACCGCCCCACCGAGCAGCGTCCGTGTGGTCGGCGACGGCTGGACGCTGACGCAGTCGGACGCCCCGTGCCCCAACCGTCCCCAGCAGTAGGGGGCGCGGACGGCGGGCGGCCCGCACAAGGCTCCCGACCGCGGTCGTTCAGCGCCGCAGGAGGGCATTGAGCCGGGCGGCCTGGCGCGTCAGGTGATCGCGCTCGGCGAGGTCGGGTGCCTTCTGGGCCGCCTCCGCGTACAGCCGTGCCGCCGTCGCGAGGTCGCCGTCGCGCTCGTGGAGATGGGCCGCCACCGCGGTGTGGCGGGGCAGGACGTCGTCCAGCGCCGCGAGCGCCGCCAGCCCGGCACGGGGTCCGTCGGCCTCGCCGACGGCGACCGCGCGGTTGAGCCGGACGACCGGGCTGTCGGTCAGGCGCACGAGTTCGTCGTACCACTCGACGATCTGCACCCAGTCGGTCTCCTCGGCGGCGCGCGCGTCGGCGTGGAGTGCCGCGACGGCGGCCTGGGCCTGGAACTCGCCCAGCCGGTCGCGGGCGAGGGCCGCCTGGAGGATCGCGACGCCCTCGGCGATCGCCCCGGTGTCCCACCGGCAGCGGTCCTGCTCGGCGAGCGGCACCAGGCTGCCGTCGGGCGCGGTCCGGGAGGCGCGCCGGGCGTGGTGGAGCAGCATCAGGGCGAGCAGTCCCGCCACTTCGGGGTGGTCGATCGCGGCGGCGAGCTGCCGGGTCAGCCGGATCGCCTCCGCGGCGAGGTCGACGTCGCCGGAGTAGCCCTCGTTGAAGACCAGGTAGAGGACGCGCAGCACGGTGGCGACGTCGCCGGGCTGATCGAGGCGCACGCCGGAGACGGTGCGCTTGGCCCGGCTGATCCGCTGCGCCATCGTCGCCTCGGGCACCAGATAGGCCCGGGCGATCTGGCGGGTGGTGAGCCCGCCCACGGCGCGCAGCGTGAGCGCGACCGCGGACGACGGCGTCAGCGAGGGGTGGGCGCACAGGAAGTACAGCTCGAGGGTGTCGTCCGCCGCGGGCGCGGGGCCGGGTGCCGGCTCCTCGCCGACGAGGTCCTCGCGCCGGCGGCGGGCGGCGTCCGAGCGACCGGCGTCGAGGAACTTACGCCAGGCCACGGTGACCAGCCAGCCCTTCGCGTCCCGCGGCGGGTCGGCCGGCCAGACGCGGACCGCCTCGACCAGGGCGTCCTGCACGGCGTCCTCGGCCGCCGCGAAGTCGGCTCCGCGGCGGACGAGGACGGCGAGCACACTCGGCGTGAGGCTCCGGATCAGGGCCTCGTGCATCGACGAGGTCACTCCGTGATGGTGCAGTGCGACCCCATGAACGGGCGCAGCTCCAGCCACTCGTGGATCGGCTTCCCGCCCGCTCCCGGGGCCGCGGACAGCTCCCCGGCCAGTTCGAGGGCGCGCTCGTAGCTGTCGACGTCGATCACCGTCCAGCCGGCGATGAGGTCCTTGGTCTCGGCGAACGGGCCGTCGGTGACGGGCGGACGACCCTCGCCGTCGTACCGCACCCAGGTCCCCTCGGGGGCGAGGGCCTGGCCGTCGACGTACTCACCGGACTTCTCGAGCCGGGCCGCGAAGTCGTTCATGTACTGCACGTGCGCGGAGATCTCCTCCGGCGTCCACTGGTCCATGCGCACGTCGTTGACCGCGGCCGGGGCGCCCCGGTAGTGCTTGAGCAGCAGGTACTTGGCCATGGTGGTTCTCCTCGGTCCTGGTGCGACCCATTGTGGTCACGTTCACCGCTGGGACGGAGCCGGCCACGGATTCTCGACACGGATCCGGGGGCGGATCTCCCGCGCGCCTCACTGCCCCGGTGGCTGCGGTTGCGGCAGGCGCAGTCCGGCGACCAGAAGCCCGACCAGCAGGCGCGGGTCGTAGCGGGGATCGTTCTCCGCGCCGATGCACAGGTTCCCGGCGCCGCGCATGAGCTGGTAGGCGTCCATGTCGGTGCGGATCTGCCCGGCGGCGGCCGCGGCGTCGAGCAGATCGGTGCACACGGGCACGAGCCGGTCGAGGAAGTACGCGTGCAGGGTCTGGAAGTCGGCGTTGTCGGACTGCAGCACGGCGGCGAGGCCGTGCTTGGTCACCAGGAAGTCGACAAAGAGATCGATCCATTGCCCCAGCGCGGCGTACGGGGTCGCGGCGGCGGCCAGCAGGGCCGGACCGGCCTCGGCGCACGCCTCCACCTGGTGCCGGTAGACGGCGACGATGAGATCCGCCCGGGTGGGGAAGTGGCGGTAGATCGTGCCCGTCCCGACGCCGGCCCTGGCCGCGATGTCGCGCACCGGCGCCTCGACGCCCGCCGTGACGAAGATCGCGGCGGCCGCGTCGAGCAGCGTCTCCTTGTTGCGCCGGGCGTCCGCCCGCTTGGGCCGGGCCGCGCGCCCCGGGTTCTCGTCGCTGTCGTCCACCGCGGCGTCCTTCCGCTTCCGAGCCGTGCTTGCTAAACGGAACGTCGTTCCGTATCTTTAACGGAACCGGGTTCCGCTTGCTCATGATGGCAGAGCAGGGGGCCCACAACCAAGCCGCTCCAGAGGAGACACGGTCATGCAGTACCGCACCTTGGGCCGCACCGGTGTGCAGGTCAGCTCGCTCGCGCTCGGCGCGATGAACTTCGGCGCGATCGGACGCACCACGCAGGAGGAGGCCACCGCGATCGTCGACGCCGCCTTGGAGGGCGGGATCAATGTCATCGACACCGCCGACATGTACAGCGACGGCCAGTCGGAGGAGATGGTCGGCAAGGCCGTCGCCGGCCGCCGCGACGACATCGTGCTGGCGACGAAGGCCACCATGCCGATGGGCGACGAGCGCAACCACCGGGGCAGTTCACGCCGCTGGCTGGTCACCGAGCTCGACAGCAGCCTGCGCCGCCTCGGTGTCGACCACGTCGATCTGTACCAGATCCACCGGTGGGACCCGACCACCAGCGACGAGGAGACGCTCTCGGCCCTGACCGACCTGCAACGCGCGGGGAAGATCCGCTACTTCGGCTCCTCGACCTTCCCGGCCCACCGCATCGTGCAGGCGCAGTGGGCCGCCCGGGAGCACCGCCTGAGCCGTTACGTCACCGAGCAGCCCAGCTACTCGATCCTGCAGCGCGGCATCGAGGCCCACGTCCTGCCCGTGACCGAGGAGTACGGCCTCGGCGTGCTGGCGTGGAGCCCGCTGGCCTCGGGCTGGTTGTCGGGGGCGGTCCGTGAGGGCCGGGAGATCACCACCAGCCGTGCGGCGCTGCTCCCCCAGCGTTTCGACCTCAGCGTCCCGTCCAACCGTGCCCGGCTCGACGCGGTGGAGCGGCTGGCCGAGGTCGCCGACGGCGCCGGTCTGACGATGATCCAGCTCGCACTCGGATTCGTGACCGCGCACCCCGGCGTGACCAGCGCGCTCATCGGCCCCCGCACGCTGGACCACCTGCACACGCAACTCGCCGCCGCGGACACCGTGCTCCCGGCCGACGTGCTCGACGCGATCGATGCGATCGTGCCGCCCGGCGTCGACCTCGCCCCGCACGAGAAGTTCGACACCCCGCCCGCCCTGCTCGACGCGTCGCTGCGGCGCCGCTGACCGCTCGGCCGGGCAGCGCGGTCCTGCGCGGCGTCACCGGCGGCGGGCTCTCCACAGGCCGCCGAGCCGCCGACGCGGCCGCCTCTTCGCCGCCGGTACGCGGCGGGAGGTCCCGTCGTCGCGCCGCCCCGGCCGCCCGGACCGCCAGGGATCGTCGGGCGACATCACGGGCACCTTGCGCCGCGCCTGCGCCTGGATCTCCTGGTGCGCGTCGTGCGCCGTCACCTGGAACGCTTCCTCGTAGGAGGCCATGGCCGCCCGGACGGCCGAACCGGCGGCACCCCGGCGGCGGACCACCGTCGCCAGCCAGGTGAAGAGCCCCATGACCGCGGCCAGGCAGACCACGAGGAGCAGGTACGGCACGAACGGTCCCATGAGCCCAGCGTATCCACGGCGACCGGGAAGGGACGCGGGCTCCGTACACGCCACCGGCGTCCGGGACGGCCCGACGGGGCCGTCCCGGACGCCGGGACGTCAGACGGTCGAAACGCTCGGCGGTCGGACGCTCAGACGAGGTCGAACCGGTCGAGGTCCATGACCTTGACCCACGCCGCGACGAAGTCGCCCACGAACTTCTCCTTCGCGTCGTCGCTCGCGTAGACCTCGGCGAGCGCGCGCAGCTCGGAGTTGGAGCCGAAGACGAGGTCGGCACGGCTGCCCGTCCACGTGACCTCGCCCGTGGCGGAGTCGCGGCCCTCGAAGGTGTTCGCGTCCTCCGACGTCGCCTTCCACACCGTGCCCATGTCGAGCAGGTTGACGAAGAAGTCGTTGGTCAGCGACCCGGGGGTCGTGGTGAGCACACCGAGGGAGGACTGCTGGTAGTTGGCGCCCAGGACGCGCAGGCCGCCGACCAGGACGGTCAGCTCGGGGGCGCTCAGGGTCAGCAGGTTGGCCCGGTCGATCAGCAGGTACTCGGCGGGCAGCCGGTTGCCCTTGCCGAGGTAGTTGCGGAAGCCGTCGGCCTTCGGCTCCAGCGCCGCGAACGACTCCGTGTCGGTCTGCTCCTGCGCGGCGTCCACGCGCCCCGGCGTGAAGGGGACCTCGACGGCGAAGCCCGCCTCCTTGGCGGCCTGCTCGACGCCCACACCACCGGCGAGGACGATCAGGTCGGCGAACGAGATCCCCTTGCCGTCGGTCCGGCCGGCGTTGAAGGACTGCTGGACGCCCTCCAGGGTGCGCAGCACGGTCGCGAGCTCGTCCGGCTCGTTGACCTCCCAGCCGCTCTGCGGCTGCAGGCGGATGCG
This sequence comes from Streptomyces sp. NPDC002574, assembly GCF_042889545.1. Lineage (NCBI taxonomy): Bacteria > Bacillati > Actinomycetota > Actinomycetes > Kitasatosporales > Streptomycetaceae > Streptomyces > Streptomyces sp. NPDC002574. The sequence goes on from NZ_JBIARB010000005.1 coordinate 539,845, forward strand.
TGCGCCGTTGGCACCGCCGCGCTTGTCGCTGCCGCGGAAGGACGAGGCCGACGCCCACGCGGTGGACACCAGCTGGGAGACCGACAGACCCGAGTCGAGGACCAGGCTCTTGAGGGCCGCGACGTCCGCGGCGTCGACGCGGCCGTGGGTCACGGCGGGCAGCGGGTCCTGCCACAGCAGCGTCTCGGCGGGGACCTCGGAGCCGAGGTAGCGGACGACCGGGCCCATGTCACGGTGCGTCAGCTTGAACCAGGCGCGGGCGAAGGCGTCCGCGAACTCGGCGGGGTTCTCCAGGAAGCGGCGCGAGATCTGCTCGTAGGCCGGGTCGACGCGCAGCGACAGGTCGGTCGTCAGCATCGTCGGGGCGTGCGTCCTCGACGCGTCGTGGGCGTCGGGGACGGTGCCCGAGCCCGCCCCGTCCTTCGGCCGCCACTGGTTCGCGCCCGCGGGGCTCTGGAACAGCTCCCACTCGTAGCCGAAGAGGATCTCGAAGAAGCTGTTGTCCCAGGTGATCGGGGTGTTGGTCCAGATGCCCTCGAGACCGCTGGTGATGGCGTCGCCACCCTTGCCGGTGCCGAAGCTGTTCTTCCAGCCGAGGCCCTGCTCCTCGATCGACGCCGCCTCGGGGTCGGCGCCGACGCTGTCGGCCGGGCCGGCGCCGTGGGTCTTGCCGAAGGTGTGACCGCCCGCGATCAGGGCGACCGTCTCCTCGTCGTTCATCGCCATCCGGCGGAAGGTCTCACGGATGTCGCGGGCCGCGGCGAGCGGGTCCGGGGTGCCGTTGGGGCCCTCGGGGTTGACGTAGATGAGGCCCATCTGCACGGCGCCGAGGGGATTCTCCAGCTCACGGTCGCCGGTGTAGCGCTCGTCGCCGAGCCACGTGGTCTCGGGGCCCCAGTAGACGTCCTCGTCGGGCTCCCAGACGTCCGCGCGGCCGCCGGCGAAGCCGAAGGTCTCGAAGCCCATCGACTCCAGGGCGACGTTGCCCGCGAGGATCATCAGGTCGGCCCACGACAGGTTCTGGCCGTACTTCTTCTTGACCGGCCACAGCAGGCGGCGGGCCTTGTCGAGGTTGCCGTTGTCCGGCCAGCTGTTGAGGGGCGCGAAGCGCTGCTGCCCGGCGCCGGCGCCACCGCGGCCGTCGCTGATGCGGTAGGTGCCCGCGCTGTGCCACGCCATGCGGATGATGAACGGACCGTAGTGGCCGAAGTCGGCGGGCCACCAGTCCTGCGAGGTCGTCAGGACCTCGGCGATGTCGCGCTTCACCGCGGGCAGGTCCAGGCCCTGGAACGCCGCGGCGTAGTCGAAGTCGCCACCGAGCGGGTTGGCCACGGCGGGGTTCTTGGCGAGGATCTTCAGGTTGAGCCGCTCCGGCCACCACTGGCGGTTGCCGCCGCCCTGCGTCGGGTGCGGCGCGCGCCCGTGGGCGACGGGGCAGCCCCCTCCGCCCTCCGTCTTGGCATCGACGACGATGGCGTCATGGTTCTCAGACATGGGAATCCTTCCGGACCAGGCGGATCACGGTGCTCAGGCACTGCGGGCGGCAGGACAGCGGGGGCAGGGGGCCTCGCCGGTCGTACGACCGGGGCCGGCCGCGGCGCACGGGACGCGTCGCGACGGGCACGCGGACGCCCTCAGCCACGGCTCGGCAGGACGACAGGGCCCGTTCCGGAGCCGGGAGGGCACGCCGGGCCGGCACCGCGCAGTCCGCCGGCGGTGATCCCGTCACGTCCCTGTCTCCTGCCGTGCTGGGGGCTTCCCGTCCCTTGGCTATTGCCGGAACCGATCCTACGATGGACGCTGTCCAAGTCAAGAAGCGAGCCAACCCCCACGCCGTTCGCACCGGCACCGGGACGTCCACTGGTAAATTTCGGGTATCCCATCGAACCTGAACAGGTGAACCGACATGAGTGACCTGCTGGAGCGACTGCGCGGACGCGGCTGGCGGATGACCTCCCAGCGGCGTGTCGTTGCGGAGGTCCTCGACGGCGACCACGTGCACCTCACGGCCGACGAGGTGCACGCCCGCGCGGCACGGCGACTGCCGGAGATCTCCCGGGCGACCGTCTACAACACCCTGGGGGAACTGGTCTCCCTCGGCGAGGTGATAGAGGTCGCCACGGACGGCCGCGCCAAGCGGTACGACCCCAACGCGCACCGGCCGCACCAGCACCTGGTGTGCTCCGACTGCGGCACGGTCCGCGACGTCCACCCGACCGGCGATCCGCTGGCCGACCTGCCCGCGGAGGAACGGTTCGGCTTCATGGTGTCCGACGTCGAGGTCACCTACCGCGGACTCTGCCCGTCCTGCGCCTAGCCGGACCGATGTGAGCCCTGCTCAGGCCGAACGGCGCGCCCATGGCGCGCCGTTCGCGTTTACCCCCGGGTCGCCTAGTAGTAGTGGCGACGGCCGCCGATGGCGTGCCCCAGGGCTCCCAGCACCCAGAGGACGAGCCCGATGACCACGAGGATGATCCCGATGGTCCACAGGATCGAGATTCCCAGCAGGAACCCGATGATCAGCAGGATGACGCCGAGTACGATCATGATGCCCTCCGTTGGTCGATGTCACGACGCCCGGTTCCGCACGGTGCGAGCGGCATTCGCTCCGTGGCGCCACCGGCACTCGCCCGACTCCTGTGCACCTCGACGAGGTGCCTGTCCCGCCGTTCCGGCGTGCTGCGCGACCGTGCGGTCATCGAAATCACCTCATTCACCACATTTCGTCCCTATCGGGCGACTACCCCCCTTCGCGCGGATCATCCCTGTCCCGATGCGGGCACTTCCCGAGGGCCACCGGTGCGGAGCGAGTCGGCGGTCCCCGGGTCCACGGCCGCCGGATTGGACCTGGTCCGCGGCTTCACACTCCGCCTAGGCTCACGCCATGCGGATTCGAATCGTCGACGCCTTCACCGACCTGCCCTTCGCGGGCAATCCGGCCGGCGTGCTGCTGCTGCCCGACGCGGACGCCTTCCCCGCGGACGCGTGGCTCCAGTCCGTGGCCGCCGAGCTCAACCTCTCCGAGACCGCCTTCGCCCACCCGACGCCCGGCGCCCCCGACGCCGACTGGGCGCTGCGCTGGTTCACCCCGGCGGCCGAGGTGAACATGTGCGGGCACGCCACGCTGGCCACGGCCCACGCGCTGCACGCCGGCGGGGCGGCCACCGGCACCGTGCGGTTCAGCGCCCGCTGCGGGGTGCTGACCACGACCACGGCGGCGGACGGCACGATCACGATGGACTTCCCCACCGCGCCGCTGACACCGGTCGAGGTGCCCGCCGGTGTCGCCGCGGCGATCGGCGCCGACGTCCTGTCGGCCCACGGGACCGGTGCGGACGTGGGCGACCTGCTGGTCGAGGTGGCCGACGAGAAAACGGTCCGGGCCCTCACCCCGGACCCGGCGAAGGTGGCCGCGCTGCCGTCGCAGCGGGGCCTGATCGTCACGGCGCCGGCCGAGTCGCCCGCCACCGAGGGGTACGACTTCGTCTCGCGGTGCTTCTTCCCCGCCCTCGGCATCCCGGAGGACCCGGTCACGGGCAGCGCGCACACCGCCCTCGCCCCGTTCTGGGCGGCACGGCTGGGCCTCGACGAGCTGACCGGACTGCAGGCCTCCACCCGCGGCGGACGGGTCCGCACGGCGCTCCGGGGCGACCGCGTCCTGCTCACCGGCCGGGCGGTGACGGTGGTCGAGGGCGAGCTGCACGCACGCCCCTGACCCGCCGCACGCTCACCCGGTGGGCAGCCAGCCGACCTTGCCCGCCAGCACCGCGTACCCGACGAACGCCACGATGTCGATCAGCGAGTGGGCCGCCACCAGCGGGCCCACCCGCCCCCAGCGGCGGTAGAGCAGCACGAACACGACGCCCATCGCCATGTTGCCGAGCAGCCCGCCGATGCCCTGGTACAGGTGGTACGAGCCGCGCAGTACGCTGCTCGCGACCAGCGCCCCCATGGGCGTCCAGCCCAACTGGCCGAGCCGGCGCAGCAGATAGCCGACGACGATCACTTCTTCGAGCACGGCGTTCTGGATCGCGGAGGCGATGAGGACAGGGATCTTCCACCACACGTCCGGCAGGGACTCGGGCACGACCGTCAGATTGGCCCCCGAGGCCCGGGCGCCCAGGTAGAACACCAGCCCCGTGCCACCGATGACAGCGGCGACGACCGCCCCGCGCAGTACGTCGGAACGCGGTCGCCGCAGGTCGAACCCGATGACGGGCATGCCCGTGCCCTCCCGCGCCAGCAGGTGGGCGACGAGTGCCACCGGGACCAGCGCGGTGGCGATGCCGAACAGCTGCCAGGCCAGGTCCAGCCACGGCCGCCCCGGCGCCTGCGTGCCCACCAGGGTGGCGGCCTGGTCCTTCAGCCCGCCGGGTTTGGTCACGGAGCCGATGAAGCTGATGAGCGCCGAGAGCGCGCTGGCGCCGAGCGACAGCGCGAGCACCAGCAAGGTCTCGCTGCGCAGCGTGCGCCGCTCCAGTCCGCCGGCGTCACCGTTCCCGGCGCCGCCCGCGTCGATCGTTCTGCCGTCCACAGAGCCCTCCACGCGCGCCATCCTGCCTCATCGGCCCGGTGGGCGGCGCGAGCGGGGGCGGGCTCAGGGCTCCACGGGCCACTCGTGGACGGGCGCCCCGTCCTGCATCAGCTCGCAGTAGCGCACGGTCATCGCGGCCAGCGCACGCTGCCGGTCCAGTCCGCGGTCCAGTTCCCGGTGGAAGACGGCGGCCTGCCACTCGGCGCCGTTGGTACGGCGGCGGCAACGGCCTTCGATGATCCCGAGGTAGTGGTCCCGGTCCACCGGGTCGATGCCCCAGCCGTCCAGCCCGGCGGCGGCCATCGGCAGCAGTTCCTCCCGCACGAGTTCGACGACGGGCACCTCGATGGTCCCGCTGCCGCGCGACGACCTGGGCCAGCGCAGTACGGCCTCGATGCCGTGGCGGCAGGCCTCGTCGAAGTTGGACGCCGCGGCGGCGAACGGCAGCCGCGTCCAGACCGGGCGCGGCGCCTCCGCGAGAGCCCGCACCAGGCCGTAGTAGAAGGCGGTGTTGGCGACCACGTCGGCGACGGTGGGGCCGGCGGGCATCACCCGGTTCTCCACCCGCAGATGGGGGACGCCGTCGACGACCGCGTAGACCGGGCGGTTCCAGCGGTAGATCGTCCCGTTGTGCAGGGTGAGTTCCTTCAGGTGCGGCACCCCGCCCTCGTCCAGGACGTGCAGCGGGTCCTCGTCCTCGCAGATCGGCAGCAGGGAGGGGAAGTAGCGCACGTTCTCGGCGAACAGGTCGTAGGCGGAGTCGATCCAGCGCTCGCCGAACCAGGTCAACGGCCGCACGCCCTGGGCGCGGTGCTCCTCGGGACGGGTGTCCGTCGCCTGCTGGAAGAGCGTCGGGCGGGTCTCCCGCCACAGCTCCCGGCCGAACAGGAACGGGGAGTTGGCGCCCAGCGCGACCTGCGGCCCGGCCACCACCTGCGCGGCGTTCCAGACCGCGGCGAAGCGGGCCGGGGTGACCTGCAGGTGCATCTGCATCGAGGTGCACGCGGCCTCGGGCGCGATGGAGCCGGACGTGCTGGTCAGGCGTTCCACGCCGGCGATGTCGAGCGTGATGTCCTCGCCGCGGGCGGCCAGGATGCGGTCGTTGAGGAGCGTGTAGCGGTCGACGCGGGAAAGATTGGCGCCCACCAGGTCCTGCGCGCCGAGCGTGGGCAGGATTCCCACCATCACGATCTGGGCGCCGACCTCCCGGGCTTTTCTGTCGGCATATCCCAGTGCCATGCGCAACTCTTCGGCGAGGCGGTCCAGCACCCGTCCGGAAAGCCGGTGCGGAGCGATGTTCACTTCGATGTTGAACTGTGCGAGCTCGGTCTGGAAATCACGGCTCGCGATGCGCTCGAGCACTTCCTCGTTCATCATGCGCGGCAGACCGTCGCGGTCCGTCAGATTGAGTTCGATCTCCAGCCCCATGAGATTTCGGGGACGGTCGAACCGCTTCTCCTCCAGCAGCCGCTCCAGCCCCAGCAGGCACTGCTTGAGCTTCCTGCGGTAGCGCTGGCGGTCGGAGAGGTCGAACCCCGTGGCTGCGACCTTTTCCCCCATCGAAGGTTCCTCCTCGCGTGGGCCGTGATCACATCATGCCCAGGGTTGAGATCGATAACGCCCCCTGTGACGCACACGACCCGGTAAGCTGGCGGCAGCACCGTCTTCCGGCACATTCCGATGGCATGGAACATAATTCACTTGCCATCGGACGGGCCCTCGTGAAAAATGCCGACGAGATTCAGCCATCCGTGGCCACGGAAAATGCGCAGCTCGTCGAGCGGCAGACGGTTCGAATGCGGATCATTCGGCCGTTCAGGGTGACCTGGATCCGCCTTGCGGTTAATATCGCTGACGGCTAGGTGAAACACTGCCCGAACACACCTCGTATATCCTCTGTTCACAGGCAGAGCCTCCGCGACCCGCCGCGCGCCCGCGACGCTCCGGCCATGGGAAAGGGATCCGCATGCCCCCGCTGATTCCGCACGCCGCCACCCACCGGCGCCCCTTGTGCCGGGCCTGCCCTGGCCTGCCGCTTCACCGCTGACAGCGCTGTTAGCACCCCATTGAGCACCCGTGTCTCCCCATGAGAGGCCGCCCACCATGCCGCTGCAGGTAGCTCCAGCCCCCGCGCCCGCCCTGCGGAGCGTTCTCGCCGCACTCAGCTCGCCCACCGCCGTCCGCGAGGCCCGCACGCCCTCACTGCGTTCCGCGACCGGGCTGCTCGTCGCCGAGCACCCGTTGCCGTTGCATGTGCTCGACCCCGTGATCGCCGGGCCCGACGGCCTGCCGAGGGCACGGTTGACCGGCTGGCGCTTCCACATCCACTCAGGCGAGCGGAGCGAGGCAGCGGTCTCGCCGTCGGAGGGCCGGGGCCGGGTGGTCGCCGCAGGGGAGACCGTCCACACACCGGACGGATGGGCGTTCTCGCACTTCTGCGAAGGGCCGTACCTGGCCTCTACCGAGCGCGCGTTGCTCCAGGCCGACGCCTTGGTCGCGCCCTACCAGCCGCACCTGCTCTCGGTGCCGGGCCTCTACATGCTGACCCTGTGGCTGCACGGTGACACCGGCGCCGACGCCGGAACAGCCCAACCGGCCGCCACGGACCTGCTGATCCCCCTCGCGCCGGCGCCTCCCGGGATCGCCGCGCACCGCATGCACCGGCTCTCGGACCTGGTGCCCGTGCTCACCCTGCGACTGGCTCCCCCGCCCCTGCTCGGCACGACCGCTTGACGGTTCCTTCCCGGGGTGGTGCTCGAACGCCTCCGTGACCGACCGGTCACGGAGGCGTTGCATTGTCCGGGCAACCGCCCGCCAGAGTGAAAGCGTCACCAACTATCGAGGACAGCTCGCGCGAAATCCCTGCGGAAAACCGTCAGTAGAGCAACACTGGGACCGACCGACTGAACGGGGGAACGGCCATGACTGAGGTTCCTACCCAATCAAGCCGTATGTCACACCACTCGCAGCGAAAGACTTCGTCCATGTGCCCGCACCAGCCGCATTGCCCGTCCGCCGCCAACTCCGACCGGGAGGCCGCGCACATCGTCGCCAGCCACCCCGAGCAGGGGTGGAGCCTGCTGTGCAACGGCGTCCTGCTCTTCGAGGACACCGGCGAACTGCTCCCCGACGGACAGATCATCGCCCCCCACCGCCCGCTCGGCAGCGAGCACGTCGTCACGGCCGCATGACCCGCGGCACCGCCGACGCGGCGAACGCCGCCGCAGCAACGCCGCGAGAGACACGGAAAAGGGCCGACCCCGCCGACGAACAGCGGGGCCGACCCTTGTGAGTCCCCGGCCCGTTCCCGGGCCGGCGGTGACTAGTTGTCGTACTCGTCCAGCGGCGGGCAGGAGCAGACCAGGTTGCGGTCGCCGAAGGCACCGTCGATGCGGCGCACCGGCGGCCAGTACTTGTCGGCGGCCGACACGCCCGCCGGGAACACCGCCTCCTCGCGCGTGTAGGAGTGCTTCCACTCCCCTCCCAGCGCCGCCGCGGTGTGCGGGGCGTTGCGCAGCGGGTTGTCGTCCTTGGGCCACGCCCCCGAGCCGACCCGCTCGATCTCCGCGCGGATGGCGATCATCGTGTCGCAGAAGCGGTCCAGCTCCGCGAGGTTCTCGCTCTCCGTCGGCTCGATCATCAGCGTCCCGGCGACCGGGAACGACATCGTCGGCGCGTGGAAGCCGTAGTCGATCAGGCGCTTGGCGACGTCGTCGACGGTCACGCCCGTCTCCTTGGTCAGTTCGCGCAGATCGATGATGCACTCGTGCGCGACCAGCCCGCCGGGGCCGGTGTAGAGCACCGGGTAGTGCGGCTCCAGGCGCTTGGCGATGTAGTTGGCACCGAGCACCGCGACCTGGGTGGCGCGCTTCAGGCCCTCGCCGCCCATCAGGCGCACGTACGCCCACGAGATCGGCAGGATGCCGGCCGAGCCCCACGGGGCGGCCGAGATCGGGCCGACACCGGTCTCCGGACCGGCCTCGGGCTGCAGCGGGTGGTTCGGCAGGTACGGCGCGAGGTGCGCGCGGACCGCGACCGGGCCGACGCCGGGGCCGCCGCCGCCGTGCGGGATGCAGAAGGTCTTGTGCAGGTTCAGGTGCGAGACGTCGCCGCCGAAGTGACCGGGCTTGGCCAGGCCGACCAGGGCGTTGAGGTTGGCGCCGTCGACGTAGACCTGGCCGCCGGCGTCGTGGACGGTCGCGCAGATGTCGCCGATGTGCTCCTCGAAGACACCGTGCGTGGACGGGTAGGTGACCATGAGCACCGCGAGCTCGTCGCGGTGCTGCTCGATCTTGGCCCGCAGGTCCTCGACGTCGACCTCGCCGTCACCGGCGGTCTTGACGACGACGACCTTCATGCCGGCCATCACGGCGCTGGCGGCGTTGGTGCCGTGCGCGGAGGACGGGATGAGGCAGACGGTGCGCTGGGCGTCGCCGTTGGCGCGGTGGTACGCGCGGACGGCCAGCAGGCCGGCCAGCTCGCCCTGGGAACCGGCGTTGGGCTGCAGGCTCACCTTGTCGTAGCCGGTGACCTCGGCGAGACGCTCCTCCAGCTCACGGATGAGCGTGAGGTAGCCCTCGGCCTGCTCGGCGGGGGCGAAGGGGTGCAGCGCGCCGAACTCGGGCCAGGTGACCGGCTCCATCTCGGTGGTCGCGTTCAGCTTCATCGTGCAGGAACCGAGCGGGATCATGCCGCGGTCCAGCGCGTAGTCGCGGTCGGCGAGGCGGCGCAGGTAGCGCAGCATCGCGGTCTCCGAGCGGTGCTGGTGGAAGACCGGGTGGGTCAGGTAGTCCACCTCGCGCACGAGCGCGGCGGGCAGCGCGTCCTCGGTGGCGGCGTCCAGGCGCTCGATGTCGGCGCTGTCGCCGGTGACACCGAAGGCACCCCAGACGGCGGCCAGGTCGGCGCGGCCGGTGGTCTCGTCACAGGCGATGCCGACCAGGTCGGTGTCGACCTGGCGCAGGTTGACACCGGCCTCGCGGGCGGCGGCCACGACCTCGGCGGCCCGTCCCGGCACACGGGCGGTGACGGTGTCGAAGAAGGCGCCGGTGGTCACCTCGACGCCGCCGGCGCGCAGGCCGGAGGCGAGGACGGCCGCGTAGCGGTGGGTGCGGCGGGCGATCTGCGCCAGGCCGTCCGGGCCGTGGTAGACCGCGTACATGCCTGCCATCACGGCGAGCAGCACCTGGGCGGTGCAGATGTTGCTGGTGGCCTTCTCGCGGCGGATGTGCTGCTCGCGGGTCTGCAGCGCCAGGCGGTAGGCCTTGTCGCCGTCGGCGTCGACGGAGACGCCGACCAGGCGGCCGGGCAGGCTGCGGGCGTACGCGTCGCGGACGGCCATGTAGCCGGCGTGCGGCCCGCCGAAGCCCATCGGCACGCCGAAGCGCTGGGTGGTGCCGATCGCGATGTCGGCGCCGAGCTCGCCCGGCGAGGTGAGCAGCGTCAGGGCGAGCAGGTCGGCGGCGACCGTGACGATCGCACCCAGCCCGTGGGCCTGCTCGATGACGGGCCTGAGGTCGCGCACGGCGCCGGAGGCGCCGGGGTACTGCAGCAGCACGCCGAAGACACCGCGCTCGGCGATCTCCGCGGGGATGCCGTCGGTGAGGTCCGCGACGACGACCTCGACGCCCGTGGGCTCGGCGCGGGTCTCGATCACGGCGACGGTCTGCGGGAAGGTCTCGGCGTCGATCAGGAAGACGCCCTGCTTGACCTTGCCGACCCGGCGGGCCAAGGCCATCGCCTCGGCGGCCGCGGTGCCCTCGTCGAGCAGCGAGGCACCGGAGGTGGGCAGGCCGGTCAGGTCCGCGACGACCGTCTGGAAGTTGAGGAGGGCCTCGAGGCGGCCCTGGGAGATCTCGGGCTGGTACGGGGTGTACGCCGTGTACCAGGCGGGGTTCTCCATGACGTTGCGCAGGATGACCGGCGGGGTGAAGGTGCCGTGGTACCCCAGGCCGATCATGGGCCGCAGCACCTGGTTGCGGTCCGCGAGCGCGCGCAGTTCGGACAGCACCTCGGGCTCGGTGCGGGCGGCCGGCAGGCCCAGGGCCTCGGCGCTCTTGATGGTGTCCGGCACGGCTGCGGCGGTGAGCTCGTCCAGCGAACCGTAGCCGACGTGCGCGAGCATCTTGGCCTGCGCGGCGGCATCGGGCCCGATGTGGCGCTGCTCGAACGGGATGCCGCGCTCCAGCTCGGTGAGAGGGATGCGGTGGGCGGTCATCTGCGGAGGCCTCCTGGTCTGGCGCGACACGGCCTCCCCCTCTGTCATCTGAACCTGAGAGTTTCACCGTCCCGCGCGAGCGGGACGGCTTTCACCGTCGGTGAGGAACGGGCCGCCACGGACGGGCTGCCCTTCCTGCTTTCCAGAGTGACCTCACCCATGCGGTACGGATGCCTGAGAGATTCCGGGGAGGGTTTGCTCCTTCGGCGCCCGGCGGCCGGTGCTTCGCACCGCCGGGACTCTCCCGCATGGGGTCGCCAGCCACTGTCAGCCTACCAGCGGCGTCGGTTGAAGAGTCATGTGACAGCGGACACCTTTCGTGCCTAAATAGGAGTAATCGCGACCAGTTGGAGGGACCGTGCAGACCGGTATCGATCCGCGGAGCCTGATCGGGCGCAGGGCCTTCGACCGCAACGGAATGAAGATCGGCACAGTCGACGAGGTGTACCTGGACGACGCCACCGGCGAGCCCGAGTGGGCCGCGGTGCGCACCGGGCTGTTCAGCCGTGACGCCTTCGTCCCCCTGGAACCGAGCGAGTTCGGCGAGGACGGGCTGCGCGTCCCGTTCGACAAGGCGCTGATCAAGGACGCCCCGGACTTCGGGGTGGGCCGGCACCTCTCCCCGGAGCAGGAGCTGCAGCTCTACCACCACTACGGGATGAACGGACCGGGCGCCGTCCCGGGGACGGACGACGAGCCGCCGCCCGACCGGGACTTCGGCAAGCTGGCCGGCGACGGCTGACCGCTCACGCACTCCCGCATAACACCAGCGGCAGCGGCTCGGACGGCTCCAGTTCGGGATCGGCCACCGCGAACGTCCGCACCCGCCCCGGCACCGCCGACAAGGGCTCCTCGAAGCGCACGGTGACCCGGCCGACACCGCTGCCCTGCACCCAGCCGGCGCCGTACTCGGCATGCCGGACGTCCTGACCGGGCATCCAGCGCCGTTCCGCGGCGGCCGGCGTCGACGCGGCACCGGCGGGCGGTCCCGCGTCCTCGTCCGCCCCGGCGGCGCCCTCGTCGTCGGGGGCCGCCTCCTCCCGCTCAGCCGCCTGGGCGAACAGGTCCTCCTGCGTGAAATCGGCCAGCCCTGCCACGCCGACGCCGAGCAGCCGTACGCCGCCCGTGATGTCCACGGCCTCCAGCAGCCGCTCCGCCGTCTCGCGCACGACGGTGAGGTCGTCGGTCGGGGCGCGCAGCGTCTCGGACCGGGTGAGGGTCGTGAAGTCGTACCGGCGGACCTTCAGCACGACGGTGCGCCCCGAGCGTCCCGCCTCGCGAAGCCGCCGCACGCAGCGGTCGGCGAGGCGGTCCACTTCCAGACGCACCCGGATGCGGTCGGTGAGGTCGACGTCGAAGGTGTCCTCGACGGAGATCGACTTGTGCTCGCGGTCGGGGACCACGGGCCGTTCGTCCACCCCCAGGGCCATGCCGTGCACATGCGCGCCGTGCGCCCTGCCCAGCAGGCGTACGAGCTCGGCCTCGCCCGCCTCCACCACGTCCCCGACGGTGGTGATACCGCCCCTGCGCAGGTGCTCGGCCGTGGCCGGTCCCACACCGGGCAGGGTGCGCACCTGCATGGGCGCCAGCAGCCCGCGCTCGGTGCCGGGCTCGATGACCACCATGCCGTCCGGCTTGGCCTGCTCGGAGGCGATCTTGGCGAGCAGCTTGGACCCGGCGAGCCCGACCGAGCCCGTGAGCCCCGTGGCCGCCCTGATGTCGGCCCGCAGCCGCTCCCCCACGCGCCGCGGCTCGTCCGCGATGCCGCCCGCCTCCAGGTCCACGAAGGCCTCGTCCAGGCTCAGCGGCTCCACCAGCGGCGACAGCCGGGCCAGGATGTCCATCACGACATCGCTGACCTGCCGGTACACCGCGAAGCGCGGCACGAGGTACGCGGCGTTGGGGCAGAGCCGGCGGGCGTGCGCCATCGCCATCGCGGAATGGACGCCGTGCACACGGGCCTCGTACGAGGCGGTCGCCACCACGCCCCGCGGCCCCAGCCCCCCGACGATGACCGGCTTCCCCCGCAGACTCGGCTTCGCGGCCTGCTCGACGGCAGCGAAGAACGCGTCCATGTCCAGATGGAGGATGGTCGGCGCGCTTCTCACGTCATCGATGGTGCCCTACGGCACCGACAGCCGCCGTACGTCCGTACGGCGGACGGGTGGGGCGCCGGCCCGGCCGGGAGGGCGGTGGGGTCAGACCGCGCGATTGCGGCGCCGGGCGAGTTCGTCGCCGGGATTGTGGCCGACCAGGGTCTCGCCGGTGTCGACCCGCTCGCCGTGCAGCTGCGACAGCCCGCTCTCCACGTCGCGCCACACGACGCCGACCGCGATCCCGAAGATGCCCTGGCCGCCCTGGAGCAGGTCCACGACCTCGTCCGGAGAAGTGCACTCGTAGACGGTGGCGCCGTCGCTCATCAGGGTCATCCGGGCCAGCTCTGCAGGGCTGGTGGAACGCAGGTGCTGCACCGCGGTGCGGATGTTCTGCAGTGCCACCCCCGTGTCCAGCAGCCGCTTGACGATCTTGAGGACGACGACGTCCTTGAAGCTGTACAGCCGCTGGGTGCCCGAGCCGTAGGCCGGACGGATGCTGGGCTCCACGAGTCCCGTACGGGCCCAGTAGTCGAGTTGGCGGTAGGTGATCCCGGTCGCCGCGCAGGCCGTGGGCCCGCGGTAGCCGACGCTCTCGACCGTCGCTTCCGGCTCCTGGCCGGAGACCTCTCCGCTGCCCCCGCCGGAGGCCACGGCCGCGTTGCGGGCCAGGGCCGCGCGCATCGGGTACGGGCCGCCAGCGGCCATACCGTCGCCGGTGCTTCTCACGCCGACCTCCCGTCCCTTCGCACCCCTGAGGGCACGCGCACGTGCCATCGGGACTTTCCATCTCGACGGTAGGCAGTCACTCCGGGTGCGTCAACGATCGCCACGCTCGGCACGCCGAGTGATATCAACCCCTGGAGTGGTTTCCCGTATCCGTTCAGGGGGTAAGGCTCGTCGAATGGTCTGCGCCGGACCTCACTGGCTGCTGGTTCCGAAGTCCTCGGGTGAGATCTGATCGAGGAATTCGCGGAACTTCTCGACCTCGTCCTCCTGCTCGTCGGGAATGGCGATGCCCGCGTCGTCCAGCACACCGTCGCTCCCGTAGATGGGGGTTCCGGTCCGCAGGGCGAGCGCTATGGCATCGGAGGGACGGGCGCTCACCTCCACGCCGCTGGCGAACACCAGCTCGGCGTAGAAGACGCCCTCGCGCAGGTCGGTGATCCGGACCTCGGTCAGCCTCTGGCCGACGGCCTCGAGCACGTCCTTGAAAAGATCATGGGTCAGCGGCCGCGCGGGCGTCATGCCCTGCTGCGCGAAAGCGATGGCGGTGGCCTCCCCCGGCCCGATCCAGATGGGCAGGTAGCGGTCGCCTCCCACTTCCCGCAGGAGCACAATCGGCTGGTTGGAGGGCATTTCGACCCGGACACCCACGACGTCGAGCTCGTTCACACAGCAACCCTAGGACGTGCTCGGCAGGTTTGGGTAGTCGGGACGTGCCCGGCCGGTCACCGGCCGGGCCTGGTCCCGGTCACTCAGCGTCAGAAGAGCCGGATCCTGAGGGCCGACTGGACCAGCGCGGCGTGCAGGCGCACCGACAGGGCCGCCAGCTCCTTGGCGGTGGCCTCGGCGTGCGTCCTGGTCTGCGGATTGCGGTGCAGGCGCAGCGGGGCGACGACCTGCTCCACCAGACCCGCCTCCCGTTCGGCGGCGGCCTTCACAGCGCGTAGATGCCGCGGCTCCAGTCCGAACCGTCCCAGATCGGCCACCAGCTTGGCGATGTTCACCGTTTCGGCGTCATAGTCGCCGTCCGAACCGGCCTCCACCAGCCCGTACGCCTCCCACTGCGCCAGCTCGGCGTCGTCGGCGCCCGTGGCGGCCATCAGCTCGTCCCGGCCGATCCGCAGTCCCAGGCCGGTATCCGGCTCGACGGCACCGGCCTCCAGCAGCTCCCGCGGCTCCGCGGGGGCCGGCAGCGGCAGCGGCTCGCCCCGGTCCAGGGCGTCCAGGTGCTCGCGGATCACTTTCAGCGGAAGATAGTGGTCCCGCTGCATCCGCAGTACGTGACCGAGCCGCTCGACGTCCCTGACCGAGAACTTCCGGTAGCCGGACGGCGTGCGGTGCGGTTCCACCAGCCCCTCCGCCTCCAGGAAGCGGATCTTGGAGATGGTGACCTCGGGGAACTCCTCACGCAAGTCGTTGAGCACCGCTCCGATGCTCAGCGGTCTGTCCTCCGCGGTGGCGGTGCCGTTGCCGGCACCGCCCGACGGTGTACGAAGCATGAACCTTCCCTCGCGGGGTCAGGCGCCCCACTGGCTCGCGTAGAAGACCAGCCGGTACTTGCCGATCTGAACCTCGTCACCACTGGCCAGGGTCACCGAGTCGATGCGCTCCCGGTTGACGTAGGTGCCGTTGAGGCTGCCGACGTCGGCCACCGTGAAGCTGCCGTCCTGGCCCCGCCGGAACTCGACGTGACGGCGGGAGACGGTGACGTCGTCCAGGAAGATGTCACCTTCCGGGTGGCGCCCGGCCGTCGTCAGCTCACCGTCCAGCAGGAAGCGGCTGCCCGAGTTGGGACCGCGACGCACGACCAGCAACGCCGAGCCCGGGGGCAGCGCGTCGACCGCCGCCTGGGCCTCCGGGGACAGCGCGGGAAGCACGGTCTGCCCGGTGACCTCGGCCTCGTAGGCCTCCAGCCCGGAGATCGAGATCGTGGACGTGGTCTCGGAGGCACGTTCCGACGGCACTCCGGCACGCAGCGGCGCGCCACAGTTGGAGCAGAAGCGGCTCGCTTCCGCGTTCTGGAAACCGCACCGCGTACAGACCGGCAAGGACCCTCCACCCGTGCTAGAGCCTGATGGTTGCTCGAAACCTATGCGCCCCGATGCGGCAGGGTCAACAGAAACCGCACCATGACCGCCCGAAATGTCGCCACCCGGAGCAGCGCCCTGATCCCGGAACAGCGGGCGCTCCTCGCCCATGGACTCATCTTGCGCGTGCCGGGGCGCCCGGTGACGTGCCGTAGGGCTGTCACCGGCCGGACGCGCACTCTTGCCGAACCACTTACCGAACAACTTCACGGGCGATTCCCCTTGAACGACACAGACCCGCCCGTGGGGCAGGACGAACCCTCAGTCACGACCAACACACAGTTTCCCTCACGCACCACCCCAACGGTGCGGCGACCCCCCGCAATCTCCTGCCCTCCCCCGTGCACCCCCACTCGTGCCGGACTCACCGGGATGACGACTGAGCGTAGTCAGGCTGCTCCGGCGGCCGCAAGGCATCCACGACGATCTTCTGCGAACGCGTCACATCGACCGTGGCCTGCTCCTTCTCCAAAGTCTGTACCACGCCTCCCGGGATGTTCAGGGCGGGTTCGAGATCCTGTGGATTACCGATGACCTTGAAGCGGTAAGGCCGGTCGACCTTGTGGCCGTCGATGTCCACGGCGCCGTCGGCACCCTGCGTGAAGTACGTGTCGGCGACCACCCGGACATCGTTGATCTGGATCGCCTCGGCCCCGGCGGCGCGGAGTTCCTGCAACGTGTCGAGCAGCATGTCGGACTCGACCCCGCCCTTGGGGTCGGTGATCGTCAGCGTGATGCCCGGGCCCTGCGCCGCGACCGTGCCTGCCAGCACGCCGAGTTGGGCGGCCTTCTGCTCGGTCTGCTTGCGGGCCTCCTCGGCCTGGTTGGAGCTGTTCTCCAGTTCCCGGCGCTGGTCCTCCAGGCGCTGCTTCTCGTCCTGGAGCCGCTGCGTGCGGTTGTCGAGTTCGTCGAGGATCCGCACCAGGTCCTCCTGGCGGGCGCCGCGCAACGCGCTGGTGTCGCTGGTCGAACTCACCTGGATCGCCAGGCCCAGCCCGAGCACGAAGAGCAGCAGCGCGACGATGAGCTGCGCGCGGCTGGCCCGCGGCGGCCACAGGCCGGCCTTCAGCCGCTGGCGGCCGGTCGACACCGCGGTGGACGGCGCGGGCGCGTGCTCGTGGGGTACCCGCGACGTGGAGTCGGGATCGCTCTCGGGATCGGGCTCGGGTTCGGGCAGGGGCGCCGACGCGGGCGGGGTCTCGGGGGACGGTCCCGACTCCGGTACGGGCGGCGCCGCTTCGGGCTCCCCGGATCCGCCGGCCGGCGCGGCCGCGGGCGGCTGCTGCGGGGACGCGGGGCCCGCCGGGCGCTCCGGCGTACTGTCGGGCGCTCCTTCGGGCAGGCCGGACTCCGGCCCGGGCACCGGCTCCTGCGGTTCCCGGCCGTTCTCGTCGTACTGGCCGTGCTCGTCGGTCATCGTGCTGTCACGCCCGGAAGACATGGCGGCGGATGGCCGCCGCGTTGGAGAAGATGCGGATGCCGAGGACGACCACCACACCCGTGGAGAGCTGAGCCCCGACCCCCAGCTTGTCACCGAGGAACACGATCAGGGCCGCCACCACGACGTTGGAGAGGAACGAGACCACGAAGACCTTGTCGTCGAAGATCCCGTCGAGCATGGCGCGCAGACCGCCGAAGACGGCGTCCAGCGCGGCCACCACGGCGATGGGCAGGTAGGGCTCGACCACCGTCGGCACCACGGGACGGACCACGAGGCCCACCACCACTCCAACGATCAGGCCCAGTACGGCGATCAATTCGTGCCCTTCCCAGTTCCGTTTGCGTCCGGCGAACCGGCCGAGGGGACCGGCGTCGCATAGCGGATGATCAGACTCGGCGCCGCCGGCAGACTCAGCTTCTCCTCCTGGGAGATGCTCACGCGGATCCCGTAGTTCTCGTGCAGGACGTGCAGATACTGTCCGTCCGCACTGTCCTGGAAAGACGTACTGAGGTGCTGCGGGTTCCCGATCGCCGAAATCGTGTAGGGCGGCACCAGGGGCCTGTTGTCCACCAGTATGGCGTCTCCGGCGGCGCGGATCGCCGACAGGGCGGTGAGGCGCTGCCCGTTGACCGAGATCGCCTCCGCTCCCGACTCCCACAGGCCGTTGACGACCCGCTGCATGTCGCGGTCGCGGACCCGTCCCGTGTCCGAGAAGCCACTGGTGGTCCGCGGATTGCCGCCACCGCCCGACGACGCCTCCTTGGCGTCGTCGATCTCCACGTTGATGCCCGGCCCGGTCACCGGCGTCGCGCCCGCCAGGAGCGCCACCTGCTCGGCACCGCCGCCGCCCTGTTCCTTGAGCGCCTCGCGCTGCCTGGCCGCCACGTCGTCGCGCAGCGTGTCCACGTTGCCCTGCAGTTCGTCGGCGGCCGACGTCTCCGACTGGATGCGGTCGATGAGCTTCTGCCGCTCCTTGGCCAGGGTCGGCGCGGCGACCTGCGTCTGCGCCGCACCCACGGTGACCACGATGGCGGCGAGCACCAGCCCGAACGCGAGCACCAGTCTGCCGCGCAGAGACCCCGGCAGCCGGGAGGTGCCGGTCTCACCCCTACGTGCCGCGGCCTCGGCGTATCCGTCGTCGAGGCTGTGCTCCATGACGTTGGTCAGCAGCGACATGGAGGCATCGGGGCGCCGGTTCACCGCCCTGTCACTGGGGCTGCTCCGATCGGGGTGCTGCTGCGGCATGCCGCACATCGTCGCACGTCGACGCCCCCGACCTCGAACGGGCCCCTCCCGGCGCGCCGTTGCGCGCGCCGGGAAGAGCCCGTGAGCCGTACGCGGAGCGTGATCAGCGGCCGGCGCTGTCCACGATCGCGGACCATTCGTCGAGCAGGGCCTGCGCGGACGCGTCGTCCGGACCCTCCGCCCACACGTGCGTGACCGCCTCGGACGGGTCGGGCAGCACCATCACCCAGCGTCCGTCGGGCTCGACCACGCGCACCCCGTCCGTGGTGTCGACGGAGCGGTCCCCCGCCTCCTCCACGACGCGGCGCATGACCAGGCCCTTGACCGCCCACGGCGTCGCCAGGTCCCGCTTGAGGACATGGGCGCGCGGGATGCGGGCGTCGATCTGGCTCAGGGTGAGCTGGGTACGGGCCACCAGGCCGATCAGCCGCACGAACGCGGCGGAGGCGTCGAAGACACTGCTGAACTCGGGGACGATGAAGCCGCCCTTGCCGTCGCCGCCGAAGATCGTCGACTCCTGGCGGCACACCCGGGTCAGGTCGTCGGGCGACGTCGTCGTCCACTCCACCTGCGTGCCGTGGTAGGCCGCCACCTGCTCGGCGATGCGCGTCGTGGTCACCGGCAGCGCCACCCGGCCGCTGCGGCGCTCCGCGGCGACCAGGTCGAGCATGACCAGCAGCGCACGGTCGTCCTCGATGATCTTGCCGCGCTCGTCCACCAGCGAGAGCCGCTCGCCGACCGGGTCGAACCGCACGCCGAACGCCGCGCGCGAGGAGGCCACGATCTCCCCGAGCCGTACCAGTCCCGCCCGGCGGGCGTCGGACGTCTCGGTGGGCCGCGCCTCGTTCAGGCCGGGGTTGATGGTGAGGGAGTCCACGCCGAGCCGGCCGAGCAGGCTCGGCAGAACGAGGCCCGCGCTGCCGTTGGCGGCGTCCACGACGACCTTCAGGCCCGCCTCGGCGATGCCGGAGGTGTCCACGGCCCGCAGCAGCGCACCGGTGTAGGAGTCGAAGACGCTCGACGGGAAGTTGAGGTCCCCGATCTCGCCAGGGAAGGCGCGGCGGTACTCCTGGCGCGCGAAGACGCGGTCCAGCTTCCGCTGGCCCGCGGCCGACAGGTCCGCGCCCCGCTCGTCGAAGAACATGATGTCGACCGAGTCCGGGATCCCCGGGCTGGTACGGATCATGATGCCGCCGGCGCTGCCGCGCGCGGTCTGCTGACGCGCCACGGGCATCGGCACGTTCTCGAGGTCCCGTACGTCGATGGCACTGGCCTGCAGCGCCGAGATCACCGCCCGCTTCAGCGCACGCGCGCCGCGGGAGTGGTCACGGGCCGTCGTGACGGTCGAGCCCTTCTTGAGCGTCGTCGCGTACGCCCCCGCCAGCCGCACGGCGAGCTCGGGGGTGATCTCGACGTTCAGGATGCCGGAGACGCCGCGCGCGCCGAAGAGATTGGCCTGCCCGCGGGACTCCCAGATGACCGAGGTGTTGACGAAGGCGCCCGCCTCGATCGTCTTGAACGGGTAGACACGGACGTTGCCCGCGATGATCGACTC
The DNA here is from genome assembly GCF_042889545.1 of Streptomyces sp. NPDC002574. Classification (NCBI taxonomy): domain Bacteria; kingdom Bacillati; phylum Actinomycetota; class Actinomycetes; order Kitasatosporales; family Streptomycetaceae; genus Streptomyces; species Streptomyces sp. NPDC002574. The sequence continues at coordinate 559,743 of NZ_JBIARB010000005.1, forward strand.
CTCGCCGATCAGGCACTCGTCACCGATGACCGCGCCGTCGTCGATCCGCGCCGCCCGCATGACATCGGTGTTCTTGCCGATGACGCAGCCGCGCAGATTCGTCTGGGGGCCGATGTACACGTTGTCGTGCACGACGGCCTTGTGCAGGAAGGCACCCGACTTGACGACCACGTTGGAGCCGACCACGGAGTGCTCGCGGATCTCGGTGCCAGCCTCGACCTTCGCGTAGTCGCCGATGAACAGCGGCCCGCGCAGCACCGCGTCCGGGTGGACCTCGGCGCCCTCGGCGACCCAGACACCGGGCGAGATCTCGAAGCCCTCCATGTCGACGTCGACCTTGCCCTCGAGCACATCGGCCTGGGCCTTGATGTAGCTCTCGTGCGTGCCGACGTCCTCCCAGTACCCCTCGGCGATGTAGCCGTAGATCGGCTTGCCTTCCTTCATCAACTGCGGGAAGACATCGCCGGACCAGTCGACGGAGACATCGGCCTCGACGTAGTCGAAGACCTCGGGCTCCATGACGTAGATACCCGTGTTCACCGTGTCGGAGAAGACCTGGCCCCAGGTCGGCTTCTCGAGGAAGCGCTCGACCTTCCCTTCCTCGTCGACGATGGTGATGCCGAATTCCAGAGGATTGGGCACCCGGGTCAGGCAGACCGTGACCAGGGCACCCTTTTCCTTGTGGAAATCGATGAGCTCGGTCAGGTCGAAGTCGGTGAGTGCGTCACCTGAGATGACCAGGAACGAATCGTCCTTGAGCGCGTCCTCGGCGTTCTTGACGCTGCCGGCGGTACCGAGCGGCTTCTCCTCGTTCGCGTAGGTGAGCTCCATGCCGAGCTCCTCGCCGTCGCCGAAGTAGTTCTTGACGAGCGAGGCGAGGAACTGCACGGTCACCACGGTCTCGGTCAGACCATGCCGCTTGAGCAGCTTGAGCACATGCTGCATGATCGGCTGATTCACGACCGGCAGCAGCGGCTTGGGCATGCTCGAGGTCATCGGGCGAAGGCGTGTGCCCTCGCCGCCGGCCATCACGACGGCCTTCATGTCGGAAGCGTCCTCCTTGAAGAGACGACTGGCTTGCCGACGTCACCCGCTCTCGACCTCGGAGGTCTGGACCTCCGAGATCCTGCGGACCCCCTGGTCACACGTCGGGTACCCGGCGGGAGGCCAGTCCTGCCGGGGATCGCGGGCTCAATCGGCCGTGGCGTCCGCTCTCACGAGTCGGCGGACCTGGACCACGTACAAGATTCCTGCCCACCAGTAGAGGGTTGTACCCCATCCGGCGAACGCCCATCCGAAAATAGCAGCGAGCGTGTTCAGCCACCCGTCGCCGTCGCTGAGCAGCAACAGCGGGAAGGCGTACATGAGGTTGAACGTCGCGGCCTTGCCCATGAAGTTGACCTGCGGCGGGCCCCAGCCGCGCCGCCTCATGAACAGGATCATCACCCCGAGGACGACGTCCCGGGCCACCAGGATGGCCGTCAGCCACCAGGGGAGGATGCCGCGCCACGTCAGGCCGACGAGCGTCGACACGATGTACAGCCGGTCCGCGGCCGGGTCCAGCACCCTGCCGAGGTTGCTGATCTGGTTCCAGCGGCGCGCGAGCTTGCCGTCGAGGTAGTCGCTGATGCCGCTCAGCGCCAGGATGAGGAGGGCCCAGCCGTCGGCCTTCGGGCCGCCGAACTCCGGCCACAGGATCAGCCACAGGAAAACCGGCACGCCGAGCAGCCGTGCCATGCTCAGGATGTTGGGGATCGTCAGGACCCGATCCGTCTGCACCCGTGTCTCCTGGACCTCCACCGGGGGCCCCTCCTACTTGCTTGTACGTGCGCGCCGAATGATTCCACCCGACCCTACCCCAGGGCATAAAAAAGCCTGTCCCCGGGGATCATGATCGATCTCCGGGGACAGGCTGAAGAATTGTTCGGCGGCGTCCTACTCTCCCACAGGGTCCCCCCTGCAGTACCATCGGCGCTGAAAGGCTTAGCTTCCGGGTTCGAAATGT
>NZ_JBIARB010000006.1:0-18653 GCF_042889545.1 Streptomyces sp. NPDC002574
CCACCCCCCAGGTCATACCTACGACAGGGGGCAACAGTCATACCGGGCCCGGAGGCCAGCGGCCCCATTGCAGGACCGCGAAAAAGATAACGGGGCGTGCCCCACCGGGAGGCGAGGGCGGCGACCAGGAGAAGGCCGCGCCCTGTGTCAGCACAGGCTGGCGTCCGGCCGGGCTGCGGCAGCCGGTCGCCCCGCGCGTCGCACACCGCGATGCGCAGCACCCGGCCGTCCAGCGTCAGTCGCACCTCGATGTCCCTGCCCGGCACCCGCCCGTGCGTAGCTGCGTTCGCGGCGAGTTCGGGCACGATCTGCGCCGCGGCGAGGGTGAGCTCGCTGTCGCGGGCGTAGCCCCACGCCACAAGGGCTTCGACGGCGAGGAGCCGGGCGAGCCGCACTCCGCGGCGAGTGGAGCTGAGGCGCTGCGTGAACACGGCTTCGATGGCAGGGGGTTGTGAGTTCAAGGCGTCCGCTGAGGCTGTCATGCGTCCACCGTGGCGGCGCCGCCGCACCTCACGCCATGATGACGGCTCGTACGGACAGCGGCGTACGAGCGCGGGCTCTGGATCGTACGAGTAACGAGTGCTGCCATGGACCCGTTAGGCAATGCGGTCGAGCAGGACGACACGTACAGCGGGGGCGGCCGATGGCGAACAGCAGTGGTGAACCGGAGCCGTCCGGCAGCCTGAAGTCGTTCGGAGCCGTCCTCAAGGTCTTTCGTGAGCGGGCCGCGCTCTCTCAGGAGCAGCTTGCGACCCGGCTGAGCTACTCGGCGCACTTCGTCGGCTCGGTCGAGCAGGGACGGCGTCTGCCGCCCGGCGAATTCGTCGAACGTGCCGAGGTGGTACTGGACGCGTTCGGTGTGCTGCGGGCGGCGGCCCGGCATATGGCGCGCAAGCCCGGTCTGGCGTCGTGGTTCCGGCTGTGGGCGCAGTTGGAGGTGACCGCGGTCAGCCTGTGCACGTACGAGTGCCGCGTGGTGCCCGGACTGCTGCAGACGGAAGGCTATGCGCGCGCCGTGATGCTCAACGTCCCACCGCCGCCCACGGAGGAGCAGGTCGCGGAGCGGATCGCCGCTCGTCTGGACCGGCAGGAACTGCTGACCCGCAAGCCGCCGGTCGCCTTCAGCTTCATCGTCGAGGAGTCGGTGCTGCTGCGGTACACCGGCGGTGAGGACGTCACGCGGGAACTCCTCGACCGTCTCATCGCGAGCGCGGAACTGTGGAACGTCGAGTTGCAGATCATGCCGCTCAGGCAGCCTCAGCATGCGGGTGCGGACGGTCCGATGCAACTGCTGGAGACGCAGGACCACCAGTGGATGGGGTACTCGGAGGGGCAGAAGACCGGGCAGTTGATCTCCGACCCGAAAGACGTGAGCGTGCTGCAGATGCGCTATGCCAAGATGCGCTCACAGGCCCTGTCCCCGGCGGACTCGGCGGAGCTGTTGCAGCGGATGCGGGGAGCCCCATGAGCACCACTGACGACCTGGACTGGTTCAAGAGCAGCTACAGCGGCTCTGAGGGCGACAGCTGCGTCGAGGTCGCGTTCGGGCCCGGCGTCGTCCACGTCCGCGACTCCAAGGACAGGAACGGACCGCGGCTCGCTGCACTTCCGGGAGAATGGGCTGATTTCATCGCATATGCGTCGGGTCTGCCCGTGTGAACCCTCGCCGTCCTAGCGGCGACCGGGCAGGACTCTCGTCACGCGCACCGAATGTCGTCTAGTTCCGCTCTTCACGGGGCCTCCCCATGTCAGATGCGGCCACTAAGATCTGACCGGCGGGATTGGGCCATGGAACGAGGGCCCTGAAGGAACGGGGAGCGGGGACAGCACATGCGGGAAGGTCGGTGGACCACGGTCACCGAGTCCGAGTTCGACCATGAGCGCCGTGGCCTGGAAGCGATCCGCGAGGAGTTGCCAGACGCTGATCCGTGGCGCGCCTGGTCGAACTTCACCTTCACCGCGAACACCGGTCATGTGCGCGAGGTGGACCTGCTCGTCGTCGCTCCCGGCGGCATGTTCATGATCGAGCTGAAGGACTGGCACGGCTCGGTCACCTCCGAGAACGGCACCTGGGTGCAGACCACTCCCGGTGGCCTGCGCCGTCCGCACGGCAATCCGCTCCACCTGGTGAACAAGAAGGCCAAGGAGCTGGCCGGCCTGCTCGGGCAGAACGGCAAGCGGGTCTGGGTCGGCGAGGCCGTCTGCTTCACCGACGACTCCCTGCGGGTGCGCCTGCCCGCCCACGACCAGAACGGCGTGTACACGGTCCGCCAGTTGGTCGACATGTTCAAGGAGCCGCCGCGCGAGGAGCGGCGCCGGATCACCGCAGTCGGCTCCCGGGAGATCAAAGCGACGCTGGAGCGGATCGGCGTCCGCCGCAGCGACGCCGAGTACAAGGTCGGGCCCTACGAGCTGGACCGGAAGTCCTTCGACTCCGGACCGACCTGGGCCGACTACCTGGCCCGCCACAGCGAGCTACCCGAGCTCGCCCGGGTCCGTATCTACCTGCGCGAGCGCGGCTCGGATGCCTCGATCCGGCAGTCCGTGGAGAACGCCGCCCGGCGCGAGGCCGCCGTCCTGCGCCGCTTCCGGCACCCCGGCGCCGTCCAGCTCAAGCAGTACGACCCGTCCGGGCACTCTGCCGGCCCCGCGCTGATCTTCGACTACCACCCGCACACCCTGAAGCTGGACGAGTACCTGGTCCAGTACGGCGAGAAGCTGGACATCCTCGGCCGGATGGCGCTCGTCCGGCAGCTCGCCGAGACCATGCGCTGCGCGCACTCCAGCCGCATCCACCACCGGGCCCTCGCCGCGCGCTCCGTGAACGTGATGCCCCGCCCCCGCGGCCGGCAGGGAAAGGCCCTGGGTGAGGAGGCGGCCTGGCTCACGCCGGTCCTCCAGATCTCCGACTGGCAGATCGCGACTCAGCGCAGCGGCGACTCGTCCCAGGGGCAGGGCATGACGCGGTTCGCGCCCACCGCGCTGTCCGCCATGCACCTCGGCGAGGGCTCCGACCCCTATCTGGCGCCGGAACTCACCGCGCGCAACGCCGACCCGGTCTACCTGGACGTGTACGGGCTCGGCGTCCTCACCTACCTCCTGGTCACCGGCAAGGCCCCGGCCGCCAGCCAGGCCGAACTGCTGGCCCGCCTCGAAGCAGGCGAGGGCCTGCGCCCCAGCTCCCTCGTGGACGGCCTGTCCGAGGACATCGACGAGCTGGTGCAGGCCGCCACCGCGTACCGCCCGCAGCAGCGGCTGTCCACGGTCGACGAGTTCCTGGAGATGCTGGAGATCGTCGAGGAGTCCCTGACGGCTCCGCCTCCCGCTCCCGCACCCGACGCCCCGGAGAAGGACCCCCTCGAAGCCGTCGCGGGCGACGTGCTCGCCGGGCGCTGGGAGGTCCGCCGCCGGCTCGGCACCGGCTCCACCAGCCGGGCCTTCCTCGTACGCGACCTCCAGGCCGAGGCGAGGAAGACCCGCCCGCTCGCCGTGCTCAAGGTCGCGCTGTCCGACAGCCGGGGAGAGATCCTCACCCACGAGGCCGAGGTCATGGGGCGCCTGCGCCCCGACTCGCGCATCATCCGGCTCGTCGAGCCCGAGCCGCTGGACATCGCGGGCCGCACGGTCCTCGCCCTGGAGTACGTCGGCGACGAGCGCGACGACAGCGGCGAGCCGGGGGAGAGCGGTCCGCGCACGCGACGCCGCGAGGAGACCGTCGCCCGGCAGCTCCGCGAGAGCGGACGGCTCCCGGTCGACCAGCTCGAGGCGTACGGCGACTACCTCTTCGGCGCCGTCGACTTCCTGGAGGGCGAAGGCGTCTGGCACCGCGACATCAAGCCGGACAACATCGCCATCCGCATCCGGCCCAACCGCACACGCGAACTGGTGCTCATCGACTTCTCGCTCGCCGGATACCCCGCAAAGAACGTCGACGCGGGCACCGACGGCTACCTCGACCCCTTCGTCGACATCATCACGCGCGGGTCCTACGACTCCCACGCCGAGCGGTACTCGGTGGCCGTCACCCTGCACCAGATGGCGTCGGGCGAGCTGCCCAAGTGGGGCGACGGCTCCGTGCTGCCGCGCATGACCGACCAGAAGGAGTGGCCCCACCCGACGATCGCCGCCGAGGCGTTCGACCCGGCCGTGCGGGACGGCCTCGTCGCCTTCTTCCGCAAGGCCCTGCACCGGGACGCGAGCAAGCGCTACCCCGAGCTCAAGCCCATGCGGGACGCCTGGAAGAAGATCTTCCTCGACGCGTCCCAGACGGTGCCCTCCAGCCACCGCAGCCGGCACCCGGAGGCCACCTCTGGCGAGCCGACCGTGGCCGCCATCGCCGAGGCCGAGCCGGAGACGGCCGAGCAGCAGCGCGACCGCCTTGCCGCCGAGGTCACCCGCGACACTCCGCTGTCGGTGGCCGGCCTCACGGGTGCTGCTGAGTCCTTCCTGTACGGCCTCGGCGTGACGACGGTCGGCGAGCTGCTCGACTACAGCCGCCGCAAGCTCGTCAACGCTCCGGGCCTCGGTGCCAAGACCCGCAACGAGGTCCAGCGGCGCCAGCGCGAGTGGGGCGAGAAGCTGCGCGAGGCTCCGGTCTCCCCGCTCACGCCGAAGGGGCGCGCCGAGGCCAAGGAGGAACTGGAGCAGCTCACCGCCGCCGAGTCCGCCCTCGCCGGCGAACTCGCGAGCAGTGATGGCGCGGGCGGCCTGTCGCCCCGCACCCTGCGCTCCCTCAGCCTCGACACCCTCGCCACGATCTTCGTCCCGGCTGTCAACAACAACGGCGCCAACCGCAACAAGGCCGAGATGGTGCGACTGCTGCTGCGCCTGCCCGACGAGCACGGCGTCCTGCCGGACATCGGCGTCTGGCCCAAGCAGAAGGACGTCGCGGAAGGCCTGGGCCTGTCGACCGGCCGCATCCCGCAGATGCTCAAGGAGGAGCGCAAGCGCTGGAAGGACCACCCGGCCGTCCAGGCGCTGCGCGAGGAGATCCTCGATCTGCTGGCCGGCATGGGCCGGGTCGCCTCCGCCCTGGAGATCGCCGACGCGCTGGCCGTCCGGCGCGGCACCCAGCTCACCGAGCGCGAGCATCGGCGCGCGCTGGCGCTGGCCGCCGTGCGGGCCGTGGTCGAGGTCGAGCAACTAGACCCGGAGGACGCCGAGTTCCAGCACCAGCCCAACCGCAAGGCCACCGAGGAGATGCTCGGCGCGGGCCTGCTGGCCCTGGACGTACGCCAGGACGACGCCCCCGATACCCCGACCGCGCCGGGCCTGCTCGACTACGCGACGCGCCTGGGCAAGACCGCGGACCGGCTGGCCAAGCTGGACACCCTGCCGACAGCCTCGACCGTCCTCGCCGAACTGGGCGCGCTGACCGTGCCGCCGGGCACGATCGAGTGGGACGAGCGGCGCATGGTGGAGCTCGCGGCAGCCGCCTCCCTGAACGCCGCGGCCACGCCCCGCCTGGAGGTGTACCCGCGCGACCTCACTCTGGTGCGGGCGCTGCGCCTCACGCAGGCGGGCCTGGTGCGGCTCATCCCCGGCATGCCCGAGGGCCGTCAGCCCGGTCTGACCGGCGAGGACGTTCACGAGCGCGTCCGGGCGCGCTTCCCCGAACTGGTGGTCCCGGACGGGAAGGGCGGCCTGCTGCACGGGCTGCCGACCGGCAGCCCGCTGACGAAGGCGCTGCGCGACGCGGGCTTCGACCTCTCGCTGTCCACCCACGAGAACACGAAGACGCTGCGCTACCTGCCCACGCGCATGGACCACGCCTCCAGCTACCTCACCAGCGGCGCTTGGCGGCAGTCCACGGGCGGCGGTTCGGTCACGCGCTACGCGGACGACCCGCAACTGGCCGGTGCGGTGCGAGCGGAGGAGCGCCTGCTCGCGTCGGCGCGGCGGGACGGCTACCGGGTGCTGACGGTGTCGCAGAGGCTCGCCCGGGACGCGGTGCGAGAGCTGTCCGGCGACCGGCTCGGGGCCGGCGTTGTCTCGGCGACCGAACTGTTCCTGGAGGCCATGCACGGCCTCGTCGCGCCGGGCACGAAGCCGACCTGGGAGACGCTGCTCAAGGCGGACGTGGCCGAGCCCGGGTCGCGTGGCGCGGTGAAGTTCGCCGAGTTCGCGCGCACGGCCTGGGGTTCGGTGGAGCCTCGAGTGCGTGAGCTGCTGGGCTCGGGGTCGGGCAGCGGTCCTGTGCTGCTGACCGAGGCCGGAGTGTTCGCGCGCTACGACGCGCTGGGCGTCCTGGATCGGCTGGCTGAGGCGGCGCGGCAGGGCGGCCGCGGTCTGTGGCTGCTCGTGCCGCAGGCCGACCCCTCGCGGGAGCCGCGGCTTGGGCAAGTGGCCGTGCCGTACCAGGCCGGCCTGGGGGAGTGGATCCAGCTTCCGGACACGTGGGTGGGCAACGCCCACCGCGCGGCGTCCGGCGAGGTTGTCGTGAGTGTCGAAGGAGACGCCAAGTGATCGACCGCAAAGCTCTGTTGGACGACCTGAAGCAGCAGGTCAAGGCGGTCGAGACCGACCTCGCGCGACAGGTGAAGGCCGTCGGTGAGGTCGGAGCGAAGCTGAAGTCCGAGTACGACCAGGCCCGCAAGCTGGGTCGCACGGCGGCGACCTGGAACTCCTGGCTCGACGAGCGGGTTACGCAGGTCGCGGTGGCGTGGGTGCTCGGGACTGTGTTTGTGCGGTTCTGTGAGGACAACCTGCTGATCCCGGAGCCGTACCTGACGGGTGCGGAGGGGGACCGGCGCGAGCTGTCGGAGGCCCGCTACGACGCCTATGTCGAGACGGACGCAGACCCGACGTACCGGGGATGGCTGGAGAAGGCTTTCGAGGAGCTGGGCGCTGGGCAGGCGGGGCGCCTCCTGTTCGACCGCAAGCACAACCCGCTGTACCAGATCCCGCTGTCGCACGACGGCGCGCGGGAACTGGTCGAGTTTTGGCGGGGGCGTGATGAGGCGGGCGCGCTCGTCCACGACTTCACAGACCCGCTGAACGAGAACGGTGCTGAGGGATGGGACACGCGCTTCCTGGGCGACCTATACCAGGACCTGAGCGAGTCTGCCCGGAAGACGTATGCGCTGCTCCAGACCCCGGAGTTCGTAGAGGAGTTCATCCTCGACCGCACGATGGACCCAGCGGTTCGTGAGTTCGGCTACGAGGGCCTGAAGATGATTGACCCCACGTGTGGATCGGGTCACTTCGTGCTGGGCGCGTTCCGGCGTCTGGTGCGGCTGTGGGGGGATGGGCAGCCGGGGCGTGATGTGCACGAGCGGGTGCGGGAAGCACTCGACTCGGTTCATGGCGTCGACTTGAACCCGTTCGCGGTGGCCATTGCCCGGTTCCGGCTACTCGTCGCGGCAATGGCAGCGAGTGGCGTACGGACGATGACAGGGGCTGCGAAGTACGACTGGCCGATCCACCTGGCGGTGGGGGACTCGCTGATCAAGGCTCGGACACAGGTGATCCCTGGGATGGAAAGTTTTGCTCCGCTTTCCGATGACCTGGCCGACTTTTCCTATGCAACGGAGGATGTGCGAGAACATCCGGGAATTCTGACGCCGAGTCGCTACCACGTTGTTGTTGGCAATCCGCCGTACATTACGGTCAAAGATAGCAGTCTGAACAAATTGTACCGCGACCTGTATAGCGCTTGCGCGGGAAAGTATGCACTCTCGGTTCCATTTGCTCAGCGATTCTTCGAACTTGCCAAGCCTGGAGATCCGGCCACGGGTCGAGGTTACGGACTCGTTGGTCAAATCACGGCGAATTCGTTCATGAAGCGCGAGTTTGGAACTAAGCTGATCGCCGAGTATTTCGGTCATCGAGTTGAATTGATGGAGGTTGTTGATACCTCCGGCGCTTATATCCCCGGCCACGGTACCCCGACTGTCATCCTTGTCGGGCGGAAGCGATCTTCCGTCGAGGGCCGTGTTGCGACGGTGCGCACGGTTCGAAGTGTAAAGGGCGAGCCGTCGATCCCAAGGGAGGCCGAAGATGGGCTGGTCTGGCGGGCGATTGTTGACCAGATTGATCAGCCCGGATCTGTCAGTCAATGGGTGTCCGTGGATGACCTGGATAGGAAGCGCTATTTCGGTAAGCAGCCGTGGATTCTTGCGGATGGCGGCCTCGAAATGAACGAAGCTGTCGAGGCGAAGGCGTTCCAGAGGCTTGGTTCGACACTTGCTCGCGACATCGGATTTGCGAGCTTCCCAGGGCAAGACGATGCGTTCATCAGCACGCCTGATGCGCTGCGGCGTTTCAAGGTTTCCGGAAAAGTTTCGAAGCAATTCATTACAGGCGAGGTGGTCCGCGATTGGAGGGCGGATTCTTCTGAATGGGCCATTACGCCATACGATGCTGATCTGAACCCCATTGCGTATGACGGGGAGGCGTCTTGGGCGAGGCTGCTCTGGCTCGGGCGGAGTCACTTGAGATCCACAAAGGACTTTGACGGGCAGAGTCAGGAAGACCGGGGCAAGCCCTGGTGGACTTGGTATCGCTGGGTTCCTGATCGTTACCGAACTCCGCTCTCGATCATTTTTGCTTCGGTGGCTACTCACGGCCACTTCACTCTTGACCGAGGGGGGAACGTATTCAACCGTCACGCCCCTGTGATTAAGCTGCCTGCAGAGGCGATTGAGGAGGATTACCTGCGCCTGCTTGGGCTGCTTAATAGCTCCACCGCTTGTTTCTGGCTCAAGCAGGTGAGCCACAATAAGGGTGGCCCCGGCGGAGGGTATTCAAAGGGTGAGAAATGGCGGGATTTTTACGAATTCACTGGAACTAAAATTCAAGAATTTCCGCTTCCTTCCACATGTCCCGCGACTATCGCTACCGCCTTGGATTCGCTGGCTCGCCGGCTTGCTTCGGTAAGTCCTGCAAGGATTATTGTGGAGGGTGCTCCGGTCGCTACAATTCTGCGACAACGAAAATTTGAATGGGAATCCACTCGGGCCCGGATGATTGCTCTTCAGGAGGAACTGGACTGGCAGACCTATCGCATCTATGACCTCTACCCTGAAGACCTCAGTGTCGGCGATGCTTGTGATGACGCCTCAATTCCGGAAATTTCTGTTGGGGAACGCGCATTTGAGATTGTTCTGGCCCGTCAAGTTGCGCGAGGCGAAGCTACCGACAGGTGGTTGATGGATCACGGTGCCACGCCAACGACCGAAATCCCCGCATCTTGGCCAACCTTCTACCGCAAAGTTGTTCAGAAGCGAATTGAAGCTATTGAGTCCTCCAGAGCCATCAGCATGCTGGAGCGTCCCGACTACAAGCGCCCGTGGGAAACCGAAGGCTGGGACGCCCTCCAAGAGAGGGCTCTGCGTTCCTGGCTTCTCGACCGGATGGAGAATCGCGACCATTGGTACGACGAGAACGGCCAGCCCGCCCTTGTCTCCCTCTCCCGTCTGACGGACGCGCTCTCCCGCGATGAAGACTTCGTCTCCGTCGCCAAGCTCTACGCGCCCCGCAAGGACCTCCCTAAGGTCGTCGCGCAACTGCTCACCGACGAGCACGTCCCGTTCGTCTCCGCCCTGCGCTACAAGCCCTCCGGCCTGAAGAAGCGTGTCGACTGGGAGCACGTCTGGGACCTCCAGCGCCAAGAAGACGCCGCCCCCGACGAGCCTGCCAAGCGCAAGATCCGTGACTCCATCCCCGTGCCGCCGAAATACGCCTCGGCGGACTTCCTCCGTGCCTCCTACTGGAGGGCGCGCGGCAAGCTCGACGTACCCAAGGAGCGCTTTATCTCTTACGCGCAGGCCAATACCGCCACCCCGGACCTCTACGGCTGGGCCGGCTGGGATCACCGGGAGCAGGCGCAGGCGCTGGCCACGTACTTCACGAACCAGTCGCTGACGACGGAGGAGATCACGCCGTTCCTGGCGGGGCTGCTCGAACTGCAGCCTTGGCTGAACCAGTGGCACGGCGAGTTCGACATGCTTTACAGCGGATCCCCCGCGGACTTCTTCGCCGGTTACCGCCAGACGAAGCAGGGCGAGCACGGCCTCACCGACGACGACCTGCGGGCCTGGAAGCCCGCCGCGCCCACCCGCGGTCGCGGCGCCGCGAAGAAGTAGGCCCGCATCCGCAGGGGAGGCGGGCATCATCAGGGAGAAGAGGAAGGGGGACGGCTGGCCGTGGTGAGCTCAGAGTTTTACGACCGCCACGCGGTTCGCGCAGAGTTTGCGCATGTCGTCCTCGTCCGAGGTGAAGACGGTGACGGGTCCGGGCTGTCGCAGGGCGACGGCGGCCAGGGCCGCGTCGATGGCGTACTTGTGTCCGTGCAGTCCCGTCTCCTTGATGAGGCGGATCGCTTCCTCCGCGAGTTCCTCGGTCACCGGCTCGACGTGGATGCGGGAGAGGGCCCAGTGCCAGGAGGGGAGGTAGCGCGTCGGGTCGTACGCCTCGATGAGGGTTATCGAGGTGGTCATCACGCGGATGCCGACCCGGTTGGCGTCCTTGATGCGCATGCCCATGCGGCGCTCACCCCGGACCCACTGGGACAGTCCCTCGCTGTCGAGGAGGTAGACCACCTCGCCGCTCACGCGGCGTCCCGTGACGGCGCGGGCTTGTCCGCGGGTTCGCCCTTCCCTGCATGGTCGAGCCCGGCGTGCATGCGCTCGATCTCCCGGCGCTCGGCCTCGGCCTCGATCATCTCGTCCTCGGTGATCTCGCCGTACTCCTTCTCCCACCACTCGACTGCCTCACGCAGCCGGTCCTGCTCCCGCTGGCGCTCTATGGCATGCGTGACATAGCGGCTGAAACCGCCGGGGCCGACCTCGGTCCGGATGGCCTCGGCCAGTTCCTCGGGGAGCGTCACGGTGTACTTCTTGGTTGCCATACCATCGACCATACCGAGGGTCCGGTGGGCGGCCAAGCCGATAACAGGCATCTCACACGATTGAGCGCAAGCGGTGGCGGAAGCCGCCATAAGGAGAGCGAGACCGGTCATGGCCCAGCAGCCGCCCCTTCTCCGCGATGTCATCACCATCAAGGAGTCCATCTCCACCTCTGACTTCGTGTTGTCCCTCGCCGAGGCGACGACCCCCGAGGGGGCCGAGCACGCGCTCAAGGACTACGTGGTCACGGAGCGGCTGCTGGAGAACTTCGACGAGGCCCTCGGCCTGATCAAGTCCGCACTCGACGGGCACACCTCCAAGGCGGCCTACCTCCACGGATCCTTCGGTTCCGGTAAGTCGCACTTCATGGCCGTGCTGTACGCGCTGCTCAGCGGCGACCCGGCCGCCCTCGCGCGGGGCGAGTTCGACCCCGTGCTGACCAAGCACGAGTGGCTGACCACGGACGGCAAGAAGTTCCTGCTCGTGCCGTACCACATGCTCGGGGCAAAGGCCCTGGAGCAGCGCGTGCTCGGCGGGTACGTCAACCACATCAAGAAGGTGCGTCCGGACGCCCCCACGCCGCAGGTCTACCGGACGGACTCCCTCTTCGCCGACATCCGCGCCATGCGCGCCAACATCGGGGACGAGGGCGTCATCCGGGGCCTCGGTGCCACGGGAGGCGACGAGGAGGACGAGTGGGGTGAGGGCTTCGCATGGACCCCGGCCCTCCTCGACACCGCGCTCGCCGCCGAGGAGGACCACGAGGCGCAGGAGAAGCTCAACCTCGTCCACCCGACCACCCCCGCCGAGCTGCGCGCCAAGCTCGTCAGTGACGCGAGCACCAATCTGCTGCCGGGCTTCGCGCAGAACGCCGCCGAGGACGAGCACGGCTTCATCTCCCTCGACGCGGGCCTGTCCGTCATCGCCGCGCACGCGAAGTCGCTCGGCTACGACGGTCTGATCCTCTTCATGGACGAGCTGATCCTGTGGCTCGCCACCCTCATCCACGACCAGAAGTTCGTCGCCCGCGAAGCCAGCAAGATCACGAACTTCGTGGAGGGCGGCGACGCACGCCGGGCCATTCCCGTGGTGTCGTTCATCGCCCGCCAGCGCGACCTGCGGGAACTCGTCGGCGAGGAGGTGTCCGGTGCGGCCGAGTCGTCCATCCAGGACACCCTCAACCTGGCCTCCGGCCGCTTCGACAAGATCACGCTCGAGGACCGCAACCTCCCGCAGATCGCCCACGCCCGCCTTCTCAAGCCGAAGCCCGAGGCGGCCCACCTCGTCGACGAGGCCTTCGAGCGGACGAAGAAGGTCGGCACGCAGGTGTGGGACACCCTGCTGGGTTCCGACAAGGCGACGACCGGCGCGGACGCCGAGTCGTTCCGGCTGACCTACCCCTTCTCGCCGGCGTTCATGGACACCCTCGTCCACATCTCGTCCGCGCTGCAGCGCTCCCGCACCGGTCTGAAGCTGATGGGCCAGCTCCTCGCCGACCACCGTGACGACCTGCGGCTCGGGCAGCTCGTCCCGGTCGGCGACCTCTACCCGGTCATCGCGGCGGGCGGCGACAAGCCCTTCACCGACAGCCTGAAGGTCGTCTTCGAGGCCGCAGACAAGCTCTACAAGACCAAGCTGCGGCCGTACCTGCTCACCGCCTACGACGTGACCGAGGACGACGTCGAGCAGTTCCTCCACCGGCCCGACACGCTCACCGACCCCCAGCTCGCCAACCGCTGCCGGATGTTCGTCGGTGACAACCGGCTCGTCTGCACATTGCTGCTCTCCGCGCTCGCGCCCAGTGTCCCCGCCCTGGCCGAGCTGACGATCCGCCGGCTCGGCGCGCTGAACCACGGCTCCGTGATGGCGCCGATCCCGGGCAGTGAGGTCGGGATCATCAAGAACAAGGTCGCCGAGTGGGCGGCCCGGTTCCCCGAGATCAAGGAGACCGGCACCGACGCCAATCCGGGCGTACGGCTGGAGCTCTCCGGCGTCGACGTGGACTCCGTCATTGCCAACGCCCAGGTCAACGACAACCCCGCCAACCGAATGGCGCTTGCCAAGCGGCTGCTGTCGGAGGAAATCGGCGTCGACCACGGCCAGTTCAGCGACGAGCTGGCTTTCGTGTGGCGCGGCACCACCCGCACCGCCGAGGTCGTCTTCGGGAACCTCTCCGACGAGGACGAGCTGCCCGACCACGACCTGATGCCGCAGGAGGAGGGCCGCTGGCGGATCGCCGTCGACCTGCCCTTCGACGAGGGCGAGAAGGGACCCGTCGAGGACGCCGAGCGGATGCGGCGACTGCGCGAGCGCCAGCAGGGCGAGAGGTCCCGCACCGTCGCCTGGCTGCCCGCGCACCTGTCCGCCCAGCGCTTCGCCGACTTCCGGCGCCTGGTCGTCATCGACAAGGCCCTCGCCGACGAGCACCGCTTCGACACCCAGTACGCGGGCCACCTCAACGCCGACAACCGCAGCCGCGCCAAGGGACTCCTGGAGACCCAGCGGGAGGCGCTGCTCAAGCAGGTCAAGGCCGCCTTCAAGCAGGCATACGGGCTCGCGCAGAAGCAGGCCGCGGACGTCGTGGCGGGCTTCGACGACCACCTGGTGGCGCTGCCCGACGTCGACGACGTCACCCTGTCCTTCGGCCAGTCGCTCCACGACAGCAGCCGCCACGTGGCCGGCAAGCTGCTCGCCCACCAGTACCCGGAGCACCCCAACCTCGACCCGGACGGTACCGAGACCGCCGTCAAGCCCGCCGACGCGCGCAAGGTGTTCACGCACGTACGGGCCGCGGCCGAGGCCCGCGACGGGCGCATCGAGGTGCCGGCCGCCGACCGCAAGCTGATGCAGCGGATCGCGGGACCGCTCCGGCTCGGGCAGCAGAAGGAGGCGTACTTCGAGCTGTCCCGCTTCTGGGCAGAGCACTTCCGCCAGCTCGCCAGCAGCCAGGGCGTGACGGGCGACCTCAGTCTGATCATCCTCACCGACTGGACCGACAAGCCGTCCCCGCGCGGACTGCCCGACTTCCTCGCCAAACTCGTCGTCGCAGCCTTCGCGGAAATGGACGACCGGGTGTGGGTGCGCGGCGGCACCGTCCTCGACCCGGCCCCCGAGCCGACGCAGATCAAGGACCACGACGCGCTGCGCAGCCAGCCTCTGCCCACTGAAGGCGACTGGGACACGGCGCGGCAGCGTTTCGAGACGGTCTTCGGACAGAAGGCGCCGGCGCTTCGCCGCGGGCGCATGGTCAACCAGTTCGCCCGCCAGATCACCGAGTCGGCCCGCAGCTTCCAGGAGCCTGCCGCCGACCTCGTACGGCAGTTGGAGGACCACTCCGGCTTCCTCGCCCTGGACGAGACCGACGACTCCGGCCGGCTCGCGCTCGCGCGGCGCTCGCTGGAACTCCTCAAGGCGCTCGGCGCCGCTGCCGGGCAGGGCGCGGCCGGGGCGAAGAAGACGGTGGAGGCGCTCGCCTCCTTCGACCTGGGCGCGGTGAGCGCCGACCGCTACGGGACGTCCATCAAGCAGGCCCGCGCTGTTGCGGAAGCCCTGTCGGCGGCGTCCTGGAACACCCTGGAGCTCGCCTCCGGCGAGGGCCCCGAGGGCGTCGCGCTGCTGGACTCCCTGCGCAACGTGGCACGCGGCGATCAGCGCACCGGCGACCTGCGGGACGCCCTCGGCCGCACCCAGCGAGAGATCCTGGCACTGGTGAAGCGCAACCGGGCGGCGACCACCCCGCCACCGGCGCCCACGCCGCCTCCTGCCGCGGGCGACATCTCCCTGAGCACGGACACCAGCCACCCGCCCGTGTCCGAGATCCCGCAGCCGACAGGCGGAGCCACTTCTCCCGGCGCCGTCCGGCGCTCGGGCGCACGTCAGGCGCCGGTGACCCAGGCCGCGGCCGCGCTCCAGGCGGAACTGGCCGACCTGCTGTCCCGCGAGCCGGGTGCCACCGTCGAGATCACCTGGCGGGTCGTCGACCGATGACCATCACTCCCGCTGCCGCACCGGGTGCGGTCCGGCTGAACACCGCGACTGTCACCCAGTACCTGTCCGCCCAGTCGTCCCTTGCCGCCTCCCTCGTGGAGGGGGGCGGCGGCAAGCACAGGGCCGTCCTGCTGCGGTCCGCGCCCCAGTGGGACGGGCCCGCCGAGCCGGTCTGGGGCGAGGGGCGTAGCGCACGCATCGCCGCCGCGCACTCTCCGCTGGCCGTGCACGAGCTCGTGCTCGACCACCTCGCGGACAGGTCCCCGGGCCCCGCCGTCCTGGTCGTTCTCACCGACCGGGAACAGAACGAACTCGACCCGGCGATCCTCGCCCGCGTCCACAAGCAGCGCATAGAGATCGTCGACAGCTGGGACGTGGTGCGCGAGGCCTTCGGCGCCGAGCACATCGACCCCCGGCTCAAGGACGCCAACTGGGCGGCGGAGGCGCTGCTCGACGCCACCCCGCCCGGCGGCTGGCCGCCCGTGGCAGGCGGCTGGCTGACCCGGCAGAAGGCCCTCACCGCACTCGCGCTCCGACGGCTGCGCCTCGGCCGCTACGACACCGAAAGCGGGGTACGTCGCCCCGCCGACGACCGGCTCGACGCCCACACCCTGCTGCACTGGTCGCTCAGCGGCGGCGGCCCCGAACGCCTCCTTGAGCTACGCGGCCCCGAGCGCGCCGGACTCACCGCGTTCCTCGCCGAGGACGACCAGGCGGGCCTGGCCGGACGCGCCCTGCTCACCCTCGTCGACGCCGAGCACGGGGCCGACGCGGTGGCGTTCGGCCTCGTGTGCGCGGCACTGTGGCAGCACGCCGAGCCGGACGCGGAGACATACCGGGCCCGCGGCCGGGCCGAGCGCTGGTTCGGTGAGCAGCCGCCCGCGACCGGGGATCAACTCGACGCCCTGGTATCGGTCTTCGGGCGGACCGCCGAGGAGTACGTGTCGTCGCTGCTCGCGACCGGCAGCAGCAGTGGTGGCGTCGAGCCGGACGGCGTACGCGAGGCCCGACGTATCACCGGCACCGTTCTCGACAGGGCAGCCGCGCTGGCCCGCCAGTTCGGAGCCGAGGCGGCCGTTGCCGCAAGCCCTGTCATGGCCGCCGGGCTCGAGGGACGGTTCACCGCCGTGGGTCGCACCCTCGCCGCAGGGCAGCCCGAGGCCGCGGCCGACGCGATCAGCGTGCTGGCGGATCACCATCTCGCGTCCACCCCGGATGCCCGCGCCCGCATCGAGCGGGCGCGGATGGGGCAGCGGCTCAGCCAGTGGCTGGCCTCCGACCCGGCCGTCGAGTCGCCCAGCGTCGGCGCGGCCATAAAGCGCCACATCGAGGAGACCGGCTGGGTCGACCTCGCGCTGGAGCACATCGAGGCGGGCGGCGACTCCGATCCCGTACTGAAGGCGGCGTACGACACCCTCGGCACGCGGGTCCGCGGACGGCGCCGCGAGATCGATCGCGCCTTCGCCCGGATTCTCGCGGTCTGGACCGAGGCTGGCACGCAGCCCGGCACGATGCTGACCGTGGAGACGTTCCTCGACCAGGTCGTGAAGCCCGTGGTGAAGCACGCCGCCGGACGGCGCGTGCTGTTGCTCGTCCTGGATGGAATGAGCGCCGCGATCGCCGGCGAACTCGCCGAAGAACTGCGGCAGTCCTGGGCGGAGTTCGACCCGCTGCCCCACGACGCGCCGCAGCGCCGCGCGATGGCCGCTGCCCTGCCCACCCTGACGGCCGTGTCCCGCACGTCGCTGTTCGCCGGCACCCTGATGAAGGGCACGCAGACCGACGAGACGCGGCTGTTTCCCGCCCACAAGCTGTGGGGCGGCGCCCCTGCGGCGGTGTTCCACAAGGACGACCTGCGCACCGAGAGCGCGGGCGACGCGTTCGGCCCGGCACTTGCCGACGCCCTCACCGACGGCAAGACCCACGTCGCTGTCGTCCTCAACACCATCGACGACCGGCTCGCCAAGGAGCAGAAGCTCGGCGACGGTGCGTGGCGCGTCGACGACGTCGCCGCACTCCGCGAACTCCTCCGCGTCGCCGCAGCCGAGGGCATGATGGTCATCCTCACGAGCGACCACGGGCACGTCATCGACCGCCACGGAGCCAAGACCGACGCCGCCGAACCGGCCTCCGCCCGTCACCGCCTGCCCGGCGGCTCGCTCGCCGACCAGGAGATCGCACTGTCCGGCCCCCGGGTCGTCTGGCCCGAGCCCGGAGCGTCGATCGTCGCCCTGTGGGACGCCGATTCCCGCTATACCTCACTGAAGGCCGGCTACCACGGCGGAGCCTCCCTGGCGGAGTTCACCATCCCCGTCCTGGCCTTCCTGCCGTTCGGCGCGGAGGCTCCCCAGGGGTGGCGTGAGCTGGGCGACCAGCGGCCGGCCTGGTGGTCCCCGGAGACGCGGCCCGCCCGCGCCGATCGCCCGGCGATCACGGTGCCTGCCGTGAAGAAGGCCGCCGCCAAGCCGACGAAGAAGGAAGCCGAACTCGCCAAGACGCACGCCTCCCTCTTCGACGTGGCACTGACGACCGGCGGCGACGACGCCCTGATCACCCCCACGCTGGTGTCACCGGACGAGACTCTTATTGCCTCACTGCTTGCCTCGGACGCCTACCAGGCCCAGATCGGGTTGCTGGCCCGCAAGCCGAAGCCGGAGCAGGTGGAAAAGGCGCTCGCCGCACTGCTCGACGCGGGCGGCACCCTCCCCGTGACCGCCCTCGCGCAGCGCATCGGCATGCCACCGGGGCGCGGCGACGGCTTCGCCGCCGTCCTGCGCCAGCTGCTCAACTTCGACGGCGTGCAGGTGCTCGAGACACTGCCCGACGGGCGGACACTGCGCCTGAGCACCAGCCTGCTGCGCGACCAGTTCGAACTGAGGTAACCCGGCGGGGACGGACGTCAGGAGACGAAGTCCCGGAGCAGCTTGGCAAAGCTCGTCAGCTCACGCATCTGCTGCTCCGGGAGCGGCTCCTCGTCGAAGTGGGCGATCCGATTGCGGATCGCCTTCACCCGCTTGAGGTGGCCGATGAACTGGTTCCGGTCCATCGCGGGCCAGTTCAACGCCGCCCAGTTGACGTCAGCCCGCTGGGCCTGATCCGCATTGCCCTGTTCCCCGTTGAGGAGCTTCAGGTAGTCGCCGAAGACGAGGTCGGTGACCAGCCCGGACTTCCCGTAGGACTGAGCCGCCTTGATCGCGTCCTGGTCGAGCGCGGCGCCGAGGCAGCGGCGCAGCAGCGACTCGATCTCTCCCACGACGAAGAACGGCCGGGCCGAACCCTCGAGGCGGTCGGTGACGTCGTCAGTGGTCACGATGCCGCAGAAACAGCCGCTGCCGTCGCGGAGGAGGAGGTAGCCGTGCTCCTTGAGCGTCGGCAGGGCGCTGAAGAGTTCCTGCCGGGCATCGACGACCGGCAGGGACTCCTTGTCCATCGCGTTCTCCAGGGTGGGTTCCTTTCCCGTCTGGTACATCCGCCCCAGCGAACGCCAGGTGTGACCGCATGGGCCACCTCGACGGTTCGATCTCGGCCCGGTACGCCCACGTCACCCCCGGCATGCGCCAGCGGCTGATGGCTGGCCGCACCGAGCAGTGGGAGGCGGCGCTCGACGCCCGGCTGGAAATGCATCCGACCTCACCGGTCGACACGCTCAACCGGCTCCTGAACACACGGGCTCAGAGCCGGTAACTACGGGCTTCGGCATACGGCCGGGGGGGGGGGGGGGGCCGCCCCCCCGGCCCCCCCCCCCCCCCCCCCCCGCTGGCGAGTGCGGGACACAAGCTATAGCAGCCAACCGACACGCAGCCAGGGGAGCACCGCACC
>NZ_JBIARB010000006.1:18663-218067 GCF_042889545.1 Streptomyces sp. NPDC002574
GAAACCCCCCCACCCGGGCCCCCCCCCACACCCGCCCCAGAACCCCCGGGCTTACGCGCGTTAACCCGGGGGGGCCCCCCCCGGGCCCCCCCCCCCCCCCCCCGCCCCCGCCCCCCCCCCCGGCCGCGCTTCGCTCTCTGGAATTCGGCTCAATTCGCAGAGTCAAGGAGCCGCTGGACATCTTGGGCGCAGCCCCAGGAGAGGGCGACGCCAGCGCCGCCGTGGACGGAGTTTGGAGCACGGTTCGCCCATTGGCGCCATGCTCAGCTTCGACACGCACCGCCGGACGCGCAGCCCGTACTTGTGCATAGGAATCGGGTCCGTCACTACCGCGCCTGTGGGTTGCGACTTCGAACACCTCCCCCAACGGCATGGGTACCTGGTGTGTTGCGGTTCCGAGCCCGTCACTCGATCAGTGGCCACACTAAAAGAGCTCAGTTTGCCTTGGGGCTTCCGATCGTTGGTTCTGCAGAGGCAGACCTGCCGGGAGCAGGCCCAGCGACCTCAGGATGCGTCCGGTGTCCGCCCCGTCGATGATCATGTAGGAGCGCGGGCGTCGGGCGTCGTGGGCGTAGGCGTCCATCATGCCAACCACGCTCGGCTTGATCTGATGACAGTGCTGCAGAACGAGCAGCTCCGCAGGCTCGGTGAACAGCCGGTCGATCTGGTCGCCGTTCTTGCCGAGGGCTTTGACGTCCATGGCGCGTGGGTAGCCAGGTCCTTTGAACAGCCAGGCGGCCGAGACCTGGCGCCCGTGGGCGAACACTCGTGAGGTGTAGAGATCGGAGCGCTCGCCACCCCAGTCCTTCGGAACGTAGGACTCGCCGATCAGCCTGGCGAAGGCGAGTTTCACCGCGTCCTCCGGGACGCCCAGGACCGCTTCACCCTCGGCCTTGGTGAGGGGAGATGCGAAGTCGATCCCGCTGAACTGGCCGATGTCGCCGGGGTACACCCGGGCTCTCGGTGCCGGGCCTCCAGCGACAAGGCGGTCATCGACGAACGACCTGATTCCGATGAAGACCGGCCTGAGCTCAATTTGCGCTGCACTGAGATTGGTGACCGTTCCGATCAGGTAGGCCCGCCTGTTCCCGGCGAGGCTGCCGGTCGCGGACGAGCTTGCCGTTCTTGCCGAGTTGAATGTGCCGGTGACGCGTACCGGCTCGCCCGCGTCGAGCACCGCCGTGAAGCTGACCGGCTTGAAGCCTGGGGCGTCGCGGTCCCGGTCCCGCTGGAACGCAAATTCGAGCTCAGTGCCGACGACCTGCCCCGTGCGCAGGTCCTGCTGCAGGACGCACCTCGCCAGCTCTTCGACTCCCAGCGAGGAGAGCGCCTCGGCCAGTTCTGTGGCGAGCACGTAGGGCAACGCTGCCTCGGGCTCGCTCCTGCGGGCAGCCCGCGCCCGCGCGGATTCCGCCCGCTGCTCGCCGAGGAGGGACTGAACCTGGTCCTGGTGCAGGAAGTACGGCTCTAGCGCGATGCGCGTCATCGACAACATGATCCTTTTAGCTGGGACGGCGTGGGAACGGTCACGGGATGTCCTTGAGGAGGCGGAGAAACTCGTCCACGTCCTGCGGTCGGTCGGTCGGCTTGTGGCGGGTTGCCTCCGCTACGACGGCTCGCCATGGTCCGCGTGCGGGCAGCAGCGGGAGGTTCTGCTCCGGACGCTCCCCGGTCAGGATGGCTGCGATGAGCCGGCCAATGCTGTAAATGTCGGCGGTAGCTGCCACGTTATGGGGGTTTCCAGACGACAGCTCCGGCGCGGCGAATCCCTCGGACCCGAAACCGGTGCCGGTCCGAGTTCGGTGCGGAACGCTAGTCTCCCCTCGGGGTTGGCGACCTAGTCCCCAGTCCGCCACGACCCACTTGCCGTTGAGGAGTAGGACGTTTGCTGGCTTGATGTCGCGGTGGACCCGGTCGTCGGCGTGCGGGTGGCGCAGTCCTTCGCAAACCGCCGTGACGAGGTCCTGGAGGGCTCCGGTCTCCCGCTTCAGGCGTTCTGCGTGGCTGGCGGCGCTTCCGTTCGCGAGGGGCATGACGAACCACCGCCCGTCTGGGTCAGAGTCAAGCACCGGCATGACGTTCGGGTGCTCTCCGTAGAGGTGCCCGATGGAGATCTCGCGGCGCATGCGGTGCACTGAGTCCTCGTCGCCGTAGCGGAGCTGCTTCAGAGCGATGGGGATGCGGGCGTGCTTGTGCACGCCGCCGTAGACCGCTCCCTGGCCGCCCTCAGCGAGCGACTCTTGGTCTCTTTCGTAGTCCGTCTTCGTTCCGCGCTTGAGCCACCGCACAGCGGCCCATGGAGCGACCTCGCCCGTGCCCGACATAGTCTCGTCGGCGAGAAAGACGCGGGCTGTCTCGATAACGTGGTCACGGTAGGCCCCGTCCCGTTGCGCTCTGAGGATGGCCACCAGTGGCCCGGCGGCCGGATAGGGAGCGAGCTTGACGGCAAGATGGCCTGCCTCGTCGCCCTGAGCGGTCCTTCGCGCGGCGCGCTGGCTGTTGTGTTCTTGCTGGGCCGCTTGCAGCTCAGGGTGGGGGGCCCAGCCGCGGGGTGGCAGGACCACTCGGGCGTCGCGGAAGTCACATTCGAGGACGATGCAGCCGTTGCGCGCGAGCTCTGTGGCTATGGCCTCGGCGCGGGTCCCGAACTTGGTCAGGGCGGACTGCCACCGGCGGGGGCTGTTCGTGGCGAAAGCCCACTGGCTTTCGGTCAGTCCGGGCGGGCGGCGTGGTGCCGGGAAGTCTTCCGGCTCCAGAGTGACCCGCGTGATCTTCGGATTGCCGTTGCGGTCGATGCTGTAGTTGCCCTCGGGCAGAGGGACCGCGTACGTGGTGAGGCCGGGGTAGACGCTGAGGTGGCGCATCGCGAAGCCGCGCGGGCGGGAGCGGGCGGTCATGCCAGCTCACGGTACTCGTTGGCGGTCAGCCAGGCACGGAGCAGTTCAACACGCGGGGCCTGCTCGTCATAGCCGACGACGACCGGCTGCTCGTTGTACGGACTGGAGTCTGAGCTGCGGCGCAGCTTGATGTATTCGCCGCAGGCGTCGATGGCGTAGGACTCCATGTCATCCTGCAGTGCACCGACTACGGTGATTCCGCTCTCTCTGCCGATCTGCCCGAGAAGGGCGACCGCCTCGCGGCGGTGCTGCTTGCCGAGATTGCGGCCGAGCTCGTCGAGGACGAGGACCAGCGGCCGGCCTGTGCCGCTCGCGGCTGCGGCGGCGCATACGAGCTTGATCGCCCGATCGTCGATCTGTGCAGTGTTGGCCCGCCGGTCGTAAGGGATGTGCCGCCGTCCCTCAGCGCGCCGCCACGTCGGTGTGACCTTCCAGCCCCAGTCCTCGGTGGGATCGGTCGGCGGCGGAGGTTCGTCGTACTGGAGCGAGGCCCCGTACCCGCCGTAGGCCCCGTCGAGCCGGTCGAACTCGGCCGCGACGTCGGCCAGCTTCTTCTTGATGGCGGAGGCGAGCGCCCCGCGGTGGGCCCGACTGGCCTGGACCGCCTCCTCGTGGCCGAGGCGCGCGGCGCCGAGGCTCTCGTGGCGTTCCTTGCGCTGGATGGCGATCTGCTGGCGCTCGTACTTGTCGGTACCTTCTTGGTGGCGCAGGTAGACGTGGAGTGCGTGGCGTAGCGGGGCGAAGGCGACCTGTGCTCGTTGGCTGCTGCTGGGTCCGCGCTGGCTGGACTCCTCCAGCAGGACGGCGATCTCCGTCGGCATGCTGTCAGAAGCGGTGGGAGGGAAGCATTGGGATATCGCGGTACTGAGCAGCTCCCGGGCTTCTTCCCACCAGTCTTCGGCCGTCCAGGACTGCTGGTCGTCCGGCAGGGCGAGCAGGTGTTGGGTGGCGGAGTCGGGGGTACCGCCCCAGCGAGCGGTCAGTCCCGGAATGCTGAGCTCTGATTGTTCTTTGGCGAGATTCTCGCGCTTTTCTCGCCGGACCTTGATTGTGTTGTCGATGATGCTCTTCTGACGTTGCAGAGACTCGATCTGCTGCTGGCGGACACCCGCTAGGCGGAGCACCTCGTCCCGCTCGGCGAGTGCCGCGCCGAGTACCGGGGAGAGTTTCGCGCGCTCGTCCCGGGTGACCTGCCCCTTGTTCCGCAGGTTGCCGATCCGTCCGTTCAGTCGGGTGGCCTCGACTGCGGCTTTTGCGCCATTCTGCCGGCGCTCGGCGGCCGTGACCTTCTGCCCGGCAGCCTTCCGCTTCTCCTGGGCCCGCTGATGGGCGACGGATTCCTGTCGGACGCGCTCTCGTGCGGCAGCGATGCGGACGGCACGGCCCGTCACGGGTCTCGGAAACCCGCTGATGATCACGATGCCAGCGTCGTCGTGAACCCGGTCAGGGTCGGCGCGGGCAGTGGTTCGCGCGTCGAGGGCCGCGAGGAAGCCGCTTAGGTCGTATTGCTGGTCGGCATTGTCAGGGAGGCTGGCGCGCCCCGCACTCGTGGTGAGGTTGGCGGCAATCAGGGTCGAGCCAGGTACGCCCGCCAAGAGCACGCTGGCCCTGTCGAGATCGGCGGAGTTCACAACGGCCGCCTCACGGTAAGGCCAGAGGGCCGGCTCCCACTTTGGCCTCTGCGACTTGGTGAGCACAACGGCGTCGAGCAGGCAGATGCTGCTGATCCCACCGGCTGCGAGGAGGTCGATCTGTTGCCGGGCCAGGTCCCTGCCACTTTCTGTGTCCCGCAGGCATGCTTCTGCGTCGGAGAGCGCCCTCTCCGCCACTCCGACCGCCTTGACCGTCTCTTCCAGTTCAATGTCCGCGTCGGTGCGTTCCCGGTTGGCGGTTGGCTCGTCACGGCCGTCAGCGTCTCGGGCCGTTTCCCTGGCCGTGCGTAGAAGGCGGTCGGTGTCCTCGATCTGCTGGTCGAGTGTTGCAATCTGATTGCCTAGCTCGCGATCGTCAGCGTCGTGCCTGCCGAACGTGGTCATGGCGTCCTGCCGCCGTCGTGTGAATGCTTTGTCATCGGCCAGCTCTGCCGCCTGTCCGACCAGCCCTTGTGTCGTGCGATTGTCCTGCTCGATCTCGGTGTCGATCCCGGCGATCTCGGCCTGGATTTCGGCTTCTCGCTGGAGGGCATCACACAGCAAGCGTGCCGTGCGCGACCGCCAACGGTCGGCCGCTTCCGCGACGTGCCCGCGCGCCTTGTCCCGGGCGTCGATACCGCCCTCGGTGACCTGGGCGCTTTCCTCCCAGGTGGCAAGGTCTGACTCGGCGTCGCTGGCCTCCTGGAGGCGGGCGTACTCGTGGCGGCGTGCCCGACGCTCCGTCTCCAGTTCGTGGTCGATGCCGGTGAGCGCCGCGATCGCCTCGAAGATCCGCCGCTCGGAGATCTCGTTCAGAGGTTGGGCGAGCAGGTTCGGGGCCATGCTCGCCCGCACCGATGTCGACAGGAACGACACGCACCGCACGTGCTCCCCGTAGAGGGTGCGCGGAAGATCACGGGCCCCCAAGTCCTCTCGCTTGGCCCGCGGAGGCAGTGCTTGCCAAACCGAGTCAGCATCCTGCTCCCTTTTGGCCTCGCTGTTGCCGGTGGGTAGATGCAGCCCGTCCTGCCAGCGCAGCTTCAGCCGGGGACCTTTCTGGCTGCTGCGGTCGATCCGGATCCACACGGTCAGAGCGCTGGCCTGGAGCTGATCGAGGGTCCCGGCGGCGGGAGCGAACACGCCAATGAGGTACCCATGGTCAGCGTTGCCCCAGCGGTCTTCACCGCCAGCGTCCTCGGAGTTGAACAGCAGGTCCACTGCGGCGGGCGCGCCGGAGCCGAATCGCCACTGCTCATCGGCATGCAGCAAGCTGATCTGGGCAAGCAGCGACGACTTCCCCGCCCCATTGGAGTCCTTCGGCCCCTGCCCGGCCACGGCGATGAGAGTGCCAGCGGCAATCGGGACGGGATGCGTGGACAGCCGGGAGATGTGCACGCTCTGCAGGCCGACCAGGACACGCTCACCAACGATGTCCTCTTCTTGCGGCGCGCTGCCGCTCATGAACCACTCCTCGGGGAGGTTGCCACTTCTGAGCGGCCCAGACTCCGGCGGACCATGATCGCTGTAGCGAGCGCGGTGTCCGGGCCCACGGCCAGAATCAGATTCTCCTGCAGACGCTGGCCCGCGGCCGGAGTGAGCCGGCGTAGCGCTTGCCCCGGGACGTAGGAGGCGCCGGCTGTCTCGCGATCTGCGCCGCGCACCATGCGGACCAGCCCGGCCGCGCGCAGCCACTGCAGGGCATCGGACAGGCGCCGCTGCCCGTGAATTTGTGAAAGTTTCCGCAGGTGGGTTGGTGTGGTCGGATGGGACGACTGCCAGTCGTCCCTGACTAGGCGCCCCTCTGCCCTGGGAATCGCGACGGAGTGGATCAGTACCAATATCAGCGCGGCTCGCTCCAGTGGCGGCAATATCCCCCAGCCATTCGTCACGAGTTCCGCAGCGGTGTCGTCCCGGTACCCCGAGGTCCACACGTAGTCGCCCGCGTGAACGAGCGTACGGCCGGTCCTTTGCAGCATCTGGTCAAGCAGATGGCGCAGCGCCGCGTCCCGAAGTGCGGGCAACGCGGCCTCGCTGGCGGGCTCGCTGCCGTACTCGAGCGCGCTCCAAGCCGAGACCAGTGCATCGCGCTGCTTATCACCGAGCGGCTGCAGCAGGTCATCGAACAAGCCGTTCACTGATCCTGCTCCCCGTCAGAGCGCGGAGGCGGCAACTCCCGGTGCAACTCGCGCAGCGCCGGAAGATCCTGGTCCGGCCAGGTAGCCACCCGGGGGCCGAGGCAGACCCTCTGCGTCTCCTCATCTATGTCCAGCCACCGACTGACATGAAGGCGGCGGAGCGCCCCCGTTCCGAGGCGATGCAGTGCCTCCTCTTCACGTCCGGGAATGAGCTGGTCCACCACATCCAGCACCTCGCGCAGCCTCGCAGGCTGCCCAGGCCACGGACTTGCCTGGACGTCGACCCAGCAGCAGCGCAGCGCCGCAGCCAGGACCCGGCTGGTCTCCTTCGGAAACTCCGCTGAGAGTGTCGGTATCCGCAGCTCGCGTAGCACGGCCGGCGTCACCTCGTCGGGCGGGCGAGGCAGCAGCCAGCAGCGCTCACCACCCCGTTCCACCAGCCGCAGCATGCCCGCGGGCGTTCTGGCCGCAGACGGGATGCGCAGCGGCCCTTCGGCACGCGCCCTCGCCCACCACAGCGCCGCCTCCGCACCACTCACGCGGGCCTCCGCACTCGCTCGAATACGCCACGGGTAAGCCACGACGGCACGCTGCCGGCCCGTACCTGAACCGGACCAGACCACGCCAGTCGGTAGCCGAGCCGGTCGTTGTTGCTCGCGGCAACCAGGTCGGCCAGCACGCGGCGCGCCGTCACCCAGTCCACAGTCGACAGCAGGTGCTCCACCGCAACAGAGTCCCCGCCGTTGAGTACCTCTTCGGCGACTCCTGCTAGTCGCTCGGCCTCCGCGTCGGACCATTCCTGGGAAGGCCGCTCATCGTCATCGGGGACGCGGGAGCGTGGCGGCGTAGAACGACCACTGGTGGGCTGCGGTCTGCCGGCAACGGCCTCCGCCAGGTCGGCGACGTCGTGCCATGGGGAAGGTGCGTCGAAGACTTGGTCGGCCAAGACCGCCGCGAGTTCCTCCACGGTTGCCTGCCGCGCGAAGCGCTTCCACATCTCGGGTGGCAGCAGGTTCAGCGCCCGCGAGGTCCCAGCTGCGGCCATCAGGCGTGCCGACGCGTTCGTCGAGGCGTCTCCGTAGGCGGCGATCGCCGACCGCAGCTGCCCGCACTGACGGCTGAGTTCCGGCCAGAACTCCAGCAAGATCTCATGCACCGCAGATGCCTGGTCGATCAGCGACTTCGCGTTCCACAGCAGTGGAGCGCGCTCCAGTAGGGCCTCCACAGTGCCGCCGACGGTCAGCGCCACGAGCTCGGCGACGAGGAGTCGAAGCGCCGTGGTGATCCCAACGACGACCTCAAGGGCTTCCTCAGCGGTGCCCTGCCCGCCCTCCAGTCTGATTTTCTCCATCGTCAGAAGCTGGTGCAGTTCCGACTGACCCCCGCGTACCAGCATCCGCTGGACGAACAGCATCGACACGTAGCTAGTGAACGAGGCTCGGTACTCGCGCTGGTAGGGCTTATCAAACGCGGGCTGGATCGCGCCGAGTTTGCGCAGGACGCCCAGGCGGTTGTCGATCGCTTCGTCCGGGTAATCGGCACATGCCGCCCTTATCTGCTCAGCTGTCATCCCCTCCTCACCCGCGCGGGCAAACGCAGCAAAGAGCCTGTTCGCCAGCTGGAGTAGAGCCGGGTCATCGATCGCTGCGTCTGCCTGGCGCGCAAGGACAGCGACGATCTGCTTGAACACAGAAACGACAGCCTCCTCGGCCGCCACCGTATCCAGTCCGAACTGCTCGTCCACCACTGAGCCGTTCCTCGAGTGTCCTGACCCTAGGGTTGGGGTTTCAGCTGCGGTTCTGCCGGGGCGAGGTCGGACTCTGTTTCGTATTCGACGGTCAGAAAGGTGCAGGGGAGAAGCTGGCGCTCCCGGCTGATCTCGTCGCCCCCAGTCCTACCCACAGCACGTAGGGTAGCCGATCCGCTAGGAAGGTCGCGGGTCGATAGCGGGTTACGGTCATGCCCAGGGGCGTGGGCGACGTCGAGGCCGTGGTCCTCGGTCCCGGCAAGGCCTGCGTACACACAAGAAGCGACCCGTTGGCCAGGACGGTGTCCCGCTCTGCGCTCGATCCCGAGCGGAGGTTCCTCGGCACTCACCGATTTGTCTCCCGCTACGCCGCCCGCATGATTCGCGCTGTGGTGTTCGACGTCGGTGAGTGCCTGGTGGATGAGACTCGCGAGTACGGCACGTGGGCGGACTGGCTGGGTGTGCCCCGGCACACATTCGCCGCCGTCTTCGGGGCGGTCATCGCGCGGGGGCGTGACTACCGCGAGACGTTCCAGGTCTTCCGCCCCGACTTCGACCTCGCTGAGGAGCGCGAGCGACGGGCGGGGGCCGGCAAGTCGGAGCGGTTCGGCGAGGACGACCTGTATCCGGACGTGCGGCCGACGCCGGAGGCCGTTCGGGCCGCAGGCCTGTGGGTGGTCGCGGGAAACGAGACCGTCCGCGCTGGCGGGCTACTGCGAGGACTCGACCTGCCCTCGGACCTCATCGCGACGAGCGACGGCTGCCGGGCATCGAAGCCGGACGTTGCCTTCTTCGAGCATGTCATCGAGGCAGCGCCAGCCGAACCCCACGAGATCCTCTATGCAGGGGACCGGCTGGACAACGACATCCGCCCTGCGGTGCAGGCGGGGCTTCTGACGGCGCTGGTTCGCCGCGGACCGTGGGGCAGGAGCCACCAGCACGATTCGGACGCGGACGTGATTACGACGATGCGCTTCGACTTCCTCGCCAAACTGCCGCAGATCATCGCGAAGTTCAACACTGAAGGGCGCTGACCGTGGTTCCCCAGGCGTAGAGGCGGCCATCGAGTTCGCGGACGCATGGCTCGGGCTGCCACGGCGCGAGAGTGCGCCCTACCTCACGCACCCGTTCCTTGCCGGTGATGTACCAGGTGATAGCCAGTCGCTCCAGCGCTCGCGTCGCATACTCGCAGGCGGCCTCCGGGTTGCCTGCTGCGGCGGCCTCGACCGCCGCCAGGTCGCCCAGCAGGACACTGCACTGATTCTCGGCCTCCGGCAGCAGGTCGTTGAGGGCCGAGTCGAGGGTGCTGCGCGCCTGGGGCAGGAGCAGCACGGACTCCGCCCGCCGCCGTCCCCGACCAGCAGGTACACGCCCGAGGAGAACGCGCGGAACCTCGCCGAAGCCAGGGCAAGGCCCAGCGGAGGAGCGGGCCCGGCGCCAGCACGAAGGGTCGTGAGCCTCCGGCCGGGTGGACCGTGCGACACCCCCAACTACCCCACCCGGTCACGGGCATTCCACCGGATATCTGCACGGCTCGCCCCAAGCGGCTCCTACGCTGGATCACCTGTACCGACCGACACGAAGGACAACGACGGACACCCTAGGCCAGCCCCAGCCACTCACCGGCCCGCAGACGCTCGTACTCGGACCTTTATGGTGCTCACCGTCGCAGCGTTCTCAGCCGCCATGTGGGTAAGCGCTGAGCAGAGCAAGCGCGGCTTTCGGCTGCTGAACTGGCTGCAGACCCGTAGCGAGACCGAGCTCGCGCCCGCAGAGTCGGATCTGTAACGCCAACAGACCCCCTCGGTGTCGTGCCGGCCGCCTGCGGGCAGCCGGTCCTCGTTCCAATGTTCCCCGCCAGCCTGTGCCCGCTGTGAGGACCGCAAGCGCCCGATGGCATGCTTACCGACCTGTCCCGCGACCTGACCGGCGATCAGCTGCTGCTACTGCGGAGCGCCGCCGGTCCGTTGGCGCGACACCGGCCTCGCCACAAGCCCCGATGACATCACGCATTAATTCTCAGTAGCTCCAGTTGGGATGCGGGTCGGCGAAGACGGCGAGGTAGCGGAACTCGCCTCGGGGTCCGTCTTGCAGTGAGTACGGCTGCCAGTTGAGGGAGTAGGAGGCTCGCAGCGTTCGGGTGTTCGGCTCGTAGTCGCCGCCACTCCAGAGGAGTTGGCCCGAGAGCGCCCGTCCCTCATGGAGGCGGAAGTCGCGGTCCCGGGTGTTGTCCTGCTTCGGTGGCAGCCACAGGCCGACTTCGTTGGTGATGAGAAGGGCCAGGCCGTTCTGGTCGGGGCGGTTGCCGAAGCGCTCCAGGCGGGCGATGTCGGAGACGAAGCCCAGTCGGGCCAGGTCGGTGGCGGCGTGCGACTTCAGCGCGTACTCCTCCGGGGGCTGCCCAGCTGTTCCGGCCCAGCTCGCCGTGAAGTACTTGAACTCGATGGCCGTGCGGGCTGAGGGGCCGATGCAGAGCAGGTCGAGGTACTCGCGGCCGGTTGCGTCCGATACGTGCTGGCGTACTTCCAGTCTGGACTGGATCTTGGGTGCCAACTCCCACAGCACGCGCGCGAAGCTGTGCTGGAGGTCTGCCTCGGAGTGGAAGACCGGTCGGTCTTGCCGCAGCCGGGCTATGACCTCGGTCAGCGCTACCTCTCCGGCGATGAGAGGTCCGGACGTCGTCGCACTCCCCGAACCCTGCTCCGATGATCTGTCCTGCATGTGGCTTCCTCCCCGACGGCGCGGACCCGTGGAAGCGACCGTAGCGGCGGTGTGGGGGCTCGCTCAGGCGTTCCGCATACCCGCTCGGCTCCCGCCGCGGAGCCGGATGCCGAGGTTGGCTCCCAAATGGCTCCCAAGACGGACCCGGGAACGGCCCAGGGCCCCGATCCTTGGAAGGATCATGGCCCTGACCTGCTGCTATACCGTCGGGGTGGCGGGATTTGAACCCACGGCCTCTTCGTTGAAGATGAAGTGTAGGGGAAAAGACCGGCCGCGCACTCCTTCTCCTCGGTACTGTGATCGAGGACGACCGTTCGGTTGAAGGCGGTCCGGAGGACCTTGTCCTCCGGCACGGAGATCACCGACTCGTCACGGTCAGCGGACGGTCCGACGGCCTTGGCCACATTGATGTAGTACCAGCGCCTGATCGGCTTGTTGCGGGTGTCTGCCGTATCCACCGGGACGTCCAGGCACAGTGCCTGGAACAGAGAGGTGAGACGTTGCTGACCGTCCAGCAGCAGCAACTCGGGTTTGCGAGGCTCCTCATGCAGCCCGACGCCCGTGAGCGTGCGCGCCCGGAAAGGTGAACTGCCGCCCGTCTAAAGCGTCATGACGACACCGAGCGGATAGTCGAGGGTCACAGTGGCGATGATGGCCCGGATACGGTCGTCGTCCCATTTCCACTCGCGCTGGAAATCCGGTAGCTGCAGTGTCCCCGAGGCGACGTCCGCGAGTAGTTCCTTGAGCTTGACGTTGTCGAGCGCAGCCATACGAAGGGTCCCCCATTGCCTTGCACCACCCTGTACAGAGAGTGATTTCACCAGCTTGATCGGGTCACCGTCAACCCAGTTGGTCATCCCCGTCACGATTGCCCATCGGGTCGC
The DNA here is from genome assembly GCF_042889545.1 of Streptomyces sp. NPDC002574. Taxonomy (NCBI): domain Bacteria; kingdom Bacillati; phylum Actinomycetota; class Actinomycetes; order Kitasatosporales; family Streptomycetaceae; genus Streptomyces; species Streptomyces sp. NPDC002574. The sequence goes on from NZ_JBIARB010000006.1 coordinate 30,679, forward strand.
CGCAGGCCGTGGTCCCCAGGGGGCCTACGACACATGGGTGGCAATGGGACACTGGCGTCTGTGAGTGCCACCGGATCGACGCGTCCCACCCAGGTCAGCACGGCACGCCGCCGCGCCGTCATCGATGCGCTGCGGCGCGGAGCCGTGCCCGAGAGCGGCCTCGACCTCCTCGCCACCGGGCTGGACCGCTTCGAGGCGGCGCTCGAAGCGGAGCTGGACATGGTGGCCTCCGGCGGGTCGGTGTTCAAGGCCGTCCGAGGCGAGTACGGCTCAGGAAAGACCTTCTTCACCCGCTGGCTGGGGGAGCGGGCCAAGCGGCGCAACTTCGCGGTGGCCGAGATCCAGATCTCGGAGAACGAGACACCCCTCCACAAGCTGGAAACCGTCTACCGAAGGCTCACCGAACGACTCACCACCTCCAGCTTTCCGCCCAGCGCACTGAGGCCCGTCATCGACGCCTGGTTCTACGCGCTGGAGGAGGACGCCCTCGCTGCCGGAGCCACCGAGGAGGAACTGCCGCAAGAGGTCGAGAAGCTGCTCCTGGCTCGCCTCGCCGAGGTCTCCCGGCACGCACCGTCCTTCGCCGCCGCACTGCGTGGCTACCGGGCAGCCCTGGCCGAGGGCGACGAGGCGACCGCGGCCGCGGTGATGGCCTGGCTCGGCGGACAGCCGCACGTCGCGGCGGCCGCGCGCCGAGCAGCCGGTGTACGGGGGGACCTCGACCACTTCGGCGCGCTCGGGTTCCTGCAGGGCCTGCTCACCGTCCTGCGGGATTCCGGGCACACGGGGCTCTTCGTCGTCCTCGACGAGGTCGAGACCCTGCAGCGAGTGCGCTCCGATGCGCGCGACAAGGCCCTCAACGCCCTGAGGCAGCTCATCGACGAAGTGCACTCGGGGCGCTTCCCCGGCCTGTACCTGGTGATCACGGGCACGCCTGCCTTCTACGACGGCCAGCAGGGCGTACAGCGCCTCGCCCCCCTCGCGCAGCGCCTCGCCACCGACTTCACCACCGATCCTCGCTTTGACAACCCGCGGGCTGTGCAGGTCAGGCTCCCCGGTTTCACGCAGGAGTCGCTCGTGGGCCTCGGCGTCACCATCCGCGACCTCTTTGCGGCGGGGACAACGTCTCCCGAGCGCATCGGGACAGTGGTGGACGACAACTACGTCGCCGATCTGGCGCGGGCGGTCGGCGGGGCCCTCGGGGGAAAGGTCGGAGTGGCTCCCCGGCTGTTCCTGAAGAAGCTGGTCGGGGACGTGCTCGACCGAGTCGACCAGTTCGACGACTTCGACCCGCGGCGGCACTACAAGCTGACCGTCGCCAGCAGTGAACTCACCGATGTCGAGCGCAACCTGGCTGCCGCGTTGACCGCCTCCGGCGCCTCGGCCGACGACATCGAGCTGGAACTGTGAGTGCACCGGAGAGCTGCGACGGCGACGTGCTCGACCGGCTCGACCCCGTCCTGCTGCATCACATCGTGAACTCGCTCGGCTGGCCGGACCTCCGCCCCCTCCAGCGGGATGCGATCACGCCCCTCATGGATGGGGAGGACGCCGTACTCCTGGCACCGACGGCGGGCGGCAAGACCGAGGCGGCCTGCTTCCCGCTGCTCTCTGCCATGGCCGGCCACAAGTGGACGGGTACGTCGGTGCTGTACCTGTGCCCGCTCAAGGCGCTGCTCAACAACCTGGTCACGCGTGTCGACTCGTACGCGCAGTGGATGGGCCGTCGAGCAGCGCTCTGGCACGGGGATACCAAGGAATCGCAGCGGCAGCGCATCCGAACTGAGCCCCCGGACTTCCTGCTCACCACACCGGAGTCCCTCGAGGCGATGCTGATCGGGGTCAAGACCGACCACGCGCACCTGCTCGGCAATGTCAGGGCGGTCGTCGTGGACGAGGTGCACGCGTTCGCAGGCGACGATCGAGGCTGGCACCTACTCGCCGTACTCGAACGGCTGGAGAGGGTCACGGGGCGACCTATCCAGCGGATCGGACTCTCGGCCACCGTGGGCAACCCGGAGCACCTGTTGGGCTGGCTGCAGGGATCGGGGAACGGGAAGCGGCCCGGCCGCGTCATCGCGCCCGGCGTAGTGCTTCCGCGCGCAGGGAAGCCGGCTCCGGCCGACGAAACTCCCGCTCAGGAAGTACCCCGACCTGCGGGCGAGGTCGAGCTCGACTACGTCGGCTCGCTGGAAAACGCCGCCAAGGTGATTGCCGCACTGCACCGAGGTGAGAAACGCCTCGTCTTCTGCGACTCGCGACGCCAGGTCGAACTGCTGGGCGCGGAACTCCGGGCACGCGACGTGACGGTCTTCCTGTCGCACGCGTCCCTCTCCGCCGACGAACGGGCACGCTCGGAACAGGCGTTCGCCGAGGCGAGGGATTGCGTGATCGTCTCCACCTCGACGCTGGAACTGGGCATCGACGTGGGCGACCTGGACCGCGTCATCCAGATCGACTCGCCCGCCTCGGTCGCCTCGTTCCTCCAGCGCATCGGACGCACCGGCCGTCGTGACGGCACCACGCGTAACTGTCTGTTCCTCACCACCCGCAAGGAAACGCTGCTGCAGGCGGCCGGACTGCTCCTGCTGTGGGCACGAGCCTGGGTGGAGCCCGTGGTTGCGCCGCCCGAGCCGCGCCATCTCGTCGCGCAGCAGCTTCTCGCCGCCACGCTGCAACAGCACAAGCTGGGGGACCAGCTGTGGCCCGAGCAATGGAACGGCCTCACGCCCTTCGACCGCTCCGCTGCTCCGATCCTCAGATACCTCGTCGACGAGGGTTTCCTGGATGAGGACAGTGGACTGCTGTTCGTCGGCCCCGAAGCGGAACGCCGTTTCGGGAAGAGGCACTTCATCGAGCTGACCGCTTCGTTCACCGCGCCACCGCAGTTCACAGTTCTGTCTGGGAGGGTGGAGATCGGCCAGACAGACCCATCCGTACTGACGGAGGAGCGGCCAGGGCCTAGGCGGCTGCTACTGGGGGGACGCAGCTGGCAGGTCACGTTCGTCGACTGGGGGCGAAAGCGGGTCTTCGTCGAGCCTGCCGACGGAGGCGGCGTCGCCAAGTGGATGAACGGCGGAGTCACGGGACTGTCATATGCCCTGACGCAGGCCATGCGGGAGATCCTGCTCGGTGTCACACCATCGGTCACTCTGACCAGGCGCGCCGAGGCATGTCTTGCCGACGTACGCGAGAATGAGGGTCCGGGCAGCGTGCAGGAGACCGGGACACTCATCACGCGGGTCGGTGACGACGTTCGCTGGTGGACGTGGGCCGGCTACCGGGCGAACGCCACTCTTGCAGCCACGCTCTCCTCAGTCGCCGACCCTGTCCAAAGACCGAACGACTGCTGGCTGCGCCTACGGGAGGATCTCTCGCCTGCGATGTGGCGTGCCGCTCTCAACGGAGCTGACGAGCGCCTCGTGCTACCGGACGTGGACCGACGTGCTGTGCGCGGCTTGAAGTTCTCAGCCGCACTGCCCGAACGGCTCGCCATCCAAACAGTCGCGGCGAGGCTGGCAGATTTCGAGGGAGCGCACGCGGCGCTTGCAGAGCCCGTCCGGTTTCACCATGACCTCGGATCTGGCTGAGGCAAGCCGGGCAGTCATGAACCGAGAGGCATCCGTGGCGGCCTGTGCGTCAATAGGCCGCCACGGGCGCCTCTGAGTCCGGACGGGTCGCTATGAGCGGTGCATCCCCGGCATGCATCGGCGGCACTCGCACGGTGGCCACACCGAGGATTGGAGGGGCTTGAGATTGTCGCCGCTGCGGAAGCGCAGGCGGCGCCCCCACGTCTGCCCGCCGTCGCGCGATACGCGCATAGTCATCAGCGGCGTTTCGCGTCTACGCATCGGCGCCTCCGGTCGTCAGACGCATGCCGCGTGACTCGGCGATCCGCAGCGTGTTCGACAGGACGTTGCAGAGACGTCCCACGACGAAGCGCGATTGGTCCGGGGACAGCGGCTCAGTAACGGCAAGCATCTGACGGGCAAGCTCAAGCGTGCCTGACGCTGTGGCGAGCTGTTCGCGTTCCATGCTGTCGGCGAGTCGCGCGATCACGCCCTCGGGATTGCCGTCGGGCGCGTACACGGGCTTCCCATTGGGACCTTCCCACGGCAGCAGGCGGAGTCCAGCCACGGCGTCGTCAGTCATGCCACGCGCTCCGGCACGTAGTCCTGTCCCATGGCTGCCAGTGCGAGAGACCTTCGCCGATCCCGCTGGGCCTGCCGTTCACGTGCCTGCTCGAAAGCCTCGAGATACCGGGGTACGAGTGGGAGTGTCTCGGCGTCGATCACCGTTGCCGTACGGGGAGCCCGGGGAGCCCGGGGAGTGGGCGGCGGAAGGGGACGGACGGCGGCTGCTGGCTCGGGTTCGGCTCGGCGCTTTCCCCGGGCGGGCAGGATGATGCTCAAGAGTTCGGCCACTAGGCTTCGCATTGTCGTTCGCTCCTCAGTAGCGATCGGCTCAGCCCCGGCAGTCCTTGCCCGACTGTCGGGGTGTTTTCGTTATCGAGCATACGCGTATTCGCGTATACGCGGTCGCCTGTTTTCGCGTATTCGCGCACGCTGAAGCCATGGATCTTGACCGGAGCGTTCCCGTATGGACTCAGGTGCGGGACGAACTGCGCCGTCGCATCGACGCCGGCACCTACCCAGTGGGGGAGCGCTTCCCCGCTGTGAACGCGCTGGCCGCTGAGCTCGACGTTGCGCCCTCCACAGTGCAGAAGGCTGTGGCGGCGCTGCGCACTGAGGGCAGGCTGCGTACGGTCTTGGGGCAAGGGTCGTTTGTCGCTGACAGCTCTGGACCGGGCGAATAGCTGGCGCAGCGAGCGATACCTGAGCCAACGATGATTGCAGCGCGGCGCCGGTCCGCTCGTCTCCGAGGGCTGCGAACCGGCGCGGCCTCACTGCCGTGGACCCGCGCTACTCACCGGCAACGACCTGTAGCCCTGGTGCTGAGCGCGATCGTAGATAGCGGTGAGTTCCCGCTTGCCCAGCCACTACCTGTCGCACCTCAAACTGGTGCGCAGGACCGGCCTGGGCGGCTCATAGGCCATGAGCTGTCGGTGAGTTGAGCGGTGATCGGCGAGTGACTTGAGCGCGGTGCATGCCATGACAGGTTTCTCTGGGTCAGTGACCGCGGTTGCCTTCCGCGCTGACAGAGGTAGCTATCGCGGTTCCTACAGTCCTCCCTACACCCCGCCCTACGGTGACTTTCCCCGTCGTGCGAAGGGTTTCTGCAGGTCAGTCCGTGTATTGGTTGGTCGCGAGTGGCTCGACAACCCCTTTGCTCCTGCTGTTTCTGGTCTTGTATGTCAGTGGGGGGTGGTGGAGTGGTCGTGCAGGGGTTGTGAGGTGGGGCCCCGGGTGCCCGCCCAGCCCTGGATGTCCGGCTGGCGCCGTGCGGCGCGGACGTGGGTCCGCGTGTGGGGGTGCGGCACTGGGGGCGGAGGGGAGGGAGAGGTCGATGGCGGGTGCCAAGCGGTGGCGATTCGGGTCGACGGCGCGAACGCGGAGTCTGGTGCTGCTGGCGCTGGGGGTAGTGAAGGTCGCCACGGCTGCGCAGTTACGGCAGTTGGTCCTGCCGGGCACCACCGACGGGCAGACCGTCCGCAACGCGTGCAAGGACCTCCGAGATGCCGGGCTGTTGGAATCGGTCGGCAAGATGACCGGCTTGAATCCGTCGGGGCGGCCGGTCAGCGAGCAGTTGTGGAATCTCACCACGGCCGGATTAGCCGCGGCTGCCACCGAGCTGGACCGGCCGCTCGCAGAGATGGGCGGTACAGCGCAGGCGGCAGCCAGGGCCGGCGCGGCGCACGCGGTGAAGGTGACCGACACCATCGATGCGTTCCTACAATCGCCGCCGGAGCTGACCAGGCCGGTTGTACGCCGGGGTGTACCGCCCGCTGCAGGGCCGACGAGGCTGATGCCCGTCAGGCCCCCCGGGCTGGGGACACTTCACGGCTGGCACACCGAGGTCGCTCTCCCCATCAGCGGCACGTTCACCACGCCGGGCAAGGGCAGTCTGCGCGCCGACGCGGTGCTCACCGCGCCGGAGGCCGGGCTGCCAGTGCTGTTCGTGGAGGTCGACAACGGCACCGAGCCACCGGCCAAGGTGGCAGACAAGATCGCTCGCTACCGCCGGTTCTTCCAGCGCACCGCGAAGGACCACAACGGGCAGCAAATCCCCCTGTGGTCGACCCTCTGGCAGGCCTCCGGTCGCGACGGATACCCACCGGTGGCGTTCGTGTTCACCAAGCAGGTCGGGCCCAAGGCCCAGCAAGCACGCATACAAGAGGTCGTCCGCCTCTCACGCGAGCACTGGCAGGGTCAGTGGTGTTATGGGCGCCACATCGAGAACACCGCGGAGAGCGACGACTACTGGGACTACACGGACGCTGTGCCCGTGCTGGCCACCACACTCGACGAGCTGCGCCAGAACGGCCCTCGCGCGGCGATCTGGTGGCGCTTCGGCCACGGCTCAGGGCAAGTGCTCGCCGATGCGCTGGACAACCCGGACGACCGCCGGGCTTTCGAAGGCCGAGAGGAACAACGTCTTGCCGCACAGCGGGCCGCCTGGGCGGAGGAAGAGCGCCGCGAGGAGGAAGAGTACCGGCGATGGCGCGCCTCACTGCGGCCCTGCTCGACTTGCGGCAGCAAGTTCGACCCGGAGGATGGCCCCGACCCGGCGCGTGGCGACGAGTGCCCGCACTGTCGCATGCAACGCGAGCGCGCTGCGGCCGAGCAAGCCGAAGCGGAGGCCGAACGGGAACGGGTACAGCGCGAGCGGCGTTTGGACGGGTGGTTCGGCTGGTTCTACGCCCTGCGTGACCAGGATCGGTAGGCTCCGGGAGCGTGAGCGAGTACCAGTACTACGAGTTCCTCGCGCTTGACCGGCCCTTGGACGAGGACGAGGTCGGGCAGGTACGGGCGCTGTCCACTCGTGCCGACATCACCGCGACCCGCTTCGTCAACGAGTACCACTGGGGCGACTTCAAAGGCGATCCGACGAAGCTGGTCGAGCAGCTCTACGACGCCCACCTGTACTACGCGAACTGGGGCAGCCGCCGTCTCCTCCTGCGCCTGCCTGCTGGGTCGCTCACGGCCAAGGAAGCAACCGCGTACGCCATGGACGACGCGCTCAGTGTTTGGACCCGGTCCGGACAGACGTTGCTGGACTTCTCCGTGTCCTCGGAGGATGGCTGCGAATGGGAATTCGAGACGTTCTACACGCTCTCGGCCTTCGTGGGGCTGCGCGCCGAACTCGCGGCGGGAGACCTGCGGCCACTGTATGTGGCATGGCTTGCCGGGCTCACCGCTTGGGAGCTGGCGGAGGACGACGAGGAGAACTACGCCCGCGAGGTCGAACCGCCCGTTCCTGCGGGACTGGCCTCGCTGTCCGGCCCGCAGCGGGCACTGGCGGACTTCCTGGGGGTCGACGCGGACCTGCTGGCGGTCGCCGCCGAGGCGAGCCGGGCCGCCACTGCGGACGGCGTGGACCGTACGGCTCTGGCCGCCTTCATTGCCGGTCTTCCCGCCGCCGACAAGGACGTCCTGCTGGTCGAGGCCGCGCTGGGCCCGGTATCCCCAGGGCCTGGGCTCCTGGCTCGCTATCGGGCGGCCATCACTGTCCCCGGCCCGCGTGACGAAGCGGGGCGGCGTACCGCGGCTGAACTTCTCGACACCGCCTACCGCCGTCGTACCGACCGCAGGGAGCGAGAGCAGACTGCCCGGGCACGCGCCGACGCCGAGGCGAAGGAAGCACGCTTGCACAAGGTCGCTCAGGACATCGATCAGGCGTGGCGAGACGTCGATGGCCTGATCGCTCAGAAGAAGGCCGGCGCCTACGACGCCGCCGTCGTACTCCTGGGAGACCTGCGCGCCTTGGAGGCCCACACCGGCGGCACCGCCGACTTCGACCGGCGGGTCGGTGAACTGCGGGCCGCTCACCGGGGCAAGCCGTCCCTCATGCAGCGCTTCGACGGGATGGGGATTCCGCGTTCCTGACGGGCGGCGTGGCGCCCGCCGTCGCCCCCGCCGCGCGTGGGGGAGTGACGGCGGGCCGCCCGGGCGTTACGACAGGCGGAAGTAGTCGATGTTGAAGCCGCCCGTTTCGCAGAAGAGCCTGACCGTCTGGTCGCCCGCCGCGAGGGTGACCGGGACGTGGACCGACTGGTAGGAGCCCCAGCCGCCCGTGTTCGGGACGGACGCCGTGGCCAGCGTCGTGCCGCCCGCGTCGCGGAAGGTCAGGGCGTTCGGGACGGTCGCGCCGCCGCCCGTGGCGACGCGGAGTTCCAGGTCGTACGTGCCGGCCGTCGGGACGTCGACGCCGTAGTCCAGCCAGTTGCCTGCGGCCGTCCAGCCGACGTTCGCGCCGCCGCTGGCCGCCGGGTTGGACTCGATGAAGTTGGCGCCGCCCGATGTCCAGCCGTGCTGGGCCGCGTACGACTCCGCCTCGACCCGGACCCCGACCGGTGCGCTGTGCGGTCGCACCGTCACGTGCAGGGTCACCTTCGTGCGCGCGGTGCCGTCGGTGACGTACACCGTCACGTCATGCTCGCCCGCCACCGTCGGGTTGACCGTCACCAGTCCCGTGGCGGGGTCGACCGTGATGCCGTCCGGGAGGTCGGTCGCGTAGAAGGCGAGCCGGTTGCCGTCGCGGTCGGTGGCCTTGAGGGGGACCTGCACCGTGCCGTACTGGTCCGCCACCACGTCCGCTGCCGGAGCCACCACCGGCGCCCGGTTGTGGGTGTTGCGGGGGACGTGCTGCTTCCACTGGTACGTGGCGTACGAGTGTGCCGGGACCTTCACCGCGTACGACGTGCCCGCGAGCACGATCCGCACCGTGGTGTCGGTGCTGTTGGCGTTGCCGAGGACCGCGGTGAACCTGTCGGTGCCGTGCCGGTAGACCACGTTGCTCACACCGTCAGCCGTGGTGCTCGACTCCAGGCGTACGTCGCCGGGCGTGAGGTATTTGGCGAACTGGCCCATGGTGTAAAGCTCGTCGCGGACGGTGAAGTCCTTGGTCGTGGTGTTCACCTTGACCAGGCGGTCGGGCCACTTGGTGGTCGCGGCGACCTCGTCCCAGTCGATGTTGTTGTCCCGCGCGGGAGTCCAGTGCAGCGTGCCGCCGTCCTGGTCGGTGGTCTGCGCCCACATGATGTAGGAGCTCGCGTCGAGCCGGAAGTAGTTCAGGATGGTGGACGCGGACAGGTCGCTGGTCTCGGTCATGTGGACCGGCTTGCCTGTCTGCTCGAACGCGTCGCGCATCACCGTCGGGTCGCCCCAGTAGGGGTGGAAGGCCACGGCGTCGGTCGCGTTCAGGACCTGCCGGCCGGTCACGGAGCCGTCCGGGGCGTCGTTGAAGATGCGGTAGTAGTTCTTGGTCGCCGTGCTGTTCGGGTCGCGCCAGTCCCAGAAGTTGAAGTCGTGGACGTACAGACCGGTGTTCAGGTCGGCCTTGCGCAGGGCCTTCTTGATCGCGAGGGCGAGCTTCTGCTGCTGGGCGACACTGATGTCCATGGCCGGGTAGACCACGTCCATGCCGGGTTCGTTCAGCAGGGTCAGGGCGTCGACGCGGATGCCGTGCTTGGCGTACGCCTGCACGAACTTGACGTAGTAGCGGGCGAAGACGTCGATGCAGTCGTCCCGCAGCTTGCCGACCTGGTAGTAGTCCGTGGTGCTCCCGGGCTTGAGCGCGACCTCGCCCGTGAACTGGTTGTTGGTCTTCATCCACGCCGGGGCGCTCCACGCGGACCCGAAGAAGGTGGCCTTCGGGTTGTAGCGCTGGATCAGCTTGATGGTGTCGATGATGTGCAGGTCGACGTCGCGCTGGATGGAGAAGTGCTTCAGCTGGAAGTCGTCGGCGACTCCGGCGGGCAGGTCGTCCTCCGACCAGAAGGGCAGGTGCTCGATGAGGTCGGGGCTGCCGATCGTGAGGCGGAAGCGGTTCAGGCCCGCCCCGGTCTTCGGGTCGACGAGCAGCCGGACGGCCTCCTCACGCTTGGCGGGGGTGAGCTTCCACAGGTTGGACACGCTGGTCTCGTCCAGGGAGAAGCCGATGCCCGAGTACTTCTGACGGGTGGTGCTCGGGTCGACGACGACGGTCGCGTCTGCGGGGGCGCCCGCGCTCACACCCGGCAACGGCTGCCACGCGTGGTCGGCCCCCGTGGAATAGGTGCCCGTCACGGAGGAGCCGTGGTGGTGCGGTACGGCGGCCGGGGCCGCTGACTCCGTGCCGACGAGAACGACCAAGGTGAGAGCTGCGGCTGCCCCGATGAGGGAACGTCTCACGATGTCCTTCCTTTCTGCTGGGATGCGCGGGTCGTGCGCGGTCCCGACCCCGTGGGTCGCTGCCGACCGGCCGCTGACGGCAGCTCAGGCAGACGTGACCTCGGGATCCCCGGCAACCCGCCGCTGACAGGGGTTCGTTCGGACGGCGCCGCCCCTCGCGACGGGGCTCTTTCCGCCCTGTCGCTCGCTGCTCGGGCCGACGGCGTATTGGGAAGCTCTCCTCCCTCCTCGGGACGCGAGCAGATCGAAACAGCTTGTCGATGTTCTGTCAAGACATGAATTAAGGCGTGAGGAAAGTGCCTCCGAGCTTCTTCGGCGGGAACCCGCAGGTGCGTCGGGCGTATCGCCCCGGGTGGCGCGGCGGCGGTCCCTGCAGCGCCGAAGACCTCATGTGGCCCGGGCGCCGCCAGGACCATTCCGGCCTGCCCGAAGCGGTGTTGGGGACCGTTACGATCACTGCACCCTGCACCGGAGTGAAGGAGACCCCCATGACCGACCGGTCTGTGCACACCGTGGAAGTGCCGTTGGGCGACGGCAGCGACGACGTGGTGCGGGTCCAGATCCGCGAGGTGGACGAGAGCCTCGTCCGGGTCGGTCGTGGCAATCGGGCCGTGGTGCGCGCCGAACGGTCGCTCGGGCAGATGCTGGACACCGTGCGGCCCGTCGCGGACAGCTTCGTGGGGCGCTTCCGCGGGATGGCCAACGCCCCGGACGAGGTGACCCTCGAATTCGGCGTCTCCCTGTCCGCCGAGGCGGACGTCGTCATCGCCAGCACCGCCACAGCGGCCAACTTCGCGGTCACCCTGACCTGGAACAGGGGTGACCGGAGGGACGTCAACGACGATACTCCGTAAGGGAGTTGATCCAGCGGGGGTCGCGGAGGCACGGAGGCATCGGTGACGGCCGGGACGACGGGGGCAGGCGCGAACGCGGGAACGGGAACAGGAGCCGGGCCCGGCTCACGCAGCCCCGAAGAAGCACTGGCCGCAGCCGTGGTCCGCGTCAAGGGCCCCGACGGCGAACTCGCCGGCGCCGGCTTCCTCATCGCCCCCGACCTCGTCCTGACCTGCGCCCACGTCGTGAACGACGCCCTCCGCCGGCCCCGCGAGGACGAGGTGGCCACAGGCACCGAGGTCCTCGTCGACCTGCCCTTCGCCGAGGGCGGCGCCGCCGCCGAGGTCGAGCGCTGGGTGCCGGTACGGGAGGACCAGACCGGCGACATCGCGGTCCTCCGGCTGCGCGCCGCGATACCCGGGTCCCACCCGCTGCACATGGCCGACACTGAGCAGGTGTGGGGCCACGACGTACGCGTGCCGGGCTTCCCGTACCGCTCCCCGGGCGGCGTCTGGCACTACGGACGGCTGCGCGGCGCCACCGCCGAGGGCTGGGTGCAGCTGTCGCAGGCAGATCCACACGGCGTGCCCGTCGAGGAGGGGTTCAGCGGCAGCCCGGTCTGGGACGAGCAACTGCGCGCCGTGGCCGGGATGGTCGTCGTGATCCAGCCCGGCGGAGTGCAGCAGAGCTTTCTGATGCCCACCCGCACGCTCGTCGCCGAACTGCCGGAACTGGCGACAGTGGTCCGTCCTGCCTCGCCGTTCCGCGGCCTGTCGACCTTCCAAGAGGGCGACGCCGAGGTCTACTTCGGCCGCGAGGACGACGTCGCCGACGCCACCGCCCTGGTCGACGGCTCCCACCCCTGCGTCACCCTCGTCGGACCCTCCGGCTGCGGCAAGTCCTCGCTCGCCCGCGCGGGCGTGGTGCCGCGGCTGCGGGAGCGGGGCCATGCCGTGCTGATGGTGCGCTCCGGTGAGGGCGCCACCCTGCGGACGGCGCTCGCCTCGGAGCTCGTCACCGCCGTACGTCCCGCACTGCGCGGAGCCGCGAGGACGCGGGAGGTCCGGCAGTTGGAGGAGCTGCTCGCCGAGCACGGCCTCATGGACGCCCTGCGCATGGCCGGCGGGCAGGGACAGCAGCCGCTGCTCGTCGTACTCGACCAAGGCGAGGAACTGCTCGCCGGGCCGGACCCCGAGATCGAGGAGGCCGTCCGCCTGCTCTTTCCCGAGCACCGTCCCGACGGACTGCGCGTGCTGGTCACCCTCAGGTCGGACTTCACGGACGCAGCCCTCAGCCATCCGCTCCTCGGCCCCGCACTCAGCCGCGGGCAAGTGCGGCTGCTCGCCCCCATGTCCCGCCCGCAACTGGAGCAGGTGATCCGCGACCCCCTGGAGCTGACACCTGCCGTGACGTACGACGACGGGCTCGTCGAGCGGATGCTGGACGACGCGGGGGACGGCCCCGGCGCGCTGCCCCTGCTGGGCTTCGTCATGGCACAGCTGTGGGACGGGCAGATCGGGGGACGGCTGCGCTTCGACACCTACCGCGAAGTGGGCGGCGTCCAGGGCGCGCTGGGGCGGTACGCCGAAACCGCCTGGCGAAGCTGCGTCGGCGAGGCCGACGAGGCCGAGGCCATGCGGCTGCTCACCGATCTCGTCCGGTTCCTGCCGGGCGGCGATGTCCCGATGCGCAACGCCCTCAGGCAGCAGGACGCGGGGGAGGGGCGGTGGCGGATCGCGACCGCGCTCGCCGAGCGGCGGCTGCTCGTGCTGCGCGGCGGTGGCGGCGAGGCGGTGACCGCCGAACTCGCCCACGAGGCCCTGATCGGCGCATGGAAGCGGCTCGAGGAGCGCGTGCGGCAGGACCGCGCGTTCCTGGCCTGGCGGGCGGAGCTGCGGCACGACGTGGAGCGCGGTCAGCTCCTGGAGGGCGAACAGCTCACGGAGGCGGAGCAGTGGGTGGCCCGCCGGGGGCCCGTACTGACCGACACGGAGCGGCAGTTCGTCGACGCCTCGGTCGCGAGACGGGTGGCGCAGGAGGAACGGGCGCGGCGGCGGGTGCGGCAGAAGCGCGGGGGCATCGGCGCACTCGCCGTCCTGACCGTGCTCGCGGTCGTCGCCTCCGGGCTGTTCTTCTGGCGCAACGCACAGCTCGACGGGCAACTGCGGCGGGCGGCCTCGAAGCAGCTGGCGGCGCGCGTCGCACAGCTCGACGACGTATCCGTGGTGACCTCGGCGCTGTTGTCGGGAGCGGCGTACCGGACCGCCCAGGAGCCCGAGGCCCGCACCGCGCTGATCAGCCAGTACCTGAGGCTGCGCCATGTGGAGCGGGTGGTGTGGGACAACCACGCCCCGGTCCGTGATGTCGCGATGAGCGAGGACGGCAAGCGGATCAATGTCGGCATGACCTCCGGCGACGCCGTCGGCCTGGCGCCCGGCACGGACGAGGCGCACCCCGACTGGCTGCCTGCGGGATCGCAGATCGTCGCGCTCTCGCCCGACGGACTCATGTCCGCGCGCGCCTCGGTCAACGGGAAGGTGTCCGTGGGAATCGGGCCGGACGGCGGCGGCAAGTGGCGCACGGTGGTCCTGCGCGACGGCGACGCCGTACGGAACAACGCCCGCGCCCCTGCCGACCTGCGCTTCGACGCCACCGGGCGCAGGGTGCTCGCCGCACTGCCCGGCGAAGGGGTCCTGGTCTGGGAGTCCGCGAGCGGCCGGCGCGCGGGCAAGGCGCTGCCCGCACCGAAGGGCTGGGAGACGGCCCAGGCGTGGTTCGGCCCGGACGGCACCGTGATCGGCCGGATCACCCAGGAAGGCGCGGCCGAAGGCGCCCAGGGCCGCCTCGTGCGCTGGAACCTCGCCGACGGCCGGCGGGACGCGGCGACCTGGGGAACGGACCTGACCGGTGCCGTCACGGTCAGCGGCGACGGCCGGACGCTCGTGCGGTGCACCCCGGACGGGGTCCTGCAGTCCTGGGACCTGACCGGCCGCCCGAAAGTGCGCCATCAGTACAGCACGCGGCAACTGGGGCTGGTCTGCCCGCTGAACGTGCCGCGCCTGGACCGGACCGGCCGGTTCCTCGTCAACCCGGTGCAGCGCTTCGGCGCCTCGCTCGGCAGGTTCCGGTTCCTGGTGTTCGACCTCGCCCAGGGACGTGCCGGCACCTTCGACCTGCCCGCGCCCGCACAGCAGGACGCCTCGTTCACCGGCGAGTCGCAGCTGCCCGCCGTGTCACTCACCGGACCGCCGGGCAAGCTCCGCGCCGCGGTCGGCATCGCGGCGTCGGTGATGGTCGCGCGCGTCCCGGAGCCCTCCGCCTTCGACACCACCATGCTCACCGCCCGGATCAGGACCGTCGACGCCGACCACCACCACGTCGTCAGCGTCGACACCGACGGCAACGGACTGCGCCTGTGGGACCTGCGGACGCACCGCATGCTGGCCGCGGTGCGGCCGTCCCGCCCGCTGGCCGCCCGGTACGCCACGTACAGCCCGGACGGCACACGGGTCCTCACGACGGCGGCGGACGGCGGCACCGTCCTGGTCTGGGAGGTGCGCGGGAACACACTGAGAGAGCTGGACCGGATCGACCTGCCACGACCGCCGGACATCCACCCCACGGACCCCGACCCGCGCTCCGGGCGCACCCCGGCGTGGGTCGACATCACCTTTGACGGCCCGGACCACGTGGTGATCTCGGCGCTGTCCTACGTCGAGCGATGGGACCTGGCCCAGGGCCGGGAAGTCGGCACGGCCTACCGGCCCAGGGCCCAGGAGCCGACCGAGGTCTCGATCGCGGCCGCCGGCACCTGGGCGGCGGCACGCCCGGGCCACGGGCAGGCGGCGGTACGCGCCGCCGACGGGAAATCCGACATCGTGATCTGGGACTTCGAAGAGGGCCGGGAGGTCGAGTCCCTCGACGTCGGGGGGTCCGACGGCGTCAAGCAGCTCGGTTTCGACCCGACGGGACGGCTCCTCGCGGTGCTGACCTACGACGGCGCCGTGCGGGTGTGGGACATGGACAAGGCAGGCAAGGACAAGTGGCTGGAGCCGCTGACGTACCAGGGCGTCCAATGGCTGAGCGCCTTCTCGTCGGAGTCCACCCTGAGCACCCAGAGCACGCAGAACGAGTACACCGTCTGGGACGTCGGCAGTGGCACCGAGCGCTACCACTTCACGCCGGGGTACGGCGCGACCGCCGACCTGACCGAGGACGGCGCGTCGATGGGCCTGGTCGACGGGTCCGACGGCTACCTCCTCGCGCTCGACCCGGAGCGATGGCTGGAGAAGCTGTGCGCGGTGGCGGGACGCGGCCTCAGGGCGGGGGAGAAGGGCCTGACCCCGCCGGGCAGCACAACGGACCACGTCTGCGACTGAGCCGGTACGTGCGGCTGCGAGCGGGTCGCTCCCTTGCCCCGCGCAAGGACTGCCGGTCTCTGATCCTGCCCGGTGAGCGGCGAGGCATGAGGACTTCCGGATGGTCGGAAGACGAGTCCCTGAGCGTGGACCGTCCTGTTCGGCAACTCAACAGTTCCTATGGGCGCAGGGAACGGCCGGGCGAGGGATGGGGGAGTGGTCACGGGGGCGATCCCCGCCCCTTGATGCCGGGCATTAATCACTTCGCGGCGAGCGGCACGTCTGTTTGAATCCCGTGGCGGCGGATTCGCGCCGCCACGGAGTCCCCGCCCCGCTTCCGATGGCGGGGCGTGATGCCGAAAGGCGTGCGAATGAGCGCTTCCTTCCTCTACCGCTTGATGGAGCCGTTGCCGGACGCAGAGACGGCAGTGGCCCGGGCGCGTGCGTTGCTGCGCAGCCATGGTGCCCCGGGGTACGGCAAACCATGGGTGGACCATGTCATGGTGACGACCGCCGGGCAATTGGCCCATGTCGTCGCGACGTTTCCTCGGGCTCATCTCATCGTGGGGTGGGTTCGTGATCCTTCGGCGGAGGCGGCCCTCCTGGCCGAGCTGGACGGGCGGCACATCGGGTACCGCATTGTCGAGGACGGCTACCGGCTGCTGCTGGAGCTCGAACTACGCCCAGAACTCATGGAATTGTGGCCGTTCCCCGACGACGTGTGGTTGTCACTCGGCTGGGTGCCGCCCTTCGGCCACGAGAATGTGGAGGACGAGGACTGCTCCACGGAGGCCGAGGTGGATGCGATGGCGGCCGTCCTCGGCCCGCTGATGGTGGAGGTCCAGTGGGAATACCCACTGCGAGGTCTGCCCGACGGCAACCTCTGCGGGGTGCAGCTGTGTCTCAACAGCGAGTGGACCAGCCAGCATGCCGAATACAAGCCGGGGGCCTTCAACGTCTACCTCTCCATCGGCACGCGTAGGAAGAACCGCGCGGTCACGGACGAGTGGTTGCGCGACAGTGGGCTGGCTCTCGGCGATCCGCAGCCCGGCTGGTGAGACGGCCGGGTCCGGTCCCGGCCTCCGTATGCCCGGCGGCCCGGCGGCCCGGCCGTCCGGCGGTCACGCGCTCCGCGCGGCAGGCTCCAGTGGTGCGGCGCGATCAGGCGGCGCACGGAGTCCGGTCCCCAGGAACCGGGCGCGTACAGCTTCCACCGGCGGTGGGTTCTCCAGGAGCGGGGGGAGGCCGCCCACAGGCGCTGGACGCCGTCGGAGCGGGTGAACAGCCGGCCGATGGCCTCGGACCGGGCAGAGCATGGAGAATGGCCGGGCCGCTCCGGGCCGTCATCCCCGAGGCCGAAGCGGGGACAGCGTTCGCGGTAGACGAGAGGCCCGGCGACATGGGTGCACCACCATTGCTCGAACTCAGCGGCGTCAGCCGGGTCTACGGCAAGCGCACAGCGCTGGCCACCATGAACCTGCGGCTCCGGTCCGGGAAGTGCGTGGCGCTGCTCGGCCACAACGGCTCCGGCAAATCGACACTGCTGCGCATAGCGGCCGGCCGGGACAGGCCGAGCACCGGCACGGTGACCTTCGACGGCAAGCCGATGAACGAGAACGACCCGGCGGTCCGGGCCCGGGTGGCGGTGGTCGGCGACACCGCGGCCTGTTACCCCGACCTGACCGTGCGCGAGCACCTGCAGCTGGTGGCCGTGGCCCACGGGGTGGAGGACGCCGGCGACTGGATCGGCCACGTACTGGCCGAGCGGATGCTGACCGACCACGCCGACGCGCTGCCCGGGGCCCTGTCCTCCGGGCAGCTCCAGTCGCTGCTGCTGGCCTCCGCGATGGTCCGGCCGCGCGACCTGCTGCTGCTGGACGAGCCGGAACAACGACTGGACCCGGGCGCGCGGCGCCGCCTGGCGGACCTGATCAAGAAGGAGACCGCGGAGGGCGTCGGAGTGCTGCTGGTGACCCACCACGGAGAACTGGCCCGGGCGGTCGCCGACCGGGTGCTGGTCCTCAGCGACGGCAAGGTGGTGGCCGACGGCCACCCGGACAAGGTGCTCGCCACCGGGACCGACGGACTGACCTGGCTGGCCGAGAGCCCGGACGGTGCCCGGTGACCACCCTCACCGAGGAGACCGGGGACACCGGGGACATCGGGGAGACCGGCGAGCACTCCGCCGCCTGGTCCGACGAGGACGACTGGACCCGGGAGACGCTCCGCCTGGTCCGCGACCTGCGCACCCCGCACCGCCGCAAGCGGACCGGCCAGATCGCCTACACCGTGTACTGCGTCGCGCTGATCCTCGCGGTGTGGGGAGCGCTGCCGAGCATGGGGCTGTTCCTCGAGAAGTCGATGGGCACCGACTACTCCGGTCACGGACCGGCGATCCTGGCCGCGCTGCCGGCCGGGTCCTGCGCGCTGGGGCTGGGATGGCTGCTCGTCGCCGCCTGGGACGCCCAGTGGCGCGGGCCGGTGGTGCCGCCGCGCGAGACCGTCGACTGGCTGCTGGCCCAGCCGGTGGACGTCGGCCGTGTGCTGCGGCCGTGGTTCTGGGGGTCGGCCGCGATCTCCGGCGGGGCCGGGCTGCTGGTCTCGGCGATCGGCATGATCGCGCTGGGCCTGACCGTCGGTGTCGGGCTGCCGGCCGCGTTCGGCTGGTGTCTGCTGGGCGGCATCGGTCTGCCGCTGCTGGCGACCGCGCTGGGCGCGGCGGTGGAGGGCAGCGAGCGGGTGGCCCGCTGGGCCCGGCTGGCCACTCCGTACGTCGCTGTGGCGCTGCTGGCGCTGGTGGCGCAGACCGTGATGGCGGTCCGCGGCGACCGGCTGCCGGGACTGGAACGGGTGGAGCTGTGGTCCGGGCCCTGGGGCTGGGCCGGGCTGGCCGCCCTGGCCCCCACACCGGCCGCGCTGCCGGGCGGCTGGGCCGCGGGCGTCCTGCTGGCCGTGGTGGTGGCCGGCGCGCTGGCCGCGGCACACCGCTTCGTCGGGTCGCTGGCGCTGTCCGCGGTACGGCGGCGTTCGCGGACCGCGACCGGGGTGATGGCCGCGCTGCGCACGGTGGAGTTCCGTACCGCGCGGCAGGCGGTGGCCGGGGTCACCGGCGGGGGCCGGTCGGCGCGATGGAGGTTGCCGGCGCCACGGTGGGCGGAATTCGCGGTGCCGTGGCGGGACGCGCTCGCGCTGCTGCGGACTCCGGGCCGGCTGGGCCGGGCAGTGGTGCTGGGAGTGCTCGCGGTGCTGGGCGCGGTGCTGGCGGCCTCGGCGCACGGCGGGACGGGCGCGGCGGCGGCGCTAACCTCACTGGCCTTCGGCTACTGGTCGCTGACCCAGCTGCTGGAGCCGGCCCGTCTGGAGACCGACGACACGCGGCGCGGGTCGTGGGCGCCGTATCCCTACCGGGACCTGATGCTGCGGCACACGTCGGTGCCCGTCGTGCTGGGGCTGGTGGGCGCGCTGGTGGCGGCGGGGGTGCTGGCCGGGGAAGGCGCGGGGGCCCGCGCGCTGCTTGCACCGATCCTGGTGCCGCCGCTGGTGGGCGCTTCGCTGGTCAACGCCTGCCGAGGGGCGACCAAGCATCATCTGCTCATGTCGTCGGGTCAGTCTCCTGCGGGCAGCCTGGGCCCGGTGCTGTTCCTGGCCTGGTACGGCGCCGGGGCGCTGGCGGTGGTGGTCATGCTGGTCTTCCCGTTCCTGACCGCGCTGCACTCGGGCTCGGCCGCCTCGATCGTCACCGCCGTCGTGGCGAGCGGCATGGTGACGGCCATCTTGGTGCGCTGGGCGGTCACGCGGATCGGGAACCTGACGGCTCCCCTGCCGGACTGACAGGGGCGCATCGCCGCCCTCGGCCACGGTGAGGCAGCCCCCTGGCCGGGGCGGGGATGTCCGCCGGTGGTGCCCGCCGCGGCCGCCCGGGGAGGCTCCCTACGCGCGACGCTCACGCGCGGCGCGGCAGGCTCCAGCGGTGCGGCGCGATCAGACGGCGCACCGAGGGCTCCGGTCCCCAGGAACCGGGTGCGTACAGCTCCACCGGCGGCGGGTTCTCCAGCAGCGGGGTGGACGCCTCCCACAGGCGCTCGATCCCGTCGGAACGGGTGAACAGCGACTGGTCGCCCAGCATCGCGTCCAGGATCAGGCGTTCGTAGCCCTCGAGCGCGTGCATCGTGTTGAAGGACTCGGCGTAGCTGAAGACCATCTCCGCCTCGCGCAGACGCATGGCGGGCCCGGGGTCCTTCACCAGGAAGCAGGCCATGATGCGGCCGGGGTCGTCGAAGTCGATCAGCAACTCGTTGCTCCGGACGCCGGCGCCGCCCCGCACGGCCAGCGGGAACATGCGCAGGGCCGGTTCCCGGAAGCCGAGCGTCACCACGTGCCGCGCCTCGCCCAGCGACTTGCCCGAGCGCAGGTAGAACGGCACCCCGGCCCAGCGCCAGTTGTCGATCCCGACGCGCAGCGCGACGAAGGTCTCCGTGTCCGACTTCGGGTCCACGCCGGGCTCGGCGCGGTATCCCTCGTACTGCCCGCGGACGACATGCGCCGGGTCGATCGGCTTGAGGGACTGGAAGACCTTCTCCTTCTCGTCCCGCATGGAGTGCGCCTCAAGGGCCGTGGGCGGCTCCATGGCCACGAATCCCAGAAGCTGGAACAGGTGCGTGACGATCATGTCGCGGAAGGTGCCGGTGCCCTCGAAGAACTGCGCGCGGCCCTCGATGCCGATGCTCTCCGGCACGTCGATCTGCACATGGCTGATGTTGTCGCGGTTCCAGATCGGCTCGAAGAGGCCGTTGGCGAAGCGGAGCGCGAGGATGTTGTCGACCGACTCCTTGCCCAGGAAGTGGTCGATACGGAAGACCCGCGACTCGTCGAACACGGCGTGGATCGACGCGTTGAGCGCGCGGGCCGAGGCCAGGTCCGTACCGAAGGGCTTCTCCACGATCACCCGGGCGTTGTCGGACAGGCCGCTCGCCCCGAGCGTCTCCACCACGGACGTGAACGCGCTCGGCGGCACCGCGAGATGGAACAGTCGCCGCGGACTGCCCTCGATGGCCCGCTCGGCCTCCTGGACGGCCGCGATCAGCGGCTCCGCGGCGCCTGGGTCGCACGCGCCGAACGACAGGGCGGCCTCGAACTCCTGCCACGCGCGGCCCTCGGGCTTCGACCGGCCGAACTCCGCGACCGCCTCCCGCGCGTGCTTGCGGAAGTCCTCGTCGCTCATCGTGCTCTTGGCCGGAGCCGAGCCGACGATCCGGTAGCGGGCCGGCAGCAGCCCCGCCTTGGCCAGGTGGAACAGTCCGGGCAGCAGCTTGCGCCGGGCGAGGTCGCCGGTCGCGCCGAACAGCACCACCACATGGTCGTCGGGGACCGGTGCGTGGCTCGACGAGCTCGATGAGCCCGATGAGGAGGAACGGTGGGTCACGGCGTTCACCCGCTCTTCTCGGCGTGGCCGCCGAACTCGCCGCGCATCGCGGACAGCGCCTTGTCGCCGAACTCGCCCAGTCCGCGCGACGCGTACCGCTCGGCGAGCGCGGCGCTGATGACGGGGGCCGGCACGCTCTCGTCGATCGCGGCCTGCACCGTCCAGCGGCCCTCGCCGGAGTCCGAGACCCGGCCGGTGAACGAGTCCAGCTGCGGCGAGCGGGCCAGCGCGTCGGCGACGAGGTCGACCAGCCAGGAGCCGATCACCGAACCTCGCCGCCACACCTCGGCGACCTCGGCCACGTCGATCTCGTAGGGGTACGCCTCGGGCTCCCGCAGGGGCGCGGTCTCGGCGTCGACGGTCCTGCGGCCGAGCCCCGCGTCCGCGTGCCGGATGATGCTCAGGCCCTCGGCGATGGCGGCCATCATCCCGTACTCCACCCCGTTGTGGACCATCTTCACGAAGTGTCCGGCGCCGCTGGGCCCGCAGTGCAGATAGCCCTCCGGCGCCGTCCCGTCGGACCGGGTCCTGCCCGGTGTGGGCTCGGCGTTCCCGCGGCCGGGGGCGATGGTGCGGAAGATCGGGCCGAGCCGGGCCACGGGCTCGTCCTCGCCGCCGATCATCAGGCAGTAGCCGCGTTCGAGCCCCCAGACACCGCCGGACGTGCCGCAGTCCACGTAGTGGATCCGCTGCGGCGCGAGCTGCCGGGCACGGGCCATGTCGTCGCGGTAGTACGAGTTGCCGCCGTCGACGACGGTGTCGCCAGGCTCCAGCAGAGCGGCGAGTTCGTCGAGCGTCGGCTGCACCACCCCGGCGGGCAGCATCAGCCAGACGTTGCGCGGCGGCTCCAGCTTCTCCACGAACTCCCGGAGGGAGGCGGCGCCCGTCGCCCCCTCCTTCTCCAGCTCCAGTACGGCATCGCGGCTGAGGTCGTGCACGACGCACCGGTGGCCGTCGCGCATCAGCCGGCGCACGAGATTGGCGCCCATCCGGCCGAGCCCGATCATGCCGAGCTGCATGGGTGAGTCAGTGGGCATGGTGGGTTTCCCCGTTCCTCGGCGGCCTCCGCGGGCCGGAGTTCTCGTTGTCGGGGCGTGCGGCGTTCGCGGCGGCCGCCGCCTTTCCTTCCCCGGGAACCGCTGCGGCCGGTGGTCCCGGCGCCGGACCCCCGTGGCAGCCGATGCCCGTGATGACCGTTCGGGACATGGGCTTCCTCCTCGCCTCGGGGTCGCGGTTCCGGGGCCTTGCGGCGGAAGCGCTCACGGGCGTCCGCGCCCCGGGCATCCGAGGTGGAATCTACCTATTCACGGCATTCGGCGCTCAGGGGGGATCCTTTCCCCGCGTCGGTCCGGGCGCCAGGACGCGGTCGGGCTCGGCCCGCGACCCCGTCCGTGTCGGGGACCGGGTTCCGCCGGGGATGACCATGCCGCGCTGCGCCACCCCGGTGACGTGTGACCGCCCAACGCGCGGATGTGAGGCCGAGAGCGCGCAGAAACCTCGCCGAGCGCAGGGCACCGTTGGGGTGAGGGCGTACTCGGTGCGCGGGGCCTCCCTCGCGAGCCGTGCCCAGCCCCGTCAGATGCCCGCCGGACGTCTGTACCGTCCTCAGCGGGCCCTCACCGGAGTAGTCTGGAGTCACCAGGAGCATTACGCACACGGGCCCTCATGCCGGTGTCGTTCCCGGCGAACGACCATCTCGGGCAAGTGGGAACACGCCCGTAGTCAGGTCCGTGTCATGAGTGTCGTCCTCGATCAACCGCTCATCGCTGATGGGCAGGATTCTTCACCTCCGATACCCCCGCCTCGGTTGGCACTGAAGCCGGCCGCTGCCGTGCGTGGGCTGTTGGACGGAGCCTGGTGGCCGCGTTCCCGCGATCTCGCACGTGAACTCCCGGCCCTGATCGACACACTGGATCGCCGCTGGGCGCGAGTGACCCGAGTCGCGGTGAACCCCACGCCATGGCCGGTGATCCCGCGAAGGGTCTCCGCCTTGGGACATGTCGTCCACGTCGGATGGTTCAGGGAGCAGGACCCGAACAAACTGCTGCTGCTCTCCTACACCACCGGTCGCCTGGATCTGCTGGTCATCCCGCCGGAATGTGATCTGGCCGCAGCGACCCGGCTGATGGCAGCCGCGGCCGACCCCCGGCGCAGACTCACCGCGAGCGGCCTCATGGCGGACGACGAACTCCTCCGAACCATGGGAACCGACCGCAGGGGCGAAGCGGACTGGGAGTCGGAAGGCGGCACCCCGTCCGCGGCCGACACGGCCGCGGTGCCGAGCAGCGCCAGGGGGATGTGGGCGTGATGGCAGTCCTCGTCAGCCTGGCCGTGCGCCTCCTCGCGATGATCGCCGTGGGCGCCTTCATCATCCGCGCGCTCAACGAGCGGCACGATCACCGGATCACCGCTTTCCGTTATGGCGATCTCCTCCCGTACCGTGGTCGCCGGACTATCGCCGTCCCAGAGAGAGGCGCCGGCGGTTCCTCGGACTCACTGGCCAGGACGGTGCACGAAGAGCCGCAAGGCGGCAGCCGTCGTCGGCTGCAAAACACAGGTTCGACGGCAGCTGGCGTGCAGCGACCCGCACGACTGCTGGCCTCCCCCAGTCGTGTCACCGTTACGGGCCGCCCGCCACCCGCGGCGCACACAGTACGGACGGCACCGGCCTGGACCGCGCTCGCCGAGGTTCGCGTCATCGCCGCGTCCCCCGAGGCCGCCCGCGGGGTCGTTGACGCGCTTCGGCAACACTTCGCGGGTACGGAACAGCGCAGCTACCCGGCAAGCCCGGAGGGTGGCACCACTCGCCTGCACCTCACGGTCGACACCACGCAGGCCCCTCGGGCCGTGCAGTCGCTCCGGTCCGGGGTGGACACGGGCCATGCGACACCTGCTGGCCATGCGCGCGCTGGGGAGATTCCGCCTCGGGTGACGGCGGGCCGCCGTGATACGGGCGACGCGGCGGCGGAGGCCCTCAATCGGGCGGACACCGCGCGGGCCCGCCGGGCCGACTGGCCGCCGGCAATCGCCTGGGGGTGACGCACCGGCCCGTACCCGATCGGGCCGGCAGGCGGATGGGGCGGGCGAACCCGGTCGGCCTGGCGTAGCCCGGCCGATCCGCGACCGCACCCTCGTCGGCGGAGAACCCCGGCGCTGTGTTCGGCCTGTTTCCCGTACGCGCTGGATGCGGCCGTGCCGGTGCGGAGCGGGCGTCCGGGCGCACGGCAGGTGCGGGACACGGCTCACCTGGTATTCGTGTCTCCGCGTCGAGAGTTCGGCAGCAGTAGCATTGGAGTTGAACTGGTGCACTCTCACGTGCAGCAGTTGGGAAGGGCGGCCCTGGCGTGTGAATGCGCCGGGGCCGTTGCGTTCCGCTTTACGCGGGCGCTCCCGCACAGGGTGCTGGAGCATGGGTCACCGCCTTTGCCGCCGCGGGAAATGGGTGCGTGTCAGTGGGACAACGCCGGCCGGTTCGCCGGGACCGGCGTCACGACCCGCCAGGAGGCATGTCCCCGAGCAGCGCCCACTGCTGGGCGGCCATGGCCGGCGGCCCTACCCATCGCCATCCTCGCTCTGCGAGGCCTGGCGCCCCGGTCGAACCGGCAGAGGTCGTCGATCAGTACTGGGAGCCCGTTCGGAGAACGTGCCAAGCCGACCGGTGACCGCCCTCGGCCGCACCATCACGTCAGATCATCGGGTTGCCGGCCCGCGCCCGCGTCGTCCACGCGCCTCGGACGATCCGGATTGGTGCCTGTGTCGATGAGGATCTGTTCGGCCCCTGCGACGTTGCCGCCCTGTACCGCCTTGGCCATCGCGGCGCGCGCCGCATCAGGGGTTGCCCGCGGCGGCACCACCAGGAGGGAGAAGTGGTCCCGGTCACCGCGGGTGATCAAGACCGTGTCGTCACCAACGGGGAAGGAGTCGATGTGCACGACCCGGTCGTCAACGGTCAGGCGCGTGGGGAGTTCGTCCCAGGCGTTCGCGTCCAGACCGACGCGCGTGATGGGGCCCAGATGGCGGACCAACTCCGTGACCAGACGGGGAAGCTCCGCGACGATGTCGCGGGAACGCGGCCACCACGCACCGTCGAGGATTCCCTGACGGCCCTGAGCCGTCTCCAGCCTCAGCAGCGCCGTCCCGGGTTTCACCGCTCGCTGGATCTCGTCCGGGAAGTGTTCGGGAAGATGGGGGTTGTCCGTGTCGGCCATGGTCTTCTCGCTTGTCAGCACGGAACCCGGCTGGCCCGCCGAACTCCCGAAGCCGAATCGCCTCGGCTGCCGGCAGGCCAAGTTCCTTGGCCTTTTCACCCTACTCCCGACGGTGGCACGCGAACCGGATGTGTCGGGCTCCCACGGATTCGGAGCCGGGTCCGGCCGCACGACTCCTCGGTGGACGCGAGGTCACCGTACAGCGTCCGGCACGCTCGCCGCCGATCCCGAGGCGCCGTACCGGTGGGTGCGCCGATACCAGACGGGCGGGTTGTGGCCGTCGCGATGATGAACTCGCGGTCGTCATCGCTGATCGGACGGGGACGGCCTCCCTCCCACTGAGGGCCCGGCGCGGCCGGACCATTTTCGTTGAAGGCGTGGATCACGTCCCGGACGGTGGTGCGCCTGGACCAGCCTGGCGATCGCGGTCACAGTGGTACCCGAAGCCGACGCCATGATGATCAGTGCCCGGCGGACCCGCACCGACTCGTGGCGGCCCCGCCGGACGATCTGCTGCAGCCTCTGCCCTTCTTCATCGGTCAGTAGCCGTGCCCTGACCGGCTCTGCCATCTTCGCCCCTCACCCTCACCAGTGACCACGTCGACAATGAGGATGACGCCTACCAACCCAGCACCGCGAGCACCGACCGGCGAGTCACCAACACCCCGGCAACGTTCGTGGCCAACGCACCAGGAGGCGGGTCACCAGCCGGGGTAGCGGTCCCACCAGTGCGCGTCCCTGTGCGTGCGGGCGAGCTGCGTGACGAGGTCGCGGGCCAGGGTGTCCAGGACCCAGGCCAGTTCGTGGCGGCTGACCAGGCCGACCGGCAGCGCCTCCGCGCCGTGGGCCGCGCCGAGCAGCGCACCCGCCACGCACGCGACCGAGTCGCCGTCCGGTGCCCCGGCGGCGAAGCGCAGTGCGTCGGCCACCTGCTCCCGTGCCGGGAAGGAGGCGGCGACGTACACGCCGCCCAGCAGCGCCGAGGGCGCGGTGGCGTCCGGGGCGAGCTTCGCGAGCCGCTTGGCGTCGGAGGGGTGGTCGACGGCCTGCTGAAGTGCCGCGTCGAGCCGGTCGAGCTCCTTGGCGGCCGGGCCGCGGTCTGCGGCACGAAGGGCCTTGAGGCCGTCCCGCAGGGCCTGTTGCACCCGCGTGCTCGTCAGGCAGTGGCCGGCCAGTACCGCCGCGTGGGCCGCCGCGGAGTGCGCGGCCGGGTCGCCGTGGGTGAGGGCGGCGATCTCGCGGGCCCACAGGGCTGCCCGCTCGGGGCCTTCCGCCGCGCCGAGCACCGCGAGGGGGAGGGTGCGAGTCAGCGCGTGGCAGCCGCGGCTGGTCGTCGTCGGCCGCTCCGCCGTGCCCTGCTCGATCCTGGCCAGGGCGGCCACGGTCGCCGGTGCCGAGCCGCGCCGTTCGGCCAGGACGGGTACCTCCGCGAGCCAGCCGTCGGGCCACATCTCTGCGCCCGAGCCCCAGCGCTTGGCCTCCAGACCTTGCAGCGCGGCCCACCGGCAGTACGCGTGCCACACCACCGACGGCGGGTGGCAGATGCCCTTCTCGGCGCCGCGTACGAGGGCGCGGATCGCGCCCTCGGCGGTGAAGCACGCCAGCTGGGTGCTGACCCCCGCCCGCAGCGAGCCCTCGGCCGGCAGCTTGTCCCCGGCGCGGCCCACCGTGTCGCCCACCGCCAGGCCGAGCATCAGCCCGCGCACCCGGGACACGGAAGCCTTCTCGTCCAGGAACCCCCGGGCCCCCCCGTCCCTGTCGAGCCCCAGGTCGAGCTCCTCCTGCTCGGCGGCGCCGTTGGCTCCGTCGATCCCGCGCTCGACCTGGCCATCGACAGCGGCCGCCCGCGCCGTCAGTTCGTGGACCGCGTCCTGGAGTTCGGGGTGGGCGTGCAGGTGCCAGCCGCCGGTGAGCGTGCGGCGCAGGTCCCGCAGCGCGCTCTCCGCGTCGAGGCCCTGGGACAGGTGGCTGTAGACCGCCGCGACGGCCGGGGTGCGGCTCTGCCCGGCGAAGCAGTGCAGCAGGACGCGCTTGCCCTCCTGACGCAGCCGCAGCACCTGGCGGGCGGCCTGGTCGACGACGTAGTGGAGGTTGGCGTTGTCCCCCTGGCTGTCGACCAGCCAGACCCGGACGTGCTCGATCTCGGTGCCGGGCAGCAGCGGTGCCGTGCCGACGCGGCACAGCGAGACCACGGCGTCGACGGCGACCGGCTCGGTGCCCTGGACCAGGGCCAGGTTGCCCAGGATCACCCCGGGGTCGTGCGGGTGCGGTATCGCGAAGCTGCTGTGGCCACCGGGCGGCATGACCGGCGACGAGGGCCAGCCGAGCTTGTCGTCCCTCCCGCCCCGGGCAGTGAGCACCGCCAGCCGGACCAGGTCGGGCGCGGTGAGGTCCGGCCAGCCCTTGACGGCCAGTTGCCATTCCAGCGGGATGCCGGAGCAGCCCCAGCGCGCGCCGAGCAGGGCGCCCGCGATCGCCGCGACCGTGTCGGTGTCCGTACCGGCCCGGACCGCCGCCTCCAGCGCCAGCTGGAAGTGCTGGGCGGGGAAGCGGCCCTCGGCCAGGTTCAGTTCGGGCACGGCGGTGCGGGTGATGGCCGACCAGGCGGCCTGGAGGGCGTGGACGACCCAGCCGTTGTTGGGGAAGTGGTGCGGCGGGTCGGCCTCCGCCTCGTCCAGCCGCTTCGCCCACGTCTGCCGGCGTTCGGCGGGCAGCAGGTCCAGGCCCTCTCGCACACCGTCGAAGGTGCCGTGCAGCACTGCCGTGCGGATGCCGGAGCACCACAGGACGCAGGCGTCGGCGCAGTCGGGGTCCGGGTGGGTGAGTGCGCTGACGGCGACGGCGGCCTCGGCCATCGCGGTGGCGTCGCCGAGGTGGGCGAGGGCGACGATCCCGGTCCGCATCAGCGAACCGTTCCCCGCGCTGCGGGCGTTGCCGGCGGTGTACTCCCGGGCGGCCTCCCGCATCGCCGTGCCCGCCGACCCCGGCGCCCGGGCGGCGGTGCTCAGGATCAGGCTGGTCTGGTTGCCGACGTCGCTGGCGCCTTCGCTCAGCCAGCCCTGGAAGTGGGAAGCGATCGCGTCGAGGGCCTCGGGGCCGCGCAGATCCGCTCCGGTCGCCGCCACCTGGGCGATGCAGACCTGCATCTGGGTGTCGTCGGAGTACTCGCCGGGCCGGTACGGTCCCAGGCCGCCGCCGACCATCCGCGGCTGCTGGGTCTCGCTCAGCGTGGCCTTGAACTCGTACGGCACGCCCAGCGCATCGCCCACGGCCGCGCCGAGCAGCACCCCGGCGGCCCGGTCGGAGGCCCGTGCGTCCAGGCGGGGATTCGGTACGGGGGCGTGGGCCACGGGTGTCCTCCACGTGTTCCGGCAGGTCGCGTCACCGACGTGATGTCCCGTCAGCCTCGCACGTCCATCACTTATCGTCAATAGGACGTTATCTCCCTTCCCGTGGGTCGCGTGCGGAAGTGGTGACGCGCCCTCACCAGCGGAGCATTCCGCTGGTTGTTTACCTCTGCTTTAACTGCGTTCATTTACGCCGCCCAGGATCCGCCATGGGCATGTCGTGACTCTCTCTCGACATGCCCTTGACCTTGTACCGATCGGGAGGGGCAGTACGTGAAGCGGCCAACACAGTGGCGCAGACGGCCAAGTGGCGGACCCGGGGGATCAGGCGGGCGGCGGCTGCTCGGCGCGGCGCTGGCCGCGCTGCTGCTCGTGAGCGGCAACCTGACCGCGGCCTACGCCGCCGAGACCGGGCCGTCGCAGCGGAGCACGTCGGCCGACACCACGAGCCTGCCGACCCTCACGCCCGGCGACGGCGCGTACCTGGAGGGCACCGAGACGGTCGTGGCCACACCCACCGCCGCCGGTGACTCCATCCGGCGGATCACGGTCGACGGCAAGGGGATCGACGCCGAGTCGACCCTCGGGGTCTCCCGGCTCAGCTTCGACGTCGGGACGAACTCGACGGAGGCCCGCTACCACAACTACGTGCTGGTCAACGGCGACTACCGGATCGACATCGGCGACCTCGTCAACGAGCGGGGCACCATCGAGATCCCGAACCAGCGCCTGCGCAAGGGCGAGAACACGATCGAGTTCTTCGCCGGCACCGTCGACAGCTCGTGCGGCACCAACTACGACGACTTCGTGCTCTCCGACATCGGCCTCGACCTGCTCGGCGAGGTCGCCGACGGCGAGGAGAACGAGTACACCTACTCCTTCGGTGACGGCAGTTGCGGCAGCAACACCACGCTGCTGACGAAGGCCGCGCTGAGCTTCTTCGTGCTGGGCGACCCGCAGGGCACCACCGGCATGCGCGCCGACCTGGACACCACGAAGCTGTCCAACGGCGAGCACGTCGTCGGTGCGCGGACGGTCTCCGGCGAGTCCGTCAAGACCACGGTGACGGTCAACAACGCCCCGGCGGGCGCTCCCAAGCTGCTGCCCAAGGACGGCACGCTCGTCAAGGGGCGCCAGCCCGTGTTCGCGAACTTCCCCGCGGGCGCCGAGGGCGACACCGCGACGCTGACCGTGGACGGCAAGGTGCCCGCCACCGACGCGAACCTCGGCAACGGCGCGGCCACCTTCTCCTTCGACGTCGGGTCGAACTCGATCGACGACAAGTACGACAACTACCTGCTCGTCAACGGCAAGCGCATCGACCTGGGCGGCACCTGGGTGAGCCAGCGGGTCGACATCGCGATCCCGGCGCGCTTCCTGGTGCCCGGCGACAACACGATCACCGTCGTCACCAGCCCGTACAAGGAGGCCTGCGGCAACAACCGCGACGACTTCGACATCTCGCGGCTCGCGCTCGCCCTCGACGGCGGCACCGTCACCGGCCACGGCATCGCCGACTCCTACGCCATGGGCGACGGCAGCTGCGGCAACACCACCACCCGCCTGCGCGAGGCCGAGCTGCACTGGACGATCGACGCCCCGGCCGTGCACGCCACGCCGACCCTCGGCTCCGGGAACGCCACCCTCGGCTTCACCGTGGGCACCAACTCCATCGAGGCCCGCTACCAGAACCAGGTCCTGGTCAACGGTCAGCAGCACGTGCTCGACGGCGACTTCGTCAGTCAGCGGGTGAACCTCGCGCTGCCCAACGAGTGGCTGGTCCCGGGCTGGAACACGGTCGACTTCGTCACCGGCACCTTCCCGACGTCCTGCGGCGACAACCACGACGACTTCGCGATCTCCGACATCACCCTCACCCCGGCGAACGGCACCGCCGCCGGTCGCATGCTCAAGGGCTCGTACAGCCTCGGTGACGGCAACTGCGGCGACAACGTCAACCCGCTGACCGAGATCGACCTGGAGTTCTTCGTCGACGGCCCCGCCCAGGGCCTGCGCGCCGACCTCGACACCGCGCGGATCGCCGACGGCACGCACACGCTGGCCGCCACGTCGAAGACCGGCAAGGCCGCGACCCGCGTCCTGGTCACCGACAACTCCGCGCCCGAGGTGGCCTCCAGCGTCCCCGCCGCCGGGCAGAAGCTGACCGCCTCGGTCGTGCTCGACGTCCGCGTGGAGGACCTGTCCGCCGTCGTGACCGGCCCGGTCGTCACGCTGGACGGCAAGCCGGTCCGGGTCGGCGCCCTCGTGGGCCCCGGTCTGTCCGCCGGTGAGCACACGCTGGCGGTGTCCGCCACCGACGGCCTCGGCAACAGCGCGAGCCGCGAGGTGAGGTTCAGCTCCGCCGGCATCCCCGACGTCCCCACCGAGCTCTCCCCGAAGTCCGGTACGACCGACGCGGGCGGCAGCGTCCAGCTGTCGGCGAAGGTGGGCGAGCCCGACGGCGGCGAGGTGAGCGCCACGTTCTCCGAGACCGAGATCGTCACGCCCGACCACGTCTACCAGGGCACGGCCGCCGCCGTTCCCACCACCCTCAAGGTCGAGGGCGAGCAGAAGCTGAAGGCCACCGGCATCGAGCCCGCCGACGGCCGCACGATCGACGCGCCGGCCGCCGACGCCGTCAGCTACCAGCGGTTCGACGTCAAGGTGAAGAACCTCGTCGACGCGCCGGTGCTGCGCTGGGAGGGGACCATCGACCCCGAGCGGCTCGCCGCGCTGCGCGTGTGGAACTCCGCGACGGAGAAGTGGGACGTCCTGACCAGCGCCCGCGGCGCCGTCAAGGGCGACACCGTCCTGACCGCCACCGTCGACCGCCGCTACGTCGACGGGACCAAGGTCCACGCCATGGTGACCGGTGAGGACCCGTTCGCCGACGACATCGACGCCGGTGACCCCAACAGGTTCGCCGACCCCGACGCGTACGACTTCTCGATCGTCCACTACACCGACACGCAGTACCTCTCCGAGGGGGCGGTCGAGCAGGAGACGCCCGAGGAGCGGGCGGTGTGGGAGAAGGCGTACGGCGACGTCTCCCGCTGGATCGTCGACAACAAGGACAAGCGCAAGATCGCCTACGTCGCCCACACCGGCGACCTCATCGAGAACAACATCCGCAAGCCCGCCGACGAGGCCACCCAGCGCCAGGTCACCGGTGAGCTGGAGGTGTCCTCGAAGCAGCAGAGGATCCTGGACGACGCCGGCGTGCCCAACGGCGTCATCGCGGGCAACCACGACAACCAGTCGGGCACCGAGAACGGCCCGGGCGCCATCTACAACCGGTACTACGGCCCCGACCGCTACCAGGCCCTGTCCAAGGGCTGGGAGCACGCCGAGTACGGCGGCCCGTGGCGCGACGGCGACAACCAGAACCACTACGACCTGTTCTCCGCCGGCGGCCTCGACTTCGTCGTGGTCGGCCTGTCCTACGGGGTGACGCGCGAGGAGGCCGAATGGGCCGACTCGGTCTTCAAGCGCTTCCCCGACCGCAACGGCATCCTGCTCTCGCACGACTACCTCGCGCCGAGCAGCAACCCCAACGGACGCGGCGCCCCGTTCTCCGCGCCCGACGGCTCGATGCTGTACAAGACGGTGGTCCAGGACAACCCGAACGTGTTCCTGATCCTCGCCGGTCACGAGCACGGCGTGGGCACCAACGTGAAGCCGCGGGTCGGCGAGGTCGCGCACGACGTCGTCGAGCTGCTGGCGGACTACCAGTTCTACACGGTGTCCGCCGACCGGCTCGGGCTCACCGAGATCGGCGGCTACCAGCCCGACGACCAGCTGCAGTTCGGCGCGAGCTTCTTCCGGATGCTCCAGTTCGACGTCAAGCGCTCCCAGTTGACCGTCGACACCTACTCGCCGCTGCTCGACGAGTTCGGTGCCACCGAGTACGACACCAACCACCGGTACGACGGCACCGAGGACAACATGGTGCTGCCGATCGACCTCAGCAGCCGCAAGACGACCTTCAGGACCGACTCGCTGGCGCTCTACACACCCGTGAGCGTCATCGGCGAGGCCAAAGCCGCCTCCGGCCAGGTCGCCTCGGTGACCTGGCGGGACCTGGAGCCGGACACGACCCACGCGTGGCTCGTGACGGCGCGCTCCACCGGCGGCGGGGTCACCTCCTCCGAGCCGAGCGTCCTGGTGACCAAGGACGCGCGGGGCCGGGCGGGTTCCTGGGGACCGGAGGAGTCCGCGTACCCCTGGTTCGCCTCGTCCGGCACCCGGCGGTGACCTTCTGACCGGCCGCTGACACCGCGCCCGCCGTCCCGGACCCCACCGGTCCGGGACGGCGGGCGCGCCACCGTCCGTCCCGCTCGACCACGAGAACCGAGATCCCCATGCGTTCCGCCGCCTCGCGCCCGCCCACCGCACTGCTCACCCTCCTCGCGGCGCTCCTGACCGTGCTCGCCGCCGGACTCGCGAGCGCCTCCCCGGCCGCCGCGCACGACGCGACCACGACCGCGTACGTCGACGTGACCGGCACCGGAACCCGCGTCCAGGCGGAACTCGACCTCGAGTACGACCTGCTCATGAAGTCGGCCTGGCTCTACGCCGAGGCCTACGGCGCGAAGGACCGCGCCGAGCAGCTGCGCCAGCTGAAGACCAACGCCAAGGCCGTGAACGCGTACGTCAGCGGGCGCTTCGCGCTCGGCCACGACGGCACCGCCTGCACCCCCCGCCCGGCCGGGGACGCCGCCGTCCACACCCGCGGCACCCGCCCGTTCGCCGTCCTCACCCTGGCCTACGACTGCCCGGCGGGAGCGAGCGGCCCCTGGACGATCTCCAGCGCCCTGTTCCCGGACGCCGAGAGCTTTGTGCACAGCACGGAGACGATCGTCCACTACGACATCGACGGACAGCGCGGCTCCCAGGTGCTGACGGCCGCCGAGCCGACCCTGACGACCGGCGGACCCCACCGATCCCGCCACCAGATCGGCGAGTTCTTCCTGCTCGGCATGGAACACCTGCTGTTCGGCCTGGACCACATCCTCTTCCTGCTCTCGCTGCTCATCGGCGCCCGCGGCCTGCGCGACGTGCTCCTGGCGGCGACCGCCTTCACGGCCGCCCACAGCGTCACCTTCCTGCTGGCCGCCATGGGCGTGGTGACCGTGCCCGCGGCCGTGGTGGAACCGGTCATCGCGGCCTCCATCGCCGTCATGGCGTGCGCCGGCATCCTGCTCCGCGACCGGGAGGGCGCCGGGCGCTGGCGGCTGCCGGTCGTCTTCCTCTTCGGCCTGGTCCACGGCCTGGGCTTCGCGGGGGCGCTCGGCATCGACGAGAGCTGGTCGTGGGAGCTGCTGCTGTCGCTGCTGAGCTTCAACGTCGGGATCGAGGCCGTGCAGTTGGGCATCATCGTGGTCGTGTTCCCGCTGCTGGTGCTGCTCCGCAGGGCCCCCGCGCACCGCTGGGTGCTGCCCGCGATGACCGCGCCTATCGTGATCGTCAGCCTCTACTGGTTCTGGGACCGGGTGACCGCCGTCCCGTCGTGAGCGCCCGACGGGCGGCGGGGCCGGGGGCCGTCGCGACCTGAACGACGTCTGCGCTTCATGTGGATCACGGACGGCGCATACGTGTTGATCATCCACCGGCCGGAAGTTATTGGCATGTCCATCACTTCACTGGGCCGTCGCACGCCCATCGCGTCCGTGATCGCCCTCGCCGCGTCCCTCACCGTGTCCTTCGCCGTCCTCGCCCCCGCGACACCGGCGTTCGCCGCGTCCAACGCCGTTCCGACGTACGAAGTGAAGATCAACCTCACCACCGCCGCGCTCGACGCCTCGCACAGCCCGACGGCGGCCGTGAAGGCGGCCTTCGGCATCTCCGGCTCCGCCAAGGCGCGTTCGTACGAGTACTTCGACACCGACGCGCAGGCCCTCGACGCCCAGGGCTGGAGCGTCCGGCTCCGCCACAAGTCCGGGTCCTCGTTCGAGGAGAGCTACAAGAAGCGCTACGCGGTGACCAACGGCGACATCACCGCCGCCCTGAACCAGGCGAACGCGCAGGGCTTCGACAGCAGCGACACCAACTACGACGCCGAGGTGGACTGGGGCTACGCCAAGCAGACCCTCAGTTTCACCAACGAGAAGTCCCACAGTGCGAGCGGCTCCTCCGGGACCGCCATGCCGTCGAGCGGCACCGGCCGCGGCTGGCTGGTCGACGAGATCCCCGGCAAGCTCGACGACTGGTCCCGCGACAACTGGGGCGGCGACACCCTCTCCGCCTCCCGCGCCCACGGCCCGGTGACCGCCCAGGTCTGGTCGGGCGCCTGGGAGGCGTCGGACGACGCGAGCATCGAGGTGCTGCCCGTCAAGAACGCCGCCGGGACCGGCACCGAGTACGTGATCGAGCTGTCGTTCAAGGCCGACACCTACGCCGACGCCTCCCGGCTGCACACCGACGCCATCGCGGCCGCCGACCGGAACGGCTGGCTGTACCACGGCGACATCCTCAAGACGGACCTGATCCTCGACCGCTACTGAGGGAACCGGGCCGCGGACGGCCGCCGGCGAGGTACGGGCGGCCGTCCGTGGGAGTGCCGTGAGGCATCAGCGGCGCCCGAAGATCCCCTTGCTGGAACCGAGGCGCAGGAAGACCGTCTCCCCGGTCGCGTCGGCCACGGCGTCGTTGTCCGTGACGGCGTAGACCTCGCCGTCACCGCCCACCGCCAGGCCTTCGAGCTTCTCCTGCGTCCAGCCCTTGGCCGCGCGCAGGTCGGGCAGCACGTCGTGGGCGAGCCGCTTGGGCAGCACCGGCAACGCACCCGCCGGGGCTGCGGACTCGGGCAGGTCGACCGTGTAGATCCGCTTGATCGCCGCGGCCGGGCCGTTGAGCTTGTCCCGCTCGATGAGGGCGAGCTTGTCGCCGACCACGGTGATCTCGGACAGGCCGATCCAGTCGCCGGGAGCCGTGGTGGTGCCGATCCGGTAGCCGAACCAGCTCCAGGTGCCGGCCCGCACGTCGTAGCGGCCGATCCGGACGACGCCCGCCGGGTCGCCCTTGACCTCGCGCTGCAGGGTGGCCCACACGACCTCGTGGCCGTGGTGGTCCGTGGTGGCCGTGACGCCCTCGAAGCCCTGCTTGGCCAGGCCCGTGGCGACGTCCGCCGGCAGCGCGACGACCTGCCGGGTCACGCCGTCGCGGTCGAGGCGCACCAGCTTGTTGCCGTCGCCGGTCGCGCCCTCGACGGCGAGCCAGAAGCCGCCCTGCGGACGGGCGAAGATGCCTTCCGCGTCGTAGCCGGCCGGCTTGCCGCCGGCATCCTTGACGGTGAGCGCCCGCTTGACGACCGCGGGACGGCACGAGGTGTCGATGGTCAGGATCCGGGTGACGGAGTACGCCGCGTCGGTCACCGAGTACAGCTCGTGCGACCGGCCGGGGACGGCCGACAGCGCGCCGAGCGCGCCCCAGCCGATCGGCGCGCCCGTGGCGTCCGGGGCGGACACGATGCCCGGGAACGACGGCGTGCCCTTGCCCAGCTGGAACAGGCTCACCGAGGACCGCACGTTGACCGAGGCGTCGTCCTCCTCGCTGGAGACCGCGAGCAGGTCGCGCGACGGGATCGGCAGCAGCCCCTCGGGGCCGTTGGTGGTGGCCAGCACCTGGCGGAAGACCGGGGCGGTGGGCCGGGTCAGGTCGTAGACGGCGACGAAGTTGCTGCGCTCGGAGCCCACGAAGGCGTACCGCACACCGTGGAAGGTGGCGACGACCACGCCCTCCGGCTCGGTGCCCTTCTTGCCCGCGCGGTCCTCGTTGTGCAGGCCGTGGCGGACGGCGATCCGCTCGAAGGTGTTGCCCGCGTCCCAGGCGACCTTGCCGGTGCGGCTGTCGAAGATCGACCAGCCCCGTGTGCCGCCCTTCCAGTCGCCCTCGTTGGCGGTCGCCAGGTAGCGGTCGTCGATCCAGTTGACCGCGTCGGGCTCGCGCGGCACGCCGGTGATCGAGCCGGTCTGGTCGATCACACCGTCCTTGACGGTGTCGATGCCGTGGACGGTGGCCGTGCCCGCGCTGAAGGCCTTGGTGATGCGGCCGGCCGGCAGGTCGATCAGGACGATGCCGTTGTTCTCCTGGAGGGTCACCGCGAGCTGGTCGCGGCCGTTGACGGTGACGTACTCCGGCTCCGGGTCCGTGGGCTCCGCGATCCCGGCGCCGGTGAGCACGGGCAGCGCCGTGCCGTCGGCGCGGGTCAGCGGGACGGCCCGGGTGCGCCAGTGCTGCGGCGAGCCGCCCTTGAGGTCGACGATCTGCACGAAGCCGGCCGGGGCCTGGGGCAGGTCGCCCTCCTCGCCGCCGGGCGGGGTCGCCTCCTCGTCGCGCTCGTTCTCGATCGCGATGGCCGCGTACCGCTTGTCCTTGGTGACGGTGATCGAGTCCGGCTGGCCGCCGAGGTCGAAACTGCTCACCCGCTCGCGGGCGCGCAGCGATATGACGTCGAGCCGGCCGGAGGGGTGGGCGTGGTCGGCGCTGGTGTTGACCACGACCAGGACGTACTGGCCGACGACGGCCACCGAGGTCGGCTCGTCCTCGGCGTTGCCGAGCTCGGCCAGCGACAGCGTGCCGAGCCCGCGCGGGCTGTCGGGCCTGCTGATGTCCAGGAAGCCGATCCGCTTGGCCAGCGCGTCGGTGTAGACGAGGGTCCGGCCGTCCTCGCTGACCGCCGAGATCTCGGCGACGGTCGCGGTGGCCGGGTCCTCACCGGCCGGGCGGTTCTGGAACACCGGGAAGGTGGCGGTGCGCTGGAAGGCCAGGGGCTGGTGCGAGGTCTGGTGCGCGTCCGCCTGACCTGCGGCAGCCAGCGTGCCGGCGGCGACGGCCAGGGTCGCGAGCACGGCGTGGGTTCTCTTCGGTGGCATCGTCTCTCCGTAACGCTGCGGGCAGAGAACGTAGATGCTCACAGGTGTGGGCAATCGGCAGGTAAACATATGGCAAAGGCGGGCGCGGTGGTCGGGCCGTTCCCGAGCCGCCCGCCGACGCGGAATGACCGACCGCCGCAGCGGTACGGATCGTTCGACATGCCGTCAACTGGACTCACACGTAGAAACATGCACCTTTGTTGCGCAGTACGGGGGCGGCCTTCCCGGCCCGGACCGCGTCCGGGCCGGGGCCGCCGGTCAGGACGCGGTGGGGGTCGCCGCCCGTTCCCGCGGGGTGTCGTCGAGGAAGCCGCCCGACTGGTGCTGCCACAGCTTCGCGTAGGCGCCGTCCGAGGCGAGCAGGTCCTGGTGGGTGCCCTGCTCGACGATGCGCCCGTGGTCGAGGACGACCAGCCGGTCCATCGTGGCGACCGTGCTCAGGCGGTGTGCCACCACCAGCGCGGTGCGACCCTCCATGAGCCGCCACAGCGCCTCCTGGACCAGGACCTCGCTCTCGGAGTCCAGGGCGCTGGTCGCCTCGTCGAGCAGCAGGATCGGCGCGTCCCGCAGGATCGCCCTGGCGAGGGCGACCCGCTG
Source organism: Streptomyces sp. NPDC002574 (assembly GCF_042889545.1). Classification (NCBI taxonomy): domain Bacteria; kingdom Bacillati; phylum Actinomycetota; class Actinomycetes; order Kitasatosporales; family Streptomycetaceae; genus Streptomyces; species Streptomyces sp. NPDC002574. The sequence continues at coordinate 68,610 of NZ_JBIARB010000006.1, forward strand.
GCGCTGCCCGCCGGAGAGCTTGATGCCGCGCTCGCCCACCATGGTGTCGAAGCCCTCCGGCAGCGCGTCGGCGAACTCCGTGACGTGCGCCGCCTCGGCCGCGCGGCGGATCTCGGCCTCGGTGGCCTCCGGCCGGGCGAACGCGATGTTGTCCCGCAGCGTGCGGTGGAACATCGCGGGGTCCTGCGGCACGTAGGCGATCAGGCTGCGCAGATCGGCCTGGCGCAGGCCGCTGATGTCCTGACCGCCGACCAGGATGCGGCCGGAGTCGATGTCCTTCATCCGCAGCAGGAGCCGGGTCATCGTGCTCTTGCCGCCGCCGGAGCGGCCGACCAGGCCGATCTTCTCCCCGCCGGGCACCGACAGGTCGAGGCCCTCGAAGAGCGGCTCCGCGCCCGCGTGGGCGAAGGTCACCTGCTCGAAGCGGACCTCGGCCGACCGGCGCGACCCGCCCCGCAGCGGCTCCGGGGACTCCGGGTCGAGCACCGTCGCCGGGGTCATCAGCAGTTCGGTGAACTGCGCCGCCTCCGTCATCGAGCTCTCCAGGCGGCGGTAGATCTGGTTGAACTCGAACATGATCCTGGTGGCGTTGCTGTAGTAGGTGAAGGCGACCACGATCGCCTCCACGTCGTGCGCGCCGGTGTGCCCTTGGCTGCCGAGGGTGATCGCCAGCAGCAGGCCCAGGCCGTTGGTCAGCACGGACAGCGGCGCGACCAGCGTGTCGATGCGCAGATTGCCGTAGTCCCACGACTTCAGGGTGAGCCGCCGCGACTCCGCGACGCGGCGCCGGTGCTCGGCCGCCTCGCGCTCCTCGGCGGCGAACGCCCGCACCGTGTCCATGTTGGCCAGGCTGTCGGCGACGTGGCCCGACACCCGGGCCAACGCGGCCTCGCGCTGGTTGACGAGCCCCTGGCGGCGCCGGATCAGCGGGGCCACGCACAGCGCCGTCAGCACGATCATCGTCACGAGCCCGACGACGAGCAGCGGTTCGTAGCGCCACAGCACCACCGAGCCGAACAGCAGCGGCACGAGAGTGCCGATGATCTGGAAGGTGACCGTGTCGATGACCTCCTCGAACCGGGAGGCGAAACTCAGCACCCGTTTGGTCAGCGACCCCGCGAAGTTGTCGTGGAAGAACGCCGCGTCCTTGGCGAACAACTCGTCCATTCCGACGACGTACAAGTGCTCGATACCGAGAGCGTCGAGGCGGTTCAGGCAGTGCAGGCCGAGCCGCCACAGGGCCTCGGCGACCAGCAGCACGCCGGCGAAGCCGAGGACGTAGGGCAGGGCCGCCGCATAGCCGATGGCGCTGCCGCCGGCGACGCGGCCGACGAGCTTGGCGACGATCAGCGGCGCCAGATAGTTGATGCAGATGTTGCCCAGCGCCGGCAGGAGCATCGCGGGCGCCGTCCAACGCCGCAGCCGGGACAGTTCCCTTCCGTAGTGGCGAAGCGCGAGGACGACCGAGCCCTTGCCCGGCGTACCCGCGTGTTCCTCAGACAGTCCCATCACAACCCCGTGTTGTCGTACGGCGGCCCGCCACGTGCGGATTCACGGGCCGTGCGGCGCCCCGGCCCGGTTCGGGCGCGCGCCTCGACAGCGAGAGGCGCGGGGGAGGGGAGTGTCCCGCGCCGGAATCCCCGGAGTCCAAGGATTTTCCCCGAATGGCGTACTTTTGGCCGCCTTCGCAGCGGCCGCGGGTGGCCCTGCCGGGAACCTCATCCGCCCTGCTGGACGGGGTGCGGCGGACGCCGGCGGGACAGCACGGTATCCACCGCACGGTGGAGGAGCAGGCCCACGGCGGCACCGACCACGTACCAGAACAGATCGGGTGCGTTGAAGGTCGAACCGAGCACGAGGCGGGCGAGCGTGCTCCGCGCGGAGAGCTCCGCCGGCACATCGCTGAGCTGGAGGAACTCGACCGCCCAACTGAGCGCCAGCGCGCTTCCGGCGGCCGCGCGGGACGACACTCGTGGGGCCACCAGGACGACGAGCGCCACCAGCAGGAGGGTGTACAGCGCGTCCCCGCCGTACTTGGCCGCGTTCCCCGCCGCCACGGCCCTCAGCCCCAGGCCCGCGGCGACGGTCGCCACCGCGGCCCCGGCCGCCACCAGGCGGGTGCCCGTCAGGGCGTCGGTGCGGGCGTCGTTCACGTCCGGGGCGTCCAGTCGCTCGCGAGCAGGCCGAGGACGGCCTCGTCCATGTACCTGCCGTACACCCAGGCGGAGCGCCGCAGGGTGCCCTCGCGCACGAACCCGGCAGCGGTCGCGGCCGCGATCATCGGGGCGTTGTCCGTGAGGGTCTCGATCTGGAGGCGTTGCAGCCCGCGAACGGTGAACCCGTACGCGCACAACGTGTGCAGGACATCGGTGCTGAAGCCGCGGCCGCGGAACGCCGGACGCAGGGAGATCCCGATGTGGGCCGTCCTGTTGTGCAGGTCGATGCCCCAGAGCAGCGCCTCGCCCGCCAATTCCCGCGACTCCAGCTCCACCACGGAGAACAGGGCTGCCTCGTCCGACGGATCGGCCACCGCGTAGGGCGACCGCGCCGAACCCGGCGGGACGGGCCGCCATGGGCGGGAGTCGGCGCGCGCCCGCGTGGCCACGTCGTCGTACAGCTCGGACTGGAGGATCTGGACGTCGCTCTCCTGCCGGGCGCGCAGCCCGGTCTTCTCGCCATGCATCACGGGAGCATTGCTATACGAGGGGAAGCGGGTGATCAAGCGCCTTCCCCCGTGCCCGCCCGCGAACGGACGGCTACCGCACACAGCAAAGGCAAGGAGGTCGCGCGCTCCTTGCCACTCTCAACGTATAGCGCACGGGGGGCCTTGCGGCAAGGCCCGGGTCGTGGCGCAGAATCTGCGTCCGACCGCGGAATCCGCCGAATGCGCGGAATGCGCGGAATGCTGAAGAGTGCGTGCTCCGGGGGGATTTCATGAACAGCGGCATCGACAGCATCGATGACATCGACGTGATCGTCGCCGGCGGCGGGCCGACCGGCCTGATGCTGGCGGCGGAATTGCGGCTGCACGGCGTGCACGTGGTCGTGCTGGAGAAGGAGCCGGAGCCGGCCGGATTCGTCCGCGCGCTCGGCCTGCACGTGCGCAGCATCGAAGTGCTGGACCAGCGCGGACTGCTGGAGCGGTTCCTCCCGCTCGGGAAGCAGTACGCGGCCGGCGGTCTCTTCGCCGGCTTCGACATGCCCTGGCCCGACCGGCTGGACACCGCTCATCCCTACGTCCTCGGCATTTCGCAGCCCACCACCGACCGCCTGCTGGCCGAGCGCGCGGCCGAACTCGGCGCCGAGATCCGCCGCGGCCGCGAACTGGTCGGACTGAGTCAGGACGACCAGGGGGTGACCGCCGAACTGGCCGACGGCAGGCGCCTGCGCTCGCGCTGGCTCGTCGGCTGCGACGGCGGGCGCAGTACGGTGCGCAGACTGCTCGGCGTCGGCTTCCCCGGCGAACCCACCAGGGTGGAGACACTGCTGGGCGAGATGGAGGTGACCGCGCCGCCCGAGGAGGTGGCCGCGGTGGTGGCCGAAGTCCGCAGGACCCAGAAGCGGTTCGGGGTCGGGCCCTTCGGGGGCGGGGTGTACCGCGTCGTCGTGCCCGCGGCCGGGGTCGCCGGGGACCGCTCGGTCCCGCCGACCCTCGAGGAGGTCAAGCAGCAGTTGCGGGCGGTCGCCGGCACCGACTTCGGCGTGCACTCGCCGCGCCGGCTGTCCCGTTTCGGCGACGCCACGCGGCAGGCCGAGCGCTACCGCACCGGCCGGGTGCTGCTGGCCGGCGACGCGGCGCACATCCACCCGCCGACCGGCGGGCAGGGACTCAACCTCGGGATCCAGGACGCGTTCAACCTCGGCTGGAAACTGGCCGCCGAGGTCAACGGCTGGGCGCCGGACGGGCTGCTGGACAGCTATCACACCGAACGGCACCCGGTGGCCGCCGACGTCCTGGAGAACACCCGCGCGCAGATGGAGCTGATGAACACCGGGCCCGGCCCCCGCTCCGTGCGCCGACTGCTGTCGGAACTGGTGCGCTTCGAGGACGTGAACCGGCACCTGATCGAGAAGATCACCGCCATCGGGATCCGCTACGACGTCGGCGAGGGCCACCGACTGCTCGGGCGGCGGCTGCGGGACGTGCCGCTGAAGCAGGGGCGCCTCTACGCGCTGATGCACGGCGGCCGCGGGCTGCTGCTCGACCGAACGGGCCGGCTGTCGGTGGCCGGCTGGGCGGATCGCGTCGACCACGTGGTCGACGCAGTCGACGCGGGCGACGCCGGCGAGGAACTGGACGTGCCCGCCGTGCTGCTGCGGCCGGACGGCCATGTGGTGTGGGCCGGCGAGGACCAGGCGGACCTGCTCGGACGGCTGCCCCGGTGGTTCGGCGCCGCGGCCTGAGCACGCGGCGGGCTCACCAGCGCCCGGGCCCGAGCCCGCCCGCACGCCCGAGCCCGCCCGCACGCCCGCACCGGCCCGCGGAACCCCCGCGCCCGGTCCGCCAAGATTCGCCGCCCCGTCAGCGAACTGCCACCGGCTATTCCTCCGGACCGCATCTCATGGCTCCGGCGGATATTCATGCGCCATGCATGCACATATGACGGGACATACATGACCAGAATGACAGGACGGGCCCGTACGGCGGCCGCGTCCGTTGCGGCGACCATCACCATGAGCGTGATGGTCCTGGGCGCCGGTCTCACCCAGGCCGACGCCGTCGAGCGGGTCCGGCTGGCGGAGGACGTGACCGTCGCGCCGGGCATCACGTACCAGTCCTTCTCCGTGACCGCCTCGCACGGCAAGGTCACCGGCCACGTGATCACCGCCGACCTGAGCGACAGCCATGTCTCGGTCGGCATGCTGAGCCCCGGCAAGGTCTCCGCCCGTACGAAGCTCTCCCAACTGGTCGCGGCACAGGGCGCGGTGGCCGGCGTCAACGCCGACTTCTTCAACATCGACGAGACGCAGCACCCCGGCGTCGCGGCCACGAACTCCGCGGTGGGCCCGGCCATCGACAACGGTGTGGCGCTCAAGTCCGCCGTGCCGAACGGCCAGCGCTTCGGGCCGGGCCTGTCGCCCGGCACGTCCACCCGTGACGTCATCGGCGTCGACTACAAGAACGTGGCCCACCTGGACTCGCTGACCCTCGACGGCTCCATCAAGGGGCACCGGGACAAGGAGCTCGGCCTCGACGGGTTCAACCAGTACGCGATCCCCGTCGGCGGCATCGGCGCCTTCACCTCCCAGTGGGGCGACATCTCGCGCAAGCGCGCCACCTGCGGCACCGACACCGTGCGCGGCGCCGCCTGCAGCACGGACGTCTACGAGGTGACCGTGCGCAACAACCGCGTGGTGTCCGGCTCGTCCACCATCGGGGCCGGCGCCATCGACGCCGACTCCGTGGTCCTGGTCGGCCGCGAGGCCGGCGCGGCGGAGCTGCGCTCGCTGGAGATCGGCGAGCACATCCGGGTCTCCGAGGACCTGGACTCCGCCGAGGGCAACCGGCTGAGGTTCGCGGTCGGCGGCAACCCGGTACTGCGCGACGGCAAGCCGATCGCGGGCCTGGACAACAAGGCCGTGGCGACCCGCACCGGCGCGGCCTTCGGTGACGGCGGCCGGCTGCTCTACCTGCTGGTGCTGGACGGCACCGCGGAGAGCGGCGCGGGCCTGACCGTCGCCGAACTCGCGGGCGTCTTCCAGAGCGTGGGCGCCGACAACGGTGTCAACCTGGACGGCGGCGGCTCCTCCACGCTGGTGACGCGTGACGCGGTGACCGGCCTGCCCGTGGTGCGCAACCACCCGACCGGTGGCGCCGAGCGGCCGGTCCCGGAGGGCATCGGGCTCTTCTCCCACGCCTGACCGGTCGGCCGGGGCGGCGGCGTCGAGGCCGCCGCCCGGGCCGGTGCCGGAGCGTGCCGGGTCAGTCCTCCAGGCGGACGGGCATCAGGAGCGAGAAGGTGTCCTCGGTGTCGGTCCTGCGGACCGCCAGTGGGGCGGTAGGAGCGCCGAACTCCAGGATCAGCCGGTCGCGGGCCCCGGCGGTCAGCGCGTGCAGCAGGAAGGCGCGGTTGACGGCGACGTCACCCGTGTCGTCGTCGCCTTCGCCCTCGCCCCCGCAGACCCCCACCCCGCCGTCGTCCGTCATCTTGAGCACGACGATGTCGAAGGACACGCCGTCCTGTTCGCGCACCTCACCGGCGCGGACGGGACCGGCCTCCACCGCCGCCCGGAACGCCGGGACGTCGACCAGGGCGCGCCGCCCGGCCGGGAGGCGGACGAGGCGACGGTAGTCGGGGAAGTCGTGATCGACACGCCGGCCGGCCGCCTGGCGGTCCCCCGCCTCCAGCGCCACGCGGTCACCGTCGACGGTGAGCCGGACGGACCCGCCGTCACTCAGCAGCGCGCGCATGGCGTCGGCGAGCGGGGACGGCACGACGACCTGCGTACGGGGTCCGGCGTGCCCGGTGGCGCCTGCCCGGGCGACCGCCATCCGGTACCGGTCGGTGGCCACGACATGCAGCGCCTCGTCCTCGATGTCGAACAGGACACCACCGAGCGCGGGCAGTTCCGGGTCGGTGCCGGCGGCGAAGCGGACCGCGTCCAAGGCGGCGGCCAGCTCGGGCGCGGGCAGGTCCAGCCGGGCGGTGGCGGGCGTGCTGGTCGAGGTCATGGGGTTCTCCCTGTGTTCGAGAAGGGCTCGGACCGTGGAGAGCTCGATGCGGGCATCGGACAGCGTCAGTTCGAGACGGCGCAGATGCGCCTCGAGCAACTGCCGCACCAGGCCGGTGTCCGGGCCGGACCAGCCGGCCAGCACCAGCCGGATGTCCGCGAGCGGCATCCCCGCCCTGCGCAGCCGGGCCAGCAGCCGGGCCTCCTCCAGCTGCTCGGCGTCGTACCAGCGGTAGCCGCTCACGGGATCCACCCAGGCCGGCACCAGCACGCCGGCCCGGTCGTAGAACCGCAGGGCGCTCACGCCCAGCCCGCTGTCCCGGGCCATCTCGCCGATACTGCGCATCTCGCTCTCCACACCCGCAACCCTGGGCCCTGCACCAAGTCGAGGGTCAAGCCCGGCCGGCCGGCTCGCCTGCGAGCGGCATGAGGCAGGGGAGCCGGTGGGGCAGGCCACGTCGCGGCGGGGCCCATTCACAGCAAATTCACCGGGGGAGTCTACCCGCGTAGTTGCGAGGTGTGTTGTCATGAACGCGCTGAAACGCGAGTGCCTTCTCGTCCCACGACACCACCCTGCCCGTCGGACCCGCCCCCCTGGAAGGACACATGCCCGCAGCCATCACTTCCGAGCGCGGACCCGGTGCCGGTGCCGGTACGCGCACCCGTCGCCCGCGCGCCGCGGCGGCGGTCCTCCTCGCCGCCCTGCTGTCCGCGCTGCTCTCCCCGTCCGGTGCCGCCGCCGCGCAGACCGCAGCGCAGGCCGCCGCCCCGGACCGCGCGGTCCCGACGCCCATGACGCATCCGGAGGACGACCACGCCGGATCCGGGCTGCGGCGACTCGGCCCCGCAGGACGCGAAGCCGTGACGCCCGCCGCGGCGGCCGCCACCGGCCCCGCCGGGCTCGACGTGAGTTCCCACCAGGGCGCGGTGGACTGGGCGGCCGTCAAGCGCAACGGCGCCGCCTTCGCCTACGTCAAGGCCACCGAGGGGACGACGTACACCAGCCCCGACTACCCCCAGCAGTACAACGGCGCCTACAACGCCGGACTGATCCGCGGCGCCTACCACTTCGCGCTCCCGAACAACTCCAGCGGTGTCGCGCAGGCCGACTGGTTCACCAGCCACGGCGGCGGCTGGTCCACCGACGGCAGGACCCTGCCGCCCGCGCTGGACATCGAGTACAACCCGTACGGGAGCAGCTGCTACGGCCTGAGCCAGAGCGCGATGGTCTCCTGGATCCGAGCCTTCAGCAACGAGGTCAGGGCCAGGACCGGGCGCTACCCGGCGATCTACACGACCACCGACTGGTGGACCACCTGCACCGGCAACAACAGCGGCTTCGGCGCCACCAACCCCCTGTGGATCGCCCGGTACGCGGGCAGCCCGGGCGCGCTGCCCGCCGGCTGGTCCGCCCAGACGATCTGGCAGTACGCCGACTCCGGCGTCTTCCCCGGCGACCAGGACACCTTCAACGGCAGCCTCGCCGGCCTCCAGGCCTTCGCCCGGGGCGACGGCTACACCCCGCCGCCGGCCTCCGGCTGGCCCACCGTCCGGCAGGGCTCCACCGGCGAACGCGTCAGGACCGTGCAGTACCTGCTGACCGCGCACGGTGCCTCGCTCGCCGTGGACGGTGACTTCGGGCCCGGTACGGACAGCGCGGTGCGCTCGTTCCAGTCCGCGCACGGCCTCGCCGTGGACGGCGTCGTCGGCCCCGGCACCTGGCAGGCGCTGGTCGTCACCGTCCGGCAGGGCTCCACCGGCCCCGCGGTCACCGCGGCGCAGAGCCAGCTCAAGGCGCACGGTGCCTCGCTCGCCGTGGACGGTGACTTCGGGCCCGGTACGGACAGTGCGGTGCGCTCGTTCCAGTCGGCCCACGGCCTCGCCGTGGACGGCGTCGTCGGATCCAACACCTGGCAGGCACTGGTCGCCTGACGTGCCCCCGCCCCCCGAATCGAGGAGAGAACGCTCATGAACACCGCAGAAGACGCGGGCCGCGGCCTGGACCGGCGCAGTCTGCTCCGCGGCGCGGCAGGCCTGACCGCCGCGGCCGGCATGGCCGCGGCCCTCAACCTGGGATCGGCGTCCCGCGCCTCGGCGTACGGATGGTCGCGCACCCTTCAGCAGGGCGTGACCGGCGCCGACGTCACCGAGCTGCAGATCCGCGTCGGCGGCTGGGCCTCGGCCGGCGCCGCGCAGACCTACGTCGCGTGGGACGGCGACTTCGGCCCGGGCACGGCGGCCGCGGTCAAGCGCTTCCAGTCCGCCTACGGCCTGTCCGCGGACGGCGTCGTCGGCCCGCAGACCCAGAGCGTGCTCAACAGCCTGGAGAGCGCCGACGGTTCGACCGCGCACTTCGAATGGACCGAGTTCCACTCCAACGACGGCACGGGCTTCGGCGGCGGCAAGGTGGGCGCCACCCAGGTGAAGGAGAACGTGCGCCGGCTCATGTACAAGCTGGAGGCGCTGCGCAAGAAGGCCGGCAACAGCGCGATCACCGTCAACTCCGGATTCCGCAGCGTCGCCCACAACGCCTCGGTGGGCGGCGCCTCCAACAGCATGCACGTCTACGGTGTCGCCTCGGACATCGTGGTCTCCGGCCACTCCACCCTCCAGGTCTACCGGATCGCCGAGACCTGCGGCTTCTCCGGCCTGGAGGCCTACACGCACTCCTGGCAGCACGTGGACAGCCGCGTCCAGTACCCCTCCTACGGCTCCGGCTCCTGGTGGTGGGAGAGCGGTACCGTCTGATCCGCCCCATCCGGTGGTGGGGACCTCCCCGTGGACGAACGACCTGCAGGTTCTCCACGGGGAGTCGGAGGGCCGTTCACTTCGCGGCCACAACTCCGCCAGGGGGGAGGATGACGATCGTGATCGTTCCTGCCCCCGTCCCCACCCCAGGAGGATCCTTCATGCTGCGCCGGACCCTGTCAGCACTCGCGGTCGTCACCGCGCTCACCGCCGTCACCACCACCGGGATCGGCCAGGCGTCGGCCGCCGAGGGCAGAGGGCCGCGGGTGCTGGACGTCATGACGTTCAACATCCACCACGCCCAGGGCACCGACGGCGTGCTCGACGTCCAGCGGATCGCGGACGTCGTCCGCGAGAGCGGCGCCGACGTGGTCGGGCTCCAGGAGGTCGACAACCACTACTCCGGGCGCAGCGACTGGGCCGACCAGGCGGCGGACCTGGCGGCGCTGCTGGGCTACCACGTGGTGTTCGGGGCCAACATCGACAACGAGCCGCCCACCCCCGGCGGGCACCGGATCCAGTACGGCACCGCGATCCTGTCCCGCTACGCGATCACGGAGTCGGACAACACCTGGCTGTACAAGTCGCCCGGACAGGAGCAGCGCGGGCTGCTGCACGCCACGCTCGACGTCCGCGGCAAGGCCGTGCACTTCTACTGCACCCACCTGGCGGCCAGTTCGCAGACCGACCGGCTGCAGCAGACCCCGCAGATCGTCGACAGGATCGGCGCCACCCAGCCGGCGATCCTCGTGGGCGACTTCAACGCCGTCCCGACCGCGCCGGAGTCCCAGCCGCTGCAGAGCAGCTACACCGACGCCTGGGCGAAGTCCCTGCACCCGCGCGGCGACGGGGCGACCTACCCCGCGGAGGCCCCGACCGAGCGGATCGACGACATCTACACCACGGCGAAGGTGAAGCCGCTCCTCACGCGCGTCGTGCACGTGGACGAGACGGCGTCGGACCACCTCCCGCTGGTCAGCAAGGTCGTCGTCGCCCCCTGATCAGGCGCCGGGCCCCAGCCGGTCGAGGACCGAGCGGAGCTGGTCGCGGTCGAGCTCGTACACCGTCTCGCCCGCCCGCGGGTCGCGTGCGTGGAGCACGTGGAACATCGGGGCGTACGGACCACCGAGGTCGACCAGGGTCGCCGAGGCCCCGCGAACGGCCCGCTCGGTCCCCGGCGGGGCCGTCAGGTCGACGCGGCTGAGGACGCCCGCGGTCACCCACACCGGGACGGACGCGAGGTGGCCGAGGATCTGGAGATGGAAGTGGCCGCAGAGGACGAGCCGCACGTCCGTGCCGCGCAGGGCGTCCGCCAGCTCGGCCGCGTCCTGCAGGCCAAGGGTCTTCTGGACCTCGACGTCGAGGGTGACCGGCGGGTGGTGGAGGACCACCACCGACCCGTGGGGCGCGGGCGCGGCCAGCACCTCCCGGAGCCAGTCGAGCTGGCGGGCGCCGACCCGTCCGTAGACCTTGCCCGGGACGAGTGAGTCGAGCGTGATGAAGCGGTGGCCGTCGATCGTGCTCGCGGCCGCCCGCTCGCCCTCCGGGGAGTCGACGACCGTCGTCGCCGTGTCGCCGCCGTCGAGGCCGACATGGCCGCTGCCCAGCACCTTGGCGAAGGCGCCGCGCTCGTCGTGGTTGCCGGTGCAGAAGACCACCGGCGCCCCCTTGCGCGAGGCGAACCCCCGCACCATGTCGCGCGCCACGGTGTACGCCTCCGGTGAGCCGTCGTCGGCGACGTCCCCGCTGACGACGACGGCGCCGATGCCGGGCACCGCTTCCAGGTCGGTGAGCATCCTGCGCAGCGACTCCCTGGCGTTGATGCCGCGGGCGTTCGGCGCGTCGTCGGGCCCGATGTGGATGTCGGACAGGTGAAGGATCCGCATCCCGGTCACGGTACAGAGGGCCTGACGCGACGTCATCACCCTGACGGCCGGGCGGACGGCGCGCGGCAGCGCCGCACGGCGCCCTCTTGACCTGTCAAGCAGTTAGGGTGAGGGCGTGTCGCCCCGAGAGCAGTCACCCCGGTCATCGCAGTCACCCCAGTCGTCCCCGTCGCCCCGGTCGCCCGAGTCACCGCAACCACTGCAGCCCCTCAGTGCGCGCGAGGAAGCCTTCGTGCGCGAGCTGAGCCGGGTGATGCTGGTGCTGCCCCGCGTGGTCGACAACGACCTGGTGCGCGAGGCGGGCCTGCCGCTCTCCGAGTACACCTCGTTGATGCACCTGTCCGAGGCCCCCGACGCGCAGTTGCGGATGAGCGACCTTGCGGACGCCTGCAACCTCTCCCTCAGCGGTGTGACCCGTGTCGTCATCCGGCTCGAGAAGCAGGGCTGGGTCCAGCGGGTCAAGTGCGCCGAGGACGGGCGCGGGTGGAACGCCGTGCTGACCGATGCCGGGCTCGCCCGCCTGGAGCGGGCCTGGCCGACGTTCCTGGCCACCGTGCGGCAGAACCTCGTCGACCACTTCGAGGGCCAGGACCTCGCCTCGCTCACGTCGGCGCTCCGGAAGGTCGCCGGCGGCGACCCGGCGGACCAGGGCTGATCCCCTCCCTTTCCCTTCCCCGGTCCAGGCGTCACCACCTTGACAGGTGATGTCGCCGTCGGCCATGCTCGTCACCAGTCAGACCGGTGATCAGAACTCCTCACGGAAAGATGGACGACGATGGACCTGAAGCTCGAAGTGCTCGTCCTGCCCGTCTCCGACGTCGACCGCTCCAAGCGCTTCTACGAGGAGGGCATGGGCTTCCGGCTGGACGTCGACTACGCCGACGACAAGGGCTTCCGGGTCGTGCACCTGACGCCGCCCGGATCTCAGTGCTCCGTCCTCTTCGGCGACGACGTGACCACCGCGGCCCCGGGCTCGGCCCAGGGCCTGCACATCGTCGTCACCGACGTCGAGAAGGCGCGGAGCGAGCTCGTCGGGCGCGGCGTCGACGTCAGCGAGGTATTCCACGACGCGGGCGGCGTCTTCCACCACGCCGGTGACAAGGACCGGGTCACCGGCCCGCACCCCGAGCGCGCGAGCTACGGGTCCTTCGCCTCGTTCAGCGACCCGGACGGCAACGAGTGGGTCCTCCAGGAAGTGACCACCCGCCTCCCCGGCCGCTGAGCGACGCCTTCGCGAACCGGGACCGGTACGTCCCGCACCTACGGCGTCGTCGTCATCGGCGCCGACCCGGTCGACGAGAACGTCGCGGACAGGACCCGTGCCGCGGGTCCGGGCACCGTGGCAGCGGGCACCCGCCCGGTCCCGGCGGCCCGGCGGGCAGAATGCGACCGTGCGTCTCCCCGCCGAAGCCGTCGCCGCCACCGCCCTGATCGAGGTCGTGCGGATCTCCGGCCTCCCCACCGCGCCGGGCGCCCCCTACCCGGGCGGGACGGCCGCCCTCTGGACCGGGAACGGGGCTGCCGACGCCCTGACCCTGATCGGGACCCTGCCCGGCAGTCAGCAGCACCGCTGCGGCTTCTCACCGGGCTGGGGCATCCGCGCGTACGACGCCTCCCTCGAACCGGCGCTGTTCGAGGCGGCGTTCTGCTTCACCTGCCACGAGGTCCGCATGCACGGCCCGGCGGTGCCGCGCGCCCTGGCCCAGCAGTTCTTCGACCCGGACACCGTGGAGGGGCGGGCACTTCTGGCCCGCTTCCGTGCGCAGGTGCCGGGCCCGCCGGCCGGGTGAGCGGGCTCAGGCGACCCCGGCCGGTTCCGGCTCCGGGTCGTCGTCCGTCCTGAACTGCGTGCGGTGGAGCTCGGCGTACCTGCCGTCGGCCGCCAGCAGTTCGGTGTGCGTGCCCCGTTCGACGATCCGCCCGTCCTCGACCACGAGGATCAGGTCGGCGGCCCGCACGGTCGACAGCCGGTGGGCGATGACGACGGCGGTCCGGTCCTCCAGGGCCTCGGCCAGGGCCTCCTGGACGGCCGCCTCGGAGGTGTTGTCGAGGTGCGCCGTGGCCTCGTCGAGGATGACGACCCGCTGCCCCGCCAGGAGCAGCCGGGCGATGGTCACGCGCTGCCGCTCGCCGCCGGAGAGCCGGTACCCGCGCTCGCCCACGACGGTGTCGAGCCCGTCCGGGAGGTCGGTCACGAGGTCCGCGAGGCGGGCCCGGCGCAGGACCTCCCACAGCTCGTCCTCACCGGCGTCGGGCCTGGCCAGCAGGAGGTTCGCGCGGATCGTGTCGTGGAAGAGATGGCCGTCCTGGGTGACCATGCCGACCGTGGCGCGGAGCGAGGCCGCCGTCAGGTCGCGTACGTCCGCACCGCCGACGCGCACCGCGCCCTCGTCCACGTCGTACAGCCGCGGCAGGAGCTGGGCGATCGTCGACTTCCCGGCCCCCGAGGAGCCCACGAGCGCCAGCGTGCGGCCCGCCTCGGCACGGAAGGAGATGCCGCGCAGCACCTCGCCGCCCGCGCGGGTGTCCAGGCTCGCGACCTCTTCGAGGGAGGCGAGCGAGACCTTCTCCGCGGACGGGTAGCCGAAGCGCACGTTCTCGAACTCGACGGCGAGCGGTCCGTCCGGCACCTCGCGGGCGTCCGGCTTGTCGGCGATGAGCGGCTTCAGGTCGAGGACCTCGAAGACCCGCTCGAAACTGACCAGGGCGCTCATCACGTCGACACGCGCACCCGCCAGCGCCGTCAGCGGCGCGTAGAGGCGGGTGAGGAGCAGGGCGAGGGTGACCACGGAGCCGGCTTCGAGGGAGCCGGTGAGCGCGTAGTGGCCGCCGAGTCCGTAGACCAGCGCCAGCGCGAGGGCGGAGACGAGGGTGAGCGCGGTGATGAACGCCGACTGCGCCATGGCGGTGCGCACCCCGATGTCCCGCACGCGGCGGGCGCGTTCGGCGAACTGCTCGGACTCGTCGGCGGGCCGGCCGAAGAGCTTGACCAGCGTCGCGCCGGGGGCGGAGAAGCGCTCGGTCATCTGCGTGCCCATGGCGGCGTTGTGCGCGGCGGCCTCCCGCTGGAGGCGGGCCATGCGGGTGCCGGTGCGCCGCGCCGGTACGACGAAGACCGGCAGCAGCACCAGGGCGAGCAGCGTGACCTGCCAGGACAGCGCGAGCATGACGCCGAGCGTGAGCAGCAGGGTCACCAGGTTCCCGACCACCCCGGACAGGGTGTTGCTGAAGGCCCGCTGGGCGCCGATCACGTCGTTGTTGAGCCGGCTGACCAGCGCGCCGGTGCGGGTGCGGGTGAAGAAGGCGACGGGCATGCGCTGGACGTGGTCGAACACGGTGGTGCGCAGATCGAGGATCAGACCCTCGCCGAGGTTCGCGGACAGCCAGCGGTTCACCAGCCCGAGACCGGCCTCGGCGAGCGCGATGACGGCGATGAGCACGGCCAGGGTGGTCACCCGGCCGGAGCGGTCCCCGGAGACGATGGCGTCCACGACGCGCCCCGCCAGGACCGGGGTCGCCACGGCGAGCAGCGCGGTCACCACGCTGAGCAGCACGAACCATGTGATCCGGCGGCGGTGGGGTCGTGCGAACGCCGCGACGCGCCGCAGGGTGTCGCGGGCGAGGGGGCGGCGGTCCTGCGTGGCGTTCATGACGCTGTGCAGCTGGGTCCAGGCCGTGGTCTCCATGCTCATGGAGCGACCGTAGAACCTCGACCACCGTCGAGGTCAAGAAAGTGAGGGGAAGGGGCCCGCCCGGCGGGTGGCACGGTGGGCGGACCGGCCTCTTCGGCACCGTCGCCGGCCGGCCGTGGAGGCCGCGGCAGGACCCCGGCGCGTCGTCCGGGCCGTGGCGGTCAGGGCGCGTCCCGGTCCCGGGTCCCCGCGGCATCGTCCGGCGGCGCCAGCGGGACGCGCAGCGCGACCGTCGTCCCCTCGCCCGGAGCGCTGCGCAGCGTCAGGCGGGCGTCGATGAGGTCGGCGCGCTCGCGCATCGCGGACAGGCCCATCCCGCGCTGGTACGGATGCGCCGGGTCCGGGGCGCGCAACGGGACGGGCCGTCCGGCCGCGGTGCGCTGGTCCATGCCGCGGCCGTTGTCGGTCACGGTCAGCTGGGCAGTACGGCCGTTGCCCTCCACGCTCACGACGATGCGCGTCGGCTCGGCGTGCTTGACGGCGTTGGTGATCGCCTCCTGCACGATCCGGTACACCTGCGCCTGCGTCTCGGGCGCGAGCCGCCCGCCGAGCGCGTCCCCGTGGGACCCGACGCGCAGGTCCGTGCGGATCCCGAAGGTCTCGGAGGTGTGCCGGCACAGCGCCTGCAGGGCCGGATGCAGACCGAGTTCGTCCAGCACCACCGGGCGCAGGTCCACGATGAGGTGGCGCAAGGAGACGATCTGGTTGCCGACCAGGGCGCGCGCCTGCTGGATGGCGCTGCTCATCGCGGCCGGCCCGCCGTCGGCCGCGGCGGAGGAGAGGACGACCTGCACCGCGCCCAGTTCCTGGAGGGTGTCGTCGTGCAGTTCGCGCGCCCAGCGGCGGCGCTCGCGCTCCTCGCCGTCGTGACGGGCCCGTACCCGCTCCCGTCGTAACTGCTCCTCCCGGCGCGACGAGGCGCGGCTGGCGATGATCGCGTAGCCCGCCAGGAGGAGGGGGAACACGTGCAGGATGTTCAGCAGCGGCTCCTGGGCCACCCTGACCATCCCGGCGACCGTGAGCATCAGCGCGAGGGCGGTGGCGACCAGCAGCCAGATCCGCTGGCGCGCGGCGCACAGCGGGATCATCAGCAGGTACGACGCGGCCGCGACGAGCGACAGCAACAGCTCCCAGGACCTCTCCCGGTCGGTCACCTCCATGAGGACGGCGCCGGCCAGGCACGCGGTGCCGAGGATCTCGAAGCCCAGGCGCAGCGTCGCCCGTTGCGGCCTGGTCACGCTCAGGCCACCAGTCCGCGTTCCCGGGCCACGGCGATCAGTTCGGCGCGGCTGTCCTTGCCGAGCTTGTCCCGGATCCGGGAGCGGTGCGTCTCCACGGTGCGCACGGAGACGTAGAGGCGCCGGGCGATCTCCTGGTTGGTGTGGCCGAGGGCCAGGAGGGTGAGCACCTCGGTCTCCCGGTCGGTCAGCTGCTCCTCGCCGCGGTCCGGGACGCCGATGTTCTCGACGGCCAGCCGTGCCCCCAGGGAGGGCTGTACGTAGGTGGCACCACCGGCGACCTGGCGCACGGCGGCCAGCAGTTCGTCGGCGGCGGCCTCCTTGAGCAGATAGCCGGCCGCCCCGGTGCGCAGCGCCTCACGGGCGTAGGCCGGGTCCTCCTGCATGGTGAGGACCAGGATCCTGGTGCCGGGGGAGGCCGACAGCAGGCCCGGGATGGTCGGCAGGCTGGACCGGCCCGACATGGTCAGGTCCAGCACCAGCACCCGGGGGTGGTGCTCGCGCACGGCGTCCAGGGTCTCCGGGACGGTCGCCGTCTCCGCGACGACGTCGAAGGCCGGGTCCGCGGCCATCAGCAGGCGCATTCCTGCCCTGACCACCAGGTGGTCGTCGGCGAGCACCACCGTGGTCGCGGCGGAGGGGTGCCTGCCGTCGGGGCGGCGGAGGACTTCCATAGCTGCAACGGTAGATCCGCTCCGCGCAACGGGCAGCACACGCCGCCGGCCGTGCGGCACACCCGCAGTCAGGACTGCGGGTTACCACGGATGACGTCTGCGGGTCCGGTGGGATGCGGTCGCCGCACCCATTGGGCAGGCTCGTAGCCAGTGATGGAAAGTCGTCACAGCCGACGTACCCGTCCCTCCGAGGCAACCGACATGTACTGCGTCATCGACCAGCCCCCGCCCGTTCCGCCGGATCAGCCCCACTCGTACGAAGCGGCCCAGCAACTCGCCGATGCCGCCGTACCCGCCGTGGCCGACTTCGCCGCCGTGGAGGTCTCCGACGCCACGGTCAGCGAACGGGCGGCGATGTCCGGGCTGCCCGCGACGGTGCTCGACTTCCGGCGCGGGGCCTTCCGGGCGGTCCGGCCCGACGAGACACCCCGCGCGTACGAGGTCGGGGAGGTCAGCCAACTGCCGGTCCGCACCCCGTACCACGCGTCCCTGGTCGACCTGCGTCCGCGCATCGTCCTCAATCTGCACCCGCGGACCGCCTGGCTGCTGCGCGACCCGGTGCGCGCCCCGCTGATGCGCGGCAGCCGCACTCACTCCGTGCTGGTGGTGCCCCTCGACGTCGGTGGTGTGCTCCTCGGCCTCGCGGCCTTCTACCGCACGGCCGGGTCGCCCGCCTTCTCGGGCGCAGACCTGCGGGAGGCCGGCCGGCTGGGCCGCCGGGCCGCCCTGCTGCTGGACGGCGAGCGGCGCCGGCTCGTCCATGAGGCCGCCGCGCGGATCCTCCAGGAAGCCCTGCACGAGTCGGACGCCCCGGCCGTCAGCGCGCTCGAAGCGGTGCGCGGGCACGTCCCGGAGTCGTCGGCGCCCGGGTCCTGGATCGACGTCGTCCCGCTGCCCAGCGCCCGGGTGGCCCTGGTCGCGGGCACGGCCGAGGGCTGGGGCGTCACCGCCACGGCCGGGATGAGCCAGGTCAGGGCGGCGATCCGGGCCTTGCTGCTGCTGGACATGGACCCCGGTGAGGTCATCGCCCGGCTCGGCCGCCGCGCGGGGGCGGCCCAGCCGCCCGTGCATTGCCTGCTGGCGGTCTACGACCCCGTCACCCGTCGCTGCGCGGCCGCCGCCGGCGGCGACGCCTGGGCCGAACCGGCCTTCCCCGCGGACGCGCCCCCGGCCGAGCGGGCAGAGGGACCGGACTGCGCGCCCATGACCGCGGAGTCGGTGGCGGAGTTCGACGTGCCCCCTGGCAGCGTTCTCCTGCTGAGCTGCGGCACGGACCGCGGGACGGGCACGGCCCCCGGGATCCGGATCATGCCGCCGACGGGCGACGACGCCGTGGACGCGGTCGACACCGCAGTCTCGGACGCCCTGGCCGCCACCCCCGGCGGCCGTCCCGAGCCCGTGCTCCTGGCGGCCCTCATCCACACCCTGGACCCGGTGGACGTCGCGACGTGCGAGGTGCCGAACGACCCCGCCGCCGTCTCCGACGCCCGCGCCTGGGCCGACGGCCAGCTCACCGAGTGGAGCCTGCCGGACCTGTGCTTCACCACCACGCTGATCGTCAGCGAACTCGTCACCAACGCCGTCCGCTACTCCAGCGGCCCGATCCGGCTGCGCCTCATCCGGGACCGGGCCCTGATCTGCGAGGTGTCCGACTTCTGCAGCTCGGCCCCCCATCCGCGCCGGTCCACCCTCAGCGACCAGAACGGCCGCGGCCTGTCGATCGTCGCCCACCTCACCGAGGCCCAGGGCACGCGCTACACGACGACGGGGAAGACGGTGTGGGCGGAGCAGAACATCACCCCCGAGGCGGCCTGAAGGCCCACCCGGCCCACCCGGACCGTACGCGGCCGCCGGCCACGGGGAATCCCGTGGCCGGCGGCCGCGTACGGCGGCGTGTGCCGCGTGCGGTCAGCCGCCCGCCACCGCCTCGACCTCGGCCTTCGCCTCCGCGACGGCCGGGGTGTCCGAGGTCCGGACGACGTTGCCCGTGGCGTGCCGGCCGTGGTGGGCCGGGACGAGGAGGGCGGCCAGGGACGCGCCGAGGAGCAGGACGGCGAGCAGGGCGAAGCCGTGGGTGTAGCCGGAGGCGTAGGGCAGGCCGGAGGGCTGCAGGCGGCTGGTGACCAGGACGCTGGTGACGGCAGCGCCGATGGAGCCGCCGATGGTGCGGATGTTGGCGTTCATGCCGCTGGCGGCGCCGGTCTGCTCCGGCGGGACGCTGCGGACGATGAGGTTGGCCATCGAGGCGAAGGCGAGGCCGATGCCGAGGCCGAAGATGCCGGCCGAAGTGGCGACCTGCCACTGCTGGTCGTGCCAGGCGGCGAGGAAGCCGCAGGCCACCGCGCCGAGCGCGGCGCCGGCGACGAGCAGGCGCTTGGCGCCGACGACCGGTTCGAGGCGGCCGCTGAGCACGCCGGAGAAGAACATCGCGATCAGCATCGGCAGCATCAGCAGGCCGGCCGAGGTGACGCTCGCCCCGAAGCCGTAGCCCGCGGCGCGCGGGGTCTGGGCGAAGCCGGGGAGGAAGGACCAGATCGCGTACATGCCGGCGCCGAAGAGGAGACCGGCGGTGTTGGTCGTCCACACCGCGCGCAGGCGCATGATGCGCAGGTCGATCAGCGGGTGGCGGGAGCGTGCCTCGGAGAGCAGCCAGAGGGCGAACAGCACCACCGCGGCGACGAACAGCCCGATCACGCGGGCCGAGGTCCAGCCCCAGTTGCCGGCCTGGCTCAGCGGCAGGAGCAGGGCGACGAGCCAGCTGGACAGGAGAGCGGCGCCGAGCCAGTTGACGCGGCCGTCGGCGCGGCTGGGCGACTCGGGGACGTAGCGGAAGGCTATGAGCGCGGTGACGGCGACGATGCCGACCGGGATCCAGAACAGCCAGCGGTAGTCGAGGGCGGAGACGATGGGCCCCGCCGCCACGATGCCGACGCCGCCGCCGGCGGCGATCACCGCGGACAGGTTGCTGATGCTGGGGCTGACCCGGCTCGGCGCGAACTCGTCCCGGATGATGCCGAAGGACAGCGGGAACAGGGCGCCGCCGATGCCCTGGACGATGCGGGCGATGATCAGGACGCCGATCGTCGGGGCGAGCGCGGCGAGCAGGCAGCCGAGCGTCAGCACGACGAGGACGGCGACGAGGGTGCGCTTCTTGCCGACGAGGTCGCCGAGGCGGCCGAGGATCGGTGTGAAGATCGAGGCGGACAGCAGGTACGCCGTCATCACCCAGGTCGCGGTGGACTGGGACGTGTGCAGCGCGTGCTGGACCGTCGGCAGGGCCGGTGCGATCAGCGACTGCAGCATGGAGAACACGCCCGCACCGGTCGCGAGGACCGCGAAGGTGAGGCGGGTGGAGCGTCGGGGCATGAAGGAGCCTCTCCGAATCCGGACAGGGCGCGGCCGGGCGTGCCGGCCGCGGGTGATGAGCGGGCTGGTGGTACGGGATGGGCCGGCGGGGCGCGGGCCGCGTCGGGCGCGCCGGTGTCCGCCGGAAGTCAGGGGAGGGCGTTGCACCGGTGCAAGGCCCAGAAAGGGGCGAATCGGGGCGCGGTCGGCGCGTGCGGTCACACGTGTCGACGGAAGTGCGCCCCCTGCTGTTAAAGTGGAGGTACGCCTCCACTGTAGCGGAGGCTCACCTCCACTTCAAACTGTTCCGGCCGGGGAGGCAGAAGTGACGGCCCAGCCGTTTCCCGTCAGCGAGATCGTCGCGGCGCAGCGCCCGCACCGCAGGGACGCCGCCCGCAACTACGACGCCCTGCTCGCGGCCGCCCGTGAGGCGTTCGCCGAGAACGGCGCCGAAGCCTCGCTGGAGGACATCGCCCGCCGCGCGGGTGTGGGCATCGCCACCCTCTACCGGAACTTCCCGACGCGCCGGCACCTCTTCGAGTCCGTCTACGCGGACGAGGTCAACGAGCTGTGCCGGGTCGCCGAGGACGTCGCCCCCCTGGAGCCCTGGGACGCGCTGACCTCCTGGCTGCGCCGCTTCGTCGACTACACCGTGACCAAGCGGGCCATCCGCGAGGCCCTCAACAACGAGTCCGACGTCTTCCTGGCCTGCCGCGACTCCATGTACCAGGCCGGCGGCCCGCTCTTCGAACGCGCCCAGAAGGCCGGCGAGGCCCGCACCGACTTCTCCTTCGACGACCTGCTCCGCATGGTCTCGGGCATCAGCTCCACCAGCTTCCCCGACGACGCGCAGCGCGACCGCGTCCTGGGTGTCGCCCTGGACGGGGTACGGACCCTCCACTGACGCGTGCGCCCGCAGCGGTGCGGCGCGGCCGGCCGGTCGCAGGGAGCCGGGTGGCGGCGGACGTCACCGCGTCCCCCGGCAACACCGCCGTCCGTGTGGCACGCTTCGATGTCGCCGACCCCGCCTCGGCGGTGGTGCTCGCCGTGGCCCGGGGCGGACCGCCGCGTATCCGTGGGACCGCGTGCGCGGTGCCCCGTGACGGCTGGTCCGGCGGTCGCCCGGCTTCTCGGCGCGCCCGGTGCGCCGCCCGAGGCTCGGCCCTGACCCACGCTGCCGGTGACGTGCGGCTCGCCGGTCGTCGTCGCCGGAGGCGCATGGCCGCGGGAGCAGAACGCGATGCGCCCGGAGATCAGGTGATCCGGAGCGTGCGCCTCGGGTGGGGGCGGTCCGGACGCGGGCGCCGAGAAGGCGACTGCGATCGCCGTGCCGGGTGTGCTGGTGCCGTGCGCCGCGCCCCCCTTCCCTGCCGCCCGGAGCGGCGAGATCAGGACAACTGCGGTCCCGCGCACCGGCGGTCGGCCTGTCCGGCCGTTCGTCCTATGTCTCAGTGACCCGCGTCTGCCTGGGCTTTTGTGTCGCGCGCTCAAGAGGAAACGGGAAACCCCTGTCCGCGGCGGCCGGTTGGGGGCCACCGTGAGGGCCGACGTGGGCGAGGCGGCGCGGGGGCGTCGTCCGGAGGGGGAGGAACGCATGGGGGCTCGGCGCCGGCGCGCCCTCCTGCCGTCGCCCGCGGGGAGAGGGCCGGGCACCGGCTCCGGGGAGGCGCACCGGGCGGCGGAGGGGGCCCGCCCGGCGCGCCGGTCACGGTCCGGAACGCGCCGGCACGGGCACCGCGCCGAGCGGTCCCCAGCGGCGGGAGGCCGGCCGCGGCTCAGCACCGGAGGCGGCGGTTCAGCCGAACTGCCCTTTGGTGTGCGGGAGTTCAGGGTGATGCGAGGCATCGGTCCCGAGCGCCGCGGGGGTCCGGCCCGCCTGCGTCGCCCCGCGGCCCGGCGCGCCGGGCCGAGCGGCCCCGCAGACCGGCCGAGTGCCCGCGCGGTCGCTGCCGCGCGGCCGTCCCGACCGCCACGGGCGGCGTCGTCCCACCACTCACGGGGGTGGTGGGCCGGCGCCGGCCCGTGGCCTGTTCTCGCCCGTGCGTCCCGCGCCCCGGCGACCCTGGGAACCGCGCCCCGCCCCTCGTCGCTCCTGACCCTGCGACGGGGCACGCCGGCGGAGCGGCCGGGAGACAGGGAACGGCGCCCACCGCGCCGTACGCGGCGGGGAGCGGATGGACCGGACACCAGGCGAGGCGACCGCGCCCACCGGGGCGTTCGGTCCGGCACTGCGCGAACTGCGCCTGGAACGCGGCCTGTCGCTCGCCGCGCTGGCGCGCCGCACCCACTACAGCAAGGGGTACCTGAGCAAGATCGAGACGGGCGGCAAGCCGGTCAACGCCGACCTCGCCCGGCTCTGCGACGAGGCCCTGGAAGCCGGGGGCGAACTGCTCGCCCTGCTGCCGTCCGGGCCGCCGCCGGGGGACGGCGCCGCGGCGGCACCCTGCCCCTATCCCGGGCTGTCCGCCTACGGCACCGAGGACGCGGCCCGGTTCTTCGGCCGCGAACGGGCCGTCGCGGAGCTCGTCCGGCGCCTCGAACTGCGCGTCGGCGAGGGGCCGCTGGCGGTGGTCGCCCCGTCCGGGGCCGGGAAGTCCTCGCTGCTGCGGGCCGGTCTGGTCCCCGCCCTGGCCGGGGGACCGTACGGGCACTGGCCGGTCGTGGTGTGCACGCCGACCGCCCGGCCGCTGGACGCCCTGGTGCAGGCGCTGCGCACCCTGCCGCTATCCGCCGGGCCCGGCGAACTGCCCGAGCACGCACCGCACTCCGCCCGTGGGACCGCCCTCGTCGAGGCGATCCGTGCCGGAGCGGCGGGCACGGGACTGGTCGTCGTGGTGGACCAGTTCGAGGAAACCTTCACCCTCTGCGACGACGAGGCCGAGCGGCGCGCCTTCATCGCCGCCCTCACGGGCCTCGCGGCCTCCCGCGACGCCGCCGTCGTCCTCGGGATCCGCGCCGACGTCACCGGCCGCTGCCTGGAGCACCCCGCGCTCGTACCGGTCGTCAGCGACGGCCTGTTCGCCCTGGGCGCCATGACCCCAGGGGAACTGCGCGCGTGCATCGTGCGGCCCGCCGAGGAGGAGGGCACCGAGCTCGAACCCGGCCTGGTCGAGGTGCTGTTGCGGGACCTCGGCGCGGAGACACCCGGCGGCGTGGCGTACGAGGACGACGCCGCTCCCGGAGGCTCTCCGGGAACGCTCCCGTTGCTCGCCCACGCCCTGATGGCCACCTGGCGGCAGCGGTCGGGCCGCACCATGACCGTGGCGGGCTACCTTGCCGCGGGCGGCATCCACGGCTCCGTCGCGACCGCCGCCGAGGCCCTGTTCACGGCACTGTCGCCCGCCGAGCAGGAGGCCGCCCGCCGGCTGCTGCTGCGGCTGGTGCGGGTCGGCGAGGACAACGAGCAGTCCCGGCGTCCCCGCGGCACCGCGGACCTCCTCGACGGGATGCCGGACGCCGCGGCGGCCCGCGCCGCGCTGGACGCCTTCGTCGCCGCCCGGCTGCTGACCGTGGGCACCGCCCACGTGGAGATCGTCCACGAGGCGCTGCTGCGCGCCTGGCCGCGGCTGCGGACCTGGGTGCACGCCGCCCGCGCCGACCTGCTGCTGCACCAGCAACTCAGCGCGGCCGCCCGCGAATGGGAACGGGAGGGCCGCGACCCCGGACTGCTCTACCGCGGCACCAGGCTGGCGGCCACCCGCGAGTGGGTCGCGGGCCCCGGCCGCCGGCCCGGTGAACTGAGCCCGCAGGAAGCCGGCTTCCTCGCCGCCTCCACCGGGGAGGAGGACCTGCGCAGACTGCTCGTACGCCGCCGGGCCCGGCAGCAGCGCATGGGCGTGGTCGTGCTGGTGGTCCTGCTCGTCCTCGCGGTGCTGGCCGGAGGTGTGGCGGTGGAGCAGCGGTTCGCCGCCGACCGGCAGCGCGCCACCGCGCTCTCTCAGGCCATGGCGGCCCGCTCGGCCCAACTGGCCATGGGTCGCCCGGAAGCAGCGATGCTGCTGGCCGAGGCCGCCTATCGCACCGCGCACACCACCGAGGCCCGCGGCGCGCTGCTCAGCACGCAGGCCGACGCCTTCGCCGGGCGGCTCACCGGGCACACCGCCGCCGTCAACTCGGTGGTGTTCTCGCCCGACCAGCGACTGCTGGCCTCGGCGGGCTCCGACCGCACGGTGCGGCTGTGGCACGTCGCCTCCCGGACCGGCGCGGCGGTGCTGACCGGGCACCGGGGTCCGGTCCGGTCGGTGGCCTTCTCACCCGACGGGCGGCTGCTCGCCTCCGGGAGCACCGACGGCACCGTCCGGCTGTGGTCCGTGCAGCGGCGCCGTGCCCTCGCCGTACTGGCAGGTCATCAGGGAGCCGTGCGCGCCGTGGCGTTCGCGCCCGACGGTCGCACGCTGGCATCGGCCGGCGGTGACGGCACGGTGTGCCTGTGGGATGTCGCCACCCGCCGCAGGACCGCCGTCCTCACCGGTCACACGGACGAGGTCCTGGCGCTGGCCTTCCGCCCCCGGGGCTCGCTGCTCGCCTCCGCCGGCGCGGACCGCACCGTGCGCCTGTGGGACACCCGGACCCGCCGGAACGTGGCCGTCCTGCGCGGTCACGGCGGCGACGTGCTCGCCCTCGCGTTCAGTCCCGACGGGCGCACCCTGGCCAGCGGCGGCGCCGACCGCACCGTGCGCCTGTGGGACGTCGCCGGCCGGCGCCGCACGGCGACGCTCACCGGCCACGACGACGATGTGAACGGCCTCGCCTTCGGGCCCGGCGGCCACACCGTCGTCTCGGCCGGCGGCGACGGCGCCGTCATCCGCTGGGACACCCGCACCCACCTGCCGGTCGGCACCCTCACCGGCCACACCGACTACGTGCTGTCCGTCGCCGTGGCCCCCGACGGCGACATGGTCGCGAGCGCGGGCTTCGACAGGACGGTCGTGCTGTGGGACCTGCGCCGCAGCACCCTGGCCGCCACCCCCGTCACCGAGGTGTGGAAGGCCGCGTTCAGCCCCGACGGGCGCTCCCTGGCCTCGGCCGGGGGCGACGGCACCGTACGGGTCTGGGACATGGCCCGGCACGTCCCCTCGTACACACTCACCGGCCACAGCGGGCCGGTCTACGACGTCGCGTTCAGCCCGGACGGCCGGTGGCTCGCCTCGGCGGGGGCGGACCGCACCGTGCGGGTGTGGGACACCCGGACGCGGCGGAACGTGGGCGTCCTGCGCGGCCACGAGGGCGCCGTCTTCGCCCTCGCGTTCAGCCCCGACGGGCGGACCCTGGCGACCGGTTCCGCCGACCGCACGGTCCGCCTCTGGGACATCGCCCGCCGACGCCAGGTGGCCGTCCTCAGCGGGCACACCGACTTCGTGAACTGCGTCGCGTTCAGTCCGGACGGCCGGCGACTGGTCAGCGGCAGCGACGACCTGACGCTGCGTCTGTGGGACACCCGGACGCGGCGCGGCGGCGCCGTCCTCACCGGGCACACCGGCTCCGTGCGGGGCGTCGCGTTCGCGCCGGACGGGCGGACGCTGGCCAGCAGCGGCAACGACGGCACCGTGCGGCTGTGGGACGTGCCGCACGCGCGCGCGGCGGGCGTCCTCACCAGCCACACCGGCTCCGTGCGCGGAGTCGCCTTCAGCCCCGACGGGCGGACCCTGGCCAGCAGCGGCAACGACCGCACCGTCCGGCTGTGGGACCCGGCGACGCGGCGGCTCACCGCCACCCTGACCGGCCACACCCGGGCCGCGTGGAGCGTCGCCTTCAGCCCGGACGGGGCCACCGTGGCCAGCGCGGGCAACGACGGCACGATCCGGCTCTGGGACCCCGACGTCCACCACCGCACCGCCCGCCTGTGCCGCCTGGCGGGCCCCTCCGACCGGCAGCGCTGGCGCCGCCTGCTCCCCGACTACGCCTGGCCGGGGGCTTGCGGGACCTGACGGTGCGGGGGCGTGCCGGGCCCGTCGGCCGGCGCGTCGGTTTCCGCCTCCGCACGGGTCGGCTGTCGTGGTGGGGGCGGGACCGGCCGCCGCGTGCGCCGTTCCGGTGCGCGGGGCGCCGGCCAAGGCGTGGCGCGATGCTTCCCGTTGCCGGGTCCGCGACATGCGGTGGCGGTGACGACTGGGGCAGGATGGTGAAGATCGCGCCCGGACGAGGGATGTCTGTCCGGCGCGCTCCCTCGACGTCCCCAGAGCGATAAGGCGACAAGTGACGACACAGCACGTCCCCCGTCCCGTGGATGGATCCGTACACACGGCGGGAGCGGGCCGGTGAACCGTACGCTGACCATGCACGACCTGATAGTCGCCGGCGCCTGGGTCGGCGCGGGCGCGGTGGCCGCCCTCGCGTTGCGGCTGGCGCTGCGCTGGCTCGGGGAACGGGCCACCCGGACGCGGTGGGACGGCGACGACATCGTCGTCACCGCGCTGCGCACCCTGGTGCCGTGGTCGGTCCTGGGGGCCGGGGCGTGGGCCGCCGCCGCAGCGCTCCCGCTGCAGCACGCGGTGGACCGCACGGTCAACCAGGTCCTGGTCGCCCTGCTGATCCTCGCCGCCTCGGTCGCCGCGGCGCGCATGGTGGCCGAGACGGTGCGGTCGGTCGCGCTGTCGCGCTCCGGCGTGGCGGCCTCGGCGACGATCTTCGTCAACATCACCCGCGTCGCGGTGCTGGGCATGGGCGGCCTGGTACTGCTCCAGACGCTCGGCATCTCCGTGGCACCGCTGATAACGGCCCTGGGTGTCGGCGGTCTCGCGGTCGCCCTCGCCCTCCAGGACACCCTCGCCAACCTCTTCGCCGGCGTGCACATCCTCGCCTCCAAGACCGTGCAGCCCGGTGACTACATCCGGCTGAGCAGCGGCGAGGAGGGCTACGTCGTCGACATCAACTGGCGCAACACCGTGGTGCGGCAGCTCTCCGACAACCTGGTGATCATCCCCAACGCCAAGCTGGCCGGGGCGATCGCCACCAACTACCACCAGCCCGAGCAGCAGATGTCGCTCATCGTGCAGGCGGGCGTCGGCTACGGCAACGACCTGGAGCACGTGGAGCGGGTGACGGTCGAGGTCGCGGCGGAGGTGATGGCCGGCGTCGAGGGCGGCGTGCCCGCACACGAACCGGCCGTGCGCTTCCACACCTTCGGCGAGTCCCGCATCGACTTCTCGGTGATCCTGCGGACCTCCGAGTACGGCGAGCAGTACCGCATCAAGCACGAGTTCCTCAAGCGCCTGCACCGCCGCTACCAGGCGGAGGGCATCGAGATCTCGTACCCCACCCGAACGGTGATGCTCCGGCAGGACGGCGTCGCGGAGAATGCCGGGGCGGACGGCAAGGAGGGGGCGGCGGGCGTCGCCCTGCCGCGCCAGCGCGACACGACGCAGGCGCCGGGTCAGCGCATCTGAGGCTGCCGGGCCGGGTAGCGCGCCCCTCCCGGGGCGAAGTCGCAGAGTCCGTCGATGAGTTCGATGGCGCTGTCGGTGAGGGCGGCCGCCTCGCACGCGTTGTCGCAGGCCACCAGTTCGCGGCCGATCTCCGCGATGGTCGTGGTCAGGGCGATGAGCAGCGCACGGTCGCCCGGCTCCTCGCGGCTGGTGCCGAGCAGGGTCGCGTTGTGGTGGATCCAGGTCCGCAGGTTCCGGCGGCCCATCACGTCGAAGCCCGGCGGGGTGTCGCCGGTGTAGAAGAGCTTGGCCATCTCGCGCCGGGCCCAGGTGTGTTCGAGGTAGGCGCGGGTGCCGGTGAGGAAGAGCGCGCGGGGGTGGCTGCCCCCGGCAGCGCGGCACCGGGCCACGGCCTGCGCGGCGGCGTGGGCCTGCGCGGCGCGGAAGTCCTCCCACAGCGCCAGGAAGAGGTCGGCCTTGCCGTCGAAGTGGTGGTAGAGGCCGCCCACGCTGGCGTCGGCGCGGCGCACCACCTCGGCGATGCCGGCGGCGTTGTAGCCGGCCTCGCCGAAGACCTCCCGCGCGGCCTTGAGCAGGGCCTGGCGGGTGGTCTCGGCGCGGCTGGGCGTCCGGGCCTGCGCGGTCGCGGGTGCGGCCGCGGGCCCGGCCCCGGGGTCCGCGGCCTGGGCGTCAGGGGAATCGCCGACGAGCGGCTCGTCGCCCTGTGTGTCGCCCATACCGGGACCTCTCGTCCGTCACTGCCTGGTGGGGCAGAACACTACCCTTCGGTCTCTTCGGTCCCTTCGGTCAGGACGCCGGAATGCCGTCGGCGGGCGCCTCGGGCTGCGCGGTGGTGTACGGCGTGATCGCGCCGGTCCCGCTGTCGGTGACCAGCGGAGTGCCCTCCATGCTGATCTCCGACCCCTTCAGCGTGCCGATCTGCACCCCGGTGTAGCCGGCGTGGGAGTCGGCGCTGTAGCGGAACGGCACCAGGCCGGGGCCGGTGAAGCCGCCCTTCTCCACGGCCTTGACCAGCGACTCGCGCGTGGGGTCCTTCCCCGCGCCCTTCAGGGCCTGCACGAAGGTGTAGGCCATGGACATCCCGAACTCCACGTTGCCCTCGAAGGGCGTCTTGGGGATGTACTTGTCGTGGATCGAACGGAACAGCTTGATCCAGCTGTTGGAGGTGTCCGTGGTCGGCGGCATGTAGGTGTCGGTGATGATGCCGTCCATCAGCGCGGCGACGTCGGCGGTGCCGCCCGCCTTCTTCACGTACGCGTCGAGCAGGCCGCCCAGTGTGGTCGGGTCGGAGCCGACGTTGGTCACCACCAGTTGCGGGTTGTAGCGGAGTTTGACCGAGGTGAGCTTGAACAGCGCGGTGTAGGCGGGGATGGTGAACAGCACGACGACGTCCGGCTTCTTGGCGGCGATGGCCGCGACCTGCGGGCTGATGTCGGTGCCGCCGGGCTGGTAGCTCTGCCGGCTGACGACCTGGTCGGCCGGGATGAACTGGTCGAGCCCGGCCACGCCGTCCTTGCCGAAGTCGTCGCCCTGGTAGAAGTACGCGACCTTCTTGCCCGCGAAGTGCTCCTTGACGTACTGGCCGAGGATCTTGCCCTCGATGACGTAGTCGGGCTGCCAGCCGAAGGTCTGCGGGTGCTTCTTCGGCTCGTCCCAGCAGCGGCAGCCGGAGGAGACGAACAGGTCGGGCACGCGCTGGGCGTTGAGGAAGTCGACGACCTTGGTGTGCGTCGGGGTGCCGAGCCCGCCGAGCATCGCGAAGACCCGGTCCTGCAGGACGAGTTCCTTGGTGATCTTCACCGTCTCGGTCGGGTTGTACGCGTCGTCCCGGTACCGGAAGTCGATCTTGCGGCCGTTGACCCCGCCGTGGTCGTTGACGTAGTCGAAGTACGCCTTCGCCCCCTGCGAGACGTTGCTGTAGCCCGGCGCCGCCGGGCCGGTGAGCGGCTGGTGGCTGCCGATGACGATGCTGTCCTTGGTGACGCCCGGCGCCGAACCGCCGCCGGAGTCGCCACCGCACGCGGTGAGGGCGAGCGCGAGGACGGCCAGTGCGGCCGTGGCGCGCAGGTGCAGGCGTGCGCGGAGTGCGGTGCGGAGACTTCTTCTCATGGCCCCTCCTGGAACCGAATCGGATTCGGTGGGTGATGGACGGATGTACGGGGTCGTGCCGTAAGGGGGGAGCGGTCAGGACGGGGCGCGGCGCGCCGACCGGAGCCGCCGGGCGAGCCGGACCAGGGCGCCCTGGATGCCCTGCGGGAAGACGAGCATCGACAGGACGAGGACGAGGCCGAACAGGGCGAGCGGCAGGTTCGCGTAGAAGCCCCGCGACAGGTGCAGGGCGTCCGCGACGTCCCCGGTCCAGGTCGGGAGCAGGACGAGCACGATGGACCCGTAGACCGCGCCCGCGAGGCTGCCCAGCCCGCCGAGCACCGCCCCGGTCAGCAGCGACAGCGACAGGGCCAGCGGGAACGCCCCGGGCGCCGCCAGCGAGCTGACCACCGCGAGCAGGCCGCCGCCCAGGCCCGCGCAGGCCGCGCTGACGACGAAGGCGAGCACCCGCAGCCGGGCCACGGGGATGCCGGCGAGCGCCGCCGCGTCCTCGTCGTCCCGGATCGCCCGCCACGACCTGCCCACCCGGCTGCGGCCGAGATCGGCGAGGAGGACCAGCACGACCACCGCGCACAGCAGGCAGATCCACGCCTGCCAGCGCTCCAGCGGGAAGTACACGCCGAGTGCGGCGGGCGGCGGGGGAGTGGCCACCACCAGGCCGTTCTCGCCGCCGAGCAGGTCCGACAGATGCCGGTAGTTGGCCAGCGCGGGCAGGCCCACCGCCAGGGTGAGCGTCGCGCCCGCGAGGTACGGGCCCTGCAGCCGGGCCGCCGCGGTGCCGACGAGGGCGCCGACCGCGGCGGTGACCGCCGTTCCGGCCACCAGGGCCACGGGCAGCGGCCAGGCCAGGTTGGTGAGGAACAGCCCGGTGCCGTAGGCGCCGACCGCCATCAGGGCGCCGTGGCCCAGCGAGATCTGGCCGTTGAGACCGGTCAGCACCGTCAGCCCGGCGACCGCGCACACATAGGTGGCCACATTGGCGACCTGGAGGTCCTGGAACGGCGGCAGGGCGGCGGCGACGGCGCACAGCACGAGCAGGGCCACCGCGCCGGGCAGCAGGTGCCGGACCAGGGTCCGGTCGAGTGCCGGGCGCAGCCACGCGGGCCCGCCCGGGCCGGCGGACGTGGCGGCCGCGGACTTCGTCGTGCCGTTCGTGCCGTTCGTGCCGTTCGTTTCGTTCGTGTCGGTCGTCTCGGTCATGGCGCCTCACACCCGTCGCACGGAGGTACGCGAGAACAGTCCGTTGGGCCGCACCATGAGCACCGCCATCAGCACCACCAGTGCGCCCAGCAGGGCCACTTCGGAGCCCAGGTAGCCCGAGACGTAGCTGAGCGTCAGCCCGACCACCAGCCCGCCGACCACCGCGCCCGGTGGACTGTCCAGCCCGCCGACGACGGCCGCGGCGAAGCCGAACACCAGCACCGCGTCGAACTGGTTGGGCCCGACGAACGTCGTCGGTGCGATCAGCACGCCGGCGAGCGCGCCGACCGCCCCGGCCAGCGCCCACCCCAGCGTGAGCACCCGCCCGACGCGCACACCGAACATCCGCGCCACCTCCGGCGCGAAGGCCGCGGCACGCATCCGCAGCCCCACCGGCGTGGCCCGGAACAGGACGACCAGCAGGGCCATCACGACCAGCACGGCGCCGATGGTGAACAGGTCCGACGGCGACAGCAGCAGACGCGCGCCGCCGATGCCGAACCCCTGGATGCCCAGCAGCGGCGGGAAGGAGCGCGGCGAGCCGCCCCACACCATCCCGGCGACCGCCTGGAGGAACAGCAGCAGGCCGAGGGTGACGATGACCGCGTTCATCGGCGGGGCCTTCTCCACCGGCCGCACCAGCAGCCGTTCCACCACCGCCCCCAGCAGGAAGCCCGCGGCCAGGGCCGCCAGCAGCCCGGCCCAGTAGGAACCCGTCGCGTGGATGACGCCGAGCGCCACGAAGGTCGTGATCATCAGCATGCCGCCCTGGGCGAAGTTGACGATCCGCGTCGCCCGCCAGATCAGCACCAGGGAGAGCGCGACCGCCGCGTAGACGATGCCGCTGCTCACCCCGCCGAGTGTCAGATTGATGAAATACATTCAGAACCCCAGATAGGCGTGGCGGAGGTCGTCCGCGGTGGCGAGACGGGCGGCCGCGTCGGCGGCGACGACCCGTCCCAGGTTCAGCACGACACCGTGGTCCGCGACGGACAGCGCGCTGCGCGCGTTCTGCTCCACGAGCAGCACGGTCAGTCCCTGCCGGTCCCGCAACTCCCGCAGGACGGCGAGGATCTGGGCGGTGATGCGGGGCGCCAGCCCGAGCGACGGCTCGTCGAGCAGCAGCAGCCGCGGCCGGGTGATCAGGGCGCGCCCGACGGCCAGCATCTGCCGTTCGCCGCCGGAGAGCGTCTCGGCGGGCCGGGCCCGGCGTTCGGCCAGCGCGGGGAAGAGCGCGTACACCTCGTCGAGCCCCTCGCCGAGCCGGGCCCTGCGCTCGGCGCGGCCGCGCCAGAGGCCGCCCAGGCGCAGGTTGTCGTGGACGCTCAGCTCGGTGATCACCCCGCGGCCCTCGGGCACATGGGCCAGTCCGCGGCGGACGGCGTCCTCCACCGGAAGGCGGGTGATGGCCTCGCCGTCCAGCACGATCCGCCCGGCGCGCGGGCGGACCAGCCCGTGGACGGCGCGCAGCAGGGTGGTCTTCCCCGCCCCGTTGGCCCCGAGGACGGCGGTGATGGATCCCTGGTCCACCGTCAGGGAGACGTCGTCCAGGGCCCGGACCATGCCGTAGCGGACGGCGAGGCCGTCGATCTCAAGCACGGGAGGACTCCTCTCGGGCGTCGCCGGTGCCGGCCGTGCCGGCCGTGGTCGGGGCGGGTGCCGCGGTGGCCGCGGTCTCCTCGGTCACCTCGTCGCCGAGGTAGGCCTCGGTGACCAGCGGGTCGTCGCGCACCTCGTCGGGCGTCCCCTGGGCGATGGCCCGGCCGAAGTCCAGGACCAGGACCCGGTCGCAGACGCTCATCACGAGGTCCATGTGGTGCTCGACGATGACGACCGCCATCCGCTCGCGCAGGCCGCCGATCACCTCGCCGAGACGGCGCATCTCCGCCTCGGACAGCCCGGAGGCCGGTTCGTCGAGCAGCAGCAGGCGCGGCTCCCCGGCCAGCGCGCGGGCCAGCGCGACCTGTTTCTGCACGCCGTAGGGGAGTTCGCCGGGCAGCCGGCCGGCGACGTCCTCCGCCCCGAGTTCGCGCAGCACCGCCAGGGCGCGGTGCCGCAGCAGGCGCTCGTCGCGGTCGGAACGGGGCAGCCCGAGCAGCGCCGAGGCGAAACCCGCCCGGGCGTGCCGGGTGGCGCCCACCATCACGTTCTCCAGCACGGTCAGCCGGGGGAACAGCCCCAGCCCCTGGAGCGTGCGGGCGATGCCCAGCCGGGCCAGCTGGTGCGGGCGCGGCCAGGACACCGGGCGGTCCTGCCAGTGCAGCGTGCCGGAGGCGGGGCGCACGAAACCGCAGACGGCGTTGAACAGGGTGGTCTTTCCGGCGCCGTTGGGCCCGATCACGCCGAGCACTTCGCCGGGCCGGACCGACAAGGACACCGCGTCGAGCGCGGACAGACCACCGAAGGAGACTCCGAGGTCGTCGATCCGCAGGAGGCTTTCCACCAGTCACCCTTCCTAGGGGAGTTCGGCGGGGCGGGAGAAGAGGGACAGGGGCGGACAGGTCTGGCGCGTTCCGGAACCCGAACGGGAACCCGAACCCGATCCGAGTCGGGAACCAGAACCAAAACCAGAACCAGAATCGGATTCGGTCGAGTGCGGGCTTCGTCCAGGGCCGCGGACCGCAACGGTCCGCGGCACGCGGCGCGTTCAGCCGGGCACGGCGGGGCGATGTGCGGACGGGTGGTGCCGGGTGTCGCCGAAGTACGTCATCACGTGGTCTCCCAGCGGGCAGGGCCGGTACGCCCCCGGGGTCGCTCCGGGGTGGCCGCACGATACCGACTGGTCGGCATGTCGTGAAGAGGGGCTGCAGGTCACGGTTTTGAAGCGGTCTTGACTCAACTGCCGTAGCGGCGGGCCCGGTCGGCCGCCATACGTGATCAGGCGTGGTCAGACGGGTCGCGCCGGCACCGTCAGCTCGCTCCAGACCTGCTTGCCGCCGCTGAGCGGCACCGTCCCCCACGCCGTGGACACCGCCTCGACCAGGAGGATGCCGCGGCCGCCGGTGTCCTGCCAGCTGACGATGGCGGGCTTGACGGGGGTACGGGGAGAGGCGTCACTGACCGCGATGCGCAGCCGGTCTCCGATGTGGGTGAGGTCGAGCCGGACCTGCCCGTCGGTGTGGACCAGGGCGTTGGTGACGAGTTCGGACACGACCAGGAGCGCGGTGTCCACCTCGTCGCGGGGCAGCCCCCACGACCGCAGCGTCCGGCCGGTGAAACGACGGGCGTGCGAGGCGGCGTCGGGCAGCCGCCACACCGTCCAGCTCTCGCGGACGGGCTTGACCGCCATGCCGTCGTAGCGCATGAGCAGCAGGGCGATGTCGTCGCCGCGGGTGGCGCCGTCCAGCAGCGCGTCGGCCATCAGACCCAGGTGCCCCGGGTCGGTGCCGGACAGCGTGGCGGCCAGACGCCGCATGCCCTCGTCGTAGTGGAGCTCGGCGGACTCCACCAGCCCGTCGGTGGTCAGTGCCAGAACGGTGCCCGGGCGAAGGCGCAGCGGGATCAGCGGGAAGTCGGCGTGCGCGATGACACCGAGCGGCGGCCCGCCGTCGCCCTCCACCGTCTCCGTCCCGCCGTCGGGCAGCCGCAGGAGCGGGGGCAGGTGCCCGGCGCGGACGCACCAGCCGCTGCCCTCCTCCATGTCGATGGACACGTAGCAGCACGTGGCGAACAGATCGGTCTCCATGCCCATGAGCAGCCGGTTGGCGTGCGAGACGACGACGTCGGGAGGGTGCCCCTCCACCGCGTACGCGCGGATCGCCGTGCGCATCTGGCCCATGAGCGTGGCCGCGCCCGCGTTGTGCCCCTGCACGTCGCCGATGACCAGCGCGACATGGTGGTCCTGCAGGTGGATGACGTCGTACCAGTCGCCGCCGACCTCCAGGCCGCCGGTGGTCGGCAGGTAGCGGGCGACGGCGATGCCGCCGGGCAGTTCGGGCAGCCTGCGGGGCAGCAGGGTGCGCTGGAGGGTGGCGACGAGCTCGTGCTCGGCGTCGAAGGCCCGTACCCGGACCAGCGCCTGGCCCGCCAGACCGGCGGCGGCGGTCAGCACGGCCCGTTCGTCGGGGGCGAATTCGTGCGGGGAGTCCCAGCCGATCAGACAGCACCCGACCACCCGCCCCGCGGCCGGCAGCGGCAGCACGGCCAGCCCCCCGGGCCCCACCCCGGCCAGCGCCGGTTCCAGCGGCGTCCCCGGCGGGCAGAAGGCGATCCGGCCCTCGCGCAGCGCGGTCGCCAGCGTCGGCATCGTGCGGGTCGGCGCGTCCGGCCACTCCGTGCGCCACTCGCTGCGCCACACCTCGGGCCAGGCGGCCTGGTCCGCGGGGTCGAGCACGGTCACGACCAGCCGGTCGGTCTCCACCTCGGCCAGCGCGATCCGGTCGGCGCTGAGCGGCCCGCGCAGGGCCGTGGCCACGACCTGGCTGACCTCCTGGACCGTCGAGGCGTTCGACAGGTCGGTCGCCAGTTGCTGGATCCGGCCCACGTCGTTGACGCCGGAGCGCAGCCGGGAGGTGTCGCCGACGGTGCCCACCAGCCGCGCCGGACGGCCGTCCGCGGCGAGCACCACGTGCCCGCGCAGCCGCAGCCAGCGCAGTTCGCCGGACGGCCGGCGGATACGGAACTCCAACTCCCGTTCCCCGGTCGCCATATGACCCGCTTCGACCACGGACATGACGGTCGGCAGGTCCTCCGGCACGGTCAGCGCCAGCAGCGTGTCCACCCGGCCGTCGAAGTCCGCCGGGGCCAGCCCGAACAGCGCCAGGACCTCGTCGTCCACCCGGATGCGCCCGGTGTCCATGGCGAGGTCGAAGTCGCGGGCCCGGTGGTCGGGCTGCGCCCCGGGCGGCTCGGACGGCTCGGACGGCTCGGGCAGATCGTCGGGCAGTGACTCCGGTCCGGGGAAGGCGACAGCCGCGGCGTACAGATCCAGGCACTGCCGGTCCTCGACGTCGAAGCCCGCCGGGTCGTCGGTGACGGCGACCAGGCATCCCACGCCGTCCTCCCCGGCCCGCACCGGCAGCGCGACGAGCGGCGCGTCGAACGGGGCCGCCCCCTCGGGCAGTCCGCCCCCGGCCGAGGTGCCGGAGGCGTCAGCGGCGCCCGAGGTGGCGCTGACCGGCCGGTTCCGCCGGACCGCGACGGCCATGGGCGAGCCCCCGTCCGCCGGATACCCCTCCCGCAGGCCGTACAGCGTGCGCGGTACGCCGGCCGAGGCGGCCAGCCGCAGTTCCCCACCGCCCTCGGCGGGGAGGTAGACGGCGACCAGCGTCGCGCCGGTGAAGACCAGTGCCTGTTCGATGACGGATCTCAGCCGTCCGGAGTGCTCCGGACCGGATCGGAGCGTCTTGAGCGCGAGCTCGGCCGACAGCGTCCGAACCCTGCGTCCCTTCGCGCCGTCGCTGACCACGACGTCATTACACCGTCTCCGGGGCGCCCGCGCAGCCCGTGTGCGCGGAATCGTCACGCTCGGGAGCCGGGGGCGACCAGCCCCTCCCGGAGTCGTCGCACCGCGGCGTCGGGCAGTCGCAGGCCGTGGCGCACATAGCCGGTCACGTCGCCCCAGCCCTCCGTCACCGTGCGCAGTGCCGCCTCCAGGTAGCGCGGGCGCACCTCGACGACGGCGTCCGCGATCTCCGGGTCGCCGCCGGCCGCCTCGAAACGGCGCAGCTCCGGGCGGAAGGCCTCGCGCACCGCGGGATTTACCGACAGGAACTCCCGCTCCACGACCGCGGGATCCGCGCCCAGCAGGGTCAGCAGGACCGTGCTCGCCCACCCGGTGCGGTCCTTGCCCGCCGTGCAGTGGAAGAGCACCGGGCGCGCCGCCGGATCCGCGGCGGTCTCCAGCAGGGCGCAGAACGCGGAGCACGCCCGCGGGGACCGCACCATCCGCTCGTACGCCCGCGTCATCAGCTCCTCGGCCCTGCCCCCGCCGAGCTCCCGGTCCGCCCCCGCCGGGTCGTCGAGCAGGATGGGCAGCCGTGCGGCCGGCAGGTCGGGACGGTCGCCGAGGACGTCGGCGACGAACAGCCGCGCGCCCTCGGGGAGGACGTCGGGGGCGCCGGCCCGCTCCTCGTGGGTGCGCAGGTCGACCACCGTACGGATGCCGAGCCCCGCGACGTCCGGGTCGGCACCCGCGTCGTAGCGGTCGAGCGGACCGGAGCGCAGCACCACCCCGGGGCGCACCACCCGTCCCGGGCCCGCGCCGGACAGCGGGATCCCGCCGAGGTCCCGCATGTTCGCCACGGTCCCGGCGTCGATGGCGCTCCCGGTAGCCATGTGCTCATGGTGCGACGCGCGCGCCGCCCGCGCGATTCAGCGGCCGGGGAAGGTGTAGCTGTAGCCGTCCGCGTCGAGGCGGTCGAGCAGCGTCCCGAGGGCCTGGACGGTCTGCGACCGGTCGCCGCCGCCGTCGTGCATCAGGATGATCCCGCCG
Source organism: Streptomyces sp. NPDC002574 (assembly GCF_042889545.1). Classification (NCBI taxonomy): domain Bacteria; kingdom Bacillati; phylum Actinomycetota; class Actinomycetes; order Kitasatosporales; family Streptomycetaceae; genus Streptomyces; species Streptomyces sp. NPDC002574. The sequence continues at coordinate 105,992 of NZ_JBIARB010000006.1, forward strand.
GGCTTGAGCTCGGTGTTCACGTTCTTGAGGATGGAGTCGACACCGGGCCGGCGCCAGTCCTCGGAGTCCACGGTCCAGCCGAGCGGGCGCAGCCCGTGGCCGGCGGCTATCGCGCGGATGGCGGGCGAGAAGTCGCCGCCCGGGGCGCGGTAGTACCAGACCGGGTCTCCGTGGCCCGCGGCGCGCGATATCTCCTGCTGCGCGTCGAGGATCTCGTGGCGGTTGTAGTCCGCGGACTTGCCGCTCCCGGCCTCGTCGTGGTGGACGGAGTGGTCGCAGAGCCGGTGACCGGCCGCGGTGATCTTCTTGACCAGGTCCGGGTGGGCCGTGGCGTTGGGGCCGATCTCGCAGAAGGTCGCCTTGGCGTGGTGCGCCGCGAGCACCTGGAGGACCTTCGGGGTCCACGTCGGGTCCGGTCCGTCGTCGAAGGTCAGCGCGACCGACTTCCCGCCGCCCTCCGCGCCGTGCTGGATGGACTGGTCGACGCGGCCGGCGGCCGGCGCGTGGGCCGGGGTGCCGGAGGTCGTGCGGTGCGGGGCCGGCGGGGTGGCGGAGTGTGCCGGGGCGGGCGCCGTGTGCGACCGGTGCGCCGGGGCGGCGGCGCGGTGGTGCGTGGGCCGGGCGGGGGCGGGGGCCGCGGAGGTGGGGGCGGCGGGCGCCGTGGTGGCCGGGGTGCGCGCCGGCGAGGGCGCGGCGGGGGAGTGCGGGGCCGCCGGGGAGGTGGCGGCCGCGGTGGGCGTCGCCGTGGCGGGCGCGGCAGCCGCCGTCTGGGACATGTGCTGCGTGCCGCAGGCCATCACCGAGGCTCCGGCGATCGTCACCGCCAGAACGCCGAGCGTCCGGTTCGCGCGAGTCGTCAGTGCCACGGGGGTACCTCCTGGTGCCGTTCGGACGCATGCGCCGCATGCGTGGATCAGCACTCCACCGTAGGGGGCGGAACCGCCGCTGACCTCGGACTTTGGTCCGTCCTGAAGTCCTTTCCGGGCGGGACGTAGGTCCTCTTGGCATGGACGCGGCGAGCCGCGAAAGCCTTCCGGCGAAAGCGAGCCGTCGTATGCCGCCGGCGGGCACGATCGGTCGTCCTCACCGGCACGGCATCGCCTCGTGGACGACCGCATCCTTGGCCATGGGTGCGGTCGGGCGTAGCGGCCCATCTCCCTTGCCGCGCGGCCGATGTGACGGGGCGGACACCGCGCACGTGTTGCGCGGGCGGACCGGGCGGGTGATCGTTGCAGGCGGGGAAGTCCGGCCTGCACGAGCATCCGTCAGTGGTCCAGACAGGGGTTGCCGCATGACCAGTACACACTTCGACGTCGTCGTCCTGGGCGCGGGCCCCGGTGGGTACGTCGCGGCCATCAGGGCCGCCCAGCTGGGCCTGCGGACCGCGGTCGTCGAGGAGCGCTACTGGGGCGGCGTGTGCCTCAACGTCGGATGCATCCCGTCCAAGGCGCTGCTGCGCAACGCCGAGCTGGCCCACATCTTCACCCAGGAGGCCAAGACCTTCGGCATCCGGGTGAACGGCGAGGTCAGCTTCGACTACGGCGAGGCCTTCGCGCGCAGCCGCAAGGTGGCGGACGGCCGGGTCAAGGGCGTCCACTACCTGATGAAGAAGAACGACATCACCAAGTTCGACGGGCGCGGCACCTTCACCGACGACCACACCCTCCAGGTGGCCCTCAACGAGGGCGGCTCGCAGACCGTCACCTTCGACCACTGCATCATCGCCGCCGGGGCCACCACCCGGCTGCTGCCGGGTACGTCGCTCAGCGAGCGGGTCGTGACGTACGAGGAGCAGATCATGTCGGACACGCTCCCGCGGAGCGTCCTGATCGCGGGCGCGGGGGCCATCGGCGTCGAATTCGCTTACGTCCTGCACAACTTCGGGGTCAAGGTCACCCTCGTGGAGTTCCTCGACCGCGTGGTGCCGCTGGAGGACGAGGAGGTCTCGGCCGAACTGGCCCGCCGCTACAAGCGGATGGGCATCGACGTGCTGACCTCCACCCGGGTGGAGGCGATCAACGACTCCGGCGACCAGGTCAAGGTCATGGTCACCACGGGCGGCCAGCGGCAGACCCTCCAGGCGGACAAGGTGCTCCAGGCCATCGGCTTCCAGCCGCGCGTCTCGGGCTACGGCCTGGAGCAGACCGGGGTCCGGCTGACCGAGCGCGGCGCCATCGACATCGACGACCACTGCCGTACGAACGTGCCGCACATCTTCGCCATCGGGGACGTCACCGCCAAGCTGATGCTCGCCCACGCCGCCGAGGCCATGGGCATCGTCGCCGCCGAGACCATCGGCGACGCGGAGACCATGCCCCTGGACTACGTGATGATCCCCCGGGTCACCTTCTGCCAGCCGCAGATCGCCAGCTTCGGGTGGACCGAGGCCCAGGCCCGCGAACGCGGCTTCGACGTCCGTGTCGCCAAGTTCCCCTTCTCCGCCAACGCCAAGGCCCACGGGCTCGGCGACTCCGGCGGCTTCGTCAAACTCATCGCCGACGCCGCCCACGGCGAACTCCTGGGCGGCCACCTCGTGGGCCCCGAAGTCACCGAACTCCTCCCGGAGTTGACGCTCGCCCAGAAGTGGGACCTGACCGCCTACGAACTCGCCCGCAACGTCCACGGCCACCCCACCCTCGGCGAGGCCGTCCAGGAGGCGCTGCACGGCCTCGCGGGTCACATGATCAACATGTGAGCCCGCGCCGTCAGCCGGAGGCCGTCACGCGGGTGAGCGCCGGCGGGTGGATGGCTCCCACGGTGACGGAGAGCGGCATGCCGGTGCCACCCCAGCGGAGGGCGACGATCTCGGCGGCGATGGACACCGCGACCTCCTCGGGCGTGCGCGCGCCGAGGTCGAGTCCGATGGGGGAGCGCAGGCGGGCCAGCGCCGCGGGGGAGACCGACGTGTCGCGCAGGCGCCCCAGGCGGTCCTCGTGGGTGCGGCGGCTGCCCATGACGCCGATGTACGCGGCGGGACGCGTCAGCGCCTCCTCCAGCAGCGGCACGTCGAACTTGGGGTCGTGGGTCAGGACGCAGATGACCGTACGGTCGTCGGTCTCGGTGCCGCCCAGATAGCGGTGCGGCCAGTCGACCACCACCTCCACGCCCTCCGGGAACCGCCGGGGTGTGGCGAAGACCTTGCGCGCGTCGCACACCGTCACCCGGTAGCCGAGGAACAGCCCCATCCGCGCCACCGCGGCGGCGAAGTCGATCGCGCCGAAGACCAGCATGCGCGGCGGCGGGGCGAAGGCCTGCAGGAAGACACTGACGGCATCCTCGCGCCGCTCGCCGCGCGGTCCGTAGTGCCGCAGCCCGGTCACACCCTGGGCCAGTCCGCCGCGCGCGTCGTCGGTGACCGCCGCGTCCAGGCCCTCGGTGCCGAGCGTGCCGGCGACCGCGTCGGGCCACACGGCGAGCGCCGCGCCGCGCGGGGCGGGGCCGTCGAGCACGGTCGCGGTCACCACCGGCCGGTGCGCCGCCACGGACGCGGCGACCGCGCCGAAGGCCGGATCCGTCGCGGGGGACACCGGCCGGACGAGCAGCGTGAGCTCGCCGCCGCAGGTGAGCCCGACCTCGAAGGCGTCCGCGTCGCTGTAGCCGAAGGTCTGCACCCGGGGCTCGCCCGACTCCACGACCTCTTTGGCGAGTTCGAAGACCGCGCCCTCCACGCATCCGCCGGACACGCTGCCCACGACCTCGTCCCCCGGCCCGACCGCCATCGCCGCGCCCGGTCCGCGCGGCGCGCTGCGGCTGACGTCGACGACCGTCGCCAGCCCGAAGGGGGTTCCCGCGGCGTACCAGCGGCCCAGCGCCGGGAGGATCTCGCGCACCGACGGCTCCTCTCACCCCATGCATCCGTAATGTCCGATACGCGCAACTGTAGGTCGCCCCCCGGGCGGGTGCACAGCGCCGGAATCCTCGCGCCGGCCCCCTTGTGCCGCGCCGCTTGCGGAGTAATGCTGATTACATGATTACGAGTGAGCAGATGGAGGCACTACGCGGCTGGCTCGCCGGGCGGCTGCCCGAGGGACTGTTCGCCGAGCTCCTGGACGTGACCGTGGACCGCGAGGAGATCACGGTCGTCGGCCGCATCCCGGAGCCCGAGCTCGGCGCCAAGGCGTCACAAGTGGAGCGCGAGGCCGCCCTGGACGGGCGCGCCGCGGAGTTCCGGGAGCGCACGCGCGACGACCGCGTCGCCGTCGCCCGCGAGGCCGAGCAGCGTTTCGGCCGCAAGGTCTCCTGGGGTGTGGAGTGCGGCGGCCGCCGGACGATGTACACCACCGTCTCCGCCCCCGTCATGACCCGGCTGCGGCAGCCGGAGCGGCAGGTGCTCGACACGCTCGTCGCCGCGGGGGTCGCCCGCAGCCGCAGCGATGCGCTGGCGTGGTGCGTGCGGCTGGTCGAGCGGAACGCGGACACGTGGCTGGGAGAGCTGCGGGAGTCCCTGGAACACGTGCGCCGCGTGCGGGCGCAAGGCCCGGACCAGTAGCCGCCGCGGCTGCGCTGGCTCCTGGGTTTTTCCCCGCCCGCCCGTGTGCCCGGCGCGGTAAATGACCGCCTTGCGCTGCGTGCGTACGAGGGGTCGGTGTCGCGCCGGGGTCCTCCCCCAGCTACCGCTGGGGGAGGACCCCGCCACACCCCCTCCGGCTGCTGGAGCGACTGACGGCCGCTGGGGGTGCTGTCGGCGGTGACGGCTGGGCACTTGGACGGCGCTGCGCCAATGGGTGGCCTGAGCGCGGTGCCGTCTCCACCCCCCCTCCGGGGATCAGGCGCATGACGAAACGGAGGGGGCGGGGTCGGAGGGTGGGCGTTCTGGACTGTGGAGCATATTTGGGTGCATGACCCGGGGTGATCAGTGGGGAGCACCGGAGGCACCTAAATGTGCTGTCCAGAATGGCCAGCCCGGAGGCCGCGCACCCGGCCTCCCACGAAACGCGCGTCGGGGTGCCCTGACTTCACAGGGCACACGGGAGGGCGGGCGGGGAAGAGCCTGCGCCAACTCCAGCGCCCCCCGCGCACGTTGCCAGCACAAGCGCAGCCCACGCCCACGGCGTAGATTCGGAGGCGTGTTGCGCATCGAGGACGGCCGGACAGGCGGAACCGTGGAGCTGGAACCGGGACGCCGGGCACCGCTGAGAGTCGTGGCCTGCCTGCCCCCCAGGGGCGGCCCGCAGGCCGCGCGGGTGATCGTGACGGCCGACGTACTCGCGCGCACGGTCGAGTTCACAGGCGGCCAAGTGCTCCTCGCCGTAGTCGAGCCCACCCACGCCCCCCACGCCGCAGGCGTGAGCCGCGCACTGGGCGCGGCGCCCCCGGCGATCCTCGCGGCGAGCGTCGCCGAGGCCCAGGAGGGCCTCGCCGGCCGGATCGCGGTGCGCGTCGTGGCCGCCGGCGACACGGTGGACCCCGGCGACGAGGGGGAAGGCGTACGTATGGACGTCGGCCCCGTGACCGGGGAACCGTCCCCGGGCCTGGACCTCCGGCTCGCGCTGCTCGGCCGGGGCCGCCGCGAGCCCCTGGAACTGGCGCCGCCGACGCTCGACGCGGCCGCCGCGCGACTGACCCGCTGGCGTCAGGCGGTCGCACTGTGGGCGGAGGAGCCCTCGAAACCGATGTGCGCGCCGCACGTCGAGCGGGTACGGACGGCGCTGTCGTCCGACCTCGACACCCGGGCCGTGCTGGACGTCCTCGACGTCGTCGCGGGTCAGGCGGAACTGCCGCCCGGCTCGCGGTTCGAGACCTTCGCGCACGTGGACCGGGTCCTGGGCCTGGAACTCACCCGCGAGGTCGGCGGGGTGCGGCCGTGACCCGACGCCTCATCCTGCTCCGGCACGCCAAGTCCGCCTGGCCCCCGGACGTCCCCGACCACGACCGGCCACTCGGCGCCCGCGGCCGCCGCGACGCACCGGCCGCCGGGCGCTGGCTGCGGGAGAACAAGCACATACCGGACCTCGTCGTCTGCTCCACCGCTCTGCGCACCCGGGAGACCTGGGAACTGGCCGCCGACACCCTCGCCCCCCGCGCGGAGCTCCCGGTGGCGTACGACGAGCGGCTCTACGCCGCCACCGCCCGCGCGATGCTCGACGTGCTCCGCGAGACGCCCGACAGCGTGCGCACCGTTCTGCTCGTCGGCCACAATCCCGGCGTCCAGGACCTGACGCTCCGCCTCGCGGGAGGGGCCGCCTCGGACGCCCTGCTCCGGGCCGCCGACAAGTTCCCGACCTCCGCTCTAGCGGTCCTCAGCTCGTCCGCTCCCTGGTCCGCCCTCACCTCCGACGAGGCCCACCTCGACGACTTCGCCATCCCGCGCGGCTGACACGACTGACGCGGCCGGCACCGCCGGCACCCCGGCACCCCGGCACCGCAAGGATGTGCGCATGATCACATCGCGTGGGTGACATCCGCCCGGTGTGGGGCATCTCACACGAGCGCGTCAGGCGGCCGTCGCCGCGAGCGCCGCCGCCGTGGCGGCGGAGAGGCGGTCGAGGTAGCGGGGGGAGAGGGGGGCGCGCAGGACGGCGAGGCGCCAGTAGAGGGGACCCGCGATGAGGTCCAGGGCGAGGTCGGCGTCGGTGCCCTGCGGGAGGTCGCCGCGGGCGATCGCGCTGTCGATGATGCCGGCGGCGATGCCCCGCTGGGTGTCCCGGAGCGCGGCCTGGAGGGCCGCGGCGATCTCGGGGTTGCGCGAGGCCTCCGCGAGCAGGTCGGGGACGATCTGGGAGGCCACGGGGTGCCGCAGTGCCCGTGCGGTGACTTCCAGCAGCACACGGATGTCGCCCAGGAGGGAACCCGTCGCGGGAGCGGGCACACCGAGCGCGGCGACGGCGGAGACGACGTCGAGGACGAGCGGCAGCTTGGAGCGCCAGCGGCGGTAGACGGCTGCCTTCCCCACTCCGGCACGGCGGGCGATGCCCTCGATGGACATCCGTCCGTAGCCGACGGCCGCCAGTTCCTCGAAGACCGCTGCACGGATGGCCTCCGTGACGTCGTCACGGAGCACGGCTGCCCCGGCAGGGGCGCGACGGGAGGGGGCGGTGTCCGATGCCATGTGCGGCAGCCTACGCGACGTCGGGACGGAACGGTTGCGTTCCAGCGCTCGTGTGGTCTAACGTCTCGATCACGACGGTACGGTGTCGTTCCGGTTCCGCTTCAGCTTCAGCGTAAACCCCCCGCGCAGCACCCCCTCCCTCGAACCCCCTCGAAAGAAAGCGCCGCCCCCGTGAGCCTTGACATCGAGTCCTCCTCCGCAGCCACCGCGCCGCCAGGCACATTGACGCTTCCGCCCGGCGAGCTGGCGGCCAAGTACGGCCTCACGGTCAGCGGAGCCAGGCCAGGCCTGGGCCAGTACGTCAAGCAGCTGTGGGGGCGCCGCCACTTCATCAGCTCGTTCGCCACGGCCCGTGTGTCGGCGCAGTACACCCAGGCCCGGCTGGGCCAGCTGTGGCAGGTGCTGACGCCGCTGCTCAACGCGGCCGTGTACTACCTGATCTTCGGCCTGCTGCTGGGCACCGACCGCGGCGTGGACAACTACATCGCGTTCCTCGTCACCGGCATCTTCGTCTACACCTTCACCCAGTCCTCGGTGATGGCCGGTGTCCGCGCGATCGCCGGCAACCTCGGTCTCGTGCGCGCCCTGCACTTCCCGCGCGCCAGCCTGCCGATCGCCCAGACGCTGATGCAGCTGCAGCAGCTCCTGATGTCGATGTTCGTGCTGCTGACGATCGTGCTGATGACCGGCGAGGTGCCGAGGCTGTCGTGGCTGCTGGTGGTGCCGGCGCTGCTGCTGCAGTCGGTGTTCAACGCGGGGCTCGCGATGGTCGTGGCGCGGATCGGCAGCAAGATGACCGACCTGGCGCAGCTGATGCCGTTCATCCTCCGCACGTGGATGTACACCTCCGGCGTGATGTACAGCATCGCCCACGTCGCGGCGCACGCCCCCTACGCGGTGAAGATACTGCTGGGTCTCAACCCGGCCGCCGTCTACATCGACCTGATGCGCTTCGCGCTGATCGACAGCTTCACCGCGGACCAGCTGCCGCCGCACGTGTGGCCGGTCGCGCTGGGCTGGGCCCTCGTGATGGGCGTGGGCGGTTTCGTGTACTTCTGGAAGGCAGAGGAGCGGTACGGCCGTGGCTGATGAGCGCATTCCCACCGTGATCGTGGACGACCTGCACATCGTGTACCGGGTGCACGGCGCCGGCGGCGGCCGGGGCAGTGCCGTCAACGCGCTGTCGCGCATCGTTCGCCGCAAAGGCAACCCGAACGTGCGTCGGGTGCACGCCGTGCGCGGTGTCAGCTTCACCGCGTACCGCGGCGAGTCCATCGGGCTGATCGGCTCCAACGGCTCGGGCAAGTCCACCCTCCTGAAGGCCGTGGCCGGCCTGCTGCCCGCGGAGAGCGGCAAGGTCTACACGCAGGGCCAGCCCTCGCTGCTCGGCGTCAACGCCGCGCTGATGAACGACCTGTCCGGCGAGCGCAATGTGATGCTCGGCGGCCTCGCGATGGGCATGACCCAGGACGAGGTGAAGGAGCGCTACGAGGACATCGTCGAGTTCTCCGGCATCAACGAGAAGGGCGACTTCATCTCCCTGCCGATGCGGACGTACTCCTCCGGCATGGCGGCCCGCCTCCGGTTCTCCATCGCGGCGGCCAAGACGCACGACGTGCTGATGATCGACGAGGCGCTGGCCACCGGTGACAACAGCTTCCGCAAGCGCTCCGAGGCGCGGATCCGCGAGCTGCGCGAGGAAGCCGGAACGGTTTTCCTCGTCAGCCACAACAACAACACGATCCGGGACACCTGCACCCGCGCCATCTGGCTCGAGCACGGCACCCTGCGCATGGACGGTCCGACCCCGGACGTGCTGAAGGCGTACGACGCGTTCACCAAGGCCAAGTGACGCCGTCCGGCGGGAGCCGGACGGCGGTGCCAGACTGAGGGCGGAACCGGGAAGACGGCACGGGGGCAGTACGCCGTAGCGAAGGAGCCCGTCATGCTCACGACTCATTACGCCCACGGCGCCCCGAGCTGGCTCGACCTCGGATGCCGCCATCCCGGCGCTTCCGCCGCGTTCTACACCGGGCTCTTCGACTGGGACATGCGGCCCCTGGGGCCGGAAGCGGGCGGCTACGGGTTCTTCCAGCTGGACGGGAGGACCGTGGCCGCCCTCGGTCCGTCGGCGGACGAGAGCTCGCCCCCGTCCTGGACGCTGTACTTCCAGGTGGACGACGCCGACGCCACCGCCAAGGCCGTGGAGCAGGCGGGCGGCACGGTCCGCTTCGGGCCCTTCGACGTGTTCGCCAACGGGCGGACGGCGGGCTTCACCGATCCCGGCGGCGCGGAGTTCTCCGTGTGGCAGCCGCGCGACACCCGGGGCCTGGACGTGGTCACCGAACCCGGCAGTCTGTGCTGGGCGGAGCTGTTCGTGCCCGACCCCGCCGCGGCGATCGCCTTCTACGGTTCCGTCCTCGACTGGCAGGCGCAGGACGTCCCCTTCGGCGACACCGGCTACACGCTGCTGTCCACCTCCGACCAGGGGCCCTCCGGCGGGGGCTCCACCCTCGGCGCCGTCGTGCGGATCACCGACGAGATGGGGGCGGCCGGCGTCGTCCCGCGCTGGCTGCCGTACTTCGAGGTCACCGACTGCGACGCGGTGGTCCGCACGGCGGACCGGCTCGGCGGGACCGTGGTCATGGCCCCGCAGCACACCGAGGGCGTCGGCCGGTTCGCGCACCTGGCGGATCCGGGGGGCGCGGTGTTCGCCGTCATCACCAGCCAGCCGCCGCGGTCCTGACGGCCCGGAGGGCGGACAGGGCGGGAAAGCGCTGTTCGGGGGCGTTGTCAGACCCCCCTGCAAGACTGTGCGCGACCAGGGAAACACCCTCCGTCGAAGGAGCACCCCATGCTCAGCACAGACTTCCTCCCCGGCGCGCCCAACTGGCTCGACCTGGGAGCGCCGGACAGCAAGGCCGCCGCCGCGTACTACGGCGAGGTGTTCGGCTGGCAGTACGTCTCGGCCGGACCGGACGCGGGCGGCTACGGCATGTTCAAGATCGGCGACAAGACCGTCGCCGGGATCGGCCCGGGCGACCCCAGTGCCGGTTCCGCCGCCTGGGAGCCGTACTTCCAGACCCAGGACGCCGAGGCCACCGCCAAGCTGGTGGAGCAGGCCGGCGGCACGGTCCGCCACCCGGCCATGGACGTCTTCGACCTGGGCCGCATGGCGGTCCTCGGCGACCCGGCCGGCGCGAACTTCTGCGTCTGGCAGCCCGGCGTCAACAAGGGCCTCGACCTCGTCAACGAGCCCGGCAGCCTGTACTGGACGGAGCTGTACACCACGGACGTGCCCGCGGCGCTCGGCTTCTACCGCACGGTCCTCGGCTGGAAGACCGACGACATGAGCAACCCGGGCTTCACCTACGTGGTGGTCTCCCCGGGCGCCGGCGACGACAACGCGGGCCACGGCGGCGTCGCGCTGCTGGAGGAGGCGCAGCTCGCCGCGGGCACCACCGCGCACTGGCTGCCGTACTTCACGGCGACCGACGTCGACGCGACCGTGGCCAAGGCCGTGACGGCCGGCGGCAGCCTGCGGGTGCCCGCGATGGACATGCCGGGTGTCGGCCGCTTCGCCCAGGTCGTCGACCCGCAGGGCGCGGTGTTCGCGATCATCACGCCCGCGGCCGACAGCGCGTTCTGAGGCCCGGTCCCGGCTACTCGGGGGGCGTCGGGGTGTCGTGCGCGGAGAACATGGCCTGGATGTCGAGCTCCAGCTTGATGGTCGGGCCGACCACCGCGATGCCCCGCGCCAGCATGTTCTGCCAGTTGAGGGTGTAGTCCTCACGGTGCAGTTCGGCGGTGGCGAGGGCCGCGCAGCGCAGTTCCTCGCTGTAGCCGCCGGTCGCCAGGCCCAGGTAGTTGGTGTCCAGGGAGACCGAGCGGCTGGTGCCGTGCATCGTCAGATGGCCCTGCACGGTCCACTTGTTGCCGGTGCGGTGCAGGAAGCGGTCGCTGGCGAAGTGGAGGGAGGGGTAGGCGGCGACGTCCAGGAAGTCCGCGGAGCGGAGGTGGTTGTCCCGGGTCCGGTTGCCGGTGTTGATGCTCGCGGCGTCGATGCTGATCTCGACCTGCGAGTCCTCCATGCGTTCCGCGACCCGGATGCCGCCCTGGAAGCGGTCGAAGCGGCCGTGCACGTGCGCCATGCCGACGTGCTTGGCGATGAAGCGGATCGCCGTGTGCGGAGGGTCGAAGAGCCAGGTGCCGGGGGGCGGCAGCTCCAGCCCGGGGGCGGGGGCCAACTGGATCCTGCCGATGGGGGATTGCAGCCCCTCGGCTATCTCCACCGTCCCGCGGTAGGGCTGCAGGCTGTCGGCGGAGACGACCACGGTGTACTGCCCGGGCGGCAGCGTCGCGAGGAACGTCCCGTAGGGGTCGCTGGTCGCCTTCACCCGGACGCGTCCGCTGCCCAGTTCGGACACCGTGATGTCGGCACCGTTCATGGGCTGGCCGAGAGGGTCCAGGACCTGGCAGCTGATCAGTCCCGCGCCTCTGGCGATCGGCGGAGCGAGCACCGCCGCCTCCGTACCGTTGCGTGCCGAACGATTGCGCCGAAAGAGTGCGATGGCCATGGCTTCACCTTAGATGGCCGATCTCCGCAAGTGCGAATCGGCATTCCGGATCGTGGAACCCCCCGTCAGTCGCGCGGCGCGGTGCCGTCCTCCTGGGCGGCGAGCCAGTGCCGGCGGCCCAGGTGGACGAGGAAGAGCTCCTTGCGGGCGGTGCGTTCGATGCGCTCCTCGGCCGCGGGATCGTCCGCGGGCGCCTCCATGAAGGCGATCGCGGTCATCAGCATGCGGTCCACGTAGAGTTCGGCCAGCATGCGCACGTCCTCGTCGCGCCAGCCCGCCGAAATGGGCTGTGCGGCAAGGGCGGTGGCCACTTCCTCGGCGAACTGATCCATCTCGGCCGCGATGGCCTCGCGGACCGCGGTGACGCCTCCGTGGCGCTCGCGCGCCAGGAACCGGATGTGCGGCCGGTGCTCGCGCACATGGAGCGCGATCAGCCGCACGGTGCGGGCGATGACCTCCTCGGCGTCGTCCTGCTCGGCCATGATCGCCCGGATCATCACGTGCAGGCTGCTCAGCGACTCGCCGACCAGGGCCACCCCGAGATCGCTCATGTCCCGGAAGTGGCGGTAGAAACCCGCGGGTGCGACGCCCACTTCGCGCGTGACGGCGCGCAGTCCCAGGCTGCTCAGGCTCTGGTTCTCCAACAGGCGCAGGCCCGCGTCGAGAAGGGCCTGCCGGGTCTGCTGCTTCTGGGCCTCGCGGACCCCGAGGGTGTGACTCATGTCATCCAGTAAACAGCTGTTCGCCGAGTTTGGCGACACTAGACTACGGACTCAGTGAACAACTGTTATTCCAACTGTTCACTCAAACGAAAGGCAGCACCCCGTGACGTTCCTCGTCGCCCTGGTCGCCTTGGGGATCCTCCTGGGCACCGTCTCCTGCACCTCGTTCCCCGTCTTCCTCGTCGCCGCCGGCGCGATCGCCGCCTGGCTGCTCGTCTTCTCGATCCGCGAACGCCTCGGACACCACCGCAACCGCTGACTCCACGTCTCCCAGGGGGGATTCGACCCATGGACTCCTACGCACCCGCACATGAGCGCGACGCACGTTCCAAGGACGGCTCGGACGGGGCCGACGGCATGGCCGTCGCCTCGTTCGTCCTCGGACTGGTCGGCCTGCTCGCCTTCAACATCGTGCTCGGCCCGTTCGCCCTCGTGCTCGGGGGCATCGCCCTGGTGCGCGGCACCAAGCGTCCCGTACGGGCCGTGCTCGGCCTCGTCCTCGGCGCGGCCGACCTGATGGTGCTGGTCGTGCTGCTCACCATGAACAAGGGGCTGCTCCTGCCCTTCGGCTCCTGACGCCTGGGGCTAGCCGCGGGTCCATCCGGTGGACGGCCAGTAGCCGTACTGCGGGCGGCCCTTGACGCCGCTGGTGCGGAACGGCCGCCCGCCGTCGTCGATGCGGACGGTGCCCGTGCGCCCGCCGGAGGTCCAGTCGGCCTCCAGGTACCAGTCGCAGTCGCAGCCCTGCGTCCGGGCGTCGACCCGCAGCACCAGCGGATCCTCGTCGGAGACCTGGTACGGAAGACGGGTCGCGGGGACGGTGTTCTCGCCGTCGAAACCGTCCTGGGGACGGGCGAGGGGGCGCGCGATGTCGAGGTCGACGCTGTACACGGCAGGGGTGAGGGCGCCTCCGCAGCCGTTGTCCATCGCGTACGAGGACCAGTGGAGCGGGCCGCGCCGCTCCACCACCCGCACGTGCAAGGCCTGCACCACCACCGGTGCCGGCGTGCGGCCGCGCAGCGTGGTCTCGACGATGGTGGTGCCGCCGTGCACGGCGTCGAGGGCGCTCGCCCAGGCGCCGGCGTCCTGCGCGACGGGCGGCGGCGGGACGTCGGAGGGCGGACGGTCGATCAGATAGCGGTGGTCGCAGCCGTTCTCCCACACGTGCGACCGGACGCTCCAGCTCAGCGGCCTGGCCGGGACCGCGGGGACGGAACCCGTCGGCGTTCGCGCGGGCGACGGCGAGCGCGACGGGCCGCCTGACGACGGTAAGTGGGAAGGAGCCGCCCGAGTGCCCGACGCGGAGGGCGACAACGACGGGCCGCCGCCGAGTTCCCCCTCCGGGACGGGTGCGGAGGCGTGCGCACTGCTCGTCCCGCCGGTCGCCGGAGGCGCGGTGCGGGCCGCCGCGGGCCGGCCGTCGCCGGTGGGATCGGTCATCGCCAGCGCGGCGCCGGTGAGCACGAGCGCGGCCGCGGACACCACGACCGCCGGGCGGGACAACCGCCGGCGCCAGGAACCGCGCCGCGTCGTGCCCCCGGCGGCGGGCGGCGGACCGTCCGCAGCGGGCTCCAGCACGGCTTCCGCGGGTGCTTCGGATACTTCGGGTGCGTCGAGCGCCTCGCCCGCGGGCTCCGCGCCGCCGCCCCGGTTGCCGGCCCGCCGCGCCGCGTCCGCCCGCACCCACCGGCGGTGCAGCTCGACCAGTTCCTCCGGCCCCGCGCCGCACAGCCGGGCAAGGCGCTCCACGACCGCGTAGTCCGCGGGAACGGCGTCGCCGTGGCAATAGCGGTGCAGCGTGGACGTGCTGACGTGCAGCCGGTTCGCCAGCTGCCCGTAGCTCAGTCCCGACCGTTCCTTGAGGGTGCGCAGACGTTCCGCGAACTGCCCGCTGCCCGCCGCCGTACCGGCCATCCCCGTGCCCCCGCCGTCGTCCCGCGTCCCGGCACCCGTTCCAGGGCGCTCCCGTCTCCCCAGGCCAGGGTACGCGGAAGCGTTCCGGCGTCCCGGATGACGCGGTATCCGTTGCCCGGCCGGGACCGTCCCGCGCAGGCTGGTGCACGTCAACCGCCGTCGCTCCGGCGCCGGCGGCACCGCGACCGAAGACCACCATCACAGACAACGGGGACGCACCTTGTACCAGCGCACACTGACCCGCCGCGCCGTCGTGACGGCCGTCGCCGCCACCACCCTGCTCGGCCTCGGGGCGGCCGGGGCGGAGGCCGCCGCGCCCGCTCCCGCACCGAAGTTCCTGGCGGCCAAGGAACTGCCGCCACATCCCACTTCCCCCTGGTTCGCCAACCGGGTCACCCAGGGCCTGCCCGACTACCCGGTCTTCTGCCTGGAGCGCGTCCTGCCGTCCCGCGGCGCCGCGTACCGGGAGTTCGGCACCGAGTTCGACACCGGCGCCCTCCAGCTCACCTTCAAGACGAAGAACACCCAGGCCGCCCGCGACCTGGCCACCCGGCTCCGCGCGTCCGTCCGCGGCTGCGCCGCCCGGTTCGAGCGCCAGAACCCGCGGGGCGACGCCGACTGGAAGGACTACGGCGCGATCGGTGTCGAGAACGGCGCGCACGTCTACGGCGTGCACACCGCGCACCCCGACTCCGAGCACGGCGTCGCGCTCTACGGCATCGGGCGGGACGGCCGGACCGTGACCGTCGTGAAGTGGAGCCAGATCGGCACGCTCAAGCAGGCCCCGGTCACGGCGTTCAAGAAGACCACCAAGAGGGCCGTCGCCAAGCTCTACGGCTGACCCGGCCGGAGAGCGGCACGACGGCACGCGGTACGCGGCGGCGGGGCACCGGGGGGAGCCCCGCCGTCGGCGCGCCCGCACGTCCGCCCCCGGCATCCGACGGCTCGTCAGCGGCCATCCGCAGTAGCCGCGTCACCGATCCGGGCTGCGTCCGGCGCCCTCCTGTGTCGATTCCGCGGCCCACGGCCCCGGAGCTGCGACCATGCGTTCAACGGCCGTACCCGGCACGGGATCCCGATCTGCGCCGTGGCGGTCACGCACTGGTTCTGGCCGCCGCGTCGAATGGCAGGGGCTGATCACCATGAGGGTCGTCGTGCTCCTGGGCCTGGTGCTGACCCTGGCCGGTGGCCTGGACCACACCCGGCGCCGGTACCCGGTGGCCTTCTGGCTGCTGGTCGGCCTGCCGCTGACGTGGGGGCGGTTCCTGGCCACCTACGGCTCCACGATGGTCGCCTGCGGGCTGGCGCTGCCCCCGTCCCGGCTGCGGGCGTTCGCGGTGTGGGTCACGGGCCGCCGGCAGGCCCAGCCGGTCCCGCCGAAGATCCGAAGGGTCAGCGGCTCCCTCATCGGCATGCGGGTACGGCTGCGGCTCCCACCGGGACTGGAACCGGCCGATGTGGCCGCCGCCTCCAGCCGGCTCCGGCACGCCTGGGGCGTGCACGCGCTCAGCGTGGTCGCGATCAAGCCCGGCGTGGTGGAACTGCGGATGACCGGCTACGACGTGCTGCGCGACGTGCGCATGCCGCGCCGTCTGCCGTCCGGCCCGATGGTGGTCCCGGTCGCGCTGCGCGAGGACGGGACGACCTTCGTGCGCGACTACCGGCGGATCCCGCACACGCTGACCCTGGGCGCGAACCAGTCCGGCAAGACGATGTACCAGCGCAACCTGATCATGAACCTGGCCAGGCTTCCGGTGGCCCTGGTCGGCATCGACTGCAAGCGCGGGGTGGAACAGGCCCCGTACGCGTGCCGCCTGTCGGCCCTGGCCACCGACCGCGAGCAGGCGGCCAAGCTGCTGGACGCGCTGGTGGCGGAGATGGAGGATCGTTTTGACCTCCTCAAGAACCAGCAGGGCGCGGCGCTCGACGAGCCCGAGGAGGAGGTCGCGTCGGACATCTGGGGGCTTCCCGCGTACCTGCGGCCCTTCCCGGTCGTGGTGCTGGTCGACGACGTCGCCGAGTTGTTCCCCAACGCCACGACCATCGACGAGGAAACCCGGGACCGCATGGTCGCGAACCTGATCCGGCTGGCCCAGAGGGCGCGTCCGGTCGGCATCTACCTGGAGATCTGCGGGCAGCGCTTCGGGCCGGAGCTCGGCAAGGGCGCCGGCCTGCTCCGCGCCCAGCTGACCGGCCGGGTGGTGCACCGGGTCAGCAAGCAGACCGCCGAGATCGGCCTGGCCGACTTCGCGCCCGAGGCCATGGCGGCCGCGACGTCGATCGCCCCGGAGCGGGCCGGTGTGGCGGTGGCCGGGGACGCCTCCGGCGGCTGGTCCCACATCCGTACCCCACTGGTGTCGATCGCCGAGACCGCCGCGGTCTGCCGCGCGCACGCGCACCTGGTCCCCGACATCCCGGCCCTGGACCCCTTCCGGCCCTACGCCCCGGACGCCGCGGACGAGCAGGACCCGCCCGACCTCCCGACCCTGCCCCGGCCCCGCCCGGGCCCGCAGTAGCGGCGGATGGCGCGGTGCCGGTCCGCCCCGGTCCTGGCAGGATGACGGCATGGAACGTGTACTTGGAATCGGCGGATACTTCCTGCGGGCCACCGACCCGGCGGCTCTGAGCGCGTGGTACCGCGACTGCCTGGGCCTGGACACCGATGAGCACGGCCTGTGGACTCAGGAAGCCGGGGGGACGGTGTTCGCGACGTTCGAGTCCGGCACCGACTACTTCGGGTCCCGCGCCCAGCAGACCATGCTCAACTTCCGGGTCCGCGACCTGGAGGCGATGCTCGCGCAGCTGCGCGCCAAGGGGGCGGACGTGGCCCAGGAGACCGAGGACATGGAGGGGATCGGCCGGTTCGGCTGGGTCACCGATCCCGAGGGCAACCGGATCGAGCTCTGGCAGCCCGTCTGACCGTGCCGGGCCTCGGGGGACCGGGACTGCCGGCGCGGCTCAGGGCAGGAGCGCGCCGGTGGTGAGCGGGAGGACGGCTCCGCCGGCGACGCCCAGGGCGAGGGAGAGGGCCGCGGCCGCGACGGCGGTCACCGCGGCCCAGTGGCCGAGGACGGTGTGGGCCGGGGCGGGCGCGGGATCAGCGGTGGCGAAGACGGGTGCGAGCCACCGCAGGTAGTAGAAGAGCGAGGCGACCGTGTTGGCGACGGCGAGGGCGGCGAGCCAGGTGAGACCGCCGTCGACGGCGGCGCTGAAGATCTCCAGCTTGCCGAGGAAGACGCCGGTGGGCGGCGTGCCGACCAGACCGAGCAGGCACACGACGAGCACGGCGGCGAGCGCGGGACGGCGGTGGGCCAGGCCGCGGTAGTCGGCCAGGGTGCGGGCGTGGGGGAGTTCGGTGACGACGGCGAACGCGCCGAGGTTGGTGACGGCGTAGGCGGCCAGGTACAGCAGCAGTCCCTTCTGCGCGAGTTCGCTCCGGGTGGCGACGGCGGGCGCCATGAGCAGGTAGCCGACCTGGCTGATGGTGGAGTACGCCAGCAGCCGCTTGACGGAACGCTGGAAGAAGGCGGCCAGGTTGCCCAGGGTCATGGTGACGGCGGCGACGACGGCGATCAGCAGCGGCCAGTTGACGTCGACGGCCGGCAACGCCTGGTGCAGCAGCCGGTAGAGGGCGATGAGGGCGCCGACCTTGGGCAGCGTGGTGACGTACGCGGCCACGGCGGTGCGTGCGCCCTCGGTGACGTCGGGCACCCAGAAGTGGGCCGGGACGGCGCCGATCTTGAAGAGCAGTCCGGCGAGGAGCGCGACCAGCCCGACGGCGACGAGCCCGTACGACGCGGCGGGCAGCGCGGTGCGCAGCCCCGGGTACGCGGTGCCGTGCCCGGCTCCGTACAGCAGCGCGGCACCGGCGAGCATGGTGGTGCCGAACAGCGCCCCCATCAGGTAGTACTTCAGGGCCGCTTCGGTGCCGGTCACGTCCTTGGCGAAGCCGGTCAGCGCGTACGCGGGGACGCTCGCGAGCAGGTAGCCGGCGAAGAGCATCAGCAGGTCGTTCGCGCCGGTCATGGCGAGCGTGCCGAGGGCCGTCAGCAGCAGCAGGACGTAGTACTCGCTCTCGCGCTTGTGGCCGCGCACGGTCTCCACCGACAGGGCGACGACCAGCAGCAGGGCGCCGAGCACGATGAGCCGGCCGACGTCGGTGGCGGTGTCGACGGCGAAGGCGTCGGTGAAGACGGTCTGTTCCCGCCCGGTGGCCATGGTGACCGCGGTCGCGGTCAGACCGGCCGCGCAAGCAGCGGCCGCGAGCGCCGCGACGATCCACTGACGGCGGCGCGGCAGCCAGGACCCGGCGAGCAGGCCGGCCACGGCGGCGCCGAGCAGGGCGAGTTCGGGGACGAGGGCGGCGAGGTTCTGGTTCACCGGGCGACCAGCCCGATCAGGGTACGGCTGGCCGGTTCGATCACGTCCAGCAGGAAGCGCGGTGCGACCCCGATGGCGAGAGCGGCGCCGAGCAGCGGCACGGTGGCGACCGCCTCGGTCGTGGTCAGGTCGTCGAAGGCGCCCGCGCCCACGGAGTGCGGCAGTTGCGGCGGCCCGAGGAACATCCGGCGCAGGGCGAGCAGGAACAGGGCGGCGGTGAGGACGATCCCGGTCAGCGCGACGCACGTGGCGACGGTCTGGGGCCCGAGGCTTCCGGCGAAGATCTGGAACTCCGCGACGAAGCCGGAGAACCCGGGGATGCCGAGGCCGGCGAACGCGGCGACCGCGGTGAGAGCCGCGAAGCGCGGGGTGTACGCGGCCAGGCCGGAGTACGCGGACATGGTGTAGGTGCCGCCTCGGTCGTACAGGACTCCGGACAGCAGGAACAGCGCGCCCGTGATGAGGCCGTGGCTGACCATCTGCGTCACCGCTCCCGTGGTGGCCAGGGAGCGGGCCTGGGCATCGGTGCCGGCGAGCGTGCCGGCCGCGCCGACGGCGAGCACGATGTACCCCATGTGGTTGACCGAGGTGTAGGCGATCATGCGCTTGAAGTCGGTCTGGGCGAGCGCGACCAGGGCGCCGTACACCACGGACACCGCGCCCACGACGACGAAGACGAGCGCGTACTGCCGCCAACTGCCCGGCAGCAGCGGCATCGCGATCCGCACGAATCCGTAGGTGCCCATCTTCAGCAGGACGCCTGCCAGGATGGCCGATCCCGTGGCGGGGGCGTCGGTGTGGGCCGGCGGCAGCCAGGTGTGGAACGGCACCACGGGTGTTTTGACGGCGAGGCCGACGCCGATCGCCAGCAGGACCAGCGCCGCATAGCCGCCGCGGCCGGCGAGCGGGCCGGTGCGGGTGAGGTCGAGGATGTCGAAGGTGTGCGGGTCCGCGGCCAGGTAGAGGCCGATGAAGCCGAGCAGCAGCGCGAGGGACCCGGCGAAGGTGTAGAGGAAGAACTTCAGGGCCGCGTCCCGGGCCCGCTCCCCGTGGCCCCAGCCGGCGATGACGAAGAACATGCCGACGATGGACAGGTCGAAGAAGACGAAGAAGAGAATCAGGTCCAGGGCCACGAACAACCCGACGGCGACGGTCTGCAGGAACAGGAAGAGGCAGACGTAAGCGCGCACCCGGCGGGTCTCGCGCAGCGACTGGACGGCGACGGCGAGGAAGAGCACGCAGGTGAGGGCGACCAGTGGGAGGGACAGGCCGTCCACGCCGACGTGGTAGCCCACTCCCGCGCCGGGGATCCAGCGC
The DNA here is from genome assembly GCF_042889545.1 of Streptomyces sp. NPDC002574. Lineage (NCBI taxonomy): Bacteria > Bacillati > Actinomycetota > Actinomycetes > Kitasatosporales > Streptomycetaceae > Streptomyces > Streptomyces sp. NPDC002574. Next base: position 125,950 of record NZ_JBIARB010000006.1, read on the forward strand.
ACCCGCTGCTGGTTCTGCAGGCCGCCGTGGGGGTCGAAGCCGGCCCAGAGGACGACGACCAGGGCCAGGTCGGCGGTGGCGGTGGCGATCCACGTCCAGGTGTACGCCCGGCGGGGGAGCGCGCGGGGCAGCAGCATCAGCGCGGCGCACACCGCGAGCGGCAGGAAGGTGACGACGGTCAGCACAGGGGTTACCTCACCAACAGCACGATCATGGCCAGCACGGCGAAGCCGGCGGCGGCTTGGGCGTAGTACTGGTGGAGGAGTCCGGTCTGCGGGCGGCGCGCCCAGGTTCCCAGGCGCCGGGTCCCGGCCGCGACGGCCCGGACGACGGCGTCGATCCCGCCGTCGTCCAGGCGCCGGGCCCACCGCGCGGCGGCCGTCGCGCCGCCCGCAGCCAGGCGCACCGCACCGTCCACGAACCGGTCGTCGAAGACGGCGAGGGACCTGGCCAGCGCGAGCACCGGCCGTACGACCAGGGCATGGGCCATCTTTTCCAGCGACAGCCAGTCGGCCGCCCACCGGACCGCGACGCCGGGAAGGCGGACGGGGCGACCCGCCCACCGCCAGGTCACCGCCGCCGCGGCGAGCGCGACACCGGCCGACAGGCCCAGTTCCCACGGCCGCGGTGACGGCTCGTGGGGTGTGCCGACGGCCGTGCGCAGCCAGGCCGCGGGGCCGGGCAGCGCCAGCACGCCGAGTACGGCCGCGGCCAGGGCCAGCACGCACAAGGGCGCATGGGCGAACGCGGGCACCTGGCGGGTGCCGCGTTGCTCGGTGTCGTAGCCCGCGGTGGGATCCGAGGGCAGCGGCCTGGTGACGAACCACAGGGCCTTGACGCTGTAGACCGCTGCCAGGGCCGCGGCCGCCGACCCGGTGGCGTACAGCCCGATGTCGTCGGCGCGGGCGGAGGCCAGGACCTCGTCCTTGGCCGCCCACAACGACAGCGGCGGCAGGCCCGCCAGCGTGAGCGCCCCGACGGTGAAAGCGGCGCCCACCAGCGGGAAGGCGCGGGCGGCGCCGCGCAGGGCCGTCAACCGCTTGGTGCCCAGCGCGCTCAGCCAGGCGCCCGCGGCCAGGAACAGGCCCGCCTTCGTGGCGGCGTGCGCGACGAGCTGTGTGGTGCCCGCGGCAACGCCCCCGCTTCCGGCGGCCAGCACCATGAAGCCGATCTGTGCGCAGGTGGAGGCCGCCAGCAACTGTTTGAGATCGGTCTGCGCGACGGCGACGACGCCGAGGGCCAGCGCGGTCGCCGCGCCGGCCCAGGCCACCAGCGGTCCGGCCCAGCCGGAGGCGGCGAGCAGGGGCTGGAGCCGCAGCAGCAGGTACGCCCCGGCGGCGACCATGGTCGCGGAGTGCAGCAGCGCCGAGACGGGGCTGGGGCCCTGCATGGCCCGTGACAGCCAGAAGGAGAACGGCAGTTGCGCGGACTTTCCCAGCGCTGCGACCACGACTCCCGCGGTGAGTACGTGCAGCCACAGTGAGTCGGCCTGCGGCAGCGCGTCCAGGCGCAGGGAGCCGACGCCGCCGGCCACAGCGGCGCCCGCGGCCAGATACAGACCCAGGTCGGCGGTCCGGGTGGTCAGGAACGCGGTGTCCGCGGCCCGTACGCGTTCCGGCTGCCGCCACCAATGGCCGATCAGCGCCCAACTGGTCGCCCCCATCAGCTCCCAGGCCATCAGCAGCAGCGGGAGGGTGACGGCCGTGACGGTGACGAGCATGGCCCCGGCGAACATCAGCAGCATCCCGAAGAACCGGCCCCGGTTCTCCTGTGCGCCGAACTCGCCGGCGGAGAAGACCACGACGGCGAGGGTGACCACCGCGACGGTGACCGCCATGACCGCGGACAGCCCGTCGACGCGCAACCCGGCCCGGACGCCGGAGAACAGCGGTGCGCCGGCCGCGGGCGGCCTCAGCACCGCGCAGGCCACGGCCGACCCGAGAGTCGCCGCGGCCGCGGCCGCGGCGAGTGCGGGGACCCAGGGGCGGGCGCGCCACCGGGTCGTGCCCAGGGCCGCGAGGACCGTTCCGGTGACCAGGGGGACGGCGACCAGCAGCCACGGCATCGCGCTCATCCCTTGAGATCCCCGGCCATGTCGGTCATGTCGATCTGCCGGGCCCTGAAGATCGCCGTGGTGACGGCGAAGCCCATGGCCATCTCCACCGCCATGGCGACCACCGCGGCCACGACCACCACTTGGCCGCTTCCCGCGGCCGGGGCCAGGAAGTGCCAGAACGCGGCCGCGGCGACGACGACTCCGCCGATCATCAACTCGATCCCCATCATGACCATGACGATCGACTGCTGGGACAGCGCGCCGAACAGGCCGGTCGAGAACAGCCCCGCCGCCAGCACCAGCACGAGTGGGAAGGTCACCGGCCCACCCCTCCGCCGGCCGGGTCCCGGGCCGGCCGCTGGTCGAGGTCGTCGCCGAACCGGTCGTAGCGGCCCCGTCGGGTGGCGAGTACGGTCGCGCCGACCATGGTGGCCAGTAGCGTCACGCCCAGGGTGACCATCGCGAGCATCTGGTCGTCCATCAGCGCGCGCCCGACCTGGAAGGTGGTGTCCGACGGGGCCCGGCCGGCCCGTTGCGGCCAGGGCACCACGAAGATCCCCGTGACGAGCGCCGCGAACACCGCGACGGACGTGGCCAGCGCTCCGCGCTTGTTGTGCACCATCGACATGGGCGTCAGTCCGGCCGGATCCATCATGTAGGCGACCATGAACACCGCCATGATCGCCATCTCCATGATCATCATCAGCACGATGACCACACCGAGATAGGGCAGCCCCAGCACCACGACCACCCCTCCGGCGCAGCACAGCGACCCCAGCATCGAGAACGTGGCCCTGGCCATCGAACCGCACACGAACACCAGCGCGCCGCCCGTCAACGCCCCTGCGCCCAGCGCCCACAGCAGCACCGCGTGCACAGCCACCTCCCAACGACCGGGTACGAGTCAGCGGTTCAGTACGACCAGGGCCGGCACCAGCACCTGCACGATCGTCAAGGGCGTCAGGACCACCCACGCGAACTCCGCCCACCGGTCCGCGCGGAGCACGGGAACCCGGCGCGAGACCCACACCAGGACCAGGACCATCAGTACGGTCTTGACCAGCGACCAGGCCCAGGCGGGCAGCCCGGGACCGCTCCCGCCGCCGAGGAACAACGCGACCGCCATCGCCGCGCCCGACGCCAGCCACAGCCGGCGCCCCGCCTGCAGGAGCAGGCGGTCCACGCCCGACGCCTCGGCGAGCACGCCTCCGGCGATGTCCGTCCCGGCCGGATACGCGAAGGGCCCCTGAAAGCTGAACGCCAGGACGCTCAGCACGTGGACGGCGAAGGCGACGGGCATCCACACCGCGTACCACAGACCGTGCTGGGCCCCGACGATGTCACCCACCCGCAGCGACTCCGCCGCCGTCGCCGGTGCGATCAGCGCGAACATCAACGGCAGTTCGTAGGCGAGTCCCTGCGCGAGGAACCGGTAGCCGCCGATCAGGGACAACGCCGAATCCGGACCCCATCCGGCCAGCCACAGACCGGCCCATGTCAGCACCTCCGTCGCGTTGAACCACACGACGCCCACGGACACATCGGCCACCGTCCAACGGCCCAACGGGATCACCAGCACCGACAGCACGGCGCCTGCCGGGACCGCGACCACGCCCAGCCGCCACAGCAGCAGGTCCGGGGCGGGCATCCGGCGTGGCTGGGACACCAGGAGCCGGGGCACGGCCAGCAGCCGCCGTCCGCCCGCCGCCACGGTGACCGGGCGTCCGGCGTCCCGCGCGGCCAGCATTCCGTCCGCGGCGAGCGCGACCGCGGCGAGCGCCACCAGGAGAACGGGGGCGACCAGGACGGACCACCACGGCGAGGAGTCAGCCACCGGCCACTGCCCCGACGGGTCGCGACCCGTACTCGTCCGGGTCCGGGTCGAGGCTGGCCACGATCAGCCGGGCCGCGGCCAGTTCGGCACCGGCGAGCATGCGCGGCAGTACCTCCACCAGCGCCGCGGACGGCCGTCGCGTACCGTCCGCCCGGCCACGCGGCCCGCGATCCACCGACGGATCCAGCGGGGCAGGGTCGTCCAGCCGGGACAGATCGCGCTCGACGTCGGCGAGCCACTGCCGGTAGCGGGCCGGTACGTCCGCGCCCGCCCGCGCCGCGGGGCCCTCCACTCCGGCGTCACGCGCCTGGCCCTGCGTCAGCTCGCCCGGTCCCCGGGTCAGCCAGTACAGGGTCCGCGACCGGCCGACACGCCGGGAGAACCCGTGCACCTCCCGCCGGAGCCGGGTCGTCTCCGACCCCATGAGCAACCCGTCGCGGAGCCGCCGCGCGACGGTGGCCTGCGAGGGCCAACCCGCCACGGCCAGGAAGCGGCCCAGACTGTCCAAGTGGGCGGCGGCCCGTCGGCGGGCCGCAGCACCCACCGTCACGTCCTCCCCTGCCGCGGCACGCAGCCATGGCTCCGACCAGAACGGCGGTCCGTGCGCGGCGACGCCGCCGTCCACGTCGGCCCGCTGGACGACGTCACCCTGCAGGGCGAGCCGGACCACGAGCCCGGCCGGCCAGTCGGCAAGCAGCGGGCCCAGCGGTACATGGAGCCGGTCCAGCGTCAGGCCGTCACGGTCCTCGCCCGGCGCGGCCATCGGCAGGCCACCGTGCCGCACGCGCGCTTCCCGGGCGTCCGCCCCGGGGGCGGACAGGTGTCCGGCCGGATCGGACAGCCGTACGGCGCACGTGTCCAGGGCCGTGGCGACCTCGCCCGCGTCGCGGACGTCCGCTCGTGCGCGGGGCGCCGCGATGTCCCGCCACAACCGGTCGACCGCGTCGGCGAGGGCGGGAGCCGGCCGGCCGGCGACGAGGAGGATGTCGGCCCCCGCGGGGGTGAGGGCGACCGGCAGGTCCCGCTGCCGCAGCTCACGCTCGGCGGCCAGCCGCGCACCGGTCCCGCCGGGCACGGTCACCAGCAGAACCGCAGGCCGGGCGGCGACCGAGCGGAGCATCGCCGCTCTCACACCCACCGCAGGGCGCCTTCCCGCCAGGCGTACGCCACTCCGGCGAGCAGGATGCCGAGGAAGGCGAACATCTCGATGACGGCGCTCGGTCCCATCGCCCGGACGACCCGCGTCCACGGGTACATGAAGACCATCTCCATGTCGAAGGCCAGGAACAGCATCGCCGGCGTGTACCAGCGCACATGGAAGCGGCTGACCGCGTGTTCGGCGGGCTCGAGCCCCGAGGTGAAGGGCATGACGTCGACGTGCCCGGACGGCACCCGCACCAGCCGGCTCACCCCGTACCCGAGGCCGACGGCCAGGACCACCAGCCCCAGCAGCGAAAGCGCGGCAGAGAACCCGCTCACCGCTCACCTCGCGTCCTCGGCGCCGAAGCGCGCCGCTCGACCCGGACCATCCGCTTTCCCTCCGCGGGATGAGAGTGTCGCCCGTTTCGACCGGTCGCGCGGGGAGGCGCGCCAGAGGGTCCGGGGCCTCCCGTCGCCGGCCGGCGATGCTGCGCGGACCCGGTCCGGCGCGGCCGGGGGAAATGGATTTGGTCCTGGGGCCGGCACCCCGTAGGGTGGTGTTCATCGACGCGGGGTGGAGCAGCTCGGTAGCTCGCTGGGCTCATAACCCAGAGGTCGCAGGTTCAAATCCTGTCCCCGCTACTGAAACGGAAGGCCCGGTGCGCAAGCGCCGGGCCTTCCGTCATTCCCGCCTTTCGCGACGTGCGCGCGGTGTCACCGCCTGCGCACGGGGTGGTACGGGGGCACGTCACGCCCCGGTTGGTAGTGCGGGCCCTGCCGGATGTGGTGGACGACCACCACCAGGTCGGTCGCGGCGGCCAGCGCCAGCACGCCGAAGAAGATCGCCCAGCCCATCTGCCCGAGGATCGAGAAGATCACCGTCCCGGCGATCGCCCAGACCAGGCCGAAGGCGGCCAGCCCCAGTCTCAGCCGCAGCGCGCTGCGGGCCTGCAGGGGTTCGCTTCCGGTACGTCCCAGGTGCATGGAAACCACTCCTCAACGGAGACGTACCCCAGTACGCTCGTGTCATGACATGGCGACATTGATCCTCAGGCAAGTCCCCGGAGTCCTCGAAGTCCCCGGAGTCCTTCCTCGCGCGCAGGCTGTACGCCTACGCCTTCCTCGAGGACCTCATCCCGCTCTACCCGGTGTACGCGGTGCTCTTCGCCGACTCCGGGCTGTCCGAGGCCGGGATCTCCTCGCTCTTCGCCCTCTGGTCGTTCACGGCGTTCGCGCTGGAAGTGCCCTCCGGGGTGTGGGCCGACCGCTTCTCCCGGCGTGCCCTGCTGTGTGTCGCGCCGCTGCTGACCGGAGCGGGCTTCGCCCTGTGGACCTTCCTGCCCGGCTATGCCTCCTTCGCGGCCGGATTCGTGCTGTGGGGCGCCGGTAGCGCACTGCGGTCGGGGGCGCTGCAGGCACTCGTCCACGAAGGGCTGACCGGGGCGGGCGCGGCCGATGCGTACGCACGTCTCATCGGCCGCTCCCAGGCCCTGGGCACCACGGCCGCGCTGGCGGCCACGGCCGCGGCCGGACCGCTGCTGGGGGCGGGTGGCTACCGGGCGGTGGGGCTGGCCAGCATCGCCGTGACGGTGCTCACCGCGCTCGCCGCGCTCCGCCTGCCCGAGCGGCGCCGGGGACCGGCGGAGGAGGAACCGGGCTACCGCGCACTGCTGCGCGACGCGCTGACCGAGGCCCGGCACGAGCCGGGGGTGGCGCGGATGCTCGCGGTGGTCTCGCTGCTGGCGGGCGCGGCCGCGCTGGACGAGTACGTGCCGCTGCTGGCGCGGGCCACCGGCGTGAGCACGCCCCTCGTACCGGTGCTCGTGCTCCTGGTCACCGCGGGCGCCACCGCCGGCGGCTGGCTCGCCGGGCGCGGCATGCGCTGGGCCCCCGCGGCCCCGGCGGCGGCCGGGCTGTGCCTGGCGGCCGGCGCGGGAACGGCGAGCGGTCACCCGGCCGGTCTGCTGGCCGTCGCGGTGGCGTTCGGGGTCTTCGACTGGGCGGGCGCCGCCGCCGACGCCCGACTCCAGGAACTGCTCGGGGACCGCACCCGGGCCACCGTGACCTCCCTGGCGGGGCTGGGTTCCGAGGCCGCCGCGCTGCTGCTGTTCGGCCTCTGGGCGCTCGGCTCGGGCTGGGCCGGTCCCGCGCCGCTGTTCGCCGTGGCGGGTCTGCCGTTCCTGGCCGGGGCCCTGCTGCTGTGGCGGTGCAACATTTCCGGGCGTCCACGGCATCAGTGAGGTGAAGGCGCGCCGGAAGACGATCACGACCAGGGGGCGGCGGATGCACGAGGAACGCACGGAGGACTTCCTGGAGTTCGCCGCGACCAGAGCGGCGCACCTCTTCCGTTCGGCCTGCCTGCTCACCGGGGGCGACACGCATCTCGCCGAAGACCTCGTCCAGGAGACCCTCGGCAAGATGTACCTCACCTGGTGGCGCATCAACCGCATCGGCAACCCGGCCGGTTACGCCCAGACCGTACTCGTCCGTACCTTCCTCACCCATCAGCGGCGGCGCAGCAGCGGCGAGTCGCCCGTCGGAGAGCTCCCCGACATCCCGTCGGGCGCGTCCCCGGACGGCGACACGACGCTTTTGCGGCTGACCCTCCTCGACGCCCTGGCCCGGCTGTCTCCCAAGGACCGTGCGGTGCTGGTGCTGCGCTACTGGGAGGACCGGAGCATCGAGGAGACCGCGGAAGCCCTGCGGCTGACCTCCGGCACCGTGCGCACGCGGTCGTTCCGCGCGCTCGCCCGGCTGCGCGAGCTGCTCGGCGACAGCCTCGTGGACCTGGTGTCCCACCGCTGACCCCGCTGACCCCCCGCAATGCTCCGGTTCACGGCTTCCCGCTCTTCCACGGACGGTGGTACTCCCATGCCATTCGAAGACGACCTCGGCGCCGCGCTGCGCCGCACAGGTGACGCCTTCAGCCCCGACACCGCCTCGCTCGTGGCCGCCGGCCTCGCGCGCGGCCGGACCCTCCGGCGAAGGCGCGCCGCCGCGGTGACGGGTGCCTTCGTCGCCGTCACGGCGGCGGGCGTCGGTGCCGTGGTGGTCGTGCCCGGTGCCGCGTCCCGGCACGCGGAGCCGCCCGCGAAGCGGCCGAGCTCCCTCGGCACGCCGCGCACCACGGTCTCCGGCCAGGAAATGCTGGACATCTTCAAGGCGCTGCTGCCCAAAGGCACGATCTCCGGTGAGCGCGCCATGGGCACCGAGATCGAGGCCGGGACGCGTCCGTCGCCGTACGCCGAACTCGTCCATGACGACGGCAAGGGAGCGTCCCTGCTCTCCGTCGGCCTGAGCGTCGTGCCCGACGGGCAGCGGCAGAACCAGTGCCCGGATCCCGCGGTGCTGAAGCAGGGCAGCCGGTGCTCACGGACCGAACTGCCCGGGAAATCCGTACTCGTTGTCATCCGGGGGTGGGAGTACAACGACGAACGGGTGGGTCCCAGGAACTGGCGCGCCACGCTCACCACCCCCGAGGGCCACCAGGTGGACGTCAACGAATGGAACGCGGCGACCGAGAAGGGGACCCCGGCCACCCGCCCCGATCCGCCCCTGACCGCCGGCCAACTGGCTGCGGTCGCCCGCTCCTCCCGCTGGGACGAGGTCTTCGGCGCCTTCCCCGCGCCCGCTCCACCCGGGGGCATCAGCGGGGGACCGACGGCCACGCCCACCTGACCGCCGGCGACGGCTCGGCCCGCTCCCGCAGTGGACCAGCGCGACCGCGTGATCAGGGTCGCCGCGGGTTGGGACGAGTCCCCTGCGGGTCGGGCCGCCCCGGCCTACACTCCCGCACGGTTGATTCGTCGTCCGACCCGATCAGGGGGAGCGCATGTCCCAACTGCCCACCCGGCGGACCGCGTTGCGCGCAGTGGCCGCCGCCACTGGCGCCGTGGTCGTCGGCTTCGACCCGGCAGGCCGCAGCTGGGCCGTGGCGGCGCCCGGCACGGAGCGCGCGGCCGGGCTGGTGGGGCTGCCCCGCCTGGACGGGGTGCTGCTGACCGACGAGGACTCGCTCACCGCGGCCGCCGACGACTTCGGGCACATCGTGCACCGCGGGCCGGTCGCGGTGCTGCGCCCGGGGTCGGTGGACGACGTCGTGGCGATGGTCAGGTTCTGCAACCGGCACGGCCTCAAGGTCGCCCCGCGCGGCCAGGGCCACGGCACGAACGGCCAGGCGCAGGTCGCCGGCGGGCTCGTCGTCGAGACGACGCCGCTGGCGCGGATCGGCCCGGTCGGCCCGCACAGCCGCACCGTCACGGTCGGCGCGGGCGCCAAGTGGAGCGACGTCACCAGGGCGACGCTCGTCCACGGGCTGACGCCGCCGGTGTTCACCGACTACCTCGAACTGTCCGTCGGCGGCACGCTGTCGGTGGGCGGCCTGGGCGGTCAGAGCCACCACCACGGCGCGCAGGTCGACAACGTCACCGAACTGCGCGTCGTCACCGGCGCGGGCGAGCTGGTGCGCTGCTCGCCGACCCGGCACCGCGAGCTCTTCGAAGCCGTGCTGGCGGGGCTCGGCCAGTGCGCGGTGATCGTCTCGGCCACCGTCCGGCTGCGGAAGGCACCGACGACGGTCCGGCACTATCTGCTGCCCTACAGCGACCTGGAGACGTTCCTGGCCGACCAGCGGCTGCTGGTGACGGACGGCCGCTTCGGCTACGTCGAGGGCCAGGTGGTGCCGGACGGGAACGGCGCCTTCAACGGCTACGTCCTGGAGGCCGTGTCCTACGACGCCCACCCGGACGACGCCGTGCTCCTCGCGGGCCTGCGCCACGACCCCGCGGGCGTCCAGGCGGAGGACCTGGACTACTACGTGTTCCTCGACCGGCTGGCCGCCTCCGTGGCGGCGCTGAAGTCGGCCGGCCTGTGGGCGTGGGCGCACCCGTGGCTCAACCTGCTCATCCCTGGCGCGCAGGCCGCCGCGGTGGCCGGGGGCATCCTCGACGCGCTGACACCGGCCGACCTCGGTCCCGGTGTGGTGCTGCTCTACCCCCTGCTGCGCGAGCGGCTGCACCGGCCGATGCTGCGCGTGCCCGACGACCCGGTCCCGTACCTGCTGGCGGTACTGCGCACCGCGCCGCCGGAGGACACCGCCGGCGTCGACCGCCTGCTGGCCGCCAACCGCGCCGCCTACGAGGCCGCGCGTGCCGCGGGCGGCACGCAGTACCCCGTCGGCTCCGTCCCGTTCGGCCCGGCCGACTGGCGGGCGCACTTCGGCCCGGTGTGGCCCGCCCTGGCGGAGGCGAAGCGGTGCTTCGACCCGCGCGACGTGCTCGTCCCGGGGCAGGGGATCTTCTGACGGGGCAGCCGTGACCCCGTGACCTCGGGCGGCCGCCCGGTCCTCGCGACCGGGGCGGCCGCCCTTCGCGTACCCGGACATCGGGCACGTGCAACCCTTAGGTTGCGGGACGGGTCGATGTCGTGCAACCATGAGGTTGCACGTAAGGTTGTCGTCGATGGAGGTACGGCCATGAGCACCGAGACCCAGGACCGGATCGAACGCGAGATCAGCATCGGAGCACCCGTCGAGCGGGTGTGGGAGGTGCTGACCCGCCCCGAGCACATCGGCCGCTGGTTCGGGCGGGACGTGGGCGGCAGCGGCGAGCCCAAGTCCATGGAACTGCGCCCGGGCGGCATCATGCGCCTGGACCACGGCGCGGGCGTCTACCCGACGCGGATCGTGAGCGTCGAGCCGCCGCGCTACTTCGCCTACCGCTGGGCCAGCGCCTTCCCTGGCGTCGAGGCGGCGGAGGGCAACTCCACCCTGGTCGAGTTCACCCTCACCCCCGAGGGCGAGGGCACCCTCCTGCGGGTGGTCGAGACCGGCTTCGCGGCCCTCGACATCCCCGAGGAGCGCATCCCGTACGCCGGCTACGAGAGCCACTCGGAGGGGTGGACGCAGGTCCTGGCCGGATTCGCCGCGTACACGGAGAAGCTGCCCGTATGACAGACCGTCAGGCGGGCGGCGAGGAGGACGTCTTCGCCGCGCTGGCCGATCCGATGCGACGGCGCATCCTGGACGCCATTGCCGGGCACGGTGACGCCACCGCCACCGTGCTCGCCGCCGAACTCCCCGTCACGCGCCAGGCGATCGTCAAGCACCTGGCCGTGCTGGACCAGGCGGGACTGGTCGCCGGACGCCGCGCGGGGCGCGAAATGCGTTACGTCGTACGGCCGGAGCGGCTGATCGCGGCGGCGCGGTGGATGGACCGCGTCGCCGCGCAGTGGGACGCCCGGCTCGACGCGATCAAACGCCTCGCGGAGGAAACCGGCGCCGCGCCCCCGGTGTAGCCTGTGCGCCGTGAACGGGGAGAGACCGCCTGACATGTTCTCCGGCCGCATCGGCGACGGCCGGATCAACTGGCGAGTGGGTTCGCTGCTCGTCGTCGTGAACGTGGCCCTGCTCACGCTGGGCGTGGGCTCCACCTTCTGGTTCTTCGGCCAGGACATCGGCATCGCGGGGCTGTCCGTGGCGCTGCCCGCGATGAGCCTGTGCACCTTCCTGGTGCTGTTCACCGACTCGCGCGACGTCCGCACCGCCGTGATGTCCGCCTTCACCGTCCTCTACTTCGGCTTCGTCGCCGCCTCGTTCAACAGCGAGGTCGCGCGGGCGATGGCGGACAAGACGGGGTTCCTGGACGACGTCTACGACAGCTTCAACACCTTCATGATCGTGATGGTGGGCTTCTACTTCGGCGGCAAGGCCGCGGAGAAGGTCGTGGAGAAGAAGGTGGCCGCCGCCCTGGCGCCCGAGCAGCCGGCTCCCGGCCCCGTCCCCGCGCCGTCCACCGGCAAGGACGACGGCGGCACCGTCACCCCGCTCCCGGCGCCCGCGGCGGCGATGGACGGCACGAGGGTCTGAGCCGCCGAGAACCGGGTGCCCAAGCCCGCGAGTTCGCCGGCCGGACGAGGGAGCGGGCAGGCGGCGGCCGTCATCCCGGGATGATCAGCTCGATGCCGTAGGCCGCGACCGCCAGGCACGCGGCGAAGCACAGCGCCGCCGAGCCGAGGGCGACCCCGCGGTGGACGTTCCGCGTTCCCTCCGGCCCGCTCGCGCCCTCCGGCCCGCCGCCGGCGCGGCCCCAGGCGGCGATGCCGAGCGAGAACATCACGACCACCAGGATCGTGATGCCCAGGCTGGCACCGAACACCGAGCCGAGACTGCCCCACTTGATGTCCACGCGTCGCTCCTCGCCGCTCAGACGGCCGACCGCTGCGCGGCCTCCGGCACCCGCGGGCGGTCCTCGTTCACGTTGTCGGGGGTGACCGGCCTGCGCCGGGACAGGACGTAGAAGCCGGTGGCGGCGGCCAGCGCGGTGCCCGCGACGAGCGCGACGCCCATGTCCCCGTGGCCGGCGACCCAGGCGGCGAAACCGCCCACGGCGGCCGCCGCGGGCAGGGTGAGCACCCAGGAGACGGCGATGCGCCCGGCCACGCCCCAGCGCACCTCGGCGAGCTTGCGGCCCAGTCCCGCCCCGAGGATGCTGCCCGTGCAGACCTGGGTGGTCGACAGCGCGAAACCCAGGTGCGATGACGCGAGGATCACCGCCGTCGCGCTCGTCTCGGCCGCGAAACCCTGCGGGGCCTGGATGTCGGTCAGCCCCTTGCCCATCGTCCGGATGATCCGCCAGCCGCCCACGTACGTGCCCAGCGCGATCGCCAGACCCGCGCTCAGCACCACCCACCACGGAGGCCCCGCACCGTGCGAGAGGAGACCGGCGGAGATCAGCGTCAGCGTGATGACGCCCATCGTCTTCTGCGCGTCATTGGTGCCGTGGGCCAGCGCCACGAGCGAGGCCGAACCGATCTGGCCCGCGCGGTAGCCGCGGTCGACCTCACGGCCGGACGTCCGCCGCGTGATCACGTAGGCGAGGTAGGTGGCCAGCATCGCCACCACGCCGGCCACGATCGGCGAGGCCACCGCCGGGACGACGATCTTCTCCACGACCTCGGCGACGTTGACCGCGGACCCTCCGGCGCCGACCCACACCGCCCCGATCAGCCCGCCGAACAGGGCGTGCGAGGAGCTGGACGGCAGCCCCACGAGCCAGGTGAGCAGGTTCCACAGGATCGCGCCCACCAGCCCGGCGAAGATCATCACCAGCGACACCTTGCTGTCGTCGACGATGCCGTTGGAGATGGTCTTCGCGACCTCCGTGGACAAGAACGCGCCCAGCAGGTTCAGCGCTCCGGCGATCGAGACGGCGACCCGGGGTGTGAGCGCGCCCGTGGCGATCGAGGTCGCCATGGAGTTGGCGGTGTCGTGGAATCCGTTGGTGAAGTCGAAGGCGAGTGCCGTGACGATGACCACCACGAGCAGGAACGTGACAGAGCCCACCGGGGACCTCCCGCCCGGTGCCGCGAGGCGGACCGGGCCCTTTGTGCTGATGTCGCGTCGGGATTTCACGCTAAGCGGCTGGCCTGCGGGCCGCACCGCCCGCGCCGCCATACGGGGACCGCGCCCACGTCCGTGTCTCCGTGGACGTGTACGGGGCCGGGTGCGATGTCAGTGGCCCCTCCTACGCTTCCGGCCATGAGCAGATGGATGGGGAACACCCAGGTCCTGGCGGAACAGGCCGCTCTCCACCAGGCCCTCGCCGAGCGCGGCGATCTGCCGGAACTGTCGCGCGCCGTCATGAGGGCCGCCTGCAACAACGGCTCCATGACGGGTGTGGGGTCCGAGAACATGGAGCTCCTGCGGGCGCTGCCCGACAAGGACCGGCTGGAACTCGGCGGCATATGGGCCCGTTGGTACGCCCACGTGGAAGAGGACTGGTCGGCCGAGGAGTTCAGGCGGGACCGGGAATACCTCCGCACCGAGTTGCTCACGGTCGCCTCCGGAGTCGTCCGCGGCCTCGACGGGGACCTGCTGGCCGCCGAACGTCAGGAAGAACTCTCCCGGTTGAGGGACCAGTGGTTCGTCTGGTCGGGCCACCGGATCTGGGAACTGGCCGAGGCGGAACTGGCGGCCGGGCGTACTCCCGACACCGCCGTCCTGGCAGCCTTCCGGCGCACCGGCGCGGCGGCGAGTGTGCCGGGCTCCCGTCGCACGTTCGCGGCGGCGAACGGCACGGAACCCGGAATGCGGAAGCTGCTGGCTCATTGCCCCGGCCCGGCGCTCAATCCGGGTGAACCGTGGGCCGACGCGGCCCTCAGGACGGCTGCTGCCGGAGGAGAACCGTGGCAGCGACTGCTGGAGCACCCGGCCCCCGCGACGGCCGGCGCGCCGTCGGCGAAGTGGAGACGGACCGGATCGGCCCTTCTGGACGCCGTCGGCCCGGAGGAGGCGCGACGGGCGCTGCACCGGTGGCTGGAACTGGCCCACCTGGATCGAACCGTCCCGCTTCTCGGCCATCCGCACCTCCGGTTCGACGTGAACACGTGCTTCGACCCCCACAACTCCCATGTACTGCGCGGACTGGCGTGGATGCTCTCCTTCCTGCCGCCGCAGCCCGACACCGCCCGTGCCCTCGCCGGTCTCGTCGAGACCTCCTTGGACCACCGGTCGGGCACCGCTCCCCGATCACCCCACGTGGCCGAGGCAGGCGTCGCGGCGCTGGGCCTGCTCGGGGACCGTGCGGCGCGGGCCGAGCTGGAGACCCTGAGCCGATGGGTCACGCACGAGGGCACGTCCCGGCGGGTGGACAAGGCCCTCGCGTTGCCCGGCGGGTAGGGCACGGCGAGGAGGGCGCCGACCCCGCGACGCGCGGGCGCGGGGCGTGCGCCTGTGCGTGAACTCGACCAGCCGACCTCGATGCCCACGTAGTCGTCCGGTCGAGCGCGAACGGCGCGAACACGCCGCCGCGACCGAACGGTTGCGGGCCACAGAGCCGGGGCGGAGCGGCAGTCGGGCGAAAACCGATGGCGTCCGCCGGGGCCGCGGAGGCAGGATCCCCGCATCATGAACACCACCCCGACCACCACGCCCCCGCACCGCCGGATCAGAGCCGCGCACACCACCGACACCGTGACGGTGTACCAGGCGTACCGTCCCGAGATCGGCGACTACGCCGCACGGCACGGCCGCTTCCCCGCGAGCTGGAGCCGGTCGCGCATGACGTGGATCAAGCCGTCGTTCCTGTGGATGATGTACCGCAGCGGATGGGCGGGCAAAGGGGGCCAGGAACGGGTGCTCGCCCTGGACATCAGCCGCGAGGGGTTCGAGTCCGCGCTGCGGGGGGCGTGCCTGTCCCACTACGACCGCAGGACGTACCCCGACCGCGCGGCGTGGGCCGAGCGCCTGGGTGCCACCTCGGTCCGCGTCCAGTGGGACCCCGAGCGCGACCTCGGCCTGCGCCCGCTGCCGTACCGGTCCCTCCAACTGGGCCTCACCGGGCGGGCGACCAAGGACTACGCCGACCACTGGCTCCGCGCTGTCCGTGACGTCACCGGCCTGGCGCACGCCGTCCGCGACCTGGTGCGCTCGGGCGACACGGCGGGCGCGGCCGCCCTGCTGCCGGCCGAGCCGCCGTACCCGCTCGACGCGGCGACCGCCGCGGCGATCGGCGCGACGACGGAACTCAGCGCGCGTCCAGCTCCGCGATGAGCCGCTTCGGTGCGATGACGCGGTAGCTCTCCTCCACCCACTCGCACAGCACCTCCGCGGCCGGAGTGCCCTCGGCGAACGGGACGGAGACCCAGCCCGCCCTGCCGAGGCCGTAACCGCTGGGTTCGGCGCCGGGCACGGTCAGCGCGTGCGCGTGGACCTCGGGGTCCGTGAGCTTCACGCCGATCCGGGGCGGGTGGCTGCCGTCGCCGACGCCGAGGAAGACGAAGACCTTCTTGTTGACCTTCACGACGCTCTCGCCCCAGGGGAACTCCTCCCCGGCCCCGGGCAGGGCGAGGGCGAACGCGCGGACCTTCTCCCGGACGTCGAGCGGATCGGGGGCGACGGGCACGGGGGCCTCCTCGGGGACGATCGGGCGGCGTCAGCCCGATCGTAGGCGCGGAGCGGGGTGCGGCGCCGACAACATCACCGGCGAGGTCCGGACGCCGCGGAGGCGGGCGAGTCAAAATCCGCCGCGCAGCGCCCCGTCCAGGACCGCCGACCACTGGCGGACGATGCCCGCGCGCCGGGCGCTGTCGTCGCTGAGCAGATTGGCCAGCCCCAGCCCGCGCGCCATGTCCAAGGTGGCCTGGACGGTCTCGCGCACCCCGGGCACGGACTCGTCGGCGCCGAGCATCTCCACCGCCAGGCGGTGCGCCTCGCGGCCGATGCGGGACTCCAGGGCGGTGACGCGGGGCCGCAGCTGCTCCTCGTTGGCCGCCGCGATCCACAGGTGCAGCGCGGCGCGGAAGATCGGGCCGGTGTACAGGTCGACGACCAGCTCGACGACGCCGCGGGTACGGGGCACGCCCTCGTCCGGCAGGTCGAGGGTCCGCTCGCGCAGCGCGACCAGCCACTGCTCGGAGACGAACTCGATCGCCCCGGTGAACAGGTCCTCCCGGGTGGGGAAGTGGTGCTGTGCCGCTCCCCGGGAGACACCCGCGTGCTCGGCGACGACGGCGACCGTGCTGCCCGCCCAGCCGCGGTCGGCCAGGCAGGCGACGGCCGCCTCCAGCAGCCGCTGCCGGGTCGCGCGGCTGCGGTCCTGCTTGGGTACGCGGGCGCTCACAACGCCCATGGCGCCGCCCGGCGTTCGAGGAAGGCCCGCATCCCCTCCGCGGCCTCGGGCGAGGCGAACAGCCGGGCCGACCGCTCCGTCAGCGCGTCCGCGTCCCGGTCGAAGGCCCGCAGCACCTCCGCCGTGGTCAGCGCCTTGGACTCCCCGAGCCCCTGGGGCGAGCCGGCGCGCAGGCCCGCGAGGATGCCCTCCAGCGCCTCCTCGGGGGCGGTGACCAGGCCGGTGCGGACGGCCTCCGACGCGTCGAAGACCTCCCCGGTGAGGTAGTAGCGGGCCGCGGCCCTCCCGTCGAGCCGCGGCAGCACCGTCAGCGAGATCACGGCGGGGGCGAGGCCGAGTCGCGCCTCGGTGAAGGCGAAGCTCGCCCCGGGCCCCGCGACCGAGAGGTCGCAGGCCGCCAGCAGCCCGAGTCCGCCCGCGCGCACGTGCCCGGTCACCCTGGCCACCACCGGCTTGGGCAGCTCCACGATCGACCGCAGCAGGGCGACCAGCCGGCGCGGGCCCTGCGCCGACGTCGCCTCCTTCAGGTCCGCCCCGGCGCAGAAGGTGCCGCCGGTGTGCGTGAGCAGCACCGCACGGGTCGCCGGGTCCTTGCCGGCCCGCGCGAGCGCGTCGGACAGCTCGTCCACCATGCGCGCGGACAGCGCATTGCGGTTGGCGGGGGAGTCCAGGGTGAGTGTGGTGATGCCCCGCTCGTACGCGGAGCGCACCACGGGTGCCGAATCGTCGGCCATCAACTGCCGCCCCTTTCGCGGGCGCGGAGTTCGCGCCGCAGGATCTTTCCGCTCGCGGCACGCGGAATCACGTCGGTGAACTCCACCCGCCGCACCTTCTTGTACGGGGCGACCTGCGCCGCCACGTGCGCCATCACGTCGTCCTCGGTGAGGGGGCCGCCCTGCTGCGGGACGACGTACGCCTTGGGGATCTCGTTGCCGTCCTCGTCCAGGACGCCGATGACGGCCGCGTCGGCGACCCGGGGGTCGGTGAGCAGCACCGCCTCCAGCTCGGCGGGCGGCACCTGGTAGCCCTTGTACTTGATCAGTTCCTTGACCCGGTCGACCACGTGCAGCCAGCCGCCCTCGTCGACCCGCCCGACGTCACCGGTGTGCAGCCAGCCGTCCTCGTCGACGATGGCGGCCGTCTCGTCGGGCCGCCCCAGGTAGCCCTTCATGACCTGGGGGCCGCGGATGTGGATCTCCCCGGTGCCGTCCGCCCCGGTTCCGCTCTCGCCGTCCAGCGGGACGATGCGCATCTCGGTGCTGGGGACGAGCCTGCCGACCGTCCCCGCGGGCACGTCCCGCGCGTCCAGCGGCACCACATGGGTCCCAGGTGACAGTTCCGTCATCCCGTACGCCTGCAGGAGGGGCGGCAGGCCGAGCCGCTCCGAGCAGGCCCGCGCCAGATCCGCGTCCAGGGGCGCGGCCGAGCACATCACGTACTCCAGGGAGCTGAGGTCGTGCCCGGCCACGGCCGGGTGCTTGGCGAGCGCCAGCACTATGGGCGGGGCCACGTACAGACCCTGCACCTTGTGCGTCTCGATGGCGGTGAGGAACTGCTCCAGGTCGAAGCGCGGCAGCACCACCACGGTGGCGCCCTTGCGCAGGGGGAGGTTCATCAGCGCGGTCAGGCCGTAGATGTGGAAGAACGGCAGCACGGCCAGGATGCGGTGCCCCGGCTCGGTGGACAGCATCGGGTCGAGCTGGGCGAGGTTGGTCGCGATGTTGCGGTGGGTCAGCATCACGCCCTTGGGAATGCCCGTGGTGCCCGAGGAGTACGGCAGCGCGGCCAGGTCCTCGGCAGGGTCGAGGGCGATCGCGGGCTCGGGCGCGGTGGAGGCGAGGAAGTCCAGGACCGAGCGGTGCCCGTCGGCGGTGTCGCAGACGAAGATCTCCCGCACCCCGCCCGCCTGTTCCGCCGCCTTGCGGGCGGTCTCCAGCAGCGGCGAGACGGTGACGATCCACGAGGCGCGGCTGTCGCGCAGCTGTCGCGCGAACTCCTCGGCGGTGGCGAGCGGATGCACCGTGGTGACGGCCGCCCCGGCACGCGTGGCCCCGTAGAACACCGGCGGATAGGCGACGGTGTTGGGGCTGTGCAGTGCCAGGACGTCCCCCTTGCGCAGCCCGGCCTCCGCGAGGGCGGCGGCGATGCGCCGGGTGAAGGCGTCGAGCTGCGTGTAGGTGAGGGTCGTGCCGTCCACGCCGTCGATCAGCGCGGGCCGTTCGCCGAACTCGGCGGCCCGGCCGAGCACGGCCTCGTGGATCGGCAGGTCGATGGCGGGAACCGCGGGGTACTCGCTGTGGAACACGGCCGGCTGTGCCATGACCGCTCCCCCTCCTCGATAGGACGTGCTCAGTAGGACTTGGGCAGGCCCAGCGTGTGGTGCGAGACGTAGTTGAGGATCATCTCCCGGCTGACGGGCGCGATGCGGCCCACGCGGGACGCCGTCAGCATCGAGGCCAGACCGTACTCGGTGGTGAGGCCGTTGCCCCCCAGTGTGTGCACGGCCTGGTCCACCGCCCTGGCCCCCGCTTCCGCCGCGGCGTACTTGGCCATGTTGGCGGCCTCGCCGGCGCCCGCGTCGTCGCCGCTGTCGTAGAGGAAGGCGGCCTTCTGCATCATCAGGCGGGCCAGTTCGAGTTCGATGTGCGCCTGCGCCAAAGGGTGGGCGATCGCCTGATGCGCGCCGATGGGCGACTGCCACACCTGCCGCGTACGGGCGTAGCCGACCGCCTTCTCCAAAGCGTAGCGGCCCATGCCGATCGAGAAGGCGGCGGTCATCACGCGCTCGGGGTTCAGCCCCGCGAACAGCTGCAGCAGGCCCGCGTCCTCGTCGCCCACCAGGGCCTCGGCCGGCAGCCGCACATCGTCCAGGAAGAGCTGGAACTGCTTCTCCGGGGCCGTCAGTTCCATCTCGATCTGCCGGAACTCGAAGCCCGGCGTCTCGCGCGGGACGATGAACAGGCACGGCTTCAGCCGGCCCGTACGGGCGTCCTCGGTGCGGCCCACGACGAGCGTGGCGTCGGCGATGTCCACGCCGGACACGAAGACCTTGCGGCCGGTGAGCAGCCAGTCCGATCCGTCGCGGCGCGCGGTGGTGGTCAGCCGGTGCGAGTTGGAGCCCGCGTCCGGTTCGGTGATGCCGAAGGCCATGCGGATGGACCCGTCGGCCAGCCCGGGCAGCCACTGCCGCTTCTGCTCCTCGGTGCCGAAGCGCGCGATCACCGTGCCGCAGATCGCGGGGGAGACGATGAGCAGCAGCAGCGGGCAGCCGGCCGCGCCCAGTTCCTCCAGGACGATGGCCAGTTCGGCCAGCCCTCCGCCCCCGCCGCCGTACTCCTCCGGCAGGTTGACGCCCAGGTAGCCGAGGGCGCCCGCCTCCTGCCACAGCTCGTCCGTGTGCTTGCCCTCCCGGGCCGCCGTGGCGAAGTAGTCGCGCCCATAGCGGCGGCCGAGGTCGGAGACGGCCTTGCGCAGGGCGCGGCGTTCCTCGCTCTCCACAAGGGCGTTGTCGAAGGTGCCTGTCGGTCCGTTCGCAGCGGTCATCCCGCTCATGCCGGGTCCTCCTCCTGAACGACGGCCAGTACGGTCCCGACGTCGACCTGACGGCCGACCTCGGCGTGCAGTGCGGTGAGCACGCCGTCCGCCGGGGCGGCGACACGGTGCTCCATCTTCATGGCCTCCAGCCACAGCAGCGGCCGGCCGGCCTCCACCTTGTCGCCGACGGCCACGTCCGCGATCCGGACCACGGTCCCCGGCATCGGCGCCAGCAAGGAGCCCGGCGCGATCCTGTCCACCGGATCGGGGAAGCGAGGCAGCGCGGTGAAGCGGTGCGCGCCCAGCGCGCCGTCGACGTCGACCTCGTCCCCGTACACGGCGATCTCGAAGGTGCGGCGGATGCCGGAGACCTCCAGCACGACCTCGCCCGCCGCCGCGGACAGCAGCCGCACGTCCGGGTGCCCCTCGGCGGTCAGGCCGCCGCGTCCCAGGCGGTAGCGCACCTCGTGCTCCGTCCCGTCGGGCTCGGCGCGGTACGTCTTGCGCTGCGGCGCCGAGGGCACGTTGCGCCAGCCGCCCAGGGCGTGCCGCCCGGAGGCGTCGGCCAGGGCGGCGGCCAGCGCGGCCAGCCCTGCCGTGCCGGGGTCCGCGGCGGCGGCCGGCCCGAGCCGGCCGAGGAAGGCCGTGGACAGCCGCCCGGCCACGAAGTCCGGGTCGCGCAGCACGCGCACCAGCAGGTCGCGGTTGGTCATCAGGCCGTGCACGTGGGCGCGTTCCAGGGCGCCGGCGAGCTGCCGCAGGGCCCGTTCGCGGGTCGGTGCGTGGACGATCACCTTGGCGAGCATCGCGTCGTAGTGCACCCCGACCCGGTCCCCGTCGGTGAAGCCCGCGTCCACGCGCAGTCCGGGCATCGCGGGAAGCCGGAAGCGGCGCAGGACGCCGGTCTGCGGCTGCCAGTCGCGCGCCGGGTCCTCCGCGTACAGGCGGGCCTCCACGGCGTGCCCGAAGGGCCGCGGGGGAGCGGCCGGCAGCCGGCCGCCCTCGGCGACGTCCAGTTGCAGGGCGACGAGGTCGATGCCGAAGACGGCCTCGGTCACCGGGTGCTCCACCTGGAGGCGGGTGTTCATCTCCAGGAAGTAGGGGCGGCCGTCCGCCGACACCAGGAACTCCACGGTCCCGGCACCGGTGTAGTCGATGGCCCGGGTCGCCGCCTCCGCGGCCTCGTGCAGGGTGCGGCGCAGGTCGTCGCCGATGCCGGGGGCCGGGGTCTCCTCGATCACCTTCTGGTGGCGGCGCTGCACCGAGCAGTCGCGCTCGCCCAGCGTCCACACGGTGCCGTGCGCGTCGGCCAGCACCTGGACCTCGATGTGGCGGCCGTCCTCGACGTACGGCTCCAGGAAGACCTCGTCGTCGCCGAAGGCGGACAGCGCCTCCGCGCGGGCGGCGGCCATCTCCTGCTCCAGAGCGGCGGCTTCGCGCACCACGCGCATGCCGCGTCCGCCGCCCCCGGCGGCCGCCTTGACCAGGACCGGCAGGTCGTCGGGGCCGGCCTCCAGCACCGGGACACCGGCCTGGGCCATCAGTCGCTTGGCGCGGGTCTTCGAGCCCATCGCCTCGATGGCCTCCGGGGCCGGGCCGATCCAGGTGAGGCCCGCGGCGATCACGGCCCGCGCGAACTCGGCGTTCTCCGACAGGAATCCGTAGCCAGGGTGCACGGCGTCCGCGCCGGCCGCCAGGGCGGCCTTCACGATCAGGTCGCCGCGCAGATAGGTGTCGGACGGGGCGTCGCCCGGCAGGCGCACCGCGGCGTCGGCCTCCCGGACATGGGCCGCCCCGGAGTCCGCGTCCGAGTGCACGGCGACCGTGGCGATGCCCAGGTCGCGGCAGGTGCGGAAGACGCGGCGGGCGATCTCGCCCCGATTGGCCACCAGCACTGATGCGATCACGGTCACGCTGCCCCTCACATCCGGAAGACGCCGAAGCCGCCGCGCGCGCCCTCGACCGGTGCGCTGTGGATCGCCGACAGGCACACGCCGAGCACCGTGCGCGTGTCGCGCGGGTCGATCACCCCGTCGTCGTACAGCCGCCCCGAGAGGAACATCGGCAGGGACTCGGACTCGATCTGCTGCTCCACCATGGCGCGCAGGCCCGTGTCGGCCTCCTCGTCGAAGGGCAGGCCCCTGGCGGCCGCCGACTGCCGCGCCACGATCGACAGCACGCCCGCGAGCTGCTGCGGGCCCATGACGGCGGACTTGGCGCTGGGCCAGGCGAACAGGAAGCGCGGGTCGTAGGCACGGCCGCACATCCCGTAGTGCCCGGCGCCGTAACTGGCACCCATGAGCACGGAGATGTGCGGGACCCGCGAGTTGGACACCGCATTGATCATCATGGCGCCGTGCTTGATGATGCCGCCCTGTTCGTACTCGCGGCCCACCATGTAGCCGGTCGTGTTGTGCAGGAACAGCAGCGGGATGTCGCGCTGGTTGGCCAGCTGGATGAACTGCGCCGCCTTCTGAGACTCCGCGCTGAACAGCACCCCTTGTGCGTTGGCGAGGATGCCGACGGGATAACCGTGCACCTGGGCCCAGCCGGTGACCAGGCTGGTCCCGTACAGCGGCTTGAACTCGTCGAACCGTGAGCCGTCGACGACGCGGGCGACGACCTCGCGCGGGTCGAAGGGGGTCTTCAGGTCGCCGGGGACGATGTCCAGCAGTTCGTCCTCGTCGTGGAGCGGCGGGTCGTAGACCGCGGCCGGGGCGGGTCCCTCCTTGCGCCAGCCCAGCCGGGCCACGACGCGGCGGGCGGTGCGCAGCGCGTCCGGCTCGTCCAGGGCGAAGTAGTCGGCCAGCCCGGAGACACGGGCGTGCATGTCGGCGCCGCCCAGCGACTCGTCGTCGCTCTCCTCGCCGGTCGCCATCTTCACCAGCGGCGGGCCACCGAGGAACACCTTGGAGCGCTCCTTGACCATCACGACGTGGTCGGACATCCCGGGCACATAGGCGCCGCCCGCGGTCGAGTTGCCGAAGACGACCGCCACCGTGGGGATGCCGGCCGCCGACAGCCGGGTCAGGTCGCGGAAGAGCGCGCCGCCCGGGATGAAGATCTCCTTCTGGCTGGGCAGGTCCGCGCCGCCCGACTCCACCAGGTTGACCAGCGGCAGGCGGTTGGCGAGCGCGATCTCATTGGCACGCAGCGCCTTCTTCAGCGTCCACGGATTGCTGGCGCCGCCGCGCACGGTCGGGTCGTTGGCCGTGATCACGCACTCGGTGCCCTCGATGACCCCGATGCCGGTGACGAGGGAGGCGCCGACCGGGTAGTCGCTGCCCCATGCCGCCAGCGGCGACAGCTCAAGGAACGGCGTGTCCGGGTCGAGCAGCAGCTCCACCCGCTCGCGTGCGGTCAGCTTGCCCCGGCCGCGGTGCCGTTCGACGTACTTGGGCCCGCCGCCGGCGAGCGCCTTCTCGTGCTCGGCCTCGATCCCGGCGAGCCGCTCCAGCATGACCGCCCGGTTGTCCCCGCTCATGCGGTGACCCCCTGTTCCGGTGTTCCCGGTGTTCCCGGCTGTCCCGGCTTGCGTCCCTCGCCGGGCGGCCCGGCGAAGGCCTGCGCGATGTCCAGCCAGCGGCCGGCGTCGGCGCCCTCGGCGCGCAGCGCCAGGTCGTCGCGGTGCCGGCGCCGGGTGGCCAGCAGGCACAGGTCGAGGGCGGGGCCCGTCACGCGCTGGGCGGCGTCCTGCGGCCCGAACGCCCACAAGGTGCCGTCCGGGGCGGTCAGTTCCACCCGGAACTCCTCGGCGGGCGGGGTGAGCCCGTTGACGGCATAGGCGTAGTCCCGGGCCCGTACGGCGATCCGGGCGACGTGCCGCAGCCGTGGTGCGGGCTCCCGCCGCACCCCGAGGGCGTCCGCCACGTCCTCGCCGTGCGCCCAGCTCTCCATCAGCCGGGCCGAGCCCATCGAGGCGACTCCCATGGGCGGCCCGAACCAGGGCAGGCGCGCGCCTGCCGGCTGTGCCCGCAGGGCCTCCTGGAGGGCGTTCCGCCCGGCGCGCCAGCGCTCCAGGAGCTCGACGGGCGGCAGGGCCGCACCCTGCTCCGCGCCCTCGTCGACGAAGGTGTCGATCGCGGCCGCGGCCTTCTCGGCCTCGGTCCCGAAGCCGGCCGGGTCCGTCGCGGCGAGCAGCGCCTGCCGGTCCGTCCAGGCCAGGTGCGCGATCTGATGGGCGATCGTCCAGCCGGAGGCGGGCGTGGGCAGGGCCCAGGCGGCCGCCTCCAGCGGGGCCACGAGTGCGTCCAGCCCCTCGCTCTCGTCCCGCAGATCGTCCAGTACGGGTGTGGGGTCGGACACATGTCCCCCTGGTTGACGCAGCGTCAGCGTTGCCGTGCGCGTCACAGGCTGGCACCGCCCGGGGAAACAATCAAGCGTGCTTGCATGATTTTCGGACCGGAGCAGCCGAAAAACTCCGGGGCCGCCCCGCGTGACAGCGGAGCGGCCCCAAAAGGCGTGGACGCCGGTTACCCGCGGGCGGCCCGCCGCGCCAGCAGCGCGTCCCTGCGCTCCTCGAACTTGCGGGCCTGGCAGTCCAGCTCGCCCATGAAGAAGCCCAGTTCCTCCTGCGCCTTCAGACCCTCAGGACCCAGCCCCGCGACCTCCAGCACCTTCAGGTGCCGCAGCACCGGCTGCAGGACGTCGTCGTGGTGGATACGCAGGTTGTAGACGCCGCCGATCGCTATCCGCGCCGCCGACCGCTCGAAGCCGGGCATGCCGTGACCCGGCATCCGGAAGCCGACCACCACGTCGCGGATCGCCTGCATCGCCTGGTCAGGCGCCAACTGCAGCGAGGCCGCGAGCAGGTTGCGGTAGAAGACCATGTGCAGGTTCTCGTCCGTCGCGATGCGCGCCAGCATGCGCTCGCACATCGGGTCACCGGACTCCCGGCCGGTGTTGCGGTGCGAGATGCGCGTGGCCAGCTCCTGGAAGGCGACGTACGCGACCGAGTGCAGCATGCTGTGCGAGTTGTCGGACTCGAAGCCCTCCGACATGTGCTGCATGCGCAGCCGCTCCAGCTCAACCGGGTCCACGGCGCGGGTCGTCAGCAGGTAGTCGCGCATGGCGATCGCGTGCCGGCCCTCCTCGGCGGTCCAGCGGTGCACCCAGGTGCCCCAGGCGCCCTCACGGCCGAAGAGCGTGGCGATCTCGTGGTGGTAGCTCGGCAGGTTGTCCTCGGTCAGCAGATTGACCACCAGCGATATCCGGCCGATCTCGGTGACCTTCGACTGGCCCTGCTCCCAGGCCTCGCCGCCCATGATCCCGTCGAAGTCCCGGCCCTGACTCCACGGCACGTACTCGTGGGGCATCCATTCCTTGGCCGCCTTCAGATGCCGGTTCAGCTCGGTCTCGACGACCTCTTCCAGGGCGTAGAGCAGCCGGGTGTCACTCCACACGTCCGATCCGGTGTTCTGGGACGGGGCAATGGTCACGCTGTGCTCCTGGCGGTTGGCTGAGGGTACCTACGGAATCGTAAGTTACGAAACCGTAGGTTACGTCCCGCCCACATGGCAACCCGTCCTACGTGTCCAACCCGCGAACCCGTACGGAGAGGCAGGTCACGCACCCCTCGAGCTTTTCGAACTCGCCGATGTCGACGAGTACGGGCGTATAGCCCATTGCGGCGAAAATCGCCGCGCTGCGCGGCGCGCTCGCCGCCATCAGCAGCTTCCCGTCTCCCAGAAGCACCACGTGGGAGCCCGATTCCTCCGGTACCGGCAGGAATCGGGGGAACAGTTCGGGCGTGTCGACCAGCGGGGGGTGGCCCACGACCGTGCCGTCGGGGAGTGCGGTGACGGCCGATTTCAAATGCAGCACCTTGGTGACGGGTACCGCCACCACCCGTGCCCCCAGCGGCTCGAACGCCGCGCGCAGTTGGCGCACGCCTTCCGCGTTCGTGCGGTCCCCGGTGCCCACGTAGATGGTGTCACCCGTCTTGAGTACGTCGCCGCCCTCCAGGGTGCCCGGCGCCCGCACCTTGTGGACGGACATTCCGAGCCCCGTCACGACCGCCTCGGCCGCCGGCGTCTCCGGACGGCGGGGCAGCGCGCCCGGCCGTGCGATGAGCGCCGCGTCGCGGAACACCACCATGGTGTCCTCCACGAACACCCCGTCCGGGCACGCGTCCTCCGGCGGGACCTCCACCGTCTCCCACCCGTGCGCGCGCAGAGCCGCCACGTAGGCCTCCCACTGGCGCAGGGCCAGCGCGACGTCCACCGGCGACCTTTCGAGGTGCGTCACGATCCCCTCCGCCAGACGCGGACCCGGACGCCGGACAAGTGCCTTGCGGCTCGGCATGACGTGCTCTCCCCTCGCGACGGCAACGGCTTGCGGAACGTGATGCTCCCTCACTCCGCCCCGTTCGCCCAGGGCGCGCGGGGCGGTCGCGCCGGGCTGCCGGCGGACCTGCGCGCGGCCGGCGGGGGCGGACGGGCGGGGCGATAACATCGGCGGTCTGATGAGTGCCACTCTTGTCGTCAAAGACCTCGCCGCAGGCCACGGGGACCGCGTCCTCTTCTCGGGCCTGGACCTCGTCGTCGCGCCAGGCGACGTGATCGGACTGGTCGGTGCCAACGGCGCCGGCAAGTCGACCCTGCTGCGTCTGCTGGCGGGCCTGAGCACGCCCGAGGAGGGGCAGTTGCGGCTGAGTCCGCCGAACGCCTCCGTGGGCCACCTGCCGCAGGAGCCCGAACGGCGGGCGGACGAGTCGGTGCGGGCGTTCCTCGCGCGCCGTACCGGTGTCGCCGCCGCGCAGGAGGCGCTGGACGCCGCGACACAGGCACTCATGGACGAGGCGCCCGGCTCGGACGACGCCTATGCGGACGGACTCGAGCGCTGGCTGGCCCTCGGCGGCGCGGATCTGGACGAGCGGGCCGAGGAGGTGGCCGCCTCGCTGGGCCTGACCGTCGGCCTCGACCTGCCGATGACCGCGCTCTCCGGCGGCCAGGCCGCCCGCGCGGGACTCGCCTCGCTCCTGCTGAGCCGCTACGACGTCTTCCTGCTCGACGAGCCCACCAACGACCTCGACCTGGACGGCCTGGAGCGCCTGGAGGCGTTCGTCACGGGCCTCAAGGCCGGCACGGTCGTGGTCAGCCACGACCGCGAGTTCCTGGCCCGCACCGTCAACCGCGTCGTCGAACTCGACCTCGCCCAGCAGCAGGTCAACACCTTTGGCGGCGGATACGCGGCCTACCTGGAGGAGCGCGAGACCGCGCGCCGGCACGCCCGCGAGGAGTACGAGGAGTACGCCGACACCAAGGCGAGCCTGGAGGCCCGCGGGCGTATGCAGCGCAACTGGATGGAGCACGGCGTCCGCAACGCCCGGCGCAAGGCGACGGACAACGACAAGATCAGCCGCAAGCTGCGCACGGAGTCCACGGAGAAGCAGGCTTCCAAGGCGCGGCAGACCCAGCGCATGATCGAGCGCCTGGAGGTGGTCGACGAGCCCCGCAAGGAGTGGGAGCTGCGCATGGAGATCGCCGCCGCCCCTCGCGCCGGGGCGGTCGTGGCCACGCTGCGCGGCGCGCAGGTGCGCCGCGGCGACTTCGCCCTCGGTCCGGTCGACCTGCAGATCGACTGGGCGGATCGTGTCGCCATCACCGGCGCCAACGGGTCCGGTAAATCGACGCTGCTGGCCGCCCTCCTCGGCCGGCTGCCGCTGGACGCGGGCGCGGCCTCCCTCGGCCCCGGGGTCGTCGTCGGCGAGGTCGACCAGGCGCGCAAGCTCTTCCATGGCGGCGAGGCACTGCTGGACGCGTTCGGCGCCGAGGTGCCCGACATGCCGCCGGCCGATGTGCGCACGTTGCTCGCCAAGTTCGGTCTGAAGGCAGCCCACGTCATGCGCCCGGCCGCCACGCTCTCCCCGGGCGAGCGCACCCGGGCCGCCCTCGCGCTCCTCCAGGGCCGCGGCGTCAACCTCCTCGTCCTGGACGAGCCCACCAACCATCTGGACCTGCCCGCCATCGAGCAGCTGGAGTCGGCGCTCGCCACGTACAACGGCACCCTGCTGCTGGTCACCCACGACCGCCGGATGCTCGAGGCCGTGCACACCACGCGCCGCGTCCAGGTCGAGGCCGGACGAATCACGGAGCACTGACGCCCGCGTCGCTGCCACGTTCCGGGGACCCTCCCGTGGGAAGATCACGGAAGCGGGCGAGGTTGAATGGACACTCTGTGATCCCTGACCCGTCCCCCGACGAGGAGTTCCCAACGTGAGCATCTACGACATTCCGCTGCGCACGCTCTCCGGTGAGCCCGCGTCCCTCGCCGACCACGAGGGCAAGGCGCTGCTGATCGTCAACGTCGCCTCCAAGTGCGGGCTGACCCCGCAGTACGAGGGCCTGGAGCGTCTGCAGAAGCGTTACGCCGACCGCGGCTTCAGCGTGCTGGGCTTCCCCAGCAACCAGTTCGCCGGTCAGGAGCCGGGCACCGCCGAGGAGATCGCGACGTTCTGCTCGGCGACCTACGGCGTCAGCTTCCCGCTCTTCGAGAAGGCGGACGTCAACGGCGAGGACCGGCACCCGCTCTACACGGCGCTGACGGAGACGGCCGACGCCGAGGGTGCGGCCGGTGACGTCCAGTGGAACTTCGAGAAGTTCCTGATCAGCGCGGACGGCCAGGTCGTCGGCCGGTTCCGTCCGCGCACCGAGCCCGAGGCCGACGAGGTCGTGGGCGCGATCGAGGCGCACCTCCCGCGTTGACCATGGACCGCGTCGTACGACTCGTCGTGGCGGGTTCCGCCGTGCTGGCCGCCGTGGCCGGCACGGCGGGCGCGGGCACGACCGCGCCCAGGAACTCCGCTGTGACCGCGGCGCCGGCCCCGCCCGCGTCGCCGCTCCCGGCCGACATGGCGGACACCGGCGGCGGCAGCCAGCTCATCACCGCCGTCGCACCGAACGCCGGGTCCACCACGGGCACGGTCACCTGGTGGGACCTGCGCGACGGCGTCTGGAGCGCCGCGGGCTCCGCGCCCGCCCGTTTCGGCGCGGCCGGTCTCGTCGAGGGCGAGGAACGGGCCCAGAGCACCTGGACCACCCCCACCGGCCTGTACGACCTGCCGTACGCCTTCGGCATCAAGCCCGCGCCGAAGGGCACCCGCATGCCCTACCGCGCCGTCACCCCGGACTCCTACTGGTGCCAGGACAACGCCTCCTGGTCCTACAACCGCTGGGTCGAGCCGCTGCCGCCCGACTGCGCCGCCTCCGAGTCCGAGCACCTGATCAGGTACCGCAAGCCGTACGTCCACGCCTTCGTCATCGGCTTCAACTACGACGAGCCGGAGGAGGAGCGCGGCGCCGGCATCTTCCTGCACGCCAACGGCCCCGGCCCCACCGCGGGTTGCGTCTCCGTCCCCGTCGAGGCCATGCGCCGCCTGCTCGTCTGGGCCGACCCGGACCGCGGCCCGCACATCGCGATCGGCACGAAGTCCGGCGAGACCGCCGTCACCGGCTACTAGCCGGAACGCCTCTGAAGCCCTTCCTCCTGCCTGCTCTGCTCTCATTTGCCTAAAGGCTTTAGGTGAATGCATACTCGTTTCAGGCAAACGAGGAGATGGCCATGTCGCCGCGCGCAGGACTCACCACCGCACGCCTGATCCGGGCAGGGGCGGAACTGGCCGACGAGGCCGGCTTCGAGCACGTGACGCTCTCGGCGCTCGCCAGGCGGTTCGACGTCAAGGTGGCGAGCCTGTACGCGCACCTGAAGAACTCCCACGACCTCAAGGCGGGGATCGCCCTGCTCGCGCTGGAGGAGCTCGCCGACCGGGCCGCCGACGCCCTGGCGGGACGGTCGGGCAAGGACGCGCTCGCCGCCTTCGCGAACGTCTACCGCGACTACGCCCGGGAGCACCCCGGGCGCTACGCCGCGGCCCAGTTCCGGCTCGACCCGCAGACGGCGGCCGCCAGCGCGGGCGTCCGCCACGCCCAGATGACGCGGGCGATCCTGCGCGGCTACGACCTGGCCGAGCCGGACCGGACGCACGCCGTCCGGCTGCTCGGCAGCGTCTTCCACGGCTACGTCAGCCTCGAAATGGGCGGGGGGTTCAGCCACAGCGCCCCCGACACACAGGAGACCTGGACGCGCGTCGTGGACGCCCTCGACGCCCTGCTGCGGAACTGGCCCGCGCCCTGAACGGACAGGCGGACCCGAGCCGTCCCGACCCTCCCGCACCCACGAACGACAGGCCGAGGACATGAACACCCGACACCAGTGGATCACCACCCCCATCACCGCCGACCTCGTACGCGGCGCCCTGGAACTGGAACGCACCGAACGCGGCATACTTCCGCACCGGCTGCCCGCCCGGGCCCGTGCCCAGAACACCGACGGGCAACTCGCCATGGCCGAGGCCCAGCCCGCCGGGGTGCGGCTGGTCCTCCGTACCCGGGCCACCGCGATCGAACTCGACACGGTGCCCACCAAGCGGGTCTACGCGGGTGTCCCGCCGCGCCCGGACGGCGTTTACGACCTGCTGGTCGACGGCCGTCTCGCCGGCCGGGAGAGCGTCACCGGCGGCAACACCCTGATCATCGACATGACCACCGGGACCTTCGAGCACCGGCCCGGACCGCCCGCCACCCTCCGTTTCACCGGTCTGCCCGGCGGCGACAAGGACGTCGAGATCTGGCTGCCGCACAACGAGACCACCGAACTGACAGCGCTGCGCACCGACGCCCCCGTCGAGCCCGCGCCCGACCGGGGCCGCCGGGTGTGGCTGCACCACGGCAGTTCGATCAGCCACGGCTCCGACGCCGCCGGCCCGACCGCCACCTGGCCCGCGCACGCCGCCACCCTCGGCGGCGTGGACCTGGTCAACCTCGGCTTCGGCGGCAGCGCCCTGCTCGACCCGTTCACCGCCCGCGCCCTGCGCGACACTCCCGCTGACCTGCTCAGCGTCAAGATCGGCATCAACCTGGTCAACACCGACCTGATGCGCCTGCGCGCCTTCACCCCCGCCGTCCACGGCTTCCTCGACACCATCCGTGAAGGCCACCCCACCGCACCGCTCCTGGTGGTCTCGCCCGTCCTGTGCCCCATCCACGAGGACACCCCCGGCCCCACCGCCATGGACCCTGCCTCCCTCGCCACCGGGCAGCCGCGCTTCCTGGCCACCGGGGACCCGGCGGAGCGCGCGAGCGGCAAGCTGACGCTCACCGTCATCCGCGAGGAACTGGCCCGGATCGTCCGTCAGCGGTCGGCCGACGACCCGAACCTCCACCACCTCGACGGCCGCGAGCTCTACGGCGCCGCCGACTTCGCCGAGCTGCCGCTCCCCGACGAGCTGCACCCGGACGCCGCCGCGCACCTCCGCATCGGCGAACGCTTCGCCGGTCACGCCTTCGCCGCCGGTGGTCCCTTCAGCCTCCCCGCGGGCGCGCGGAACCCGGAGCAGGCGCGGAAATGACCGGGCCGCGGGGCGTGCATCACGGACAGCTACCCTGAAGAAGGAAGCATGGGCCGGAACATCCCGGTTCGTCCTGTGTTGCCTGCTTCGTCAGTGAGGATGCCCGTGCGTGTGAGTGGCCCCGGCCGCGTCGTCCTGCCCACGTGGCTGGCCCACCCGCTGCGCTGGCAGCGCGGGCCCGTACCGTGGCCGGCGGTGCTGCGGGGGCTGCTGTCGGCGGGGCCGGTGATGGCCGCCGGACTGGCGCTGGGATCGGTCGAATTCGCCGTGCTGGCCGGGTTCGGGACGCTGTTCGCGGGCTTCAACGACCTTCCGGGGACCCGCAGGACCGGCGTCGTCCACATCGGGCTGCCCGTGCTCGTCGGGGCGGTCGGGCTGCTGATCGGGGCGGCGACGGCCGACGCGGTCCCGAGCGGGTGGTGGGTGCTGCCCCTGCTGTTCGCCGTCGGCCTGGGGTCGGGCGCCGTGAGCACGGTGGGCCCGGTGTGCTCACGGACCGGGATGCAGACCCTGTGCCTGATGGTGATCGGGACCGGGGTGCCGCTGCACGGCGCGCCCTGGCTCAAAGCGCTGTACTTCCTCGCGGGCGCGATCTGGCTCCTCCTGCTGCGGCTCGTGCTGCGGCCCCCGCGACCGGTCGGCGGCGCCCTGGCCGGCGAACAGGCGGCGCTGGCCCGCATCTTCGACGCGCTCGCGGGCGCTCTGGACGTCGTCGGCGGACCCGGCGCCGAGGCCGCGCGACGGCGGCTCACCGCGGCCCTGGACCGGGGGGACGAGGCCCTGCGGCTGCGCCGCCTGTTCCGGCGGCTGGCCCACCGGTCCGCGCGCCCCGACGAACTGCTCCTCGCCGAGCGCTTCGCGGCGGCCACAGCGCTGTGCGAGGCCAGCACCGCCCTGCTCTGGGAGGGGAACCCCCTGCCGCCGCAGGCCTCGCAGGGCCCGCGCCGCCTGGCTGCCGCGCTGC
Organism: Streptomyces sp. NPDC002574; assembly: GCF_042889545.1. Classification (NCBI taxonomy): domain Bacteria; kingdom Bacillati; phylum Actinomycetota; class Actinomycetes; order Kitasatosporales; family Streptomycetaceae; genus Streptomyces; species Streptomyces sp. NPDC002574. Next base: position 158,512 of record NZ_JBIARB010000006.1, read on the forward strand.
GCCGCGGCGAGCCGCCCGGGCCGCTGCCCGCGCCCGAGGCGAGCACCCCGGCCCGCGCCGCGTTCGACCAGGCACTGCTGTACGCCGACGCGGTCTTCGCCCGCGCGGTGCCCGGCGTGACCAGTGCCGAGGAGGTGGCCCCGCTTCCCGCCCCGGGAACCGTGCCCACGGTGCGGCGCCGCGTCCTGGGGCCGGCCGGACGCGAGTACGGGCTGCGCGTCGCCGTGTGCGTCACGGCGAGTGCCGCGGTGGCCCTGGCCCTGCGGGCGGACCACTGGTACTGGCTGCCGCTCACCGCCGTCTTCCTGGTGAAGCCGGACATCGGGCCGCTGTTCTCCCGCGTCGTCAACCGCTTCGTCGGGACGGCGCTCGGGGTGGTCGTCTTCGCCGGCCTGGCCGCGGTCCTGGGCGGCGGCGTGTGGTGGACGGTGGTCTGCGCCTCGGTCGCGGGCGCGCTGCTGCCCGTCTCCTTCCGGCACTTCGGCCTGCAGACCTCGGTGGTCACCTTGATGGTGCTGGCGTTCGTCTGGGTGGGCGGCGACCAGCAGGCGGCCGTCGACCGCCTGCTGGACACCACGACGGCCTGCGCGATCGTGCTCGTCGTCGGCCACCTGCCGGGGTTCACCGATCCCACCGCGCGGGTGGCCCACCTGATGGCCGAGTCGCTGCGGCGCACCCGGGAGTACCTGGCCCACGTCCTCACCGCTCCCGCGGCAGGGCGCCCGGGGGACCGCATGGCGCTGCGCCGGGCGGCCTACAGCTCCCTGGCCGAGGCCCGGTCCGCCGCCGAGACCGTCGCGGCGGAACTGCCCTGGGGCCGCGGTCACCGCACCGACTGGTTCCCCGTCGCCGCCGCCTCCGAGCGGATCATGGACGCCGCCACCGCCTGCGCGGTCCGCATCGAACAGGGCGCGGAACGCCCCTCGCGCGAGGAGGGCGGCGAGGTCGTCCACGCCCTGGACGTGCTCGCGGACTCCCTGGACGGCCGAACGCCCGCCACCGGATGGCCGGAGCTCACCGGCACCCCCTCCTGCGCCTCCCTCGCCGACGTCGTGACCGAGCTGCGCCACATCCGCGTCGCCACCGGCGGCCTCACCACGCGCTCGCGTCCCGCCCCTACCACGTAGCCGCCCGGGCCGGAGGGACCGCCCGCATTCGTCGCGATCAAGCCGGGGGAGCGGCTATGGTCAGGCCAGTCGGCGACACCGGGAGGTTGACGAGGTGGCCGTTTTCCTGCTTGGGGTGGGTGCAGCGTGCTGCCTGGGCTTCGGCTTCGTCCTCCAGCAGCTCGCCGCCCAGCGTGCCCCGCTGTCCAATTTCCTGTCCTTCCGGCTGCTGCTGGATCTCATGCGGATGCCGCAATGGCTGCTCGGCATCTTCCTGATGATCTTCGGCATGGTGCTGAGCGCGCTCGCCCTCACCAAGGGCGAGCTCTCCCTCGTCGAACCCCTGACCGCGACGAACCTGCTCTTCGCGATGGCCCTCTCGCGCCACCTGACCGGCCAGAGACTCGGCTGGCACGGCTGGTCGGGCGTGGGCTTACTCGCGCTCGGCGTCACCGCCTTCATCGCGGCCGGACGGCCCGCGGGTGGCGGCCACATAGGCGGGCCCCTGCGGCACTGGCTGGTCATCGGCATCGTCATGGGCATCGCGCTGCTGCTCGTCGCCTGCGCGAGACGTCTGCGCCCGTCGCCGGAGGCCACCGTCATCGCGCTCGCCGCCGGCCTGCTCTACGGGCTCCAGGACTCCCTCACCCGCACCTCGGGCCAGATCGCCGAGCTGGAGGGCATCACGGCCCTCCTGGTGCACTGGCAGCCCTACGCGATCCTCGGCATCGGGCTCACCGGCCTCGTCCTGGTGCAGAGCGCCTTCGAGACCGCTCCCTTGCGCATGTCCCTGCCCGCCCTGACCGCCGCACAGCCCCTCGCGGGCATCGCCTGCGGCGTCGGCTTCCTCGGCGACCGCCTCCGCGTCACCCCGGGCGCCCTCGCCTGGGAGGCGGCGGGCCTCGTCGCCGTCACCCTGGGCGTCGTGCTCCTCGGCCGTCACCCCGCGCTGCCCTGCGCCCAGAGCGTGCGCACGGGCGACCGCCCGGACGCGACGGGCGAGGAGGAATCGGTCCGCGCGGCGCGGTAGACCGCCTCCGCTCACCGCGTGAGCAGACGGGCGACCTCCGCGAGCGGTGGCCAGGACCACTGGCCCGCGCGGGCGGCGATGAAGTGGCGCCGGGTGCCCACAACGGGGTCGACGGGACGGCACACGACGTCGGCGCGCCTCCGCTCGATGCCCGACTCGGCCAGCAGCGCGACACCGAGCCCCGCCCCCGCGAGCAGATTGACCAGGTGGAGGCTGTCGACGCGGTGGACGATGCGCGGGGCGAAACCGGCCAGGGCGCACACGCGCTGGACGAGCTCGTCGTCGTCGCTGCCCCGGGAGTTCGTGATCCACCCGGCCTCCGCGAGCCGGCGCAGCCCCGCCAGGGGGACCGGGCCGCCCGGCCCCGGGTCGGAGGGATGGCCCGCGGGGAGCAGGAGGAACATCGGCTGCGTGGCGAGCGGCCGCACCGACAACCCCTTGGGCACGGTACGCGGCACCAGGCTGTAGTCGTACACGATGCCGAGGTCGACGTCTCCGGCGAGCAGGAGCTCCAGCGTCTGCTCGGGCTCGTGCTCGTTCAGCTGCACCTCGACACGCGGGTGCCGCTCGCGCAGCCCCACCAGGGCGGGCATCACGACCGGCTCGACCGCGCTGGCGAAGGTCGCCACCCGCACGCGCCCCACCGGCCCGGGCTCGCCGCGCAGTTCCGCGCGCGCCTCCTCGACCGCGGCCAGGATCCCGACGGCGTGCTCGACCAGGCGCTCCCCGGCGGGAGTCAGCCGGACGCGGCGGCCGACCGGCGCCAGCAGCCGGGCGCCGACCTCCTGCTCCAGGACGGCGAGGTGCTTGGAGACCGCCGACGTGCCGTACCCCGTGCGCTCCGCGACGGCCGCCATGGTGCCGAGGCGGCTGAGCTCGACCAGCAGGCGCAGCCTGCCGAGGTCGGGGAGCTGGTCCGCGGGCTCGATCATCCACTGATGGTAAACAATCCGTCCACCAATGACGCGTGGACAGAAACAGACGGCGAACGGTGCAATGGGCGGGTGACCGAGCCGCATACCTTTGCAAGCCGCCGCATGCCTGGTGCGGTGCTGATCCTGGCCGCGATGACGGTGCTGCACACCGGCAGCGCCCTGACGACCGAGCTCTTCGACGACGTGGGCCCGGCCGGCACCACATGGCTGCGCGTCGGCTTCGCGGCCGTGCTGCTGCTGGCGTTCACCGGCCGCTCCCTGTGGCCCGCGCTGCGCGCGGCGCCGCTCCGCGACCTCGTCGCGGTGGTGCTGCTCGGCACCGTCAGCGGAGCGATGATGCTGCTCTTCTCCGAGGCCGCCGACCGCATCCCGCTCGGCACGGCGACCGCCCTGGAGTTCCTGGGCCCGCTGGCCGTCGCGGTCGCCTCCCTGCGGCGGCGCCGCGAACTGGCCTGGCTGCTGCTGGCCGCGGCGGGCGTGCTCTGCCTCACCTCGCCCTGGCAGGACGGCGCCGACCTCGCCGGCGTCCTCTTCGGCGTCGCGTCCGGTGCCTGCTGGGCGCTGTACGTGATCGGCACGCAACACGTCGGCAGTCGCTTCTCCGCGGCGCACGGCCTCGCCGTCTCGCTCACCGTCGCCGCCGTCTTCACCGCGCCCTTCGGTGCGCCCGGCGTCGTGTCGGGGGGCACCTGGCAGGTCCTCCTGGCGGTGGCGGGCATCGCCGTGCTGATGCCGCTGGTGCCGTTCCTGCTGGAGATGAAGGCGCTGCAACGGGTCGGCAAGACCGCCTACGGAACGCTCGCCGGAATGGAGCCGGCCGTCAGCCTGCTCGCGGCGCTGGTGCTGGTCTCACAGGTCCCCACGGCCTTGCAGGCCGTGGGGACCGGGTTGGTTGTGGTGGCCGGCGTCGGGGCAGCGCGCGGCGAGGCCCGTGCGGTCGCCCCGCTGCCCCCCGCCCCTTCGCCGGCGGTCCCCCCGCCCGCCCTCCCTCCCCCAACCTCCGGCCGGGGGTGCCCCCAGCCCGGCGCGGTCAGTGACCGCCTGGCGCTGCGTGCGTTGGGGGGTCGGTGCCGCGCCGGGGTACGCCCCCAGCTACCGCTGGGAGGTGCCCCCAGCGGGGGCACCCCGCCACACCCCCTCCCGGGTCGGCTGGGCGACTGACGGCCGGTGGGGGTGCTGTCAGCGGTGACGGTTGGGCACATGGACGGCGCTGCGCCAACGGGTGGCCCGAGTACGGTGCCGCACTTACCCCCCTCCGGGGATCAGGCGCTTGGAACTACGGAGGGGGCGGGGGAGTTGGGGGCTACCCCGGCCGGAGGCTGGGGGAGGGTGGATGTTCTGGACGGTGCGGCATATATGTGCGCACTGTCCGGGTCGGGATGGGATGAGCAGGTGCTGGAAGGGCGCGTAAATATGCCAGTCCAGGACGTGCAGCCCCGGAGGCCCCGAACCCGGCCCCCACACAACACGCGCCGGGGTCACTGACGTCACAGGGCACCCGGGCGGGAGGGCGGGAAAAGACCGCGCCCAGGGTCAGGCCTTGCCGAAATACCTCTGGGGGAAGCCCCCACCCTCGAGCACACGCCCCAGCACCGCCCCCGCGACGGCGGTGAGCCGCTCAACCCCCGCCACCCCGACGTGCTCGTACGGCGCACGGTCGAGCCGATCGGTCATCGCCTCCACCTCGCGGCGCAATTCGACGCCGCGCCCCGTGAGTTCGCCCTCCGCGTCGAGCAGCCCCCGGTCGCGGAGGCGGTCCTGCGCGGCGGCCCAGTCCTCGGGGGACCAGCCCCGGCTGCGCTGGACGAAGCGCGGGTTGAAGCTCTTGCCCGTGGCGGTGTGCGTGACGAGCGCCTCGATCCCGTCGAGCCCGGCGGTGATGAGCGCCGCGAGGTGCCCGTCGCCGCGGTGCTCGCGCAGCAGCGTCGCGGCGTGCCACAGGGCGAGGTGCGGCTGCTCGGGCACCGGGAGTTCGGCGTTGGCGGCGTAGAGGGGGCGGGCTTCGCGGGTGCAGGCCTCGGCGGCGCGCAGCGCGAGGCGGGCGGCGTCCGCGAGGTCGGCCGAGGCGAGCGTGTCCGGCCCGAGCAGCCGGGTCAGGACGGCGTCGGCGATACGCACCCGCGCGTCGATGACCGCCGCCGGCGAGGCGAGCTCCCAGGCGCGCGGGACGACCGGCGCGATGATCGCGTGGTTGAAGTTGTAGAACGTGGCGGCGACCGTGCCCGCCGTGACCTGGCCGAGCGGCGCGGCCCGCCCGGCGAAGTAGGCCATGGCGCCGCGCTCCAGCCCGAGCGCCGCGAACGTGTCGTCGTACTCCGGGGCGAAATAGACGACGGAGTGAAGGGGGTTCAGCGCGTTGTGGCAGCGCCGTCCGGCGCGCGGTTCCAGGGCTGTCGCGGTCATGGGCAACAGGTTACCGACCGGTTGGCATGTGATCGACAGGCACCTCCCCGGCCCGCTGATTCCGTTGCCGGAGCGAGTGGTGGAAACTGATTCCGTCGTCACGACACGCATGGCATGCCGGTATGACTAGTCTGAACGCCCCGACGTCGCGCGTTCCTCTGGAGACCCCCATGCCCGCCGCCGACCGCACGCTCCCGGTCACCGAACGCACCCGCCACCGACGCCTCCGCGAGCAGGGCAGCGTCTCCCGCGACGACCTGGACGCCGTGCTGGGCGCCGGCTTCGTGTGCCATCTGGCCGTCGTCGTCGACGGCACCCCGCTGGCCGTGCCGACGGTCTACGGCCACGACGCGGAGGCCGGAACGCTCTACCTGCACGGCTCGGTCGCCAGCCGCAGCCTCGTCCAGGCGCCCGGCGCCGCCGTCTGCGTCACCGTCACGCACGTCGACGGACTGGTCCTGGCCCGGTCGGTCTTCGAGCACGGCGTCAACTACCGCAGCGCGATGCTGATCGGCGTCCCGCGCCGGGTCACCGACCCGGAGGAGCGGCTGCACGGGCTGCGCGTGCTCACCGAGCAGTGCGCCCCCGGCCAGTGGGACTACGCCCGCCGCCCGGACCGCAGGGAACTCGCGGCGACCGACCTGCTCGCCCTCGCCACGGACGAGGCCTCCGTCAAGATCCGCACCGGCCACCCCGGCGACGGCGACAGCCCCGACGCCGCCCTGCCGGTGTGGGCCGGGGTGGTCCCGCTGGGTACGACCCGGGGCGCCCCGGTCGCCGACCCCGCGTTGCGCGCCGGCATCCCGCTGCCGCCGCACCTTCGCGGCTAGCCGCCCACCGACCAGGTGAAACGCGGCTCGCGCCGCTCCAGGAAGGCCGCCACACCCTCCGCGGTGTCGCTGCTCCGAGCCGCCTGCCCGGCCCAGTGCGCCGCACGTGAGGGGTCGGGGTCCGGGGCCGTGAAGTCCTTGGCCGCGGCCTGGGTGAGCTGGGAACGGGTGGCCAGCAGGACCGCGTACTCCTCGACGCGCTTGTCCAGGGCGCCGTCCGGCAGCACCTCGTCCACCAGCCCGGTGCGCAGGGCGCGTTCGTGGTCGATCAGCTCGGCGGAGAAGAGCAGGTGCTTCGCCGTGGACGGGCCGACCAGGCCGGTCAGCCGGCGTGTCGACGAGGCCGGATAGACGATCCCGAGCCGCGCCGGCGTGACCCCGAAGCGCGCGCCCTCGGCGGCGAAGCGCAGGTCGCAGGCGGCCGCGAGCTGGCAGCCGCCGCCGACGCAGAAGCCGCGGACGGCGGCCAGGGACGGCTTGGGGAAGGCGGCCAGCGCCTCCTCGGCCTCGACGGCCGCGCTCTGCGCCGCGCCGGGGCCACTGGCCGCGTCGCGCAGGTCGGAGATGTCGGCGCCCGCGCAGAAGGTGCCGTCGGCGCCGGTGAGCACCAGCACCCGCACGGCGGGGTCGTCGGCCAGCCGGGCCAGCAGGTGCGGCAGTTCCCGCCACATCCGCAGCGTCATGGCGTTGCGTTTGGCCGGATTGCTGATGGTCACGGTGGCGGTGGCGCCCGCCGTCTCCAGCAGCAGACCGGGCCCGGACGGGTCGGACATGCCCGCATCCCCCACTCGTCGCGTCGTCCTGTCGTCGTGCCGCGGCGCGGCCCGGGCGATCCTATCGGGGGCTCCCTCCGGGCAATCGGGGTATATGTCCTCTAGCCGGCGACGACTGGCTCCCGACGCGTTCAAGGAGGCGGCCATGGCCCCGTTCAAGGGACGCAAGAAGTACCCGGATCCCCCGGAGGCCGGGATCAAGCGCAGTTTCGGCTGGGTCGCCGTGCTCGGCGCGGTCCTCGTCGTCTGCGGCCTGATCGGGCTCTGCTACGTGGGGTTCGCCACCATCACCTCGACGGTGCTGTTCGGCTGGCTGCTCCTCATCGGCGGGATCGTCGGCCTGGCGCAGGCCGTGCAGAACCGCGAGTCCAACTACTTCTGGCTGGCCCTGGTCGTCGCGGCCCTGTACATCGCGGCGGGTGTGGTCGTCATCCGCAACCCGGCGGAGACGGCCGCGGCTCTCACGATGTTCGCGGCACTGCTCTTCCTGACCGGCGGGATCTTCCGGTTGTTCGGCGGACTGGTGGTGCGCGGGCCGCAGATGGTGTGGACGCTGATCCAGGGGGCGATCGGCATCCTGCTGGCCGTCCTGGTGCTGGCGAACTGGCCGCACAGCAGTGTCTACGTGATCGGCGCCTTCTTCTCGCTGGCGCTGCTGTTCGACGGTCTGGGTCTGCTCGGGGCGGGCCTGGGCGGCCGGCGGATCGTCGGAATGGTGGCCGAGGCCCGGCAGACGCCACTGGAGCATTGAAACCGGTTGCCGGCGTGTCATCAGGGCTCATCGAGTCCACCAACTCCGGTCACCCCGTGTCGCAGACGGTCGAAAGATATGGATTTACGGTCAGCGACTCGGGGTGGAGTCCTGTGCTGCCGACACTCGGAACGTGAGGCGGACCCCGTCGCCGCCCAGCGGGCCGGGAAGGGGGACCGCGGGGAGCATCGCTGAATGCGAGGGTGAACGTCGCCATGGACGTACGCGGGAGCGTCCCGCCCGAACCGGTGCCTCCGGTGGCACCGGACTTTCCGCGCCCTTACGAGGGCGTGTGGCGCTTCACCGCCTCCGCGCTGGACTCCTCGGTGCCGCAGGCCCGGCACGCCGTACGGGACCTGCTGGTACGGCAGCGCGTCCCCGTCGACGACGATCTGCTGCAGGGTCTGCTGCTGATCGTCTCCGAGCTGGTGACGAACGCGGTGCGGCACGCCGCCCTGCTCTCCCCGGAGATCGCGGTGGAGGTCGCCGTCGGCCTCGACTGGGTGCGCGTCGCGGTCGAGGACAACCATCCCTACCGGCCCAAGGCGCTCCAGGTGGACGACGCGGACACCGGTGGGCGCGGTCTGCTGCTGGTCAAGTCGGTCACCGCCGAGGCGGGCGGGATGTGCGACGTGCAGCAGACCGCTACCGGGGGAAAGGTCATCTGGGCGGCGCTTCCGCTGCAGCCCGGCGCTCCTTTGCTGTGAGGCGCGGGGGCTACCAGCCGGCGCGCTCGCCCGTGAGCTCCCGCACGGCGGGCAGCGCCGCCCCCAGCACGGTCGGGAACCAGGCGGAGAACGGCCCGGACTCCTGCAGCGCGGCCAGCTCCCGCGGGGTCACGAAGGCGGTCTCGCCGATCTCCTCGGGGTCCGGGTCCAGCGGCGCGGTCATCAGCCCCACGAAGAGGTGGTTGTACTCCTGCTCCACCAGGCCCGACGCCGGGTCCGGGTGGTTGTAGCGGACCGTGCCGGCCTCCCTCAGCGACGCGGGGGCGGCGCCCAGCTCCTCTGCGGTGCGGCGCGCCGCGGCGACGAAGGGCGGCTCCTGCGGGTAGGGGTGCCCGCAGCAGGTGTTGGACCACACGCCGGGGGAGTGGTACTTGCCGAGGGCGCGGCGCTGCAGCAGCAGCCGGCCCTCGCCGTCGAAGAGGAAGACCGAGAAGGCCCGGTGGAGCCGGCCCGGCGGCAGGTGCGCCGAGAGCTTCTCCGCGGTGCCGATCGTCGCGCCGGTCTCGTCGACCAGTTCGAGCATGATCGGAGCCGAGGCGCCGTTGGAGGAGGGGTCCGGGGCAGGGCTGAGGGGCCGGCCGGCAGCGGGACTCGTGGGCATGGCCATCCTTTTCATCGACGACAAGACCTCAGTTTGCCTCACGCGAGGGGCCGGGACGTCGTCGCAGCGCGCTCAATGTCGGTCACCCTGTGTCGATCGGCGGTGCCACCGGGTCAGTGGCACAGCCGTGCCTCGTGCTCCGCGTGGCCGCCGGGTTCCAGCTGGAATGTGCAGTGCTCCACGTCGAAGTGGGTGCCCAGGCAGCCCTGCAGGTCGTGCAGCACCTTCTCGTGGCCGATGGCGTCCAGGGTCTCCGGGCTCACCACGACGTGGGCGGAGAGCACCGGCATGCCCGAGGTGATCGTCCACACGTGCAGGTCGTGCAGTCCCTCGACACCGGGCAGCCCGAGGATGTGGCTGCGGACCTCGGCCATGTCGACGTCACGGGGGGCGGCCTCCAGCAGCACGTCGATGGCCTCCCGCAGCAGTTTCCACGTCCGCGGGACGATCATCACGCCGATCAGCAGCGAGGCCACCGGGTCGGCCTGCTGCCACCCGGTGGTCAGGATCACCACGGCCGCCACGACCACCGCGAGCGAGCCCAGGGCGTCCGCCATGACCTCCAGGAAGGCCCCCCGGACGTTCAGGCTCTCGCGCTGCCCGCGCATCAGCAGAAGGAGCGACACCGAGTTGGCCACCAGGCCGACCACACCGAAGACGACGGTGAGCCCGCCCTCGACCTCGGCCGGGGCGATCAGGCGCGAGACGGCCTCGTAGAAGATGTACGCGCCCACGCCGAACAGCAGTACGGCGTTGGCCACCGCCGAGAGGATCTCCGCCCGGGCCAGGCCGAAGGTGCGGCGCTCGCTCGGCGGGCGGTTGGCGAAGTGGATCGCCACCAGCGACATCGCCAGGCCCGCCGCGTCCGTGGCCATGTGTCCGGCGTCGGCGAGCAGCGCGAGGGAACCGGTGAGGGTGCTGCCCACCACCTCCGCCACGAGGATCAGCAGCGTGATGCCGAGCGCGATCCGCAGCCGGTCGCGGAACCGCGACGCGGCCGTGCCGGTCAGCCCGGCAGCGGATCCGTGCGTGTGGCCGTGGTCGTGCGCATGCCCTGCCCCCATCGCCTGGGACTCCCCTCTCGCCCGCCGTGCTCACCCGCCCGCCGGCTTCGGCCGGCGTGCCCCAGTGAACAACGGTGACCGTCCGTGGGCAACTCGCCACTGGTCACCGTTGTCATGTGCGGTGACCTGCGGCGATGGTCCGGGTACGGGGCGTGTTCCGGCGAGTGGCGGACGCTAGGGGCGGCGGGCCTCCGGGTACCGCAGGCACCAGCCCTGCCACGCCGACTCGACCATCTCCCGCACCCCGCGCACGGCGCTCCAGCCCAGTTCCTTCCGGATCAGCTCGGCCGAGGCCACCACGCTCGCCGGGTCCCCGGCACGCCGCGGGGTGACCACCGGCGTCACCTCCGGGTATCCGGCGATCTCGGTGACGAGGTCGATCAGTTCACGAACGGAGACACCCTCGCCGCGGCCGATGTTGACGGTCAGGTCCTCGGCGGCCTCGCGGCCCGTGACCCAGCGGGCGGCCGCGAGGTGCGCGTCCGCCAGGTCCTCGACGTGGATGTAGTCGCGCACGCACGTGCCGTCGGGGGTCGGGTAGTCGTCGCCGAAGATCAGCGGGGGCTCGCCCTCGGTGAGCTTCTGGAACACCATCGGGACGACGTTGAAGACCCCGGTGTCGGCGAGCTCCGGCACGGCCGCGCCCGCCACGTTGAAGTACCGCAGACAGGCCGTGGAGATCCCGTGCGCCCTGCCCGCCGCCCGCACCAGCCACTCGCCGGCCAGCTTGGTCTCCCCGTAGGGGCTCATGGGCAGGCACGGCGTGGACTCGGTCACCAGCGGCACGTCCGGCAGGCCGTACACCGCGGCGGAGGAGGAGAAGACGAATCGGCCGACCCCGGCCGCCGCCACCGCCTCCAGGAGCGTGCCGAGGCCGCCCACGTTCTCCCGGTAGTACCGCAGCGGCTGCTCGACGGACTCGCCGACCTGCTTCCGCGCCGCCAGGTGCACGACGCCCGTGACGCCGTGCTCGGCGATCGTGCGGTCCAGCAGGTCCCGGTCGAGTGTGGAACCGGTCACCCTCGGCACGTCGGCCGGGACGCGCGAGGCCACGCCCGCCGAGCCGTCGTCGTAGACCACCACGCGCTCCCCGGCGCGGGTCATCGCCCGCACGACATGAGAGCCGATGAATCCCGTGCCACCTGTGATCAGCCACGTCATGACGCTCACCCTATCGGCGGATGCGCACCGGGGGTTGTTCCATCGCGCACAACCGGTGATGATGATCGCGCCATCCGCGCGAAGGCCAGGGAAACGGCCGGTGAACGGAACCTTCCGGGAATCGGATAGCCTCTGCCGTCACAGCCGCCCTGACATGGCGCGCCCCGGTGTCCGGTAGGCGTGTCCATGACCGGGCGCCCCCGTTCCGTCCTTTGTGTTTCCCAGGGAGTGAGTCCGTCTGTCGACCGCCATCCTCACCGGTCCGCCGGTCGCGGGTTCACCGATCGAGGGCGACCTGCGCGGCCTCGGCTTCGACGTGGTCGCGGCGGACGACGCCGGTGCCCTCGCGGCACTCCTCGCCGCCGTCCCGCCCGCCGAGCGCGTCGCGGTCGTCGACCCGCGCTTCGTCGGTCACGTCCACGCGCTGCGGCTCGCGCTGACCGACCCCCGCTTCGACACCGCAGCCGTGCCGGGCGCCCTGTCCGTCCGTCCCGCCGCCCGCCCCGCGCTGGTCCGGGCGCTGGCACCGGCCGGCGGCCGGGACCGGGGCGCGGGCCGTACCGCCGTCACCGGCGCCGCGAGCCTGCCCGACGAACTGGCCGCGGGACTGGACGCCGAAGGCGTCGCCGTGCAGCGGCCGGAGCTCGGCGTCCTGGTGGCCCGGGTGCCCGCCGACGCGCAGGAGCGGGCACGTGCCGAGGAGGCCGTCGCCGCGGTGGACGACGAGGCGGTGCGCCTGCGCGGCGCCGTGAAGTCCCGTGACGGCTTCTTCACCACGCACTTCGTCAGCCCCTACTCCCGCTACATCGCGCGCTGGTGCGCCCGGCGCGGGCTCACTCCGAACCAGGTGACGACCGCCTCCCTGCTGGTCGCCCTGATCGCCGCCGCCTGCGCCGCCACCGGCACCCGTCCCGGCTTCGTCGCCGCGGGCGTGCTGCTCATCGCGTCCTTCGTGCTGGACTGCACCGACGGGCAGCTCGCCCGCTACTCGTTGCAGTACTCCACGCTCGGCGCCTGGCTCGACGCCACCTTCGACCGGGTCAAGGAGTACGCGTACTACGCGGGCCTCGCGCTCGGCGCGGCCCGCGCCGGCGGCGGTGACGACGTGTGGGCGCTCGCCCTCGGCGCGATGGTCCTGCAGACCTGCCGGCACGTGGTCGACTTCTCGTTCAACGAGGCCAACCACGACGCGGACGCCAACACCAGTCCCACCGCCGCCCTGTCCGACCGGCTGGACCGGGTCGGCTGGACGGTGTGGATACGCAGGATGATCGTGCTGCCCATCGGCGAACGCTGGGCACTGATCGCGATCCTCACCGCGGCCACCACCCCGCGCGTCACCTTCGTGGTACTGATCATCGGCTGCGCCTTCGCCGCCTGCTACACCACCGCCGGTCGCGTTCTGCGCTCGCTGACCCGCAGGGCGGTGCGCACCGACCGGGCCGCCGCGGCGCTGGCCGAGCTCGCCGACACCGGACCCCTCGCCGAGGCAGTCGCCCGCATCGCGCGCGGCCGCGGCTTCCCGGCCGCCGCCGCGGTGGGCGCGGCAGTGATGATCGCCACGTCCCTGGCGGCCCCGGCGGGCAGCTGGTGGCCGCTCGCGGCCGCCGCCGTCTACGTCGTCACCTCGGGCCTCGCGGTCGCAGGACCGCTCAAGGGAGCCCTCGACTGGCTGGTCCCGCCCCTTTTCCGGGCGGCCGAGTACGGAACCGTTCTGGCGCTCGCGGCCGTCTCGAAGGTGAACGGAGCGTTGCCCGCAGCTTTCTGTCTGGTTGCCGCGGTCGCCTACCATCACTACGACACGGTGTACCGCATCCGCGGCGGGACCGGGGCGCCCCCGCGGGCCCTGGTACGCGCGACCGGCGGGCACGAGGGAAGGACGCTGCTGGTCGCGGCCGCGTCCGTGGCCCTGGCGCACACCACGGGATTGACGGCGGCGCTGACGGCTGCGGCCGTCGCACTGGCCCTGCTGGTGCTCACCGAGAGCATCCGCTTCTGGGTGTCCTCGGGGGCGCCCGCCGTACACGACGAAACAGGAGAACCCGCATGATCGGCCTCGTGCTGGCGGCCGGCGCCGGACGGCGTCTTCGCCCCTACACCGACACCCTTCCCAAGGCCCTGGTGCCGGTGGACCCACAGGGTGAGGGCAAGACGACCGTCCTGGACCTGACGCTGCGCAACTTCGCCGAGGTCGGCCTGACCGACGCCGCGGTCGTCGTGGGCTACCGCAAGGAGGCCGTCCACGAGCGCCTGACCGCGCTGGAGGCCAAGTACGGCGTCAAGCTCCACCTCGTCGAGAACGACAAGGCCGAGGAGTGGAACAACGCCTACTCCCTGTGGTGCGCCCGTGACGTGCTGGCCGAGGGCGCGATCCTCGCCAACGGCGACACCGTGCACCCCGTCTCCGTCGAGCAGACGCTGCTGGAGGCGCGCGGCGGTGCCCGCCGCATCATCCTCGCCCTGGACACCGTCAAGGACCTGGCCGACGAGGAGATGAAGGTCGTCACGGCCGAGGACCGGGGCGTGCAGCGGATCACCAAGCTGATGGACCCGGCCGCGGCCACCGGCGAGTACATCGGTGTCACCCTCATCGAGGCCGCCGCGGCCGCCGACCTGGCCGACGCGCTGAGGGCCACCTACGAGCGCGACCCGCAGCTGTACTACGAGGACGGCTACCAGGAACTGGTCGACCGGGGCCTGCGCGTCGACGTCGCGCCCATCGGCGACGTCCCCTGGGTCGAGATCGACAACCACGACGACCTGAACCGGGCACGGGAGATCGCGTGCCGGTACTGACGAGGCTCATTCCCTCGCCGGTCGTCGTCGACATCCGTGCCGGTGCCCTCGACGACCTGGCGGCCGTCCTGGCCGACCAGCGCATCTCCAGCTCCGGCCGGCTGGCCGTCGCGGTCAGCGGCGGCTCCGGCCAGGTGCTGCGCGAGCGGCTGGCCCCGGCCCTGCCCGCCGCCGACTGGTTCGAGGTGGCCGGCGGCACCATCGACGGTGCCGTCAGGCTCGCCGACGCCATGCGCGGCAAGCGCTACGACGCCGTGGTGGCCCTCGGCGGCGGCAAGATCATCGACGCCGCCAAGTACGCCGCCGCCCGCGTCGGGCTGCCGGTGGTGGCCGTCGCGACCAACCTGGCGCACGACGGGCTGTGCTCGCCGGTGTCCACGCTGGACAACGACAACGGCCGCGGCTCCTACGGCGTGCCGAGCCCCATCGCCATGGTGATCGACCTCGATGTGATCCGTGAGGCCCCGGTCCGCTTCGTGCGCTCCGGCATCGGCGACGCGATCTCCAACATCTCCTGCATCGCGGACTGGGAGCTGTCCCACCGCGAGACGGGCGAGCCGATCGACGGCCTGGCCGCCGCGATGGCCCGTACCGCGGGCGAGTCCGTGCTGCGCCACCCCAGCGGGATAGGCGACGACGAGTTCCTCACCGTGCTCGCCGAGGCGCTGGTGCTCACCGGCATCGCCATGTCGATCAGCGGCGACAGCCGGCCCGCGTCGGGCGCCTGCCACGAGATCAGCCACGCGCTCGACCTGCTCCACCCGCGGCGGGCCGCCGCCCACGGTGAACAGGTCGGTATCGGCGCCGCCTTCGCGATGTTCCTGCGCGGCGCCGAGGAACAGGCCGGGCTCTTCGCGCAGACCCTGCGCAACCACGGACTCCCGGTCACACCGGGCGAGATCGGCTTCACCGAGGACGAGTTCGTCAAGGCCGTCGCCTACGCACCGCAGACCCGCCCCGGGCGCTACACGATCCTCGAGCACCTGGAACTGTCCACCGACGAGATCAGGGACGCATACGCAGACTATGCCAAAACCATCGGTAGCTGAGCTGCGGCCGGTCGTTCACCCCGCAGGGCTGAAGGACCGCCGTAGCGGCGAGCACTGGGCCGGGCGCATATACATGCGCGAGATCTCCCTGCGCTGGACCCGTCATCTGGTGAACAGCCGGGTGACGCCCAACCAGCTCACGTATCTGATGATCGTCGCGGGCATCGCGGCCGGCGCGGCACTCCTGGTGCCGGGGCCGGCCGGAGCGGTGGCCGCGGCCCTGTTGATCCAGCTGTACCTGCTGCTGGACTGCGTCGACGGCGAGGTCGCCCGCTGGCGCAGACAGACCTCGATCACCGGCGTGTACCTGGACCGGGTGGGCCACTACCTGTCCGAGGCCGCGCTGTTGATCGGCTTCGGCGTGCGCGCCGCCGACCTGTTCCACCGGGACGGCGCGAGCACCCAGTGGGGCTGGGCGTTCCTCGGGACGCTGGCCGCGCTGGGCGCGATCCTGATCAAGGCGGAGACCGACCTGGTGGACGTCGCGCGCGCCCGCAGCGGCCTGCCCGCGGTGCAGGACGAGGCGTCCGTGCCGCGTTCGTCCGGTCTGGCGCTGGCCCGCCGCGCCGCGGCCGCCCTGAAGTTCCACCGGCTGGTCGGCGGGGTCGAGGCCTCGCTGCTGATCCTGGCCGCAGGCGTCGCGGACTCCTTCCACGGCGACCTGCTGTTCACCCGGATCGCGGTCTGCGCCCTGGCCGCCATAGCCGTGCTGCAGACGCTGCTGCACCTGGTCTCGATCCTCGCGTCGAACAGGCTGAGGTGAGCGCGGTGGGGACGTCGGCGGAATCGGTGCGCCTCGGCGCGGTGATCATCACCATGGGCAACCGTCCGGAGGAACTGCGCGACCTGCTGGACTCGGTCGCCAAGCAGGCCGGCCCGGCCATAGAGGTCGCCGTGGTCGGCAACGGCTCACCGCTGCCCGAGCTGCCGGCCGGCGTGCGGTCCGTGGAGCTGCCCGAGAACCTGGGCATCCCCGGCGGACGCAACGTCGGCATCGAGGTCTTCGGGCCCGGCGGCCGGGACGTCGACGTCCTGCTGTTCCTCGACGACGACGGGCTGCTGCCCAACGAGGACACCGCGGCGCTGGTCCGCGAGGCCTTCGCCGACGACCCCCACCTCGGCATCGTCAGCTTCCGGATCGCCGATCCGGAGTCCGGCGTCACCCAGCGCCGCCACGTCCCCCGGCTGCGGGCCTCCGACCCGATGCGCTCCTCGCGCGTCACGACCTTCCTGGGCGGCGCCAATGCCGTTCGCACGAAGGTCTTCCAGCAGGTCGGCGGCTTGCCGGACGAGTTCTTCTACGCCCACGAGGAGACCGACCTCGCCTGGCGGGCCCTCGACGCGGGCTGGCTGATCGACTACCGCTCCGACATGGTCCTCTACCACCCGCTGACCGCCCCGAGCCGGCACGCGGTCTACCACCGCATGGTGGCCCGCAACCGCGTGTGGCTCGCCCGGCGCAATCTGCCCTGGACGCTGATACCGGCGTACCTGGGCGTCTGGATGCTGCTGACCCTGCTGCGGCGGCCGTCGCGACCGGCGCTGCGCGCCTGGTTCGGCGGGTTCCGGGAGGGCTGGACGACCCCCTGCGGCCCGCGCCGGCCCATGCGGTGGTCCACCGTCTGGCGGCTCGCCCGACTGGGCCGACCCCCGATCATCTGACAAGCTCGAAAGTCGACAGGACACGGCGCGTCCGGTGCCCCCCGCCGGACGCGCACCCACGGGACGAAAGTGTCGACAGTGAGCGAGACAACGCACGACGGTACGGTCGCCATGGGTGCCGGTTCGGCGTCGTCCGCGGACGACGGCCTGACCTCGGCCGAGCTCGCGGCCAAGTACGGCCTCGCCGTCAGCGGCGCCCGGCCGGCCCTGCCCGCCTACGTGCGGCAGTTGTGGGGCCGCAGGCACTTCATCTCGTCGTTCGCCAGGGCCCGGGTCTCGGCGCAGTACACCCAGGCCCGGCTGGGCCAGCTGTGGCAGGTGCTGACGCCGCTGCTCAACGCGGCCGTCTACTACTTCATCTTCGGTCTGCTGCTGGGCACCGACCGCGGCGTGGACAACTTCATCGCGTTCCTGGTCACGGGCGTCTTCGTGTTCACCTACACCCAGTCCTCGGTCATGGCAGGGGTCCGCTCGATCTCCGGCAACCTCGGCCTGATCCGGGCGCTGCACTTCCCCCGCGCCTCGATGCCGCTGGCGTTCACGCTCGTGCAGCTCCAGCAACTGCTGATGTCGATGTTCGTGCTGCTGGCCATCGTGCTCATGACCGGTGAGGTGCCGCGCACGAGCTGGGTGCTCGTCGTGCCGGCGCTGCTGCTGCAGTCGCTGTTCAACGCGGGGCTCGCGATGATCATGGCGCGGCTGGGCAGCAAGATGACCGACCTGGCGCAGTTGATGCCGTTCATCCTGCGCACATGGATGTACACCTCCGGCGTGATGTACAGCATCACGCACTTCACGGCGCACGCCCCGGCGCCGGTCCAGCTGGCCCTGCAGCTCAATCCCGCCGCCGTCTACATCGACCTCGTGCGCTTCGCGCTGATCGACAGCTTCACCGCGGACCAGCTGCCGCCGCACGTGTGGCCGGTCGCGCTGGGCTGGGCGGTGGCGACCGGTGTGGGCGGTTTCGTCTACTTCTGGAAGGCCGAGGAGCAGTACGGACGCGGCTGACCTCGAAATTCATCACGTGTTGGGCCCGCCGTAGTGAGGCGTGTGGTCGAAACGGTCATTCGGGACCTGTGTGGCTCCTGATTTTTACGGGACTTTGCCAGCACCCTGGAAGGCGACTCTCCGAATGCGCGTTGGAGCTTGCGGATCGACATCGTTGTGCACCCCGGCGCACGCCTGGGGGGCCCTGCGCCGTAAGCTGTAGCGGTACTCAATCGCCGGATCTCAGGCGATACGTCCGGAGAGTCGGTTCGGGTACGCGGTGGCCCGGAGCAGGAGATATGGCAGCGGCGTGTCCGAAATTGGGTGTTATGGGCTATCAGTGTAGAACGGGGGATGTGACGGCTATGGCTCTGTGGACCCCTGGGGAGAAAGCGCCCACCGCCCGAACACCGGGACGTCCACGGTGACCGGCCTGCGCCCCGCGGCTTCGGGCGACACGGCCCCGGACGCCCATTCACAGGCCGTCCTCGCCAAGGCGACAAGGGAGAACTTCCCGGTCGCCCCCTTCTTCCTGCCCCGCTCCTGGCGGGGTGACCTCATGGCGGTCTACGGCTACGCCCGGCTCGTGGACGACATCGGCGACGGCGACCTGGCCGGCGGCGGCCGCGAGGACGCCCTGCGCCTGGGGCTGCCCGCCGACGCCGCCGACGACCGCCTGGCCATGCTCGACGCCTTCGAGGCCGATCTGCGCCGGGTCTTCGACGGCCCGCCGGACACGATCCGGCACCCCCTGCTCCGCGCCCTGCGGCCCACCGTGCAGCGGCACGGCCTCACCCCGGAGCCGTTCCTCGGCCTCGTGGAGGCCAACCGGCAGGACCAGCTCGTCCGCCGCTACGCCACGTACGAGGACCTGCTGGCCTACTGCGAACTGTCGGCCAACCCGGTCGGCCGCCTCGTACTGGGCATCACCGGCACCTCCACCCCCGAGCGGATCCGCCGCTCGGACGCGGTCTGCACCGCACTGCAGATCGTCGAGCACCTCCAGGACGTGACCGAGGACCTCGGCCGCGACCGCATCTACCTGCCCGCCGAGGACATGAAGCACTTCGGCGTGACCGAAACCGATCTCACCGCCGCGACCGCGGGCGCATCGGTGCGCGCGCTGGTGGCCCATGAAGCGGAACGCGCCCGCGATCTTCTGAATGAAGGCACCCCCTTGGTGGGTAGCGTCCACGGCAGGCTCAAGCTGCTGCTCGCCGGATTCGTCGGGGGAGGCCGCGCCGCCCTCCGGGCGATCGCGGACGCCGGGTACGACGTGCTGCCTGGGCCGCCGAAGGCGGGCAAGTACAGCCTCCTGCGCGAGGTGGGGTCGACATTGCGAAGAGAGGGGTGAGCCGGACAGTGAACGGCTCCGATCGCATGTCCGGACCGGTGCTCGCGGCGTACGCCTACTGCGAGAGTGTCACCGGCCACGAAGCCCGCAACTTCGCCTACGGCATCCGGCTCCTGCCCACCCCCAAACGGCAGGCGATGTCGGCCCTGTACGCCTTCTCCCGCCGGGTCGACGACATCGGCGACGGCGACCTCGCGCCCGCCGACAAGCAGGCCAGGCTGGACCAGACGCGCGCGGCGCTGGCCCGGGTGCGCGCCGGCGAGGTCACCGAGGAGGACACCGACCCCGTGGCGGTGGCCCTGGCCGACTCCGCGCGGCGCTTCCCGATCCCGCTCGGCGGGCTCGACGAGCTCATCGACGGCGTCCAGATGGACCTGCGCGGCGACACCTACGAGACCTGGGAGGACCTGGCGGCCTACTGCCGCTGCGTCGCCGGGGCCATCGGCCGGCTGTCGCTCGGCGTCTTCGGGACGGCGACCTCCGCGGAGGAGCGCGAGCGCGCCGCCGAGTACGCCGACACCCTCGGGCTCGCCCTGCAACTCACCAACATCCTGCGGGACCTGCGCGAGGACGCGAGCAACGGGCGCACCTACCTGCCCGCCAACGACCTGGCCAAGTTCGGCTGTTCGGAGGGATTCCACTCCGACACCCCGCCGCGGGGCGCGGACTTCGCCGGCCTGATCGAGTTCGAGGTGCGCCGGGCCCGCGCCCTGTTCGCCGACGGCTACCGGCTGCTGCCCATGCTGGACCGCCGCAGCGGCGCCTGCGTCTCCGCGATGGCGGGCATCTACCGCCGACTGCTGGAGCGCATCGCCGCCGACCCCGAGGCCGTGCTGCGCGGCCGGGTCTCGCTGCCCGCCCACGAGAAGGCGTACGTCGCGGCCCGCGGCCTGGCCGGACTCGACGCCCGCCGGGCGGCCAGGAGGCGCGTGTGACACCCGCCCCAGCGGCCACGGGCGCCGCCGCTCCCGGCGGCGCGTCCGAACCGGGCACGCAATCCGCCCCGCCGCGGACGAACGGGTTTTTCCGCCCCGGCGTGGCAACCGGCACCGTGTCCGGCGCGTCACTGTCGGCAACGGTACGGTGCGCCCCACGGGGCGGGCCGAGGGGGAGGACGCATGGCTGAGCACACGGCTGTCGTGGTCGGGGGCGGGCTCGCGGGCACGACCGCGGCCCTGGCCCTGGCCGACGCCGGGCTGCGCGTCACCCTGCTGGAGACGCGGCCCCGGCTGGGCGGCCTCGCCTTCTCCTTCCAGCGCGGCGACCTGACCGTCGACAACGGCCAGCACGTCTTCCTGCGCTGCTGCGACGCGTACCGCGGGTTCCTGGACCGGATCGACGCGGCCGACCTCGTCACCGTGCAGGACCGGCTCGACGTGCCCGTGCTCGACGTCGGCGGCGCGCGGCCGCGGCTCGGCCGGCTGCGCCGGGCCGCGCTCCCGGTCCCGCTGCACCTGGCCGCGAGCCTGGCCACCTACCCGCACCTGTCGCTCGCCGAGCGCGCCTCCGTCGGCCGGGCCGCGCTCGCGCTGCGCGGACTGGACCTCGACGATCCCGCGCTGGACGCCGTGGACTTCGGCAGCTGGCTGAGCCGGCGCGGCCAGTCGGCCCGCACGATCGAGGCCCTGTGGGACCTGGTCGGCGTCGCGACGCTCAACGCCACCGCGGACCGTTCCTCGCTCGCCCTGGCCGCCAAGGTCTTCAAGACCGGCCTGCTCTCCGACCCCGGCGCCGCCGACATCGGCTGGGCCGCCCGGCCGCTCGGCGAGCTGCACGACGACCGCGCCCGCACGGCCCTGGACAAGGCCGGGGTGCGCACCCTGCTGCGCGCCCGCGTCACCTCGGTCACCCGCACGGACGCGGCCGAGCCGGTACGGTCCGGGGCGGCCGCCGACACCCGCGGGAGCGGCGAGAGCGGCGCGGTCTGGGAGGTCGAGGCCGAGACCGGCCCCGGCCGCGGCGAGCGCATCACCGCCGACGTCGTGGTGCTGGCCGTCCCGCAGCAGGAGGCGCACGGACTGCTGCCCGCGGGCGCCCTGGAGGACCCCGGCGCCCTGCTGCGCATCGGCACCGCGCCGATCCTCAACGTCCACGTCGTCTACGACCGCGAGGTGCTGCGGCAGCCGTTCTTCGCGGCCCTCGGCAGCCCCGTGCAGTGGGTCTTCGACCGTACGGAGCCCTCCGGGCTCACGGGCGGCGGACAGTACCTCGCCCTGTCCCAGTCCGCGGCCGAGGAGGAGATCGACCTCCCGGTGGCGGAGCTGCGCAAGCGCTACCTGCCCGAGCTGGAGCGGCTGCTCCCGGCCGCCCGCGACGCCGTCGTACGCGACTTCTTCGTCACCCGGGAGCGGACGGCGACGTTCGCGCCGGCCCCCGGTGTCGGTGCCCTGCGCCCCGGGACCCGTACCGGGGCACCGGGCGTCTGGCTCGCCGGTGCGTGGACTGCCACCGGCTGGCCCGCGACCATGGAAAGTGCGGTCCGCAGCGGTTTGCAAGCCTCCCGAGCAGCTTTGACCGCACTCCGCCATCCCTTCGACCCACGCCCCTTCGAAATCGAAGGCCTGGAGCCGGCATGAGCCTCACCAGTGCAACCAGAGGAGACAATGTGACCGCTGGCCACGAGCAGATGAACGCGGGCGTCGACAGAGCGACCGTGACCGCGCTGCTGGAGCGCGGCCGCGAGCTGTCCACGCCGGTGCTGCGCGCCGCCGTGGACCGTCTCGCACCCCCCATGGACACCGTCGCCGCCTACCACTTCGGGTGGATCGACGCCGCGGGCAACCCCACCCACGGGGACAGCGGCAAGGCCGTCCGTCCCGCACTCGCCCTGCTCTCCGCCGAGGCCGCGGGCGCGGGCCCGGAGACCGGCATCCCCGGCGCGGTCGCGGTCGAGCTGGTGCACAACTTCTCGCTGCTGCACGACGACCTGATGGACGGCGACGAGCAGCGCAGGCACCGCGACACGGTCTGGAAGGTGCACGGTCCGGCCCAGGCGATCCTGGTCGGCGACGCGCTGTTCGCGCTCGCGAACGAGATCCTGCTGGAGCAGGGCACCGCTGAGGCCGGCCGCGCCACCCGGCGGATCACCACCGCCACCCGGAAGCTGATCGACGGTCAGGCGCAGGACATCTCCTTCGAGCACCGCGAGCGGGTCACCGTCCAGGAGTGCCTGGAGATGGAGGGCAACAAGACCGGCGCCCTGCTGGCCTGCGCCTCCTCCATCGGCGCGGTGCTCGGCGGCGCCTCCGAGGCGGACGCCGACGCCCTGGAGGAGTACGGGTACCACCTGGGTCTGGCCTTCCAGGCCATCGACGACCTGCTGGGCATCTGGGGCGACCCGGCGGCGACCGGCAAGCAGACCTGGAGCGACCTGCGCCAGCGCAAGAAGTCGCTGCCGGTGGTGGCCGCGCTGGCCGCGGGGGGTCCGGCCTCGGAGCGCCTGGCCGAGCTGCTGGCAGCGGATGCGAAGGCCGCGGATTCGTTGGACCGTAATGATATTGAGTCCTTCGACGAGGAAGAGTTCGCGACGAGGGCGGCGTTGATCGAGGAGGCTGGGGGTCGGGAGTGGACATCCCAGGAGGCCCGACGCCAGTACGCCACCGCAATTTCCGCGCTCGACAAAATGGACATGTCGGGTGAAGTTCGCCGTAAGCTCGTGGGTCTGGCGGATTTTGTGGTGGTTCGCGAGAAGTAAGGACGTAGGTGGAGCGCAGTACGTCGCCGGCCGGTAGCGAGTAGCGGCCGACGGCAGCCCCAACACCGCAGACAGAACGACTGTGCAAAGGGGAAGCCATGACAGCGACGACCGACGGCGGTTCCGGGGGCATCGCGGCCTCCGGGACACCCTCGGCCAGCACGAAGGCAGCGGGCAGACCGACGTATCAGACGTCCGGTTCGTCTCGGGACGGTACGACACGTCCGGTCGTGGAGGCGGCGGCATACGCGGCGCGCCGCGCCACCGACCACCTGCTGGCCCGTCAGCATCCTGAGGGATGGTGGAAGGGCGACCTCGAGACCAACGTGACGATGGACGCCGAGGACTTGTTGCTCCGTCAGTTCCTCGGTATCCAGGACGAGCGGATCGTCGCGGCCGCCGCCCGCTGGATCAGGTCCCAGCAGCGCGGCGACGGTGCCTGGCCGACGTTCCACGGCGGGCCCGGCGATGTCTCGGCCACCGTCGAGGCGTACGTCGCGCTCCGGCTCGCGGGGGACGCGCCTGACGCCCCGTGGATGTCCGCGGCCTCCGCCTTCGTGCGCGAGCAGGGCGGTGTCGCCAGGGCCCGGGTGTTCACGAGGATCTGGCTCGCCCTGTTCGGCTGGTGGCGCTGGGAGGACCTGCCCGAGCTGCCGCCGGAACTGATCTTCCTGCCCAAGTGGGCACCGCTGAACATCTACTCGTTCGCCAGCTGGGCCCGGCAGACCATCGTGCCGCTCACCGTCGTCGCCGCCCACCGGCCGGTGCGGCCGGTCTCCTTCGGACTCGACGAACTGCACGTCGACCCGGCGCGGCCGAATCCGCCGGCCAAGCGCGCCTTCGTCGGCAGCTGGGACGGGGTGTTCCAGCGGATCGACCGGGCCCTGCACGCCTACCGCAAGGTCAGCGTCCGCCCGCTGCGCCAGGCCGCACTGCGCTCCGCCGCCCGCTGGATCATCGAGCGGCAGGAGAACGACGGCTGCTTCGGCGGCATCCAGCCTCCCGCCGTCTACTCGGTGATCGCGCTCCACCTGCTCGGCTACGACCTGGACCACCCCGTGCTCCGCGCCGGCCTGCGGGCGCTGGACGACTTCGCGGTCTGGCCGGACGAGGACACGCGCATGATCGAGGCGTGCCAGTCGCCGGTCTGGGACACCTGTCTGGCCGCCATCGCCCTCGCCGACGCGGGGGTCCCGGCCGACGACCCGGCCCTGGTCAAGGCGGCCGAGTGGATGCTGGGCGAGCAGATCAGCAAGCGCGGCGACTGGGCCGTGCAGCGGCCCGACCTGCCTTCCGGGGGCTGGGCGTTCGAGTTCGAGAACGACACCTACCCCGACATCGACGACACGGCCGAGGTCGTCCTCGCGCTGCTGCGCGTCGACCACCCCGAGCCGGGCAGGGTGCGGTCCGCGGTCGAGCGCGGCGTGCGCTGGAACCTGGGCATGCAGTCCAAGAACGGTGCGTGGGGCGCGTTCGACGCCGACAACACCAGCCGCTTCCCCAACCGGCTGCCCTTCTGCGACTTCGGCGAGGTCATCGACCCGCCGTCGGCCGACGTGACCGCGCACGTGGTCGAGATGCTGGCCGCCCTCGGTCTGGAGCACGACCCCCACACCCGCCGCGGCATCGACTGGCTGCTCGCCGAACAGGAGCCCAACGGGGCCTGGTTCGGCCGCTGGGGCGTCAACTACGTCTACGGAACGGGGTCGGTGGTCCCCGCCCTCGTCGCGGCCGGGCTGCCGGGCAGTCACCCCGCAGTCCGGCGTGCCGTGTCCTGGCTGGAGTCCGTGCAGAACGAGGACGGCGGCTGGGGCGAGGACCTGCGGTCCTACTCCTCCGCCGACTGGGTCGGCCGCGGCGATTCGACCCCCTCCCAGACCGCCTGGGCGCTGATGGCCCTGCTGGCGGCCGGGGAGCGGGAGAGCGAGGCCGTCGTGCGCGGTGTGCGCCGGCTCGTCGACACGCAGAAGGAGGACGGCTCCTGGGACGAGCCGTACTTCACGGGCACCGGCTTCCCGCGCGACTTCTCCATCAACTACCACCTCTACCGCATGGTGTTCCCGCTCACCGCCCTCGGGCGCTATGTGCACGGGGAGCCCTTCGGCGGAGTACGGAAGGGGGACTGATGGGGCCGTCCGGCCCACCTCTGCTCATCGTCTGCGCGCTGCGGATGGAACGGTTCGCACTGCGCGGCGGCGGCCGTGCGCGCGCCGCGGCGGGGGCCTACCCGCGTCGCGCTAAGGGGGAGGGACCTCCGGTCGTCTTCGTGCGCACGGGCATGGGACCGCAGGCGGCCGAGCGCGCCGTCACGGAGGCGCTGCGCGACCCCGCGCTCGACGGGGCCCCCGTCCTCACCACCGGCTTCTGTGCCGGACTGGCCACCGGAATGCGGCCCGGCGACGTGGTCGTCGCCGACGGTCCGCAGGACGGTGCAACACTGGCCGCCGCGCTCAAGGCGGCCGGACACACCGTGCACATCGGCCGGCTCGCGGAGTCCGACCATGTGGTACGGGGACCGGAGCGGCTGGCGCTCCGGTCCACCGGCGCCATCGCCGTCGACATGGAGTCGGCGGCGATGATGCGGGCCGCGCTCGCCCGGGGCCCACGCCCCGTCGCGGCGGCCCGTGTGGTCGTCGACACGCCCGAGTTCGAGCTCGTGCGCCTCGGCACCCTCCGCACCGGGATCACCGCGTTCCGTGTACTGAGGGATCTTCTTCCCGCGTTTCTTGATTGGCACCGCTCTACCGCGCTCCCCTGGAGGTGAGCTAGATGGCCATGCCTCTTCGTCAGTCCATCCGGGTCGGCACCTATCTCTTCGAACAGAAAATGCTCCGCAGGCGCGAGAAGTTCCCTCTCATCGTCGAACTGGAGCCGCTCTTCGCCTGCAACCTGAAATGCGAGGGCTGCGGGAAGATCCAGCACCCCGCCGGCGTGCTCAAGCAGCGCATGCCCGTCGCCCAGGCGGTCGGCGCCGTACTGGAATCCGGTGCGCCGATGGTCTCCATCGCCGGTGGAGAACCGTTGATGCACCCGCAGATCGACGAGATCGTGCGGCAGTTGGTGGCGAAGAAGAAGTACGTCTTCCTCTGCACCAACGCCATGATGCTGCGCAAGAAGCTGGAGAAGTTCACGCCGTCGCGGTATTTCGCGTTCGCCGTGCACATCGACGGCCTGCGTGAGCGGCACGACGAATCGGTCGCCAAGGAGGGCGTCTTCGACGAGGCCGTCGAGGCGATCAAGGAGGCCAAGCGGCGCGGTTTCCGGGTCACCACGAACTCGACCTTCTTCAACACCGACACCCCGCAGACCATCATCGAGGTGCTCAACTTCCTCAATGACGAGCTCCAGGTCGACGAGATGATGATCTCGCCGGCGTACGCCTACGAGAAGGCTCCCGACCAGGAGCACTTCCTCGGCGTGGAGCAGACCCGCGAGCTGTTCCGGAAGGCCTTCTCCGGCGGCAACCGGGCGCGGTGGCGGCTCAACCACAGTCCGCTCTTCCTGGACTTCCTGGAGGGGAAGGTCGACTTCCCCTGCACGGCGTGGGCCATCCCCAACTACTCGCTCTTCGGCTGGCAGCGCCCCTGCTACCTGATGAGCGACGGGTACGTGACCACGTACAAGGAGCTCATCGAGGACACCGACTGGAGCAAGTACGGCCGCGGCAAGGACCCGCGCTGCGCCAACTGCATGGCGCACTGCGGCTACGAGCCGACCGCCGTCCTGGCCACGATGACCTCCCTGAAGGAGTCCATCAGGGCGAGCCGCGAGACTGTCGCCGGAAACCGCGGGAAGTGACGTCGCGATGACAGCAGTCGAGCGTGTGTCGCTCGGCCTGCCCTCCGTACCGGCCCGACCGCTCGCGGAGCGCCGCCGTTCGCGGCGCATCCAGGTCGGGCCGGTGGCGGTGGGCGGCGACGCGCCGGTCTCCGTCCAGTCGATGACGACGACACTGACCGCCGACGTCAACGCGACGCTGCAGCAGATCGCCGAACTGACGGCGGCCGGTTGCCAGATCGTGCGGGTCGCCTGCCCCTCGCAGGACGACGCGGACGCGCTGCCGCAGATCGCGAGGAAGTCGCAGATCCCGGTGATCGCGGACATCCACTTCCAGCCGAAGTACGTGTTCGCGGCGATCGACGCGGGCTGTGCGGCGGTGCGGGTGAACCCGGGCAACATCCGGCAGTTCGACGACAAGGTGAAGGAGATCGCCAAGGCGGCCTCCGACGCCGGTACCCCGATCCGGATCGGCGTGAACGCCGGTTCCCTGGACAAGCGCCTGCTGGAGAAGTACGGCAAGGCCACGCCCGAGGCGCTGGTGGAGTCGGCGCTGTGGGAGTGCTCGCTGTTCGAGGAGCACGGCTTCCGTGACATCAAGATCTCGGTGAAGCACAACGACCCGGTCGTGATGGTCAACGCCTACCGGTTGCTGGCGCAGCAGTGCGACTATCCGCTGCACCTGGGGGTCACCGAGGCGGGTCCGGCGTTCCAGGGCACGATCAAGTCGGCGGTGGCGTTCGGCGCGCTGCTGAGCGAGGGCATCGGGGACACGATCCGGGTGTCGCTGTCGGCTCCTCCGGCGGAGGAGGTCAAGGTCGGTATCCAGATCCTGGAGTCGCTGAACCTGCGGCAGCGGCGGCTGGAGATCGTGTCGTGCCCGTCGTGCGGGCGGGCGCAGGTGGATGTGTACAAGCTGGCCGATGAGGTGACGGCGGGTCTGGAGGGCATGGAGGTCCCGCTGCGGGTCGCGGTGATGGGCTGTGTCGTCAACGGCCCGGGTGAGGCGCGTGAGGCGGACCTGGGGGTGGCCTCGGGCAACGGCAAGGGGCAGATCTTCGTGAAGGGCGAGGTCATCAAGACCGTGCCGGAGTCGAAGATCGTGGAGACCCTCATCGAGGAGGCCATGAAGCTCGCCGAGCAGATGGAGGCCGACGGGGTCCCGTCAGGGGAGCCGCAGATCAGTGTGAGTTGAGCGAACCATCCCCGGAGGGGAGCGAGGTGGGAAAGTGTCGCTGCTCGAAAACATCCGTGGTCCGCGCGATCTGAAGGTCCTCCCGCAGGAGCGGCTGGACGAACTCGCCGTGGAGATCCGTGACTTCCTGGTGCAGGCGGTCGCCAGAACCGGTGGTCACCTGGGGCCCAATCTCGGCGTGGTCGAGCTGACGATCGCGCTGCACCGGGTCTTCGACTCGCCGGCCGACCGGATCCTGTGGGACACGGGTCATCAGTCCTATGTGCACAAGATCCTGACGGGACGTCAGGATTTCTCCAAGCTGCGCGGCAAGGGGGGGCTCTCCGGCTATCCGTCGCGCGCCGAGTCCGAGCACGACGTCATCGAGAACAGCCACGCCTCCACGGTGCTGGGCTGGGCGGACGGCCTCGCCAAGGCCAACCAGGTGCTGGGCCGCCAGGACCACGTCGTGGCCGTCATCGGTGACGGCGCGCTGACCGGCGGCATGGCGTGGGAGGCGCTGAACAACATCGCCGCCGCGAAGGACCGCCCGCTCATCGTCGTCGTCAACGACAACGAGCGCTCCTACGCGCCGACCATCGGCGGCCTGGCCAACCACCTGGCCGCACTGCGCACCACCGACGGCTACGAACGCTTCCTCGCCTGGGGCAAGCAGGTGCTCAACCAGACCCCGGTCGTCGGCAAGCCGCTCTACGAGTCCCTGCACGGCGCCAAGAAGGGCTTCAAGGACGCCTTCGCGCCGCAGGGCATGTTCGAGGACCTGGGCCTGAAGTACGTCGGTCCCATCGACGGCCACGACGTCGCGGCGGTGGAGTCCGCACTGCGCCGGGCCCGGCGCTTCAGCGGGCCGGTCCTGGTGCACTGCCTCACCGAGAAGGGCCGCGGGTACGCCTTCGCCGAGCGCGACGAGGCCGACCGCTTCCACGCGGTGGGCGCCATGGACCCGTTGACCTGCGAGCCGCTGACCCCGTCGAGCGGTCCGAAGTGGACCTCGGTCTTCGGTGACGAGATGCTGAAGATCGGCGCCGAGCGGCAGGACGTCGTGGCGATCACCGCGGCGATGCTGCAGCCGGTGGGTCTGGAGAAGTTCGCCAAGGCATTCCCGCGCCGCGTGTACGACGTGGGCATCGCCGAGCAGCACGCCGCGGTGTCGGCCGCGGGTCTGGCCACCGGTGGCCTGCACCCGGTCGTCGCGGTCTACGCGACGTTCCTCAACCGGGCCTTCGACCAAGTGCTGATGGACGTGGCGCTGCACAGGTGCGGGGTCACCTTCGTCCTGGACCGGGCCGGTGTGACGGGCGACGACGGTGCCTCGCACAACGGCATGTGGGACATGTCGATCCTCCAGGTCGTGCCCGGCCTGCGGATCGCCGCCCCGCGCGACGCCGACCAGTTGCGCGCCCAGTTGCGCGAGGCGGTCGACGTGGACGACGCGCCGACCGTCGTCCGCTTCCCGAAGGAGACGGTCGGAGAGCCGCTGCCGGCCATCGACCGGGTCGGCGGCATGGACGTCCTGCACCGCGGCGAGCGGCCCGACGTCCTCATGGTCTCCGTCGGCGCGCTGGGGCACGTCTGCCTCGCCGCGGCCGCCCTGCTGCGCGAGCGGGGCATCGGCGTCACCGTCGTCGACCCCCGCTGGGTCAAGCCGCTGGACGCGGCCCTGCCAGGGCTGGCGGCCGGGCACCGCATGGTGGCCGTCGTCGAGGACAACGGCCGTGCGGGGGGCGTCGGTTCGGCGGTGGCCCAGGCCCTTCGGGACGCCGACGCGGATGTGCCGGTGCGTGACTTCGGCATCCCGCAGCAGTTCCTCGCCCACGCCAAGCGCGGTGAACTGCTGGCCGACATCGGGCTCACGCCGGCGGAGATCGCGGGCCGCATCGGCGCGACCCTCGCCCGTATCGGGGCGCACACGGAGCAACGGACCGAGGAGTACACGAGCGATGACACCGCCCGATCCTGAGCCGAAGGGCTTCGACCTGGCGACGCTGCTGGCCGAGCGGGGCGCTGAGCGCTACGACCTGCACGGCCGCTACCTCAACCACCAACTGCCGCGGATGCTGCACACCATCGGCTTCGACAAGGTCTACGAGCGGGCGGAGGGCGCGTACTTCTGGGACGACGAGGGCCAGGACTACCTGGACATGCTCGCCGGGTTCGGGGTGATGGGCCTCGGCCGTCACCACCCCGTCGTCCGCAAGGCCCTGCACGACGTCCTGGACGCCGGGCTGGCCGACCTCACGCGCTTCGACTGCCAGCCGCTGCCCGGACTGCTCGCCGAGAAGCTGCTGTCGTACACCCCCCACCTGGACCGGGTGTTCTTCGGCAACAGCGGCACGGAGGCGGTGGAGACCGCCCTGAAGTTCGCCCGCTTCGTCACCGGCAGGCCGCGGGTGCTCTACTGCGACCACGCCTTCCACGGGCTGACGACGGGCTCCCTGTCCGTCAACGGCGAGGGCGGCTTCCGCGACGGCTTCGCCCCGCTGCTGCCGGACACTGCGGTGCCGCTGGGCGACCTCGCCGCTCTGGAGCGCGAGCTGGCCCGCGGGGACGTCGCGGCGCTGATCGTCGAGCCCATCCAGGGCAAGGGCGTCCACGCGGCGCCCCCGGGCTACCTGCGGGCCGCGCAGGACCTGCTGCACCGCCACAAGGCCCTGCTGATCGCTGACGAGGTGCAGACCGGCCTCGGCCGCACCGGCGACTTCTTCGCCTATCAGCACGAGGAGGGCGTGGAGCCGGACCTGGTGTGCGTCAGCAAGGCGCTCTCCGGCGGCTACGTGCCGGTCGGTGCCACCCTCGGCAAGGACTGGATCTTCAAGAAGGTCTACTCCTCGATGGACCGGGTGCTGGTGCACTCCGCCAGCTTCGGCGCCAACGCGCAGGCGATGGTGGCGGGCCTGGCCACACTGTCCGTGATGGAGGACGAGCAGATCGTGGCCAACGCCCGGGTCAGCGGCGACCTGCTGCGCACGCGGCTGGCCGCCCTGGTGGACCGCTACGAGCTGCTGCACGAGGTCCGCGGCCGCGGCCTGATGATCGGCATCGAGTTCGGCCGCCCGAAGTCGCTCGGCCTGCGCAGCCGCTGGACGATGCTCCAGGCGGCCCGCAAGGGGCTGTTCGCGCAGATGGTGGTGGTGCCGCTGCTGCAGCGGCACCGCATCCTCACCCAGGTCTCCGGCGACCACCTGGAGGTGATCAAGCTGATCCCGCCGCTGATCATCGGTGAGGAGGAGGTGGACCGCTTCGTGACCGCCTTCACCGCCGTGATGGACGACGCACACGGTGGCGGTGGCCTGATGTGGGAGTTCGGCAGGACACTGGTGAAGCAGGCGGTCGCCAACCGCTGACCGTCCGCCCGGCTTCTTTTGCCCCGGAGGCAAGTTTTTTGCCTCCGGGGCGAAGTGTGTCTATACCTGGAGCATGACCTCGACACCGGGGCAGGACGAGCCCCTGCCGGATGTCGCCCCCCAGCTGCGGGATCTGCGCCGCAGCGGCGGCCTGACCCTCGAAGCGGCCGCAGCCCGTGCGGGGCTGTCGCCCGCGCACCTGTCGCGGCTGGAGACCGGGCAGCGGCAGCCGTCACTGCCCATGCTGCTCGCCCTCGCCCGGACCTACGGCACCACGGTGTCCGAGCTGCTCGGCGAGACCGCCCCGGAGCGCGACCCCGTCGTGCGCGCCGCGACCGTGGAGCCCGCGGACGCCGGCGGCTGGACGTACTGGCAGACCGGCAACCCGGGACGGGCGATGCAGGCCCTGCGCCTGCACGTCCCCCCGGGACCCCAGGACGGGCTGGTGCGGGTGCACCCCGGCGAGGAGTGGCTGTACGTGCTGAAGGGGGAGCTGCGGCTCACCCTCGGCGAGGCCGTGGAGAGGCTCGCACCCGGCGACAGCGCGCACTTCGACTCCATGACCCCGCACCGCATCGCGGCCGCCTCGCCCGGCGGCGTCGACCTGCTGTTCGTCCACACGCTGCTGCGCAGCCCCGTCGCGGACCTCTGCCTGGGCAACGGCCGGGCACCGCGACCCCATGGCGCCTGACGACCCTATGAGAGGACTCCCTGTGTCCGCCAAGATCTCCGGCTCCGAAAAGGCCCCGATGGGCTTCAAGGTCCGTGCCTTCATCTACCTGGTGGGGGTGCACATCATCGCCGCGTTCTTCTTCCTGATCTTCCACCTGGCCGGGGCCAAGTAGGCCCCGGGCGGGCGGCTCAGGCGGGTCCGGCGTCCTCCAGCAGCAGCGCGCGCAGCCGCTCGCGGCGCTCCGGAGCGAGGCCGAGCCCGTCCTCCAGGTAGCGGTCGACCGACCCCCAGTGCTCCTCGATGGTGTCGAAGGCGGCCTCGAGGTACTCCTGGCGGGCGTCGAAGAGCGGGCTCAGCAGCTCCATGACCTCCGGGGTCCCGGCCGGCTCGGCGTGCTCGCCGCGCTGGACGCGGTAGCGGCGGTGCGCCTCGTTGCTCTTGAGGTAGTCCGCCACGATCGCGTCCCGCTCGACGCCGAGGGCCAGCAGGATCACGGCGATCGAGGTGCCCGCGCGGTCCTTGCCCGCGGCGCAGTGCAGCAGCGCGGGCACGGACTCCTCCTCGGCCAGCAGCTCCAGCATGCGGCCGTGCTCTGCGGTGCGGTCCAGCACGATGCGGTGGTAGGCCTCGACCATGCGGTCGGCGGCCCGGCCGTCGCCGAGGGTGTCGCGCAGCGCTTCGATGCCGCCCTCGCGGACGGTGGTCCAGAACTCGGCGCCGTGGGCGGGGTCGCTCAGCGGCATGTTCACGTTGCGCACGCCGGGCAGGTCGACGTCGGGACCCTCCAGCTTGATGTCGGAGGAGTTCCGGAAGTCGAAGATCGTGTGCAGCCCGAGGGAGGCCAGGAAGGCGGCGTCCTGCTCGGTGGTGTGCGCCAGGTGCCCGCTGCGGAAGAGCCGTCCGTGCCGCACCCGGCGGCCGTCGGTCGTCGGGAGTCCGCCGACGTCACGGAAGTTGCGCACACCGGTCAGCTCGGGCTCCGACGAGGCGGTCTGCGGCGTCTGCTGGGTCACCGGCGCTCCTTTGCTCACAGGCCGGGCGGTGCTGGTCACCGGCGACCGGACACTGCTGACCCTACGACACACCGGATCCCTTGCCGTACCGCTCGGTATGTGATGTCCGGGGTGCGGCCACCGGCCGCGGGGGAGGGCTCGCGGGCCGTCCGGCACGACGCCCCGGGGCCCCGCCGTATTCCGCCCGCGGCGGAATTGGCCAGGTGGGATGAATCACCCCGTGTCAGGCCCTGGTTACGGTGGCGTAGGCCATTTGAAGGGGTGAATCATCTGCTGACGTGGCAGACGATTCGACAAGAAACAACAGCGGCGCGATCGGGTCGTACACAGCCGTCGGGGACAGCTTCACGGAAGGTGTGGGCGACCCCGGACCGGACGGACACTTCATCGGCTGGGCCGACCGGCTCGCCGTCCTCCTCTCCGATCGACGCCCCGAGCACGACTTCCGGTACGCGAACCTGGCGGTGCGCGGCCGGCTCCTCGACCAGATTGTCGACGAGCAGGTGCCCCGGGCCATCGAACTCCATCCGGACCTGGTGACCTTCTGCGCGGGCGGCAACGACATCCTCCGCCCGGGCAGCGACCCCGACGACGTCGCCGAGCGCTACGAGGCCGCGGTCGCCCGCCTCAGGGCCTCCGTGGGCACCGTCGTGCTCTGCACGGGCTTCGACACCCGCGGCATCCCCGTCCTGCGCCACCTGCGCGGCAAGATCGCCACGTACACCGCCCACGTACGGGCCATCGCCGACCGCCACGACTGCCCCGTGCTGGACCTGTGGTCGCTGCGCTCGGTGCAGGACCGCCGGGCCTGGGACGCCGACCGGCTGCACCTGTCGCCGGAGGGCCACACCCGGGTGGCGCTGCGCGCCGGGCAGTTGCTGGGACTGGACGTACCGGCCGACCCGGACCAGCCCTGGCCGCCGGAGCCCTTCCGCGCGCCCGCGGAGATCCGCAGGGACAACATCCAGTGGGCGCGCGAGTACCTCGTGCCGTGGATCGGGCGGCGGCTGCGCGGTGAGTCCTCGGGCGACCATGTGGAGCCCAAGCGCCCCGACCTGCTGCCGCTGTAGCCCCACCGCCGGCACCGGCCGGCCGGTGCGCTCACACAGTGGTGGCGCCGGCGACGAGTTCGGCCCAGACGACACGGCCCAGGCCGTCCTCCGAGGGCCGGACTCCCCACACCTGCGACAGCGCGCCCACCAGCAGCAGCCCGCGGCCGCCCTCCTCGTCGACGCCCGCCGCACGCGGCCGGGGCGCGGTCGGTGCGCGCCCCTGGTCGGTGACTTCGAGACGCAACCGCTCGCCGTCGAACCACAGCGCGCAGGCGATGTGCTCGCTGCCCGTGTGTCGAACGGCGTTGGTGAAGAGCTCGGAGACGATCATCTCGGCGTCGTCGCGCAGACCCTCGTCCGCCTCCCACTCCCGCAGCCGTGCCCGCACGCGATGGCGTGCCGCGGCGACCGAGGACCCGTGGGCGGGCAAACGGAACAGATCGTGACAGCGACGGGCGTCGAGGTCGCCACGGCGCTCTAACCGCAGAGCGTCTGGTGAGGAGGCCACGCCGCTACTATGCGGTTTCGTTCGAACTGTTGGCAAGGTGCGATCTGTAATTTGCAGAACGGCCCTCGCGCACTGTTCGTTTCCGATGACGGCATGACACACTGCTTTCGGTCGAGGGGAGTTGGGGAAGTGGTCGTGACGGACGCGAGGACGGCCGGTGCTCCCACCGTCCTGCGGGTCGTGCTCGGGAAGCGGTTGCAGGACCTCCGCGAGAAGGCCGGGCTCACCTTCGAGGACGCCGGCCGGGCGCTGGACGTCACCCATGCCACCATCCGGCGCATGGAGAAGGCCGAGGTCGGCCTGAAGATCCCCTACGTCGAGAAGTTGCTGCACACCTACGGGGTCGTCGACCCGGCCGAGGTCGAGGCGTTCGTCGCCCTCGCCCGCGAGGCCAACCGCCCCGGCTGGTGGCACCGCTACCGCGACGTGCTGCCCGACTGGTTCAGCGCCTTCGTCAGCATCGAGGGCGAGGCGAGCGTCATCCGCGCCTACGAGCCGCACTACATCCCCGGACTGCTGCAGACCGAGGACTACGCGCGCGAGGTGCTGCGCGCGGGCCGCCCGCGGGCCTCCGCGGAGGAGGTCGAACGGGTGGTGGCGGTGCGCCTGGAGCGGCAGGCACTGCTGACCCGCCAGAACGCGCCGTTGGTGTGGATCGTCATCGACGAGACGGTGCTGCGAAGACCCATCGGCGGCCCGGAACTGATGCGCGCCCAGATCACCCGGCTCATCGAGAGCTGCTCGCTGCCCCAGGTGCGGTTGCAGATCATGCGGTTCTCCGACGGCCCCCACCCCGCCATGTACGGGCCGTTCCACATCTTCCGGTTCCAGACCGACGAACTGCCGGACGTCGTCTACTCCGAGAACCTGGTCGGCTCCGTCTACTTCGACGACCGCGATGACGTCTCGGCCTTCCTCGAGGCGCTGGACCGGATGTGCGCCCAGGCCGCCCCGGCCCAGCGGACCGAGGAGATCCTCCGTGACATCCTCCGGGAGACATGACGTGCCGCCGGACCACGACCGCCGGTCCGGGAGCCGGCGTCCGGAAACCACCTGCCCCACGGGCACCTGCCGGGGGATGATGTCATGCACACGGAGCGCCGGAGCGAGCCGGACGGTCCCGCACCACCCGGCTCGGCCGCACACGTCGCGACGCACCCCACCGCACCCCACCGCACCGACCTGGATCCACCCGGACCAGAGGATTCCGAACGGAGCACGGCGTTGACCGACAAGGGCTTCTCCGCGGACGAGATCGACACCAGCAGGCCGCACCCTGCCCGGATGTACGACTACTACCTCGGAGGCAAGGACAACTACGAGGCCGACCGCGAAGCCGCCGAGATGGTCATCCGCATGACCCCGGACGCGCGCCCCAGCGCCCGCGCCAACCGGGACTTCATGCGGCGCGCCGTGCGCCACGCCGCCGGGCAGGGCATCCGGCAGTTCATCGACATCGGCACCGGTATCCCCACCTCGCCCAACACCCACGAGGTCGCCCGCGAGGTCGTGTCCGACGCGCGCGTCGCGTACGTCGACAACGACCCGATCGTGGCCGCCCACGCCGGCGCCCGGCTCACCAACACCGGCAACGCGGGCTTCTTCCTCGGCGACGTGCGCGACCCCGACTCCATCCTCGAGCACGCGACGCTGCGCGAACTCATCGACTTCGACGAGCCGGTGGCGCTGATGCTCGTCGCCCTCCTGCACTTCGTGCGCGACGAGGAGGACCCCGCGGGCATCGTGCGGACCCTCGGCAAGAACCTCCCGAGCGGCAGCCGGCTGATCCTGTCCCACGGGACCACCGACTTCCACCAGGACGTGGACGCCGACGCCCGCGAGGCGTACAAGAACGCCACCTCCACGCTCACGCTGCGCGGCAAGGCGCAGATCGAGCCCTTCTTCGAGGGGTTCCCGCTGGTCGAGCCGGGCCTCGTGCAGGTCCCCGCCTGGCGGCCGGACAGCCCGCTCCCCGAGACCGGGGAGCACACCCGGATCGCCTTCTGGGGCGGCGTCGGCCACAAGCCCTGACCGGTGCGCCCCGCGGGCCCGCCTTCAGGCGCCGAGCAGGCGCAGGGCGGGCCCGGGGCCCGCGTACGGGGGCGCGGCGGGTATCCGCTCCAGGATCCCGCCGGCGAATACGTCGTACAGCGGCAGGGTCTCCAGGTGGACGTAGCCGATGTGGCAGTCGCACACCGCCAGCGGGCAGGCGCGCGGCCCCAGCGCGGCCCGGTAGGAGCCGTCGTAGAGGTTGCCCAGCTCGGCCCTGACGAAGTGGCAGCGGCGCACCGTGCCCTCGCCGTCCACGGAGATCACCGACTCGCCCGTGCGGCAGGGCAGGCCGGCGCTGCGGTGCGGGTGGCGGCTGTAGGGGAAGAGCGGGTCGAGGGCGGTCCACTCGTCCGCCTGGACGTCGGTGTAGGTGTGGCCCTCGGCGGCGTTGACCCACAGGTAGACATGGCCCGGAAGGTCCGCGCGCAGCCGGCGGGCGGCCTCCAGGTGCTCCGGCAGACCGACGACGCCCACGCTGAAACGGGCGCCCCGCTCCGCCAGTTCGCGGGTCTTGCCGAGGAAGCGGTCGTAGGGCGTCTGCCCGGGGTGGAACGTGCACCACAGGGCGAGCGTGGACAGGTCGGCGGTGTCCAGCCAGTCGGTGCGGCAGCTCAGGTTGGTCTGGATCGCCACCCGCTCGATGTGGGGCAGCCTGCTCAGTTCCGCAAGGGTGCGCCGGTACCAGGAGCGCACCAGGCCCTCGCCCCACGGGGTGAACAGCAGCGACAGCCGGTCGCCGCGCTGCGCGGCCGCCCAGCCCGCGAAGCGTTCCAGCGCGGCCCGGTCGGCGGCGAGTTCGGCGCGGCTGTCCCGGCGCTTGGCGAAGGGGCAGTACGGGCAGTCGTAGTCGCACGAGGCGAGCGGGCCCCGGTAGAGCACCGTCAGATCCATGGCGGGCGCCCTCACTTCAGCTCGTAGCCGGCCATGCGGGCGCGCACGGCCGCGGAGAACAGCGCCGGGCCGAGCGCGTCGGAGTGCGCCAGGCCCTCGGGGGACAGGCGCAGCAGCCCGGGGCCGGCGGCGGTGTCCAGCCAGCCGCGCCCGGCGAAGCGCTCCAGTTCTGCGGGGAAGTCCTCGCCGGGCGTGGTGCCGAAGCGGGCGCGGTAGTCCGCCACGCGCAGGCCCTCGGCCTGGAGCAGCGACTGCAGGAGGTGGCGGCGCCGGCCCTCCTCGGCGTCCACCGCCCAGCCGAAGTCGGCGTCCTCGAAGTCCGCCTGGGGGCGGGCGGTGTAGTCGTCGACGATCCTGCGTATCTCCTGCATGCCGACGGCGTAGTCGAAGGAGTAGTGCAGCGCCGAGGTGTACGAACGGGCACCGCAGCCCAGGCCGACCATGCCGTCGGTCTGGCAGGCGTAGTCGCCTCCGCCGTCGGCCGGCGCACCGGACCTGCGGAACATGCGCATCGACACCTGCTCGTAGCCGTGCGCGAGGAGGT
Source organism: Streptomyces sp. NPDC002574 (assembly GCF_042889545.1). Lineage (NCBI taxonomy): Bacteria > Bacillati > Actinomycetota > Actinomycetes > Kitasatosporales > Streptomycetaceae > Streptomyces > Streptomyces sp. NPDC002574. The sequence goes on from NZ_JBIARB010000006.1 coordinate 196,485, forward strand.
GGTCGCGGCCGTGGCGGTACAGGCGCAGCCGCTGCTGGTCCCACGCGCTGTCGTCCGGCGCTGTCCCGGACCCCGATCCCGTGCCCGCCTGCCGGCCGAGACCGGTCAACGGTCGGACGTACAGCGGGTAGAGGTACAGCTCCTCGGGGCGCCAGGCGAGGGCCGAGTCGAGGGAGCGCTGCCAGGACGCCTCGGTCTGGCCGTCGATGCCGTAGATCAGGTCGATGTTGAGGACGGGGATGCCGGCGTCCCGGACGCGGCCCAGGGCCGCCTCGACGTCCGCACGGCGCTGCGGGCGCACGGCGGCACGTGCCTCGGCGTCGTCGAAGCTCTGCACACCCAGGCTGAGCCGCGTCGTGCCGCGGGCCGCCAGCACGGAGAGCCGGTCCGCGGTCGCCGTGGCGGGCGAGGCCTCGACGGACAGCGGCACCGCCGTCAGGTCGGCGCCCAGTCCGTGCTCCGCCAGGTCGCACAGCCGCTCCAGCTCGGCGGCCTCCAGGAAGGTGGGAGTGCCGCCGCCGAGGGCCGCGTTGGCGAACCGCGCCTCCCCGCCGAGCGCCTCGCGCACGGCCCGCGCCTGGCGCTCCATGGCGTCCAGGTAGGCCGTGGTGAGGCCGTCCGGGGCGCCGATCCGGGTGAAGAGGTTGCAGAAGCCGCAGCGCACTTCGCAGAAGGGGATGTGGAAGTAGAGGGAGAGGGCGTCCTTGGGCTCGTCCGCCCACAGGTCGCGCAGCCGGGCACTGCCGCGGGGCAGCGGGCGGTAGGCCGTCTTGTGCGGGTACGCGTAGACATAGTGCTGGTACGGGCGGTCCGGGTCGGGCGCCGCCGGCGCCGCGGGTGCCGGGGAGAGGGTCACGTCGGTGCGGGTCATCGGGCCTCGTCGAGGAAGAAGTGGGCGTAGGGCACGGTCCAGACGACCTCGTGGCCGATGCGGTGGCCGGTGTGCCCGTCCTCCCCGTAGGCCGTGCCGTGGTCGGAGCAGACGACCGCGAAGCAGCGGCGGCGGCTCGCGGCGGCGGTGAACAGCCGCCCGATGTGCCGGTCCACGTACTCCAGCGCGGCCGCGTGCGAGGCGCGGGTGTCGCCCGATCCCCGGGTGGCGCCGGGCAGGTGGAACCAGTTGGGCTGGTGCAGCGCCGAGACGTTCACGAAGAGGAAGAGCCGCCGCTCGCGCGGGAGCCCGGCCACCACCTTCTCCGCGCAGGCCACCTGCGCCTCGAAGGAGGTGGGGGAGGGCACCCCGAACTCCGGTTCCCAGTGGCTCTCCTGGAACATCCCGGGCAGAACCGAGCCCAGTGGGCCCTGCTTGTTGAAGAAGCCGACCCCGCCGACGCACACCGTGCGGTACCCGGCCGCGGCCAGTCCGGACACCAGGTCGGGCGTGTCGTACACGAAGGTGCCGTCCGCGGTGCTCTCGCTGCCCGCGAACCGGGCGGCGAAGAGCCGAGGGTGCGGGCCCGGCACGGCGGGCGTGGGCAGGAAGCCCGCGAACATCGCCTGGTGCGAGGCGTAGGTGAAGCTGCCGGGCGCGTGCCGGCGCTCCCAGCGGCCGCCGGGCAGATGGCGCGCGAGGTGCGGGATGCGGCCGGCCGCCGCCAACTCCTGCGCCACGTCGTAGCGGAGGGTGTCGAGGGTGACCATCAGGATGTCGTGGCCGCCCACGACCTCGTTCATGTCAGGCGTCGGCTGTGCCGGCTGCGCTGGATCGGTTGTCACGGTCGTACTCCTTGCGTCGCGCGTGGTCGCGCTCCATCGCTGCCGGTACGGCGGCGACCTGCGCGGCGTAGGTGTCCATGCCCTCGGCTCCGCTGCCGGGCAGCCCCGTCAGCCGCGGCAGCAGGTCCCCGAAGGCGTTGACCTCGCCGACGGCGAAGCGACGCCAGCCCGTCGCGGGCAGGACGTCGACGCCCACGCACAGAGTGCCGGGGAAACAGGCGGCCGCACGTTCGGCGAGGTGCAGCGCGTCGTCCAGGACGCCGCCGGCCGCCCGGATGGCCGCGCGGGCCGCGCCGAGGTCGCCGCGGGCGCCGCCGAGGTGAAGGTTGGTCATCGGGTGCCGGCTCGTGCGGACGACGGCGTGCGTGGCGCGGCCCGCGACGACCACCACACGCAGGTCGGCCGCGCGGCCGCCGAGTGAGGCCTTGGGCAGCCACCGCTCGATGTGGAGGCCGTCCGGGGCCAGGGCGTCGACCAGGGCGGCCACCTGCGGTTCGGTCGTGTAGTGCCGTACCCGCAGGGAGTTGAACAGCCGTCCGTCCTGCGTGGTCTCCACCGAGGTGGTGGCACGGACCCGGCCGGGTCCGGCCACGGCGAGCGCCACGACGCCTGAGGCCGACGACCCGTGCGCGGCCTTGACGAAGGCCCGCGGGACACCGGCGTCCCGCAGTCCGTCCCGCAGGTCCGCCCAGCCGTCGACCGGGCGGCTCAGGGCGGGCGGCACCGGAACCCCGGCGGCGGCGAGCCGGGCGTGGCAGCGCCGCTTGTCGAACATCACGGCGACGTCCTCCGGGTCCGCGGACGGCACCGCGCCGGCCCGGCGCGCCGCGTCCGCGACCTCCCGCACCGCGGCGGTGAAGCGCCCGTACCACAGCGCCGAGCCCTCGACCCGGGCCGGATCGCCCGCGCCCCGCAGCAGGCGGTCCACGTCGGCGTTCTCGCCGGGGGAGTCGATCCGCACGAACTCGCCCGCCTCGAAGCCGTAGCCGCCGTCCAGCACCTGGCGCCACGGCAGCACCCGCGGCGCCGGGTGCCCGGCGGCGCGAACGGCGTCGGCGAAGAGCGTCGTGCGGCGGTTCTCGGGATTGCCGACGACGGCGAAGCGGACCGCGCTCCCGGCCGGCCCCTTTCGCGGGGGGTCACTCGGAGACGGCGACATAGCGCCACTCCTCGTCCCGCCAGCGGTGCGGCGTCTGGGGCTCGGAGAGGTCGACCTCGGTCCCGGTGGCGCCGAAGGCGCCGCGCAGGCGCTCGACCACGTCCTGGCTCAGATAGTGGTGGTGCAGGTCGAGCCGCTTGAGGTGGGTGAGGGGCTGGCCGTGCAGCAGTGCCTCGGCCCCGGCGTCGGTGAGGGTGCCCATGGACAGGCTCAGCGACTCCAGTTGCGCCACCACCGGGGCGGCGGCGACGGCGGCGGCGATCTCGTCCTGCAACTCGCTGTCCTGCAGGCCGAGGTGGCGCAGCGCCGGATGCCGCCCGCCCGCGAGCAGCGGTGCCAGGTCGGCGACGGTCGCGTCGCCGCCGTACTGGGACACCCCGAGCCACAGCTCCAGGCGCTCCAGGGCGGGGAGTTCACAGGCACCGACGGCCCGGACGACCTGCCCGGGCAGTCCGCCGGACTCGAAGCGCAGCACGCGCAGCGCCTCGTGCCGCACCGGGCGCAGCGTCAGGGGTTCGTCGCCCAGGCCCTGGGAGTCGCCGCCGCGCACGCCCAGCTCCTCGAGCAGCGGGAAGCGTTCCAGGACGGGCGTGACGTCGGTCAGCTGGAGCCAGGAGATCTCGCACTCCTCCCCGGTGACGTCGGCGAGGAAGAGGGCGCGCAGGGCGGGGAAGCGTGCCGCGTCCGCCAGGAGCAGTTCCAGTACCGGGCGCAGCTCGGTGTACTCGTCGTACCACCACGGGCCGATGACGAGGGCGCGCACCCGCTCGGTGTCGACGGCGCCCGTGAAGTCGCGCCACAGTTCGGCGAAGGGTGCCTCGTCGGTCGCGTGGCAGTCCAGCCGCCAGGCCACGTCGCCGGCCGCGGGCAGATCGGCCGCGTCGGCCCCGTGCAGCGTGTGCACGGGCAGCCCGTGCAGGGTTTCCAGGTGTTCGGCGAAGGTCATCGGTGCCTCACTCCGCGACGGCGGTGTAGCGGAAGACGGTGCCGTCCTCGTCCTCGTCCTCGTCACCGGGCTCGGACAGGTCGACCTCGACGCCCGAGGGCTCCAGCGCCGCGCGCACCCGCTCGGCCACCGGGTCGCTGACGAAGTTGTGGTGCAGGTCCAGCCAGCTCAGGTGGGTGAGCGGCTGACCGGCCAGCAGGGCGCCGACGCCCTCGTCGCTGAGCACCCCCAGCGACAGGTCCAGCGACTTGAGCTGCGCCACCACCGGGGCGGAGGCGACGGCGGCGGCGATCTCGTCCTGTATCTCGCTGTTGCGCAGGCCGAGGTGGCGCAGCGCGGGCAGCCGGCCCCCGGCGAGGACCGGGGCGAGGTCGGCGACCGTGGCGTCGCCGCCGTACTCGTCGACGCCCAGCCAGAGCTCCAGGTACTCCAGCGCGGGCAGTTCGCTCGCCGCGACCCCGCGGACCACCTCGCCGGGCAGGCCCCCGGCCTCGAAGCAGAGCGTGCGCAGGTGCTTGTGGCGGACCGCGGGGAAGCGCAGCCCGGAGCCGCCGCGGACGCCGAACTCCTCCAGCAGCGGGTACGCGTCGAGGACCGGGGTGACGTCGGACTGCTCGATCCAGGAGATCTCGGCCTCCTCCATCTCCAGGTCGCCGATGAACACGGCCTGCAGGCCGCTCAGCCGGTCCCGGGCGTCGACGAGCCGCCGCACGACGACGCCGGAGTCGTTGTCGTAGGGCTCGCCCCACGAGCCGATCACGAGGGCCCGCACCGACGCGGTGTCCACCGTGTCCAGGAAGCGGTCCCACAGGGCCTCGAACGCCTCCGAGGCACTGTTGCTGTAGGGGTCGACGGCCAGCCGCCAGGCCACGGCCCCGGCCTCCGGCAGCTCCCGGCGCGCGTCGGGACCGGGGAATTCGAAGGCCGGCAGGCCGTGCAGTTCCTGCAGGTGTTCGACGTGGGACATGTCGCGGGTCTCCTGACGTGGACGGGCCGGTGCGCTGCGCTCGCGAAGAGTTGTACCAAGCCCCGCCGACAGCGGTGCGCCCGGGCTGTGGACGGCGAAGCGCCGCGGGGTCGTTGTCGGACCCCCCGCGTAGCGTCGTGGACATCGGGTCGGCGAGGCGCGCCGACGGCGAAGGGAGACAGCCATGTACCGGCAGGGGGACGTCCTGATCGTGCCCGTCGCGGAGGCCGCCGTGCCACCGGGCACGGACCGGCTGCCGCGGCAGCCGCGGGACGGGCGGGGCAGGTTCGTGCTGGCGCTCGGCGAGGTCACCGGCCACGCCCACGCGGTCGTCGGGCCGGGCACGCTGGTCCGCGAGCCGGGGCCCTTCGGCGCGGCGTACCTGCATCTCCCCGACGGGGGGCGGGTGGTGCACGAGGAGCACGCCGCCATACCCCTTCCCAAGGGGTGGTACCGGGTGGTGCGGCAGCGCGAGTACGCGCCCGGCGCGGTGCGCGTCGTGGCGGACTGAGAAGGAACGGGGAGCCGGAGCGATGACGGAGACGGTGGCGGTGGCGGTGACGACGGACGCGGTGACCCCGATGGAGGCGGCCGCGAAGTGGCGCGAGGTCGCCGCGGCGACGGGCCCGGCCGACCGTGCGGCGGCCGAGGAGGGGGTGCGGCTGGCCTACCGGCTCGCGGGTCTGCCCGGGCCGGAGCGCATCGTGTGGGCGGGCTCGCCCCGCGAGGGAGCGGCTCTGGCGGCACACCTCACGCGGGAGGGCTCGGCGGGCGCCGGCGTCCGCGAGCGGGTGCGCACCCTGCCGTGGGCGGCGGCACGGCAGCGGGTCTCGGAGCGGATGGGGCCGGCCGGGTGGGCGGCGCACTGGGCCCTGACGGGGGCCCCGTTGTGGGACGGCACGGTGCTGCTCACCGAACGGATACGGACCGGGGTGACCGAGTCCGCCGCCGACGTGCCCGGCGGGGAGCCGGCGGTCCGTGCGGCCCTGCTCGACGCGGTCCTCGGCCAGCACGACGCGGCCTGGCTGGCGGCATTCGACGGCCAGGAGGGCACCGAGGAGCTGGCGGGGCTCGGTGCGGTGGCCCGTTCCGCGGGTTGGTGGTGGCCGTACGAGCGGGTCGCCGTCGTCGCCGAACGCCCCCTTGAATTGCACCGGGACGAGGCCGGCCGCCTCGACCGCGGCGACGGCCCCGCGCTCGCCTTCCCCGACGGCTTCGCCCTGCACGCCTGGCGCGGCATGCCGGTGCCGGCCGCCTTCCTCGACGGGCTCGCGGAGCTGACCCCCCGGCGGATACGCGAGGAGGAGAACGCCGAGCTGCGCCGGGTGATGCTGGAGTACTACGGCTACGACCGCTACTTGGAGGAGTCCGGTGCGCAGCCGGTGCAGCGCGACGCGGCCGGCGTGCTGTGGCGGATCGAGCTGGCGGGGGACGAACCGCTCGTGATGGTCGAGGTCGTCAACTCCACTCCGGAGCCGGACGGCACCCACCGCACGTACTGGCTGCGGGTGCCGCCGCGGACCCGGACCGCCCGGGAGGGCGTGGCCTGGACCTTCGGTCTGGAGGAGGCGGACTACGTGCCGGAACGGGAGACCTGAGCGTCCAGGGTCTCCACGTCGACGAGGGAGAGATTGCCCTCCGCGACGCAGGCGTGGGCGCCGGCGACCGCGCCGAGCCGGGCGCACTCGGCGAAGTCCAGCCCGCGGGCCCGTCCGTACAGGAAGCCGCAGACGAAGGCGTCGCCCGCCCCGTTGGAGTCCTTCACGGGGCCGGGCGGGGGCACCGTGGGAATGTGCCGGGGGGTGCGGCTGCCGTCGCGCACGAGGAGGTAGGCACCCCCGGCGCCCGCGGTGGCGACGACCGCCGCGGCGCGGCCGTCGCGCAGGATGCCGCGCATGACGTCCGCGATCCGCTCACCCGAGCCCGCGGCGCTGAGGAACACCAGGTCGGAGCGGCGGGCGAACTCCCGCTGGTGCTCGGCGAGTCCGTCCCAGTCGTGCAGGTCGGTGGAGACGGGCAGGCCCAGCTCCTCGATGTCGTCGTACAGGAAGCGGGTGAAGTGGGAGATCGACAGATGCACGTGCCGGGCGCGTCGCAGGTGCGGGAGGTAGAAGTCGCGGGGCATCCGCAGGTCCGCCGGGTCGCGGCCGTCGTAGAAGGACATCCGGCGGCCGGTGGCGTCCACCAGGTTCACCGCCCGGCGGGTGCCCGCCGGGGAGATCAGCGGCTCGAAGTCCACGTCTCCCTTGGTGAGGCGTTCGCGGACCAGGCCGCCGAGCCAGTCGTCGCCGACGAAGTCGAGGAACTTCACCGTCATTCCGAGCGCGCGGCAGCCGAGTGCCACGTTCCCGCCGGTCTGCCCCGGCCACTCCAGGATGGGCGGCACGCCGAGGGAGTCCGCGGGCGGCACGGGCAGGCTGTCGACCCGCACCACCGTGTCCACTCCCGAACCGCCCACGACGAGCATGTCGTACGGCGACTCATCCGTGGTCATGTCCACCTCCAATAGGCCACCCCGGGCGCCATGTTACGGCTGTGGCGGCCGTTCGGTCGTGCGCTCGGCGATACGTTCGGCCGCCCATTGGGCCCACTCCTCCTGCATACGGGTGAAGCGCAGTCCCCATTCCAGGGCGAGCCGGCCGTAGAAGGAGAGGTCGCCCTCGTCCCAGTCGATGGACCGCTCCAGGTCGGCGAGCCCCTGGTGGTGCTCGACCGCCGACGTGCCCTCGCGCTCCACGTACGCCTTGGCCTGCTCCGGGCTGACCTGGCTGAGGAAGAACACGCGCAGCAGTCCGTCGCTGCGGCGGACCCGCTGCGGTTCGACCTCGATGAGCCAGTGCAGCAGTTCCTCGCGGCCCGCGTCGGTGAGCGTGTACTCCTTGCGGCCGCGCGGCCCCTCGGCGGCGACGGCGACCAGCCCGGTGTCGGCGAGCCGGTTCAGCTCGGTGTACAGCTGGCTCTGGGTCGCGGGCCAGACGTTGGCCAGCGACGTCTGGAACGTCCCGAGCAGGTCGTACCCGCTGGCCGGGCGGTTGGCGAGCAGCCCGAGGACGGCATGGCGAAGGCTCATGCCGCGCATCCTAACATGTCACTGTTGACATGTTGTGAATGGATATTTCATTGTGGACATGTCGAATATGAAGCGTCGGATGACCGGCCGGTCTCTCGCGGTCCGGCCGCTCACGCTCCGGCCGTGCGCGGAGCGGCCGCCGGGCGGACCATCACCCGGCGGCCGGACCGCTCAGCGTGCCGCGGCGCCGGTGAGCAGCTCGGTCCACGCGGCACGCACCTTGTCCAGGCCGAAGGACTTCTGCAGCCAGCCGCGCGCGTGGCCGGCCTCGGCCTCCCAGCCGTCCTCGGCCAGGGTGTGGATCGCGTCCGCCATCGCCTCGGGGGAGTCGTGGATCCACCGGCGGTCGTAGATCGCGTCCGCACCCGGCCACGGCAGCAGCGCGGGGACGGCGCCGGAGGCCATGCCCTCGGCCGGTGCCAGGTGGAAGCTCTCGTCGTCGCTCGTGGACAGCACGAACCCGATGCGCCGCAGCCAACTGGCCACGTCCGCGCCGAAGCTGTCGAAGACCACCGCGTCCTCCAGCAGCGGCCCCGACTGCACCCGGCGCAGGATCGCGTCGTAGTGCGTGCGCTCCTCCGGCTTGTTCCAGATCCACCAGTAGTCCCACGGCATCTTGGACTTCACCGACAGCTGCCAGCGCGGGTCCCGGGCCCGCAGCGCCTCCAGCACGTCCAGCCCGAGGTCGAGCCGCTTGCGGGCGGGCGCGATGCCGATCATGCCCAGGCGGTAGCGGGCGTCGGCGGCCTTGGGGCGGTCCAGTTGGCGGTCGTCGACCCAGTTGGGGATCGTCACGATCTTGGCGTCCGGCCAGCCGGTGCGCTCGCGGGTCAGCGCGGTGTAGTGCGGGCTGACGCAGACGACCCGGTCGACGGCGTCGATGTCGACCTGGTCGGGGTAGCCCGCGTACAGCTCGAAGCGGTGCAGCCGCACCAGCAGGCGGGAGCCGCGCCGCTTGTGGCGGCTGTACCAGATGGCCGCGGGGCCGCACCACTCCACGACCACCACGTCGGCCCAGGCGGCGAGTTCGCGGCTGGCCGCCACATCGTGCTTCGCCAGCGCGGACCAGGCGTCGATGCGCACCTCGACGCCCGGCAGCGCCTGGAAGTGGTCGAGCAGCCGGGTGAAGAACTTCAGGTCGTGGCTGGCGACCACCACGCGCAGCGGCCGGGTGCGCTTCTCGAGCCCGTCCGGCGCCGCGGGGAAGGCCCGGTCGAGGTGACCGCGCAGCCGCTCGGCGGCCCGTTCCAGCGAGAAGTGCGCCGCGGCCTCCTGGCAGCGCCGCGCCGCCGTCCGGTACGCCTCCTTGGAGCCGGCGGCGATGGCCACGGCCTCGGCCGCGTCGTCCAGGGTCCCGCGGCCGGGGACGAAGAGCGGGTAGTCGGCGCCGAGCAGGGCCTCGTGCGCGGGGGTGCGGTTGAGCACGACCGGCAGCCCCAGGGTGCCGAACTCCAGCACCTTCGTGGACAGTTCGAGGCTCGCGTCCAGATCCGGGTGGCGCCAGCCCAGTCCCACGTCGCAGCCCGCCGCGATCCGCATCGCCTCCTGGCGGGGCGTGCCACCGTGGTGCACCACACCCGTGGTGGTGGTGAGCGCGCGCTCCATGCGGTCGTGGAACTCCGGGTGCAGCGGGTCGTCGTGGATCTTGTCGCCGACCGTGTGCAGTTCGGCCCGTACGCCGCGCCCGGCGAGCGCGCGCGGCAGTTCCGTCATCTCCAGGGTGTTCCAGCGCGGCGCGAACTTGCCGGTGTAGACCATGCGCACGGGGTCACCCGCCGCCTCGTGCTCCGGCACGTCGAAGTCGGGCACCGGCACGCTCGGCGGGTAGAGCACGCACTTGCCGCAGGCCTCCGGCACCCACGCCTCGATGAAGCAGCGCAGTTCCTCGGTCTGGCACAGCAACTGCCGGGAGGCCTCGGCGATCCGGGCCAGGTCCTGGGCGGCCTCGCCGGTCATCTCCGCCGCCGACTGCGGAATGTCGGTCAGGTAGGCCCAGATCCTCCCGTCGAAGTCGCCGTCCGTCACGATCTGCGTGACCGCCCGCCGGCCGCGCAGCACCAGAAGGTCGCACGGCTCCTCCTCGTCCAGGGCGCGCAGCTTCCGCGAGGCCTGGACGGGGGAGAGCACGCGGTCCGTCCTCAGGACGGTGACGCCCGGCAGTTCGGCGAGCGGGTCGACCAGCCGCCCGGTGCGCACGGGCGCCTTGAGCACCAGCCGGGTCTCGCACCCGGCCAGCGACAGTGCCTGCACCATCGACTGCGCCCAGACCGCGGACCCGTCGATGAGATTGAGGTCCACGTCCCCGTAGACCATCGCGCGGATCGTGCGCGTCCCCGTCATCGTGCGTCCTCCCGGCGGATCGTGAACAGCCGTCCCGCGCCCTCCGGGGCACGCCACAGCGACTTGCGGACGAGGGCGGGCCTGAACCCGTTGACATGGGGCACAAAGCCCGCGCCGTCGGCGGTGTAGCCCACCGCGTCGGCGCCGGAGCACTCCTGGGCGCACATCAGGTCCAGGAGGTGGGCGGCCTCGCGCTCCTCGCCGAGGTCGGTCCAGTCCGACACCCAGGGCGTGCTCGGCCCGTCGCCGGTGGCCCGTACGGTGACGCCGCCCGCGGTGAGTTCCGCCAGCGCGGTGCCGGGAGCGGGAACGAGCACCTCGGCGGGCCGGTGCAGCTGCGCGAGCACCTGCCCGATGAGCCGGGAGATCTCCGCGCTGTCACGCGGGTCGGCGAGTACCGAGACCCGCCGGGCGTCCAGCGGGTCGGTGGCGCCGGCGATCCGGGCGAGTTGCGACAGCCGGACCCGGGTGGCCCGCGAGGCGAAGATCTCCCGCAGGTCGGTACGCGCCGTCGTCGCCGGGTCCAGCCGGGCCGGCTGCACCCCGGTGTCGCCGTCGAGGACGGCGTCCCAGGGGAAGCGGGACAACCCCGGAGCGGCCGACGCGGGGCCGTCCCGCCACAGGACCGTCGGGCGGCCCGCGGCGTGTGCGGTGGCCAGCAGTTCGGCGAGCCGCCGGTCCAGGTCGGGGGCGAGTCCGGTGCCGGTGTGGGCCCAGGGCCCGGGCCCCGTACAGGCGCTGAGTTGTACGACGAGCACGTCCGGGTCGGTGCGTTCGGCGACGATCGCCGCGTCGTGCGGCAGCGCGCGGTTGACGACCGCGTCGTGGGCGAAGTCGGCTGCCGTCGCCGCGTTGAGCACGCCGGCGACGACCAGGCGGTCCCGGGGCCCCGCGGAGAACGCGCGGTGCGCGAGGTGCAGCCGGTCCCCGTCGGCCGAGGCCACCTCGGCCAGGGCGGGGAAGGCCGAGCCGGCCGGACGGGCCCCGACCGGCCGGCCCCCCTTGCTGCGCCCGCGCCACATCCCGTACAACTCGCGCGGCAGCCGCGTCGAGCCGCGCAGCGGGGAGCGGGCGGCCGAGACGAGCACCTGGCCGACCCGCAGCGAGGTGGAGCCCTGCAGCATGGCGACCCGGGCCTCCAGCACGCCGACCCGGTCCCTGGCCTGGCGCAGCGCGGCGGCGATCTGGTCGCGTTCGCGGACCGCGGCGGCCGCCCGGTCCGCGCCGGTCTCGTCGCGCAGCGTCTCCAGGGCCCGGCTGTCCTGCTCGTGGCGCCGTTCCAGGTCCAGCAGCCGGTCGCGCTGGGCGCGGGAGACGAAGTCGGTGAGGACGTACTCGTCGGCGATCCGCAGCGCGGTGCCATCGCGGTCACCGCCGTCGTCGGGCACCGGGCGGCCGGCACTGTCGTGGAGCGGCAGCAGGTGCTCGGTGCACGTGAAGACGGCCCCGCCGTGCAGGTGGACGTAGCCCAGCCCGGCGGCGCGCAGCACCTGGCAGCGGTGGGCGACCAGCCCGTCCAGCAGCCGGTGGTAGGGCAACTCGGTCGTGGCGTGGCCGAAGACGACGAGCCCGCGCCCGCCGGGCCGCATCCGTCCCAGCGAGGCCGTGAACGCCGCCTCGTCCCCGTGCCGCGCCGGATCGGGTCCGTACGACAGCAGGAGCAGCCGCCCCTCGCCGACCGGTTCGGGGTCCCCCGGATCGGAGCGGGTGAGCCGGACGCCCTCGGGCAGGTGCAGGTACGGCTCGAGGGGAATGCCGCCGCCGGTCGCGTCGACGATCTCGGTCACGCCGTCCAGGTGCGGGTGGAGCAGATCGAGCAGGCGCATCAAGAGGTCCTCGTGAAGACGTGGAAGCCGACCCTGTTCTCGCGGAAACCGTACGGGGTGAAACCGGTGTGGCGCAGGCCGAGCGGTTCCACGACGGCACGGTACTCGGCCGTGGGCCGGTGCATGATGTAGTCGCCCCGGGGCGTCCGGCGCGGCGCGTCCTCGTCGGAGACGATCAGACGGCCGGTCAGCCGGACCAGGGAGGCGAGATTGACCAGGGACGACTCCCAGAGCGCGTCGTCCATGACGTGGAAGAGCACGTCGACGCTGAGTACCACGTCGTACAGCCACGGGCTGCGCCACGCGTCCAGCTCCGAGACCGCGTAGCGCGGACCGCCGCCGAGTTCGCGGGCCTGCCCGACGGCCTCGGGGCTGGCGTCGAAGGCGTCGACGCGGTGGCCGCAACGGGCCAGGGCGCGGGAGAACCATCCCTTGCCGCACCCGGCGTCGAGCACGAACAGCGGGTCGGTGCCGCTGCCCGCGTCACCGGTGTGGCGCAGCAGCTCGGCGAGGCGCACGGCGTAGAAGATCTCGTTGCCGGCGCGTTCCAGGCCGATGTGCCCGCTGGAGGCGAGATCGTCATGGCGCCGGTGGCGTTTCTCCCAGTAGTCCCGGGTCCTCTGCACCGACGGATCAGACATGGTGCTCCAGCCAGTCCGTCATGATGTGGGCGATGCGCTCGCCGGAACGGCCGTCCCACAGCGGCGGGCCCTCGGCGGCGGCCGAGCCGCCGTCCAGCGCCTTGAGCAGCGCGGGCACGAGGCTGCCGGGGTCCACCAGCCGGTTGGTGCCGTGAGTGACCGTCACCGGGCGCTCGGTGTTGGGGCGCAGCGTCAGGCACGGCACGCCGAGCACGGTCGACTCCTCCTGCACGCCGCCGGAGTCGGTGATCACGGCGGCGGCGCCGCGCAGCAGCCCCATGAACTCCAGGTAGCCCAGCGGTTCCACGATCCGCACGCCGGGTGCCCCGGCCAGGCCGGCCGACTCCAGGGCGGCGCGCCCGCGCGGGTGCAGCGGGATCACCAGCTCCAGGTGCTCGGCCGCGGCGCGCAGCGCGCGCACGGCGGCGCCGGCGGCGGCCGGGTCGTCGACGTTGGCCGGACGGTGCAGGGTCACCACGCCGTAGCGTTCGGGCAGTCCGTGCGCGGCCCGGGCGGCGACGGGGTCGAAGCGCGGCAGGTGGGCCATGAGGGTGTCGATCATCGGGTTGCCGACGAAGTGCACCCGTGACGGGTCCACACCCTCGTTGGCGAGATGCCCGACCGCCTCGGCACTGGTGACGAAGAGCAGGTCGGCGAGTTGGTCCGTCAGCCGGCGGTTGACCTCCTCCGGCATGGTCATGTCGAAGCTGCGAAGCCCCGACTCGACGTGGGCGACCGGCAGTCCCAGCTTGGCCGCGACCAGCGCCGCCGCGAGCGTGGAGTTGACGTCGCCGTAGACGGTGACGAGCGCGGGGGAGCGGGCGGACAGTTCGTCCTCCAGGGCGACCAGCAGCGCGGCGGTCTGCCGCGCGTGCGTGCCGGAGCCGACGCCGAGGTCGACATCCGGCTCGGGCAGGCCGAGTTCCCTGAAGAAGATGTCCGACATGCGCTCGTCGTAGTGCTGCCCGGTGTGCACCACGGACTGCGGCTGACCCGCTGCCCGTAGTGCGGCGACCACCGGGGCGGCCTTGACGAAGTTGGGCCTGGCGCCGACAACATGGACTACCGAGCCGAGCACGGTGCCTCCCGTGGCTGGAGGTGCTTAGGTGGGGATGTGCGACGTCGTAATCTTCGTGCCTTGATTCTGGCCGCCTCAGTGGCGGTCCGTCATCTGCGAGCCGACCCGGTGCGCGCGGCCGGCCTCGCCCTGCGGCTGGCGCCGGGGCCGGCCCGCCGACCTGCGGGGTGGGCCCTTGCCCGGCTGCCCGCCCGCGACCCTCACCGGGTCCGCGGTGCCGCCGGTCGTGCCTACGGGCCGAGCGCGGTGCCCGCACCGGGCGGCGCGCCGGGAACACCCGTACCGGGGCGTGTGCTGCACCTGGTCACCAACTCGCTGCCGTACCGGAATGCCGGTTACACCGTACGCACACATGCCATCGCGCGGGCCCAGCGACAGGCCGGGCTCGATCCGCAGGTGGTCACCCGGCTGGGCTTCCCGGTGGCGCAGGGCGTGTGGGACGGCCGGGCCACGCAGGTGGTGGACGGGGTGCCCTACCACCGGCTGCTGCCCCTGCGGATGCCCGCGACGCCCGGCGCGGCCCTGGCCCGCAACGCGGAGCTGGCCGCCCGGTTGGTCGAACGGCTGCGTCCGGAGGTGCTCCACGCGGCCACCGATCACCCGAACGGCCGAGTCGCGCTGGCCCTGCGCGAGTCCTTCGGAATCCCGGTGGTCTACGAGGTGCGCGGCTTCCTGGAGGAGACCTGGCTGACCCAGGGACCCGGCCGCAGCCCCGACGACGCTTCCTTCCGCGAGCGGCGTGCGCTGGAGACGCACTGCATGCGCTCGGCGGACCTGGTGTTCACCCTCGGCGAGGCGATGAAGGAGGAGATCGTCGCGCGCGGGGTGCCCGAGGAGCGCGTGCGGGTCGTGCCGAACGCGGTGGACGACGTCTTCCTGGAACCGCTGCCCGACGCGGGCCCGTTGCGCGCCCGGCTCGGCATCGCCCCGGACGAACTCGTCGTCGGCACGGTCTCCACGCTCACCCCGCACGAGGGCATCGGCACCCTGCTGCGCGCGGGCGCCGAACTGCGCCGCAGGGGCGTGCCGCTGCGACTGCTCATCGTCGGTGACGGCCCGCTGCGTCCGGCCCTGGAGCGGCAGGCGGCCGAACTCGGTCTCGGGGACGCCGCGCTGTTCACCGGCCGCGTGCCTTACACGAAAGTCCGGTCGTATCACGCGGTGTTGGATGTTTTCGCTGTGCCGCGGACGCCCGATCGGGTATGTCAATTGGTGACGCCCCTCAAGCCGGTGGAGGCGATGGCGAGTGGTCTTCCGGTCGCTGCCAGTGATCTCAAGGCCATGGGGGAGCTGGTGGAAGACGAGGTGAACGGAAAACTAATTCCATCAGAAGATCCTCACGCGTGGGCAGAAACGCTCGAAGTATTGCTCTATAGTGCAAAACGGCGACGGACGATGGGCGAAACTGCCCGGAACCGGGTGGCCCGCGATCGTACGTGGGCACACATCGCCGTGCGGACGCGCGACGCCTACGGCAGTCTTGGGGCCGGATAGCACTCGGGATGGTGCGCATGACGGTGGATCTCGCAGTCGTAGGCCTCGGATACGTGGGGCTGCCGCTCGCCCGCGAAGCCGCGGCGGTGGGACTGAGTGTGGTGGGTCATGACCTCGACCCGCGTGTGGTGGCCGGTCTGAACGCCGGCCATTCGCATGTGGACGACGTCTCCGACGACGACTTGGGGCGCATGCTGGGCGCCGGCTTCATCGCCAGCACCGGGCAGGAGTGCCTGGCGGACGCCCAGACGATCATCATCTGCGTCCCGACCCCGCTGTCCGCCGACGGCGGGCCCGACCTCACCGCCGTCACCGGCGCCGGCGAGGCCATCGCGGCGCGCCTGCGGCCCGGGGTCCTGGTGGTCCTGGAGTCGACGACGTACCCGGGGACCACGGACGAGGTCCTGCGGCCCATCCTGGAACGCTCGGGACTGATCGCGGGACGGGACTTCGCGCTCGCCTTCTCCCCCGAACGGATCGACCCGGGCAACAAGACGTACGGCCTGCGCGACACGCCCAAGATCGTGGGCGGACACACCCCGGAGTGCGCGGCGCGGGCGGTGGCGTTCTACAGCAAGGTGGTCGACACCGTCGTCCAGGCCAAGGGCACCCGCGAGGCCGAGATGGCCAAGCTGCTGGAGAACACCTACCGGCACGTCAACATCGCGCTCGTCAACGAACTGGCCATACTCTGCCGCGAACTCGACGTCGACATCTGGAACGCCATCGACTGCGCGGCGACCAAGCCCTTCGGCTTCCAGGCCTTCCGGCCCGGCGCCGGGGTCGGCGGCCACTGCATCCCCATCGACCCGAACTACCTCTCGTACAAGATCCGCACCCTCGGCTACGAGTTCCGCTTCGTGGAGCTCGCCCGGGAGATCAACCACCGGATGCCCGAGTACGTGGTGCGCCGCGCGCAGGACCTGCTCAACGACGTGGGCAAACCCGTGCACGGCTCGCGGGTGCTGCTGCTCGGCGTCACCTACAAACCCGACGTGGCCGACCAGCGGGAGACCCCGGCGATCCCCGTCGCGCGGCTGCTGCGCAAGCTCGGCGCCGACGTGAGCTATGACGACCCGTTCGTCCCCGCCTGGGAGGTCGACGGCCGGCCGGTGGCGCCCGCCGGCGACCTGCCCCCGGCGCTGCGGGAGCACGACCTGACCATCCTCCTCCAGGATCACAGTGCGTACGACCTGCAGGACGTCGCGCGCCACGCGCGCCTGCTCTTCGACACGCGCGGACGCCTGAACCGGCCCGATGTCGAGGTGCTGTGATGCACGTGCTCGTCGTGACCGTCGTGCACCACCCCGAGGACGCCCGGATACTGCACCGGCAGATCGGGGCGCTCCTCGACCGCGGGCACACCGTCACCTACGCCGCGCCCTTCAGCGCGCGGGGCGTGACACCGCGGCCCGAGGTGGAGGCGGTCGACCTGCCGCGGGCCATGGGACGCGACCGGCGCGCGGCGGTGCGGGCGGCGCGGCGGATGCTCGACGCGCGGGGCCCCGCGGCGGACGTCGTCCTGCTGCACGACCCGGAACTGCTGCTCGCCCTGCCCGGCGCGCTGCGCCACTGGCGGCGCATCGGCGCCCGGCGGCCCGCCGTGGTGTGGGACGTGCACGAGGACACGGCGGCCGCGATCGCCATGAAGGGCTGGGTGCCGCGCGTGCTGCGCCCGCCGACCCGGCTCGCGGTGCGCGCCGCGGAGCGGATCGCCGAACGGCACCTGCACCTGCTGCTGGCCGAGGACGCCTACCAGGAGCGGTTCCGGCGCATCCACCCCGTCGTGCCGAACCTGGTGACGGTGCCACCGGGCCAACCGGTGCCCCCGGGCGACGACCGGGTGGTCTACCTCGGGCAGCTGTCCCGGGCCCGCGGCGCCGAGGAACTCATCGCCATGGCGCGGCTGCTGGCCCCGGAGGTCCAGGTGGAGGTGATCGGTTCCGCCGACGGCGACGTGCGGGCGTTACTCTCCTCCGCCGACCGCGACGGCGTGCTCCGCTGGCACGGTTTCCTGCCCAACGACGAGGCGCTCGGCCGGCTGCGCGGCGCGCTGGCGGGGATGTCCCTGCTGCGCGACGAGGCCAACTACCGCCACTCCCGCCCGACCAAGGTCGTGGAGTACATGGCCTACGGCATCCCCGTCGTCTGCACCCCCAACCCGCTCGCCGTCGAGCTGGTCGAGGCGCACGACTGCGGGCTGCTCGTGCCGTACGAGGACCCGTCCGCCGCCGCCGAGGCGGTGCGCAGGCTGCGCGCGGAGCCCGAGCTGCGCGGCCTGATGGGCGCGCGGGGACACGCGGCGGCGCTGTCCGGGCTCAACTGGCCGGACCGGGCCGGTGAGTTCGTCGCGGGACTGGAGGACTGGGCGGCGGCAGCGGCTGCCGCCGCCACCCGGCCCGGTGCCGCGGCGGTCAGCTCACGGTGAGTGCCGTGTCGTCGATGACGAAGGACGTCTGGATCTGCGAGCCCTCGGTGCCGGTGAACGTGAGTGTCACCGCCCGGCCCGCGAAGCCGGCGAGGCTGAAACTCTTCAGCGCGTAGCCGGAGTCGGCGTTGAGGTTGGAATAGGTGGCCAGGGTGGTGGAGCCGGCGGCCACGGTGAGCTTGTCGTAGGCCGTGGTCGTGGTGGTCTCGTCGGTGTCCACGTGCAGGTAGAAGCTGAACGTGGCGGTGGTGCACGCCGCGGGTATCGTCACCGTCTGGGCGAGGGTGTCGGTGTGCGCGGAGCCGTAGCCGTCGAGCCACGCCTTGTACGAGCCGGTGCGGGCGGCCTGGTCGGCGGAGTTGGTGATGACGCCGCTGGACGCCGTCCAGGTGGTGCTGCCCGACTCGAATCCGGGGTTGCCGAGCAGCTGGGCGGCGGTGCAGGTACCGCCTCCACCACCACCGCCCCCGCCTCCGCTGCCGGTCGCGCCCGACAGCCACTCGGTGGCGTTCAGGGCGAGCGCGGCGTTGGTGGCGCCGGAGTCGTTCCAGCCGTCGTACAGGGTGTTGCCGGAGGCGCCGGTGCCGTCGTCGATGGGCGAGCTGTCCCCCCAGAAGGCGACCCGGCCGCTGCCGAAGGTGCTGGTGGCGAAGAAGGCGCCGGTGTTGCCGGAGTAACCGGTGCGGTAGAGCAGGCCCTTGACGGAGGAGTTGTCGGCGGGCTTCAGGGTCGCGGTGGTGCCGCTGGCGATCAGGCTCTTGGAGACCGTGCCGAAGGAGCCGTGCAGCACGGCGTTGGCGCTGTCGCTGATGGCCTTCGGGTAGTCCGAGCCGATGCTGAGCGTGTCGACGGAGAAGCCGAACGGGTCGGTGCTGTCGACGGAGTTGTTGCTCATCAGGTCGTTGATGACCTCGACCGCGTCCTCACCGTCGTTGTTGCGGTCGGCGCCGGTGTGGTCGGAGACGAGGAAGAGGCCGCCGCCGGCCTGCACGAACTTCATCACGGCGGTCTTCTCGGCCGTCGTCAGCAGCACGTTCGGCTCGGGCAGCACGAAGGTGTCGAAGTTCTTCAGGTCGGTCGCGCTGGACGTGCCGTAGGTGATGGAGCCGCCGGACGGCAGTGTCTTGAGCGAGTACGCGCCGGTCCGCTGCAGGGCCACGCCCCAGGAGGACAGGGCGCCGGTCCAGTCGGTCTCGGCGGAGGGGGTGGCGTCCTGGCCGAGCGGGTCGGGCTGGCTGGTGCTGATGACCCAGTCGGCGTTGCCCGCCGTCTCGGCGTGGGCGTTGTCGAACAGCACGCGGTGCGGGGTGGCCGCGTGGCCGGTGGTGGGGGTGGCCGCCTGTACGGCAGTGACCGCGAGCAGTGCGCCGAGGACCGCAGTGGACGCGGCGAGTCGGCGGCGGGGCAGGGCGGATCCGGGCATCCTGCATTACCTCCTGCGTGGGGGGTGTTCAGAGAGGCGGTGCGGGTGATGATTCTGCGCGCGTAGATCGAGGGGGGACGGGCATCACGCATGACGAATGATTGAACGGTACATGGCAAGTTGGTGGTCGGCCAGCGGTCGATGAGGCCGTTCCTCCGCGGTGGCGGACGGTCAGTCAGGCGAGGTGCGGCCCGTTGCGTCGCACGCCGTCCAGCTCCAGGACGAAATCGGCGCCCAGAGCGGAGGAGGGGGTGTGCGTGCCGCGCGGCAGGTCCGGCAGCCGCGGCATGATCCGCAGCACCGAATCCACCGTCAGGGCGTAGCCGTTGGGCGTGGACAGCGCCGCCTGGGCCTCGCCGCCGCGCGGGTCGCGGGCACGCGCCCACACCTGCGAGCGGGTACGCGCCAGTGCCCGCTCGCCCGGCCCGCGCACCAAGCGGTCGACCCCGGCGCGGGCGGCACGCCGCACGGGCTCGACCGCCAGCAGCCGTTCCACGAGCGGGGCGGCGGGCAGCCAGGTGTAGGTGGAGATGTTCGGGATGCCCGTCGAGTGGTAGGCCGTGCTCACGTCGCCCCACGCGACGCTCGCCACCGAACGGTCGCCGGTACGGAAGGACGCCGTGACCCGGTGCCACCCGAGCGGCACGTCGCGGATGACGCCGTTGATCCTCGCCCGGCCGCCTGCCCCCTTGTCGAGGGCCTCCAGCGCGGAGCGCGCGGTGCCGGGGCTGGCGCCGCCCCCCGCGACGAAGGCCAGGTCCAGGTGGGTCGCGCCGGGCAGCGCGGCCGCCACGGTCGCCGCCAGGCAGTCGGTGGGCACCACGTCGAAGCCCGCGCCGGGCAGCAGCGTCACCCCGGCTGCGCGGGCGCGGTCGCCCAGCGCGTGCACCTGCTCCAGCACGTCGATCTCGCCGGTGATGTCGAGATAGTGCGTCCCGGTGTCCAGGCACGCCTCCACCATCGGCAGCGCCGTCGCCGAGAAGGGGCCGGCGCAGTGCGCGACCGACGCGACCCCGGCCAGCGCCTCGCGGAGACCGGCAGCGTCGTCGAGACCCAGCACCCGGTACGGCAGGCCGAGTTCCGCCGCGAGCGGTTCCAGCGCGGCAGCGGTGCGCCCGGCCAGTACGGGGCGTTCCCCTCGGGCCACGGCCTCCCGCGCGATCAGGCGTCCGGTGTACCCGGTGGCCCCGTACAGCATCCACGTCACGCGTGCGGCTCCCCTCGAAGCGGCGGTCCGGAGGCCGATGTTACCCGTCGGTCACCGGGAGTGCCGCCCAGGGCGTGGGAGGGCGCGCGGAGGAGACGATCCGACGAGCCGCTGAAACGACAATGACACACCCTCGAACGAGAGGGGCGTGCTCACCCGATCCGGTGGCGCGGCGGGGCTGGACGTACCACCGGCGTACTCGCTGCGTTGCATGGGAACATG
This sequence comes from Streptomyces sp. NPDC002574, assembly GCF_042889545.1. NCBI lineage: Bacteria > Bacillati > Actinomycetota > Actinomycetes > Kitasatosporales > Streptomycetaceae > Streptomyces > Streptomyces sp. NPDC002574. Next base: position 217,002 of record NZ_JBIARB010000006.1, read on the forward strand.
GACAGCACATCCGTCGCCCAAGGGTGCCTTCTCCTCGGTCACACCGACCACCACCGCACCTACGCCGAACTCACCGGCGCGTACTGGCTCGACCCGCCGATCTACTCGGAACTCGTCGCCGACTGGCGTGCCGGGGGGCGGACGCTCCCGCGCCGCACCGCCGCGGACGAGCCGGAGCCGGACGAGGTCAGCGGTGGCACTCGGCAGCGACCGCGGCCTGGAACAGCGCCAACTCCACCACGGTAGGGGTGTGCAGCGTCCCGTTGCCGTCCGGGGGCACGAGCCACCGCAGTGCCCCGCCCCCCGCCGCCCGGTACGGCGGCGGGACCGCGATCCACGCGCCCGCACCGGCGTACCGGATGCCCGAGCCCACCCATCTGCTCGCCGGATCCGGTGGCAGGAAGAAGCCCACCCGGTGGGACGCCGCGTCCGCGAGCGTCGGGCCGGGTTCCGCTCCCGGCATGCGCAAGAGGGCGTCCAGGGCGAGCAGTCCGAGATCCTCGGGCACGCTCAGCACGTCCCAGAACCGTCCCGCGGGCAGCAGCGCGGTGCCGCTCTCCCCGTGCTCCCACTCCCGCTTGCACGCCCGCGGGTCCGCCGCGGCGGCCGCCAGCCACTCAGTTGCCTGCTTCGGTGCCGTATTCCTCATGCGCCTTACCTTGGTAGATATTTCTACCTGGCGGAAGGGGTGGCGGGGCATGGCGTTTGGGGGTCGAAAACACGCGTTTCCCGTATGTGTGTACGCCCCTGTGAGCTGCGACGCGTCGGCAATTGCCCATGCGGACGGGTGAATTCTCGCCAGCAATTCCTAATTCCCTGGGGTGGGGACTGCGGGCCATTTCCGGGTCCCTCGGAACGCGGCGACGTGCGGCGCCCGTTGTGTGCCGATGCCTCGCGGTGGGCGCGGGGCTGTGGCGCGCGGCAGTGCGCCCGGACGCGGCGGCGGGGCCCGCTCGACCGGTGCCGGCCGGTCGGGCGGCGCGCGGCGGCCCCCCCGGGGTGTGGCGGGGGGCGGCCGGGTGGGGTGGGGGGGGTCCCCGGGCGGGGGGGGGGGGTCCCGCGGTGT